>JAFQDE010000007.1 GCA_017416155.1 Tyzzerella sp.
CAAGTTTGAGATTGGAAAAGGTATTGTTCTTCGCGAAGGTAAGGACGTGACAATCATCGCAACAGGTCTTGAAGTTGCAGAAACTCTTGCAGCGGCAGATATGTTGGCAGCAGACGGAATTGAAGCAAAAGTAATCAATATCCATACAATCAAACCGCTTGATGAGGAACTTGTAATTGCAGCAGCAAAAGAGACAGGCAAAGTGGTTACCGTAGAAGAACATTCCGTAATCGGCGGACTCGGAAGTGCAGTTGCAGATGTACTTGCAGAAAAGGCACCTACGAAGATGTTGAAGATTGGTGTAAATGATACATTTGGTGAATCAGGACCTGCAGTAGCATTGATTAAAAAATACGGTTTGGATGCAGAAAGCATCTATAACAAAGTGAAAGCTTGGGTATAAAACGGAGGTCATTCATGATTGATTTATTAAAATTACAAAACGGAAGCGACATCCGCGGAGTTGCGGCAGAAGGCATTGCCGATGAACCTGTCAATTTGACTCAGGATGCAGTAAACCTAATCGGTCAGGCATTCGTAAAATGGTTGTCTGACAAATCCGGAAAGCCGGCGACAGAATTAAAAATCGGTGTGGGACATGATTCCCGCATCACTGCTGACCTTATGAAGGATGCATTCATTGCAGGTGCAGGCGCTGCAGGAGCAAACCTCTACTACTGTGGTTTGGTTTCCACTCCATCTATGTTTATGACAGTTGTATTTCCGGAGTTTGCGTTTGACGGCTCAGTAATGATTACAGCAAGTCATCTTCCATTCAACCGCAACGGACTTAAGTTCTTTAATCCAAACGGAGGACTGGAAAAGGCAGACATTAAAGAGATTCTTACAATTGCAAAGACATTGGAAATCGCAGAATGTAATAAACCTGTTGTAGAATGCGATAGTCTGAGTGCTTATACAAAGAGCTTACAAGAGAAAATCAAAGCAGGTGTGAATGCAGAGGATTATGAAAAACCATTAAAGGGACTTCGCATCGTAGTTGATGCGGGAAATGGCGCCGGTGGTTTCTTCGTAGAGAAAGTGCTTGCTCCTCTTGGTGCAGACACAACAGGCAGTCAATTTTTAGAGCCGGACGGCATGTTCCCGAATCACATTCCAAATCCGGAAAACAAACAGGCGATGGAAGCAATCAAGCAGGCTGTCCTTGCAAACAACGCTGACCTCGGTATTATCTTCGACACAGATGTAGACCGTATGTCCGCAGTTCTTCCAGATGGCTCTGAAGTAAACCGCGATGCTATCATCGCCATGATGGCAGCTATCCTTGCTAAGGATTATCCAGGAAGTACAATCGTCACAGACTCTGTTACATCAGATCGTCTGACAGACTTTTTAGAGAATGAGTTACACTTAGTACACCACCGTTTCAAACGCGGTTACAAAAACGTAATTAACGAATCCATTCGTCTGAACAAAGAAGGCGTTGTGTCTCCTCTCGCGATTGAGACCTCCGGTCATGGTGCGCTGAGCGAGAACTACTTCTTGGATGACGGAGCTTATCTTGCAGTAAAAATATTGATTGCTACAGCACTCGCTGCCAAAGAAGGCAAGAAAATTAGTTCTTATATTGAAAAACTTGCAAAGGGATTTGACGAAAGAGAATTCCGTATGAAAATTTTCACAGAGGACTTTGCTTCTTACGGTCAGGAAGTGTTAAAAGCATTTGAAGCACGCGCAAAAGAAGCCGGCTACGATGTGGCACCGAATTCTTATGAAGGTGTACGCCTTTCCTTCCACAGTGAGAACGTGCAAGGCTGGGTACTTCTTCGTATGTCCCTTCACGATCCTCTTATGCCAATGAACATGGAAGGTGTCAGAGAAGGCGATTGCGAAAAAATACTTGAAATCGTAAAAGAATTATTGAAAGGCTTTGATAAGTTAGATATCTAAAACAAAAACCTCCGATTCGATTCGGAGGTTTCTTTTATTAAGAAAATGGATGGAGGTGGATTCGAACCACCGAAAGCGTTGCTAACAGATTTACAGTCTGCCCCCTTTGGCCACTCGGGAACCCATCCATATGTGTCAGATTGTATCAACCTGACAATATTAGTTTATACCATATTCCACAGAATATTGCAACTATTTTTTTACTTTGTACCTAAGAATTGCAACGGAATTCTTTCCCATCTCAATACTTAAATTCCCTTCATCCACAGGAAGCATGACACGTTCTGAAGTAAAACCTTCTTCCCACGAATAGAGCAACTGCTCCAGCTCTGCCTGCATCGGCACTTCTGCTCTCCAAACCGGAATCTTAAGTTCTGATTTTTTCTCCCCACGATTAACAACAACCACAACTTTTTCATGCTCATCAAAGCGTGCATAAGATACTACGTTGTTCTGCCCATATAGTATTTCCAAAGACCCTGTTCTCAGTGCACTACTTTCTCTATGAATACGTATTGCCATTTTATGATACGTCAATAGGGATTTGTTTTCTTTTCCCCATGGATAAGTTCTGCGGTTGTCTGGGTCGGTAAATCCGCACACTCCCGCCTCGTCGCCATAGTAAACAGTCGGTGCTCCTATCCATGTCATCTGCATCGCAACTGCCTGCCTCATGACAGCTTCGTCCACATACTTCGATGCAGACTCATGACCAAGATGACTGACACGTCCAACCATACGATTTGTTCTGGTTAAGAATCTTGAATGGTCATGATTGGAAAGTTCATTCATAGAAGTCAGAAGTGACGGAGTATACATATACATCATCTGTCCTTTCATACATCCTATAAAACTTTCTGCATTACCGCAAAGGTCCGGTCTCTGGCGATCACTATGTTTTTCCATACCGGTGAGATACCAAGTAAGTGGTTCCATAAAGGCATCATAGTTCATAACCGTATCCCATTCATCACCCTGTAGCCAATTCCTTGGGTTACCATAATGCTCCGCAAGAATAAGCGCATTTGGATTTGCTTCTTTGACAACTTTTCGGAATTTTTTCCAAAAATAATGATTATAGTCATTGCTGTGACCGAGATCTGCAGCCACATCAAGACGCCACCCATCTACATTGAATGGCTCTGACACCCATTTCTTTGCAATATCTAATATATATTCTTCCAGTTTGGAATCCGCTTCATAGTTTAACTTTGGTAACGTATCATGTCCCCACCAGCCTTCATAACTTCCATTATAAGGCCACCTAGAAGTCCAATTCTCACGAAATGAGAAAAAACTATGATAGGGACTTTCTGCCGAAACATATGCTCCCGCCTGATAATCCTCGGAATCCTCATAAATGCATTCTCTGTCCATCCATTTGTTGAAAGATCCACAGTGATTAAATACACCATCAATGATAACTTTCATACCACGCTTGTGCATTTCTTCTACTAACTGTATAAATAGTTGATTACTTGCCTCCAGGTTGGCTTTCGTCGTCACTCGTTTCCTATATTTTGTGGCATTGGCATTATTCTTGTCTTCCTCTTCTAAAACCTTGCCACCATCTTCAACAATCTTTCCAAAATGAGGATCTATGTAATCATAATCCTGACTGTCGTATTTGTGATTGGAAGGAGAAACAAAAAGCGGATTAAAATAGATAACCTCTACACCCAACTCTTCCAAATAATCCAATTTTTCCAAAACACCCTGCAAATCGCCACCATAGAACTCTCGCACACCCATGTAAGCGGGATATTTACTCCACTCTTTTACACGTGTACAAGGTTCTCCAATATATATGTACTCACCGGTCTCTACATCGTTACTTGTATCACCATTACAAAATCGGTCTACAAAAATCTGATACATCACGGCGCCTTTTGCCCAATCCGGTGTAAAGAATCCCGGTATAATCGTAAATGCGCATTCATTCCGCATATAGTCCGATACACCGAGTCTGTCATAATAGCACACCACACCCCGTCCATGTTCTTCTCGACCATTCACTTCAAAACAGTAACGCAGTGGCTCTTCACCTAATTTCCATTTGACTTCGTAATAATCAAACTTCCCTACACTCACCGATTTGCGCATAACAAATGCGCGTGATCCTGAAATTACGCGCACAAAGTCCACATCATTTTTCGCCGTACGAAATCGTATTGTCACAACTTCATTTTTTTTCGGTTCTGATGGAACCAAGTACTGCTTGGTTCCATCACTAAACAATGCTTCTCTATTCATAAAATAATGCCTCAAATTCCTCGCCTGTAATTTTTTCCTTTTCGAGAAGTAGGTTCGCACACGCTTCTAATACATTCTCATGTTCCATAATAATGCGTTTCGCATCTTTATAGCATTCATCAATGATGCGTTTCACTTCTCTATCAATCTTACTTGCTACTTCTTCGCCATAACCTCGGGAAGTGTGTCCAAAATCTCTTCCTACAAATACTTCCTCACTGTCATTGTCGTAATTGATTAAACCAAGTTCTTCTGACATACCGAATTTTGTAACCATAGATTTCGCCATAGCGGTTGCCTGCTTGATATCCTGAGATGCTCCAGTTGTAATATCATCAAGCACCAGCTCTTCTGCCACACGCCCACCAAGTGATACTGTAATATCCTGTAACATCTGTCCTCTTGTATTAAACAACTCATCTTTCTCCGGCAAAGGCATCGTATAACCTGCTGCTCCGGCACCTGTTGGAATAATTGAAACACTGTAAACAGGTCCTACATCCGGAAGCACATGGAACAGAATTGCATGCCCTGCCTCGTGGTATGCAGTAATTCTCTTTTCTTTATCAGAAACAACCTTGCTCTTCTTCTCAGCTCCGATTCCAACCTTCACAAACGAACGTTGAATATCCTGCTGCTGAATATATACTCGCTCTTCTTTCGCAGCCAAAATAGCGGCCTCATTTAACAGATTTTCAAGGTCAGCACCTGTAAATCCTGCAGTCGTCTGCGCAACTTGTTGAAGATCCACATCGTCTCCAAGTGGTTTGCCTTTTGCATGCACAGCAAGTATCTCTTTTCTTCCCTTGACATCCGGGCGCCCAACGGATACCTTTCTGTCAAAGCGTCCCGGTCGTAAGATGGCCGGGTCCAAAATATCTACACGATTGGTCGCTGCCATGACAATGATTCCTTCATTTACACCAAAACCGTCCATCTCAACGAGAAGCTGATTCAGCGTCTGCTCTCTCTCATCATGTCCGCCTCCAAGACCCGTACCACGGCGTCTTGCAACCGCATCAATCTCATCAATAAACACAATACATGGTGAGTTTTTCTTCGCATCCTCGAACAAATCTCTCACACGAGAAGCACCTACGCCCACAAACATTTCTACAAAATCAGAACCGGAAATAGTAAAAAACGGAACTCCCGCTTCTCCTGCAACAGCCTTCGCAAGTAATGTCTTACCAGTTCCAGGTGGTCCTACAAGAAGTACTCCTTTCGGAATTCTCGCTCCCACCTGTATATATTTTTTAGGACTTTTTAGAAAATCTACTATCTCTTCCAACTCTTCCTTTTCTTCATGTAATCCGGCTACATTTGAAAAAGTAATCTGTTTATCTGCAGGATTAATCATTTTGGCACGATTTCGCCCAAAGTTCATTGCCTTAGCATTCGCTCCTGTCGGACGATTCATCATCATAAACAAAAAGATCAATACTCCGACCATAATTATTGTTGGAAGTATAGATGTTAAAAATACAGATTCCTGACGAACACCAAGTATCTCTATATCTTTTATTCCCGCTTCTTTTAAAATCCTTTGTGCCTCATTTACATCTGAGACATTGACATATTTAGAATTTCCATTTTCTAAGACAAGCTCCAATCTTCCGGTCGGAACCGCCTTGTTCTGCTCTATCACGACAGATTCAATCTTGCCCTCTTCAACTGAATTGATGAAATCCTCGTAAGTATAACTTTGCTGCTTCACAGCCATTTGCCCCACGACATAATACAGTCCCAAAACAAACAGAATGATAATTAACGTCGAAAAACGGCCTATTCCTCTGCTTTTCTTATTCAATATTTTACTCCTCCTACTCTAAGCCCTCAACAATACCAATGTATGGTAAATTTCTGTATTTTTGCGCGTAGTCAAGACCATAACCCACAACGAACTCATCCGGAATCTCAAATCCCACATAATCAACCTTCACATCTCTGACACGTCTGTCCGGTTTGTCAAGAAGCGTACATAACTTCAGACTGTTCGGTTGTCTCTTTCCAAGAACTTCCATTAAATAGTACAATGTTCTTCCCGAGTCAATAATATCTTCAATGACAATAACATCTTTTCCTTCCAAAGACTCATCCAAATCCTTTGCAATCTTAACAATGCCGCTTGATGATGTGCCGTCACCGTAACTGCTCACACTCATAAAATCAAGCGATACCGGAACGGTAATACGTTTTGCAAGTTCGCATGTAAAGAACACGCTTCCTTTTAAAATACAAATTAAATGCACTTGTTTCCCTGCATAATCCTCGCTGATTTTCTTTCCTAACTCTGCAATTTTTGCGTCCACTTCCTCTTCCGGAATCATTACTCTAATTGTCTCTGCCATGTCTTTCTCCTTCATCTACGTGTATTTCCAATACACAATTTGTATTTTCTTTTGTTTGATAAGCGCAATTCACACGATGGCCTACAATCCACAGAACGTGACTGCCATCCGCTATAAGTAATATCTCATCTCTCTCCTCTTGTGGGATTTTTTCGTTGATAAAATATGTTTTTAACTTCTGCGTCCTTCCGTCCGGATGAATCGTGATGTAATCACCCTGCCTTCTGGTACGAATACTTACGCCATGTTTGATTATATCACAATCAAACCATTTCGTGTGACTTTTTTCTAAAGTCTCACCGTCTATTTGCATTTTATTCAATACGCGACAAGAAATATTGTAATTCTTCCAGTGATATGTCTCTTGATTGTTGCATAATTCAAAGAAAATTTCCTCTGAATCCATCTCTTGTCTCTGTTGTTTTTTGCCAATCTCTACGCCGTCATAAACTCGTTTTGCTTCCATTTGATATGGTAAATCTATCTTGCGTCCTGTTTGCTTGTCAAATAACTCCTTTATCTGATTCAGGTGAATGCCTTCCAGGTCCTTTTCCTTTTTGCAAACAGCAACCAAAACATTTCTAATCAAAATAGCCTGTAGTGCTTCAGGAACCTTACGATATTGTTCTTCTTCAATCACATAGCCTCGTCCCGTCTGATAAACGCATTGTTTCACATATTGATTCGTTTGTTCTCCCACATACTCCCATATCCCCCGAATATGTTCCATCGTTTCATTGATATGACAAATTGCTTTTGAATTCAGCTCTGTCTCCATAAATGGAAGCATGTGATTCCGAATACGATTCCTTGCATACTCATCACTCTCATTGGTGGCATCGATGCAGTAGGATATATTCTGTTCTTTCAGATATTCTTCAATCTCTCTTCTGTCGACGCACAAAAGCGGTCGTACAAATTGTTCCTTTACAGGCGCCATACCGCCAAGACCTTTTAGGCCGGTTCCCCTTGCCAGGCGAAACAGAAACGTCTCCGCATTATCATTCTGATGATGTGCCATCGCAATCTTCGTCCCATGATACTTAACTCTTGCCTGCTCAAAAAATTCCCTGCGAACTTCTCTTCCTGCTTCCTCGGTAGATTGCCTTCTCTCTTTTGCGATTGCAGCCACATCCGCATGATATCTCTCCAGTAGCACCCCTCGTTCCTCGCAGAGCTTTTTAACAAATTCTTCGTCTGCATCAGCCTCTACTCCTCGCAATCCATGATGGACATGCACTGCTACAAGTTCAAATCCTATTTCTTCCCGAAGTTCCAAAAGTACGAAAAGGAGGCATACAGAATCTGCTCCTCCTGATACGCCTGCTATTACACAATCTTCACTTGAAAACATTTGATATTTCTCTGCGTAATTCTTTACTTTTGCGAACATTACTATCGTTTTCCTTCGTAAATTTATTACAATTCTATCCTATCTTGCACTATTTTTCAAGAGCCCAGATGCCTACAACTACAACTGTCATGTCATCAAGTGGAATATGACCAGAGCATTCCAGCACCTGCTCCAAAATATGATGTGCCAATTCCTTGGGATTATTAAGACTTGTCCCCTCAATGATAGCATGCATGAGGAAATCCTGCTCTCCTACCGGCAGTGCATCCATGACCCCGTCTGTCACCATAATCACCATATCCCCATCCTGTAACTCACGGTCTACATAGTCCACGTCCAGTTTCGACATGACGCCCATTGGCAAACTTGTTGATTTGATACTTTCCACTTTTTCTTTATATTTTATAAAAGTCGTAGAGGCTCCCGCTTTTGCGAATTCACATTTCCCAGTATACAAATCAAACTGGCCCATATCAATTGTGGAAAAACGAACCTCCTCTCTTCCCATTACCATAGCTGTATTCAACATCTGAAGCGCTGTCTCTTTCGGAAAGCCTGCGTCTAATAGTTCTTCCAACACCTCCACTACCATGGAGCTTTCTTGAAAGGCTCTTTCCCCTGCACCCATACCGTCAGATAGTATGACACCCTGCTTTCCTCCGGGAAGTTCCAGCATTGAAAAATTATCTCCGGATATTTTCTCACATCCCTTTCCTATTTTAGCAACACCCTGAAGCGTATGAAACTTTGCTCCTTCTACAAAAACAAGTGTGCTATACTCCGCTCCGACCATAACACGCTCTTCTTTGCCCGTCACCATATCCCTTCCTGTACAGTCAGAGATGACTCTTGCAACCTCTTTCGTAGTCACACACTCTCCCTTTGTTGCCTTGACCGTCACATGAATTTCATATCTCCCACTTTCGCTTACAAAAAAAACTGTGCTTAAGATTTTCAATCCCCTTTTCGCCAGACGAACTTTGATTTTCTTTTCCAAATGTTCATCCTCAAAAATACTGGCTCCCAACTCTCTTGTAGAATGTCGAATCATTTGCGCAAATGTGTTAAGCTGTACTGCACAGCCCTCTCGATTTTCTGCTATACGATGTTGCCACATCTGATTATGTTTTTCATTTTTATATACATCTATTACGGTTCTTAAAAACTGCGGCGCATGAATGCATTTTTTTTGCATTTTTCGTTTTGTTTCCACATTCAGTTCTGCGCCATATTTCTCAATGGTATATAACACATCCTGAATCATATCGGCTCCATGACACACTTTTTTGCGCTCGCATCCTTTACATACTCGTTCTTTCACATCTTCCCGAACTTCTTGATATGCTTCTTCTGTAATCACTTTTTTGTCTTCTTCCATCCGCAAAAATGCATACGATAGCTTGTCCAATGAACTTACAAACTTATCAATCTGCACCACATACGGATTTATCTTTAATTCTTGCATACATCCTCCTGCGTTTCCATCACACAAAAATGGCTTTAGAAAACCAAAATGTTTCCTAAAGCCATCATTTGTATCTTTATTTTTAATTTTTACTCTGCTTTAAACAGAATCTCATTCGGATACACTAATCCCAATTTATCCTTTGCGACATCCTCTATGTATTCATCTGTTCCTACGTATTTTTCTAATTCATCAATCTCTTCCGCACGTGCTTTTTCTTCTTCTAACTGCTTCTGCAATTCTGTTTCTTGCGCTTTATACCCTTGGTTTTTTTTATGTAGAGAAATGCTCGCAACAGAAAGCGTCACTCCCAAAACCACAATGACACAGATAATCAAAAGAATACTAAGCCGATGTTCTAATATTCGGCGACGCACATGTGTATTCCGCTTCTTAACCTTTTTCATTTTTATACTCACCCTAATCCCCACTATACGTATATAGTACTTTTATCTTACTCTCTTTTTTTTGATTTATCAATATTTTTTTTCATTATTTTTAAAATTATCAGGTGCGTAAAAATTCCTCCAACCAAAACTCCCAATACGAAATACCATCGAATTGTTCCATTACTTGTCTGGTATATTTTAAAAAACAAATAAAATCCGGTGACTATCCAAAAAATCGCATCCTCAAAAGAAATCCAAAACAGATTATGCTTTAGAATACGACGGAAGATACGAATCATGAAGTAGACCAAATACACCAAATTGCCAGCAAGGACAGCTTGCAAAAAAACAGATAGTTCTTTTTCAATTCCAAGAATCATAACTATCTAAACAACTTCACAAATAAGCTGTCACTCTTCTTTGTATTGTGATGTGCATCCGAGTAAGAAATACTATCTATCTGCCCAGCCAAATCTACTTCTCCCTTTTCCAAGCTCAGACGGTTCACGTGTAAATCCTTCCCCTTCACCATCAACATACCCTGTTCCGTTTCAAGCAGCACCTCGTTCAAATCAAAGGCCAGAACATCCAACACTCCTGTCACCATACTTGTTTTTCTATTATTGATTACCAGCTTATGCGCCTTCGGTACTTGTCTCTCTTCCAAATATTCACACCCTTTCCTGAATTTTTATCTGTAAATATTCTATGAGCGGCCCTGAAGTATTATGACTGTATTTTATAAATAGCGGAACAGATCTTTCGCCTCTTCTTTTTTCGTCGTATCTTGTATATCGAGTACTTCGACTTTTACTGTTTTTGTACCAAACTGAATTTCAATCACATCTCCAACTTTAACCTTTACAGAGGCTTTTGCAACAGTTCCGTTTACAAGCACTCGTCCCGCGTCGCACGCTTCATTTGCAACGGTTCTTCTTTTTATCAAACGAGACACCTTCAAAAATTTATCTAATCTCATATATTCCTCCTAAACAAATGTATCGTGGCAATAAAAAGGATGTGCAATTGCACATCCCTTTTGATTCTAGTTTTAATTATGCGTTGATAGCATCTTTTAAAGCTTTACCAGCTTTAAACTTAGGAGCCTTGCAAGCTGCGATTGCCATTGTCTCGCCAGTCTGTGGATTTCTTCCTTCTCTTGCTGCTCTTTCGCCAACTTCGAAAGTACCAAATCCTACTAATTGAATTTTGTCACCTTTCTTTAATTCATCAGCTACAACTTCTGTGAAAGCTTTTAATGCTTTCTCAGCATCTTTCTGTGTTAAGTCAGCTTTTTTAGCCATTGCTGCAATTAATTCTGCTCTGTTCATGGGTGTTTCCTCCTCTTATTTAAAACATAGAAAATCATACTTCTATGAAATTCACACTCTTGTCTACTGTTATATCGTTTTCAACAACTTTTGTCAAGTATATTTCATGTTTTTCGGCTATTTTTACAGCATTTTGTCAATCATAGCCAGTATTTCCTCACCCATAGCAACCGATTTTTTCTCAGCATCCTCCAATGAAATTCCTTTTACCCCATAATAGAACTTCACCTTTGGTTCAGTTCCGGATGGGCGAACACACACCCATGCATCGTCCGGCAGGTTATAGTAGAGTACATTTGATGCCGGAAGACCTGTTGGTGTAACCTCACCTGTTACCATATCTTTTATTGTGTCTGCCTTGTAGTCTCTTGCTTTAAGCACCTTGTTTCCGGCAATCTCTACAGGTGGTTCATTGCGCAAAGTCTCTAGAATTTCCTGAATCTTTGCAAGTCCCTCAATTCCTTTGAGTGTAATGGACTTGATGTCTTCTTTGTAGTAGCCGTATTTCTCATACATATCAATCATGGCATCCCAAAGTGTCTTTCCTTGGGTCTTGTAGTAAGCTGCCGCCTCGCAAAGAGCCATAGTTGCAACAATCGCATCTTTATCTCTCGCATGAGTTCCAATGAGACATCCATAACTCTCCTCAAAACCGAAAAGATAGGTTCCTTTTCCACTCTGTTCAAATGCGAGGATCTGCTGACCAATGTATTTGAATCCCGTAAGAACCTGAATAAAGTCAAGTCCGTAAGAGTCTGCAATGGCACCTGCCATACATGAACTTACAATAGATGCAATGACTGCTCCGTCTTCCGGCAAACTTCCGTTCACAGCTTCTCTCTGACTAATTTCATACTCTGCCAAAAGACATCCAGACATATTTCCGGTTAATACTTTGTATTCACCTGTTTTTGAATCCTTGACATACACACCGAGACGGTCTGCGTCAGGGTCTGTTGCAAGAATGAGATCTGCATCCACTTCCTTCGCAAGCTTCAAGCCAAGTAAAAACGCTTCTTCTGATTCCGGATTCGGATAAGATACTGTTGGAAATTCTCCGTCCGGGAGTTCCTGCTCTTTTACCACATATACATTTTCAAAACCAAGTTCTGCAAGCACACGTCTTGCCGGGATGTTCCCTGTCCCGTGAAGCGGACTGTAAACAATCTTAATATCCTTGCCCACTTCTTTAATAGAATCCCAATGAATCACCTGCTTTTTCAGTTCTTCTATATATGCATCATCGATGTCTGCACCGATTGTAACATAAAGTCCTGCCTCTTTTGCTGCATCCAAACTCATCGTTTTCATTGTACTGTAAACCGTTACTTTCTGAACCTCATCCATAATTCCTTTGTCATGAGGCGGTGTAATCTGAGCGCCGTCCTCCCAATATACTTTGTATCCGTTATATTCCGGAGGATTATGGCTTGCCGTAATATTCACACCTGCAATACAGCCAAGTTTACGCACTGCATAAGAAAGCTCCGGTGTTGGGCGAAGTGATTCAAACACATAGGCTTTCACACCATTTGCCGCCAAACAAAGCGCCGTCTCATTTGCAAATTCCGGAGACATACGTCTGGAATCATAGGCAATTGCGACTCCTTTGTCTGCAAATCCCCGGTCAATTATGTAATTTGCAAGTCCTTGTGTCGCCTTTCTGACCGTGTAGATATTCATTCGGTTCGTTCCCGCACCGATAATTCCACGAAGACCTGCTGTACCAAATTCCAACTCTTTATAAAATCTTTCTTTTATTTCATTTTCATCATCTGCAATATTTTTTAACTCTTCCTTTGTCTTATTGTCAAAATAAGGGTTTGATAACCATTCCTCAAATTGCTCCATGTAATTCATACTGGAATACCTCCTATTTCTTTTGTCTATTATTATACACTACTCTGTTACAGATGAAAAGCGAATATCGCTTCCAAAAATTCTTTCTTTTCCTCTGTCTGCTTAATAACCAATTCCAATTTTTCCAGATTCTTGGCCGGAATCCAAACTTTTCTGGAACGATAATAAGAGTTGGCCACCTTCCAAAATTTTTCCGGATATGCCAGGCAAATAGCTATATATTCCCATTCTCCTTTATCAAGTGAAATATATTTCTGATAACAGTTCAAAATTTTATTTCCCAGACTTGTATCCCAATGGTTTTTCTCCATTACTTTCCTCAGAAAATAGTATAAATCTGTCACTTGGAGATTAAGCTGAGCATGTTCAAAATTAGTAGTTGCAATTCCTGCATAGGTCATCAAAACATTGTGGTAATTATAATCACCATGGACTAAAACACGATCTCTTTTGGATTTTGTAAGAAGTTCTTCATAGTGGGACTTTTCCAAACACTCTAAAGCAGAACGGGCAGTTGCATACATTGCATCAAAATGTTTTAGAAATGCCAATTCAAAATCACCTTTGTCTACCTTGTCACGCATATATGTCCTAACCTTTTTCATTTCTCGATTATGCCTAAAATATTCATTTCTAAGATCCTCTGCCTCCGTCACATGAAGTTCCGGGCTCTCGTCAACTTCAAATCCTCGTAACGCAAGATGAATCTTTGTGAGATTAGCAGTAGCCTCCAAAACATCTTTTTCTTTGTGAATGTCACATTCTTTTCCCAAGAACCATCTTTTGAGAAAATATTTTGTCCCTTCTTCAGAACTACAAAAAAGTGCATCCTCTTTTGTCTTCAGAATCCAATCTATATTATCATAGCCCCGTCGTCTCAAATGCTCGCCTAACTGTTCAAGTACTCGAAGTCTTTTTTCTGAAAAGCACAACTCTTTAATCAGAAATAGTCCCTGCCGACTCTCACATAGAACCGCATCTCTCACCTTTCTGGTGTTTTTCACATCTATGTCATACTGTTCTAAAATCGTAAGTTCGTTGTCCCTCATACTTCCCCCTGCGTTAAAAATACCATTTCAATCTAATGTATGACAGGCTGTGGAAAAGTATTACAACGCATGATAATACAGTCTAGTCGGTGCTTATGATTTTAAATGCAGTCTTTTATTTGTAATAATGTTTCTTTTTCATTTGCTTCCGGATGTTCAAGGACATATTCCAGTAATTTATTTAAAACCTCTCCAATCTCTTTTCCCGGTTCCATGCCGTTTGCAATCAAGTCACTCCCTGTAACGGCAAGTGTCTTTAAAGACACACATTCTTTTCTCTCCAGAATCTTCTCATAGCAGATTCTCACATCTCGAATATTCCGAATCTTCTCCTCCTGCATGTATTCACTCTGTGCCAACGTATCGGCCATGCGAACTTCTAAATAATGTGGGAAAATGTCTTCACCAATCCGATTCATGGCTCTGCGAACATTTTTTGCTTCTGCCGGCATACGATAGTCATGATACTGTACCAGTCTCACAACCTTGTTCATTGTATCGTTATCAAACTTAAGGCGTTTTAATATCTGCTTTGTCATCTCCGCGCCTTGCGTATCATGCATTTTGAAATGTGCAATGCCCTTCTCATCCATCTTTTTCATAATCGGTTTCCCAATATCATGAAACAGCATAGCAAGTCGAAGTACTTTGTCTGCACGTATCGCTTCAAGTGCCTTCAAGGTATGTTCTCCAACCGAGTATTTATGATGTGGATTCTCCTGCCTCGTCGCCATCATTGCGTCAAATTCCGGAAGAATCACTTTGGTAATCCCAAGCTCGTATGCTGTTTTTAACATCGCCGGATTCGGCGACACAAGCATCTTAATCAATTCCACCTGAATACGTTCCGCACTAATATTGGCAAGTGTCGATGCAAGTTCTATAATTCCATTTCTCGTATCTTCTTCTATCTCGAATCCGAGTTGCGCCGCAAAACGGACTGCTCGAAGGATACGCAGTGCATCTTCCCCAAAACGAGCACTCGCATCTCCCACACAACGTATCGTCTTTTCTCTCAGATCATTCATTCCGCCAAAAATATCTATCAAGCCATTGGCGTCATTGTATGCCATCGCATTGATGGTAAAATCTCTTCTCAGCAAATCTTCACGAAGACTCCTGGTAAATGTTACCTCTGACGGATGTCTGCTGTCTTCATATTTTCCATCCAAACGATAAGTTGTTACCTCAAAGGCATCTCTATCAATTAGCACCGTGATTGTTCCATGCTCAATTCCGGTGTCAAAGGTTCTTGCAAACAACTCCTTGGTCTCGAGTGGCGTTGCGGAAGTTGTGATGTCCCAATCATCCGGTACTCTTCCGAGAATGGAATCGCGCACACAACCGCCTACAGCATAAGCTTCAAAGCCATGTTCCTGAAGCGTGTGAATAATTCTATTTACTTTTTCCGGCAATATAATCTTCATTTGGGACACCTCCTTTATGTAAACTAATATGTAGTATACCACAAAAAAGACGCAGGAAAAACAGTTTCCTACGTCTTTTGTATTTTTCTTAGTATGATTTGCCCCAATAAGCCATGTGTTTTGCAGGTTTTCCACAGAAAATACACTTATCCGAGATCATCTCCTCATCTTCGATGAGACAACGTGTTGCAGCACCGCCTGTAGCGTATTTAACTTCGCCTTCACATTCCGGATCTCCACACCAGCATGCTTTTACGAATCCACGGTTTGCTTTGAATTTCTCAACCATTTCTTCCATTGTTACTGCCGTATCAATGTGTGAATCCAAGAAATCTTTTGCCTTGTTGTACATATCCTGTTGAATTGTCTCTAAGATATCACGCAGCTTTGTTGCAATTTCATCAAGAGAAACAACGATCTTTTCACGAGTATCACGGCGAACAACAACAACTTGGTTGTTTTCGATATCTTTTGGTCCGATTTCGATACGTGTTGGGATACCGAGAATCTCCTGCTCAGAGAATTTCCATCCCGGCGATTTCTCAGAATCATCGATATTGACTCTGTATCCTGCTTTTTTCAGTTCATCAAGCAATGCATCTGCTCTCTCTAACACACCTTCTTTATGTTGTGCAATTGGAATAATTCTACATTCTGTTGGTGCAACATGTGGTGGAAGAACAAGACCATCATCATCACTGTGTACCATGATAAGTCCTCCGATACTTCTTGTTGACCATCCCCATGATGTCTCGTATACACTCTGGAGTTCATTGTTCTTATCTACATATTTAATACCAAAAGCATCTGGGAATCCGCTTCCGAAGAAGTGACTGGTTGCTGACTGAAGTGCTTTACCATCATACATCAATGCTTCAATAGTATATGTGTCCTGTGCACCTGCGAACTTCTCATGTTCAGCTTTTCTTCCTGATACAAATGGAATTGCTAATGTTTCTCTATAGCAGTCCTCGTATACCTTAAGCATCTGAAGTGTTCTTTCTTCAGCTTCTTCATATGTTGCATGAATCGTATGTCCTTCCTGCCACAAGAACTCTCTGGAACGAAGGAAAGGTCTTGTTGTCTTTTCCCAACGAAGAACAGAGTTCCACTGGTTCCAAACTTTTGGAAGATCTCTGTATGATTTTACGGTTCTTGCCCACAAATCACAGAACAATGTCTCTGATGTAGGACGAACGCATAATCTTTCTTGAAGTCTTTCCATTCCACCATGTGTTACCCATGCTACTTCCGGTGCAAATCCATCGATGTGATCCGCTTCTTTCTGCAATAAACTCTCCGGAATAAGAAGTGGTAATGATACGTTCTGTACTCCTGTCTCTTTAAAACGTCTGTCGAGGTCGTTCATAATCATTTCCCAAATCGCATAACCATTTGGTAAGTAGTTCATACAACCTTTTACGCTTGAATAATCCATAAGTTCTGCTTCACGAACAACGTCTGTATACCATTGTGCGAAGTCTTCGTCGCGCGATGTAATCGCTTTTACTAATTTTTTGTCCTTTGCCATTTTTCTTTCTCTCCTTTTTTATGTTTGCTAAGGGATTTTCGTCCAACAAAAAACGCCGGGCTCTTCCATCCCTACATAAGGGACCGAAATGCTCGGCGGTACCACCCTTGTTAATCATAGAACTTCTACGATTCACTTTCATCACCATTAACGCTGGTGTCACGCTGCATTTTCACACAGAGGCTCCAAGGTAGGTTCTATACACTTCTTGCAAGAATCTCTCACCAAACGATTCTCTCTCTGGGGCGCGTCCTGTATATACTAGTCCTCTTCACAGCCAAATTTCAGTAATTAAACCAATTCTATTGGAAATTAACGGGTTTGTCAAGAGCAGAGTTTCTTAAAAGTTCGAAAAAACCTCTCCTTTCGGCTCTATCTCAAACTCCAGCTGTTTCTTTGTCTTCGGATGAATGAATTCTAATCGATATGCACACAGCGCAATGTGTCTGAATCTTCTGTCTTGCAGCACTACCGTGTTATATTTTGCATCTCCCCAAATCGGACATCCCATATTCGCCATCTGTACACGAATCTGATGATGGCGACCGGTATCAAGCTTTACTTTCACAAGCGAGATATCCTTGCCATCGTCTTTTCCCGTTGCAATGACTTCATATGATAATACAGCTTTCTTGGCATCCGCTTCAGATGCTTCGCATATACGAGATGTGTTAGTACGGCCATCCTTCACAAGATAATCTTCTAACGTAGCTTTCTTTTGAGTCGGTACACCCCACAGAACCGCTTTATAATGCTTTCCAAATCCTGCACTCTGCAAGCCTTTGTTAAGTTCCTTTGCAGCAACTGGAGTTTTGGCAAATACAAGCAAACCTTCCACCGGTTGGTCAAGGCGATGGATAACTGCTACGTAGCCGCCTTTTAAGTGATTCTTTAACAGACTAACCATATCCTGCTCACCTAGCTTCTTTGTCTGAGTAGGAATACCCGCAGGTTTATAGCAGACTATGATATGTTCGTCTTCATGTAGTATATGCAAATTCATATTCTGTTTCTCCTAAGATTCATTTCTCTCCATGATAACACAAAAGGACAGGTTTTGCACCTGCCCCCGAAAAATCAAATAATTATTCCGCTTCATCAAAAGAATCTTCTTGCATTGCTTCTTCATATTTGCTGAGAATCAATGACTGAATTCTTTCTCTTGTACCCGAATTAATTGGATGTGCGATATCGCGATATTCTCCATCCACTGCCTTCTTGCTTGGCATTGCGATGAAAAGGCCTTTTTCACCCTCGATAACCTTAATATCATGTACTACAAATTCGTCATCCATAGTGATTGATACAACTGCCTTCAATTTTCCTTCTTTTGTTACTTTGCGTACGCGTACATCTGTGATTTGCATAACTTACCTCTTTCTAAAACTTAAAACTTTCTTTTTCCCACGCTTACTTTCTCTTTTTGCCCCCCGCGTGGCGGGTAAAATCATCTGCGAACACCTTTCACAGATGCCTAATAACAGTATTATAACACAACTTTTTTATTTGTGAACATTTTTTACAAAATTTTAGAAAAAAAAATTAACTTTTTATGAACTTGTTACAAAATAAATATCTTGGTTTTTTCTTCATATCTGTATATAATATATAAGAAAAGAAAAATATATGACATGTTCAAACTAGGAAGTGTATTTATGTATCATATTGATTTTAAAAAACCTATTCATGTTCATTTCATCGGAATCGGCGGTATCAGCATGAGTGGGCTTGCAGAAATATTATTAAAAGAAAACTTTACAATATCCGGTTCAGACTTCAAGCCTTCGGAATTGACAGAGCATTTGATCTCGTTGGGGGCAACAGTTTTCTATCCCCAAAAAGCAGAAAATGTAATTGAAGGTATCGACGTTGTTGTATATACAGCTGCCATTCACGAAGACAATCCGGAGCTTTTGGAAGTAAGACGACAGGGTCTACCGACGCTCACACGCGCTGAACTTTTAGGCCAACTTATGAAAAATTACCAAACACCTATTGCAATCTCCGGCACACACGGGAAGACCACAACAACTTCCATGATGTCGCATGTCCTTTTGGCAGCGGAGAAAGACCCGACTATCTCTGTGGGTGGCATTCTAAAAGCAATCGGAGGAAATATCCGCGTTGGCAATTCTGATATCTTTGTTACTGAGGCTTGTGAATACACCAACAGCTTTTTGGATTTCTTTCCAAAAATCAGTGTCGTTTTAAATGTAGAAGAAGACCATATGGATTTCTTCAAAGATATCGATGACATCCGCTCATCATTCCATCGCTTTGCGGCTCTTCTTCCGCAAGACGGAGTATTAGTGATTAATAAAAACATTGAGAAAATGGAAGCGATTACAGACGGACTTTCTTGCAAAGTTATCACATACTCAGAAGTTCAGGATGCAGACTATTCTGCTTCTGACATCACGTTTGATGAGTGGGGAAATGCTTCGTTTGATTTGATAAAATTTGGCGAGCTTGCAGGGCGTATAAAACTTTCTGTTGCAGGAAATCATAATGTTTCCAATGCACTCTCTGTCATCGCTGTTGCAGATCAAATGAATATTGATTTGGAAACCATTCAAGAAGGTATCCTGTCTTTTGCCGGAACCGACCGTCGTTTCCAATACAAAGGTAAGGTAAATGGCTTTACGATTATTGATGATTATGCACATCACCCGACAGAGATTCGTGCAACTCTGACTTCTGTCAGAAATTATCCTCACCGCGAGGTGTGGTGCATTTTCCAACCGCACACCTACACAAGAACCAAAGCATTCTTCCATGAGTTTGCCGAAGCACTCTCTCTTGCCGACCATATAATACTTGCAGACATCTATGCAGCTCGCGAGACAGATACACTTGGTATATCATCAGAGGCTTTGGCAGAAGAATTAAAACGCTTAGGCGCCGATGCATACTACTTGTCAAGTTTTGATGAGATTAAAAATTTTGCTCTAAAAAAATGTATCCACGGTGATGTGTTGATAACTATGGGGGCCGGAGACGTTGTAAACATTGGGGATTCGCTACTTAACTAAAAGTTATCCACACTTTCCACATTTTTGTTATCCACAAAAAAGTCGAGATATCCACGAAAAAAGTCTTTGTCCTTGTCTCTACTAGTGCTATACTACCAATACTGAGTTAGATAAAAGGTGGTAGTAACATGACAAGAACACTGACGTTGAAGAACCGTTTTCAGGGTAACACTACAATTGTGGAAAACGATTTTATAGATCACTATATGGCAAAGGCAAATGGCGAGTATGTGAAGGTTTACTTACTCTTACTGCGCCATTTGAATGCAAATAGCGGGAATCTATCCATCTGCGGATTGGCAGACTGTTTAGAATGTACAGAAAAAGATATATTGCGTGCTTTTACGCACTGGTCAGATCAAGGTCTTTTGAAAATTGATTATGATGATGCAGGCAATATCTGCGGCCTTGCAATTGGGAAACCTGTTCCTAAGGTTGCTCCTAAAGACGAAGTTTCCAAAGATGCTCCTCGTAAAGTCGTTCCATCTAAGCCAGTCCGAAAAGATTCCAAAGACCAGGAAGATCTTCGTCAGTTATATTTTGTTGCAGAACAGTATGTTGGCAAACCGTTGACAGTATCAGAGATTAAGAAGATTAACTACTTCTTTGACACGTTGGGCTTCTCTACAGATTTGATTGAATACCTGATTGAATACTGTGTTGAAAATGGACACCGAACCTTCCGTTACATAGAATCCGTTGCACTATCGTGGGCAGATGCCGGAATTGCAAGCGTTGAAGATGCCAAACTTAACACGTTATCTTACAACAAGAACTACTATTCTATTCTAAATGCATTTGGAATTAAAGGAAGAAGTCCTGCACCGGTAGAATTAGAATATATGAAAAAGTGGTTGGAGCAATATGGTTTCACTCTGGAAGTCATTTTGGAAGCCTGCAATCGAACAATTGCCAACACTCATAAACCGGATTTTAAATATACCGATTCTATTTTGAAAAATTGGAGTACAAATGGAGTAACCTCTTTTACAGATATTACTCAGTTGGATCTTACTTTCCAACAACAAAAAGCGAATGGCAAGAAAACGCCTGCAAAAGTTCCTGCGAAAACAAGATTCAGCAACTTTGAAGGCCGCACTTATGACATGAAATCTTTAGAACAACAGCTTCTTAATATAAACCGATAAAGGAGTTATGACGTGATTTTAACCAATTCACAGTACGATGCAATTATGCGTACTTACGAACAGAAACAACTTCATAATCACAAAGAATTAGAAAAACGCTATACGAATGCGTATGAAAAGTTACCGGCACTGAAGGAGCTTCACGAAGCAATTTCCTCTCTTAGCGTCGGACAAGCCCGCAAATTATTAGAAGGTGATGAGACAGCACTTGCTGAGTTGAAAGTTCAGATAAAAGACTTGTCTGAAGAAGCCAATGCTTTATTAATTGCCGGTGGTTTCCCTGAAGACTATTTGGAACCTCACTATGACTGTGCAGATTGTAAGGACACCGGATACATTGCAAATGAAAAATGTCATTGTTTTCAGAAATTTATTATTGACATGCTTTATGAACAATCCAACTTGAAACACTTATTACAAAAAGAGAATTTTGATACATTTTCTTTTTCGTATTATTCACCGAATTACATTGATCCGGAGACCGGTCATTCTTCACTGGCCACCATCCGAGATGCCTATGAAGAGTCTCGTAAATTCGTAGATACCTTTGGAAAAGAATTTTACAATCTTTTCTTCTATGGAGATCCGGGTGTAGGCAAAACATTTCTTTCCAACTGCATTGCAAAAGAATTAATTGACCGTTCAAATTCAGTAATATACTTGTCATCTTTCCAACTCTTTGATACACTTGCTAAGGGAAGGTTTGATAAAGATGAACAGGCTGCCAAAATTAACAAACATCTTTTGAATTGTGACTTGTTAATTATCGATGATTTGGGAACAGAATTAGTTAATTCTCTCACGGTATCACAATTGTTCTTATGTTTAAATGAACGTCTTTTAAACAGAAAATCGACCATTATTTCAACGAACCTTTCGTTAGATGCTCTGGTTGATATATATTCCGAGAGAATCTTCTCTCGTATCACAAGCAACTATACAATGCTTAAGATAACCGGCGATGATATTCGCATTAAGAAGAAACTAATGAATATGGAGGAAATGTAATGTTACACCGCTCAGAACGCACATTTGAAAACATTCCTGTAGGACCTCTTGGTTTTATCCCGGTAAATGGATGCCAAGAACTTGGGAAAAAAGTGGATGACTATCTTGTGAAATGGAGAAACGAAGCAGCAGAAAATGCTTCTCCTCAGGGGCTTATTTTGGAAGACTATGTAAAAGACTCTTATATTGTTGATGCCAAAGTACCACGTTTCGGCTCAGGCGAGGCAAAAGGAATTATCAATGAATCTGTGAGAGGAAAAGATATCTACATTATGGTAGATGTATGTAACTACAGCATCACTTATTCCCTCTCAGGGCATGTAAATCGCATGTCCCCGGATGATCACTTCCAAAACTTAAAGAGAGTGATTGCAGCAATCGGCGGAAAAGCACGTCGCATTAACGTTATTATGCCATTCTTGTATGAGAGTAGACAACACAAAAGAAGTTCCAGAGAATCCCTGGACTGTGCTCTTGCATTGCAGGAATTGGTTAACATGGGCGTAGATAATATTATAACCTTTGATGCACATGATCCTCGCGTGCAGAATGCTATTCCATTACATGGATTTGAAACAGTTCGTCCAACATACCAATTCATTAAAGCGTTGCTTCGCAAACATCCTGACCTGAAGATTGACAGTGACCACCTGATGGCTATCAGTCCGGATGAAGGTGCAACAGAACGTGCCGTATATATGGCAAACGTACTGGGTATAGATATGGGTATGTTCTATAAAAGACGTGACTACTCAAGAATTGTGGATGGACGTAATCCAATCGTTGCTCATGAATTTTTAGGTTCTTCTGTAGAAGGGAAAGATGTAATTATTATAGACGATATGATTTCCTCCGGAGACAGTATGCTTGATGTAGCAAAACAATTGAAGGATAGAAAAACAAACCGCATTTTCTGTGCTTCTACGTTTGGTCTATTTACAAATGGTCTTGAGAAGTTTGACAAGGCTTACGAAGAAGGAATTCTTCATGGTGTATTGACAACCAACTTGATTTACCAGACACCGGAACTCCTTGGAAGAGAATGGTATATCAACTGTGACCTCAGCAAATATATTGCACTTATTATTGATACTTTGAACCACGATGGTTCTATCAGCGAAATTCTTGACCCAAGTGCAAGAATTCAGAATATCGTCAAGAAATATAACAACGGCGAAAAAAATTAATGAAAAAGACAAGACTTCCGATTCATCAAAATGATAATCGGAAGTCTTTTTTTATGTCACCCATTAAGCATCGATATCTTCTGGGAGTTCTATGATATCTCCTCCATCTTCATAAGAAACCAATTCTACTTTATCAAGCTTCTTCTGAATCATAGAACTTCTATCACGTAACTGGTCTGCTGCCTTTTGCGCATCAGATATTCTATTCTGAGTTCTAGTAATCAAGTCATTGAATTTCTCAAACTGACCCTTAAAGTTTCCAAGAAGCTTCATAATCTCTTCTGATTTTTTGTTTACGGTCAGATACTTGAATCCCACAGACAAACTATTAAGTAGTGCCGTAAGTGTAGTAGGTCCTGCAATCACTATCTTGCATTTTTCCTGACACTCTTCCACAAGACCGTCAATGCGAAGCACCTCTGAATATAACCCTTCTGTCGGTAGAAACATAATCGCAAAATCTGTCGTGTTCGGTGGCGCTATGTACTTATCTCTGATTGTCATAGCTTCTTTTCTAATTCGTATCTTCAGCTCGCCAATCGCAGTTTTAAGAGCAACCGCGTCTGCATTCTCCGCTGCCTCCAACACATTCGCATAAGTATCAGCCGGGAACTTAGAGTCAATTGGAAGATAGATAAATCCTTTGTTATCCTTATCCGGAATCTTAACCGCAAATTCTACTCTCTCCGTGCTCCGTGGTTTTGTTGCCACGTTCGTATCATACTGACTGTTATCGAGAATATTGGCAAGAATATTCTCTAATGCCATCTCCCCATATACACCTCTCGCCTTCACATTAGAAAGCGTCTTGTTAAGGTTTACAACCCCACTCTCCAAGCTCTTTAATTCTCCTAAACTCTTATATAACGACTCTAGCCGCTCTCCCACCTGCTTGAAACTCTCATCTAAACGCTCGTTCAGATTCTTATCCAACTTCGCATCTACATTTTTCTGAATCTCTGTAAGTTTGCGGTCTGTCGCCTCCTGAATCGTGCTAAGTCCTTCGGCAATGGATTTGTTTACGGTTGTGCTGTTTGCAAGAAGTCTCTTCTCCGTAGATTCCTGCATCTCCATCAGGCTCCTGCGAATCGTTTCTTGATTCTTAAACTGCCCTTCAGAAATTTCTTTGATGACATCTATTTTGAGCGTATCTTGGTCCTTCTTCATATCTTTTAAATTATTTAATAGAACCTCGCTTTTATCATCTTTTTTTGCATTTGCTTTTGCAAGAATTACAACTTCTATTATAATTGCAATGATTAGTAACGCAATAATGATATATTCCATCTGCTGCCTCCTTCTTTGTATACCTATTTATTACAAGAGGCGTGAGAAATAGAATTCCCCACGCCTCATTCATCCTATAATTCGCAGTTGTTAACTGTTCTTGGGAATGGGATTACATCACGAATGTTAGACATACCTGTCAAGTACATTACGCAACGCTCAAATCCAAGTCCGAAACCTGCATGTCTCGTTGAACCGTATTTTCTGAGGTCAAGATAGAATCCGTAATCATCCGGATTCAGTCCCATCTCATTCATACGAGCAAGCAATTTATCGTAGTCGTCCTCTCTCTGGCTACCACCGATAATCTCGCCGATTCCCGGTACCAGACAGTCTACTGCTGCCACTGTCTTATTGTCATCGTTCATCTTCATGTAGAACGCTTTGATATCCTTTGGATAATTTGTAACAAATACAGGACGTTTGAATACCTGCTCTGTCAGATATCGCTCATGCTCTGTCTGAAGGTCACATCCCCAGGAAACCTTATAATCAAAGTTGTCATTATTCTTCTCTAAGATTTCAATTGCCTCTGTATATGTTACACGTGCAAAATCAGAATTTGCAACATTGTTAAGACGTTCCAACAATCCCTTGTCAACAAATGAGTTGAAGAAATTCATCTCTTCCGGTGCGTTTTCCATTACATAGTTGATGATATATTTGAGCATAGACTCTGCAAGATTCATGTTATCTTCGAGGTCTGCAAATGCAATCTCAGGCTCAATCATCCAGAACTCTGCTGCATGGCGTGTTGTGTTAGAGTTCTCTGCACGGAATGTAGGACCGAATGTATAAATGCTTCTAAATGCCTGTGCATAAGTTTCACCATTGAGCTGACCGCTTACTGTAAGGCTTGTCTCTTTATTAAAGAAGTCTTGTGTATAGTCTACTGTTCCGTCCGGATTCTTTGGAAGGTTTTCCATGTCTAAAGTGGTAACACGGAACATTTCACCTGCGCCCTCACAGTCACTTCCTGTAATAAGTGGTGTGTTAACATAAACAAATCCTCTGTCCTGGAAGAATTTATGAATTGCGTATGCAGCCAATGAACGTACACGGAACACCGCCTGGAATGTATTGGTTCTAGGACGCAAGTGTGCGATAGTTCTTAAGTATTCAATACTGTGGCGTTTCTTCTGAAGCGGATAGTCCGGAGTAGAAGCACCCTCTACCATCACTTCTGTCGCCTGAATCTCAAATGGCTGTTTTGCCTGTGGTGTCGCAACCAAGGTTCCTTTCACGATAATCGCTGCGCCTACATTTAATTTTGTAATCTCAGCAAAGTTATCCATCGTGTCGCTGTAAACAATCTGTAATGTTTCAAAGTAAGAACCATCATTTACCACGATGAATCCGAATGTCTTGGAATCACGGTTACTTCTTACCCAACCACCAATTGTAATCTCTTTGTCAAAATACTGTTCACGGTTTTTGTACAATTCTTTGATTGTAATTAAATCCATCTCTCTTAGCTCCTTTATCTTACATTTCCCAATTTTAGGGAATTATTTTCATTATCTATATAGTATAACCCATTTTTTGCATAATCGCAATTATGAATCGAAGGAATTTTACATTTGATTTTTTAACTTCTTTATGCTATACTCCCTTACGTCAGTTCGAAACCATCCTGACGTAAAACAAAACTAAGGAGACAACAAAATATGAAAAACAAAAAAGTGTTATTTTTAACTCATGCTGCTATGATTGCTGCTATTTATGTCGTATTAACTGTGGTATTTCAGGCAATCTCTTTTGGAGAGATACAGGTGCGCATCGCAGAGGCTCTAACAGTCCTTCCGGCATTTACACCGGCAGCTATTCCGGGACTATTCATCGGTTGCATCATCGGAAATATCTTTGGAGGCAGTATTCTTCCTGATATTATCTTCGGAAGTCTGGCAACACTAATCGGTGCCTGCTTCACATATTTGTTGCGCAAACAAAGCAAATATCTCGCACCACTGCCACCAATTATTTCAAACACTATCATTGTGCCACTTGTATTGCGATATGCTTATGGATTCAATCTTCCAATTGCCTTTATGATGCTTACGGTAGGAATCGGAGAAGTGATTTCCTGTGGAATACTTGGAATGATTCTGTACTCTGGTCTGGAAAAGCACAAAAATAAAATATTCAAAATATAGTAAAAGGTAGTGCCACACAGCACTACCTTTTTTATTACTTTTATCCTCTATAATAGTTGATGAGACATCCTTTCAAGATAATCTCTCTCTCATTATCCGTCAAATCACCGAGTTTCAACTCAATTTCCTTGAGTCCATCTCCAACAACATAAGCCTTCACGACATCATATTTTTCTTCCACTGCTTTTCGCACATGCGGAACAAATATATAATCTCCGTTCTTGAAGCTCAATTTCTCATGGTCTTCCCCTGTAATAAATGGAAGCATGCCCCAATTAATGAGATTCGAACGATATCGCTTTGTCGCATACTCATTCGCGATGTTTGCCCATCCTCCGAGCACCTTCTGACAAGAGGCTGCCTGCTCACGAGCAGAACCATCACCCGGTTTCACCGCAAATATCGTGCTTCCGACACCGAGATTGCCTTTTCCGACTTCCGGATATGTTTCGCGGATTGTTGCCATAACCGGTTTTAATTCTTCCAGTGCATCAATCGGACATGTGCCTGCCTCTATTGCTTTCTGTGCCTTTTGAACTTCTTTCGCACGTCCCACATAAGCAGGATCCTTACGAGATAATGCAAACTCTGCAAGTCCAAGTGGATTGGAACGATAAGATGATGTTTCTCCGGAAGGAATCAGTTCATCTGTCGTTGTAACCGGGTCATGAATCTCAGATACTACCTTAAGAACTAAATTCTCCGGTAATGCTGACATTGCCGGCCAGTCCTTGATATTTGGACCAAACTGAATCTCCACACTTGGGTCCGCTACGCCTTTGCTGTCAAAGACACGGTTTGCGTAAATACTTGCATCAAAATGATACTTCGGTGCTTTATATTCTATATCCATCACATCTGCAGCCGAAGTCAGGTAACCCTTATTTGCTGCAGTTGCCGCAATTGAGCGCGCATCCATAAGCGCAACAGAAGATATCTGCCCGCTCTGCAACTTAGAGCCTTCGCGGTTCGGGAAGTTTCTTGTTGAGTGGCGAATGCTGAATGCATTGTTTGCAGGTGTGTCCCCTGCGCCGAAACATGGTCCGCAGAATGCGGTCTTCACAATCGTGCCGGCTGCCATAAGGTCAGCTACCGCACCATTTCGAACAAGTTCCATGTAAACCGGTGTACTTGCCGGATATACGCTGAATGTAAATGCATCTGAACCGATATTCTTTCCGCGGATAATCTCTGCCGCAGCACAGATATTTTCAAATCCGCCACCGGCACAGCCCGCGATGATTCCCTGCTCTACATACAGTTTGCCGTCTCGAATCTTATCCTGCAATGAGTATTCCACTGCACCGTCCAGACTTACAAGTGCGCGTTTTTCAACATCATGCAAGATATCTTTGAGGTTCGCATTGACTTCATCAATTGTATAAGTGTTGCTCGGATGGAACGGCATTGCAATCATCGGTTTGATTTTGCTAAGGTCCACATAAACCACGCCGTCATAATATGCAACTGCACCCGGAGCAAGCTCCTTGTAATCTTCACTTCTTCCGTGTGTCTCATAGAATTCTTTAATCGTATCATCCGTCTTCCAAATAGATGAAAGACAAGTTGTTTCTGTTGTCATGACATCGATACCGATACGGAAGTCAGCACTCAATTTCTCAACACCCGGCCCAACAAACTCCATGACTTTATTGTTCACGTAGCCATTGCCAAATGTTGCACCGATAATTGCAAGCGCAACGTCTTGCGGTCCCACGCCGACAGATGGCTCGCCGTCGAGATAGATGGCTACCACACCCGGCATCTTAATGTCATATGTCTTATTCAACAACTGTTTTACAAGCTCCGGTCCACCTTCACCCATCGCCATAGTACCAAGCGCACCATAGCGGGTATGACTGTCCGAACCGAGAATCATCTTTCCTCCGCCTGCAAGCATCTCTCTCGCAAACTGATGGATAACTGCCTGGTGAGGTGGCACATACACACCACCATACTTCTTAGCACATGTAAGTCCAAACATATGGTCATCTTCGTTGATAGTTCCTCCAACCGCACACAAACTGTTATGACAGTTTGTAAGCACATAAGGAATCGGGAACTTCTCAAGTCCTGACGCTCTCGCAGTCTGAATAATTCCCACGAAAGTAATATCGTGGGAAGTTAATTTGTCAAACTTAATCTTCAAACGATTCATGTCCGAAGATGTATTATGGTCTTTCAAAATATTGTATGCAATTGTCTGTTTTGCCGCCTCTTCCTTTGTCACTTCTTGACCTGTCTTTGCTACAACAACGGCTTTTGCATCCTGCGTATCCTCAACAAGTTCTGTTCCATTTAAAAGGAATGCTCCCTTGTTATATAATTTTATCATTCTAGTTCCTCCTCATCCTGTCATCAATTATTCGCGTGACTTTATGAACTTCATATGATCTGATACCATAATCGCTATTTTAAATGTAAGTGCATCGTCAAATTTCTTCACATCCAGCCCTGTTGTCTTTTGTATTTTATCCAAACGATATCCCAGGGTGTTTCGGTGCAAATACATCTTACGTGCCGTCTCAGAAATATTTAAATCATTCTCAAAGAAAGCATTTACTGTTGCCAATGTTTCCTTATCAAACTGGTCTAATGCATCTCCACGGAATACTTCCTGTAAAAACATTTCGCACAAAGAGTATGGTAACTGATAAATCAAACGGCCGATTCCCAGTTCATTGTATGCAAGTACATCTTTATGAGCATAGAAAATTCTACCTACATCCAGTGCCATACTCGCTTCTTTGTAACATTTTGATACATCCTTCAATTCATCGATAATCGTTCCATAAGCCACACGAACGTGTACCAATGCTTCCATGCTCAAAGTGTCGACAAGCATTTTCGCAATACGATTCACATCCTCGTAAGTGTCTGTCTTTGCCAACGTCTTAATGAAAATAATGTGAGACTCATCTACAGATGTTACCACATCCTTCGTTCCATTATCAAAAATACCCTTCATGGTATCAAGTAGCAGAGTATCTCCCTTTTTCTTTTGTTCTACTACAAAAACAATTCTCGGAACGTTAACCGGCAGACTCATTTTCTTCGCTTGGCTATGTACATCCACCAACAACATGTTGTCCAAAATCAGTTGTTGGAAGAAGTGATTGCGGTCTACTCTCTTTTCACTTAAGTTCATCATGTTTTCAAATTGGTTCACACACAATTCTCCCATGACATCAATATTGTCAATCATATGATGTATAGCAAATATATACATAACATCGTCCTTATATCGAACCACGAAACAAGCCCCGTTATCACTCAAACGAACACTTTTATCCTCAGCTTCGCTCAAAAGGATGGAAACTTCATCTGCTATATTACCCTTTTCTTCCGAAGTCGTTGCAAGACATTTCCCTTCCACGCTCCACACAGAGCAGTCCTCCTTTATGATTCGACTAATATCTGTAATCATTTTCTGCAACACTTGATTCCCTAGCAATTTTCCCTTACCTCTTTCTTTTGTGTTCTATATATTTCCTATCATTTTATCAAATATAACTTCTTTTATCAAGCCAAAAACTCTTCTAAAATAGCACGGATTCTCATTTCCTGCTCGTTTTTCTTCTCTTCTTCCCTCTCTGCTTCGATGATTTCAACTTTTACCTCTTCCAATATATTTTCTTCCTGTGCTTTTTCCTCCTTAGTTTCTTCTTTTTCTTCCACTACTGCCATATTGTTAGCTTTCGCATATCGATGAATACACACATTTTCCAGATATTCCACCATATAATTCTTTGCGGCACTGAGACGTGATTTCTCTTCTGCTACAAATCCAAGAAGCAAAAGGAACAAAACATAAATGCCTGTCCACTGCACATATTTCATAAATAGATTGTTCCCTACGCCCATGCGATAACTCTCAAAACTTGCAAACACTCCCAGAATGGCAATGAGCCACAGCACTTTTTTCGGAAATGTACGCCAACCTTCCAAACGCATTCCAAGCACCTTATACTCATAGATATACTTGTCCACAAAAGCCTCAACGTTCTGCACCTTGTCGCTAATCATACTCGCATGCTCGAATTTTGCTTTCACTAGTTTCATTAACTTGTGGTTACTTTTATGTATCTCTCCGGCCGCCTTGACCATTCTTCTTACTGTAAAATGAGAAACCAACTTCGCGATGATGCCAATCACCATCAGAATTCCCATTACATAAAAAATAATCTCCTGTTTTACAATCGTCTCTAGCATAATAAAAGAGCCCCCTTCTTTTTATTTCTACCGGAATTATACAGTAAAAAAAGTAAAGTGGCTCCTATAATCGTACTACAAATTTCTACATCATCTCTTGTATGACTGACTGTTTTTGTCGGGTTCCCTAACTAGATAAGCAACAACAAGTTGCGAACAAGCTTTACAGAATGCTTGATTGCCTGCTTTTCAAAAGTCGGATAATCCATCGTGGCACTGTTGTCGGCTTTGTCCGAAATTGCTCGGATAATGACGCATGGAATCTTATTAAGGTATGCAACATGTGCAATTGCGGCGCCCTCCATCTCCGTACATTTTGCATCAAACAGACTGACAAGTCTTTCCTTCACCTCTGAAGAAGACACAAACTGGTCTCCGCTGACGATTCTTCCGGTGAACGTCTTAATGTCCGGATTCGCCTCTGTATTTGCCTGAACAGCTTTTTTCACAAGTTCCGGGTCTGCCGGAAACGAGAATGTGTCCATTCTTGGGATCTGTCCGACCGGGTCTCCAAAAATGCTGGCATCCATATCATGCTCTACCAAATCAGTAGAGATTACCATATCTCCAATATCAATTGCAGCATCCAGCGAACCTGCAATTCCCGTGTTAATCAATATATCAATGTTAAATTTATCCACTAAAGCTTGTGCACACACGGCAGCATTCACTTTGCCGATTCCACTTCTGACAACAACTACTTTTTCCCCACAGAGAACTCCTTTGTAAAATTGCATGGATGCATGCTCTACAATCTTCTCCACATCCATAGCTTCTTTTAAAATAGCAACTTCTTCTTCCATTGCGCCGATAATACCGATAGTCATATAAGTCCCTCGCTTCTTTCTTGATAGATATAATATAACATCAATGGGGAACTTCTGCAACAAATGTTGGGGCATGGTGTCTGGCAAATAGATACTAGTTTTTTTAGAGAAGGTCTGCTATAATGAAGTGAATTAGTTAGTGAAACTCAAGGAGGTATTCTTATGAAATTCAAATATAAAACAAAAGGTACTTGCTCAGATGCAATCTTATTTGAAATCGATGACAATAAAGTACATAACGTACAATTTGTTGGTGGCTGCTCAGGAAACACACAAGGTGTCGCACGCCTCATTGAAGGTATGGATGTCAACGAGGCAATCTCCAGGATTGAAGGTATCCAATGTGGACCTCGTCCAACTTCCTGTCCGGACCAGTTGGCTTGTGCATTGAAAAAAGCGCTTGCGGAATAATTTGTTATCCCAAAAGGAGTTGTACATCATGCACTATGTACAACTCCTTTTTTACATCCTTCACACTATAATGATTGTAACTTTTTCATGATATCTTGAATCGTTTCTAGATTTTCCTCTAATGCCTCTGCAATCTGTTCAGCAGAATTGCCCTTGGCAAGTTTCTTTTGAACCTGACTGACTAATTTGTTTTGTTCGCCGGTTTGTATACCAGATTTTTCGCCCTCTTCATAAGCAATCTGTTTTAAATCCTTTTCATATAATTCTTTATCAAATGAGTATAATACCATTTCAAGCACCTCACTTTTACGTTTTATCAAGAAATCCTTTAAAATTCCTTCCGCAATACAATCATCCATGGCCTTGGTAATTGCTATATCAAGCCTTTTCGGATACTCTCTCGCATACTCGCGAAGTCGTGCCACAAAGATTGCATATTCTTCTAGCGTCTTGCATTTTTCCATGAGCTCCTTGTTGTGCCCATAATTAATGTTCAACATTCTGACTTCACATTCAAGGCATCCATGCACATATTTTTTTTCATCTTCTTTTTGAAATGCATCAGACAGCAGCAGAATCTTCTCATCCGGTTCCTCCTGCGTTCCGTTATAAAAAATCACATAATGCGGAACGGGTATTTTCTGTAATTTCGAACTGTAAATATTCAATCCACGTGTCTTAATATACTTGTGATAAAGTTGTCCAAAATACAACAGCCCGCGAAGAGGCATGTTTGGATTGTATGTACTTTGATGCTCGTACAGATTCATGGTTCCCTCCATCAGAAAAGAAACATCATTCTTAGTTGTCATATAGAGTATTCCTTCGATGGTGTTAATTTCAAATTCATCAGTCTCCTGATAATTTGTCCCATTCACTGCATTAAAGAGTTCTATCAATTCTTTTTTGTCTGAAAATATATTGGGAAAAAGAGTTGATTTTATATTGCGGTTCCCTTTTACTTCTTGATATTCAGTTGTTTGTTCCATATTGTTTCCTCCATTGTATCATATTTCATCATTTTGTAACAGTATAAAATCAATGGATTTTACAATCATAGGCATCACGCTCCAATATTCTATTTTCATCAAAATGAAATTTTCGGCTGAAGCGCCTTGAAATTCAGATGCGTCTTAGAAACGCCACGGACATCTACTGTTTGAATGAACGAGTCCTGATTTTGATGTACCTCCATGTTAGCAGAAATGCAAACTACCTGCAATAGTTTTGCGACTTTTCAACAAAGCGGGGAAGTTATCCGCGCGATGTGGATAAAAAAAAGAAGAGTTGCTCCTTCGGAACAACTCTGATATGATTCCATCAAGGAAAGTTACCGCAACCACTGTATAGTTGGGTTATACTTCCGCAAGTTGAGGTCTCAATGTAAGGTCATTTTATATATCATTTAATTTTTCAATATATAAATTGTCTTATTAACATGTCACAGTGGTTGCGGCAACTTCCCTTGGTGAAATCACCTTGGGATTACATCCACATACTGTCTGTGCATGAACTACTTCCATCTGTCCCTGCATAGTGCAAACAACGTACACGATAATAATACCCACTACCAACACTCAGTGTCTTGCTTGCAGTCGCAGTATATCCACTTGCAGTAGTTACCGTCCACGAAGTTACATATGACCAGGTTCCGTTTACCTTTCTCTCCACGATTGCCGTAACTGAAACTTTACACTTTTTTGCAGCAGTAGTCATACCGCCACAACCTATTTTGCCACCACCAGCATCATTAATGATGGAAACACCATCTAGCAGATAAACTCCTTTTGTCTGGAGAACTGCATATCCTACTAATGCATCTTCTGACCATATCTCTGACAGTTCCACGTCCTGTGCTGATTGTATTGATTCCTCGGCATATACTTTTGCTTCTCCTGCAATGACTCCAGTTATTGCAAACACAAGTGTGAAAAGCAATGCAATTATCCTCTTTTTCACTTGACTCTCTCCCTTGCATCTATTTAGCATATAGACACAAGAGCAAAACATATCTCGCGAGGTTTTATGAAAAACTTATTCTTTCTACAGTCTGCTCAACTTCCTTTTCCTCAATTCCCGAGAATATAATTGTATACTGTGCATCCTTAGAAATGAAATCTACAACCCATCTTGTTGAATTATCCTCTTCTACTGCATATTCTTTTATACTGATGCTTGTTCCTTCTATATCTCTTTTGATTTCCCTAATCAACTTGTCTTCTATATCTACGATTGAAGAACCTTCTCGATAATTAGTTGTTATATGATAGGATATGTTTTTCTCTTTATGATCAGAATAATACATGTGTATATGTTGTAATTCTTCTTTTATGGTCGCTTCTATAAATTTTACTCCTTCTGGTAAGAAAACCATTCTAACAGGATAAAATCCAAACTCCCCATTTATCTGCTCATAAGCCTCATCCTCATCCAAAACATCTCTATCCTTAATCTTGTTTTCATCACCTTTTTCAGTATTTACTACTGTCTGCTTTCTACCATCAAACATTCTTGTTATCTTCGTAAATACTTTCTTCCCGTCACCGAAACTTACGGTTCCCACTCCCAATGCACATAATACTGCCACTAAAAGTACATAGTATTTACGTCTGCTACGTTTTTTCTTATAAATCTTTCCCAGGCGAATTAATTCTTCATCTTCCTTCGCCTGGCTCTGCCGGTCCCGCTCTTCTTGCTCCTGATGCTCGCGAATCTGCTGTTTCAGCTTGATATAGATTTCTTCCGGCGCAACCACATCCTTCAGTGTTGGGTCACTTTCTACTTCCGCCATAATACGGTCCGCTTCGTACTCCATTCCTTCTTGTAAGAGGCGTTTCAATTCATTATCATCCATTTTCATCGTTTGGTCTCTCCTTTTTTATTTTCTTATTTTGCTTTTCCTTGACCTTTCTTGGAATACTGTTTAATATAATGAATTAGAATCCCAAAAATCGGAGGAAAGATATGAAACGTATTATCTTAACCGGCGGTGGTACAGCCGGTCATGTTACACCAAATATCGCATTAATACCTGGCTTGAAAGAACTCGGATATGATATCCACTATATTGGTTCTTACAACGGTATCGAAAAAAATCTAATTGAACAATTCCAGATTCCTTATCATGGAATTGCTTCTGGAAAGCTTCGTCGCTATTTTAGCTTACAGAACTTCACGGATCCATTCCGCGTGCTCAAAGGTTTTGGCGAAGCAAAAAAACTAATTAAAACATTAAAACCTGATGTAATCTTCTCAAAAGGTGGTTTTGTCTCTGTTCCGGTTGTAATTGCAGGAAAACAGTGTCATATTCCTACCATTATTCACGAATCGGATATGACGCCTGGCTTGGCAAACAAATTGGCCATTCCGTCTGCAACAAAAGTTTGTTGCAATTTCCCGGAGACTTTGAATCATTTGCCTAAGGAGAAAGCCGTACTTACAGGTCTCCCAATCCGCGAGGAATTATTATCCGGTAATCGCGAAGCCGCTATGAAATTCTGCGGTCTAAGTTGTTCAAAACCGGTCATTCTCATTATCGGTGGAAGTCTCGGCTCAGTCGTTGTCAACAATGCAGTGCGCCAAGTTCTCCCGGAACTTTTGAAAAATTTTCAGGTGATTCATCTCTGCGGCAAAGGCAAATTAGATGAATCTCTTCAAAACCTTGATGGTTATGTTCAATTTGAATATATCAAAGACGAATTAAAAGATTTGTTCGCGCTTGCGGATATTGTAATCTCAAGAGCGGGTGCCAACGCAATCTGCGAACTTTTGGCACTTCACAAACCAAATCTTCTGATTCCGCTTTCTGCAAAGGCAAGTCGCGGAGACCAGATTTTAAATGCTCGTTCCTTTGAACACCAAGGCTATAGCATCGTGTTAGAAGAAGAGGCGCTTGAACCTTCCGTTCTTCTTGATGCAATTCAAAAATTATATAGAGAAAAAGATGCTTACATTGCTAATATGAAACAATCAGCCGGGCATAATTCGATTCAGACAATCCTCGGTCTGATTGAAGAAGCATCAAAATAACTCTTCCTAAGTTTGCTTGTGCTTTGCGCAGGCAAACTTTTTTGTGCTACACTCTCTTCTAGTTTTCTATGGCCTTTATATATTGATCATATTTCTTCTGAAAATTCTTGCGTATCCATTGTTTCGCGCGATACAGTTTACTATATATCACATCAACATTGACGCCCAATTGTTCCGCAATCTCTTCTTGCGGTATACCAAAATAGTATGCCATGACAACCAATTCATACCAATTTCTATTCTTATCATAAAGACGTATCAGAATATCTCTGCCGAGTTTTCTTGCGAGTTCTTTTTCTTCTTCTCTGATAAACACATCTTCCACACTGAGAACCTTGAGGTCTTCCTCATTCAAGTCCTCAATTTGACCTTCTTCGAGGCGTTTAAAGTCTCTCAAGAAATTCATGGTCATATTTTTCGCAGTGCGAAGTAGGTATGGCTTGATTCTGCCCGGTTTTATGCTCTCGTAGTGATCATAGATACTAAAGAAGGTCCTCTGCGTCAAATCTTTCGAAATATGTTCATCCTTTGTATAATGAAGACACGTTTTATACACTTCATTCTCATACAATTGATACAAAGCCTTAACAAAATACCACTTTATCTGTTGTATATCCATAACTGATTCCCTATTTCATCTTTGACAATATTTGTTCTTTCAATACATCTGTCAACTTGCCCGGTTTCCATCCGATTGTAACATCATCATCTTTATAACGAGGAATCAGATGCATGTGGAAATGGAAGACAGTCTGGCCTGCTACCTCTCCGTTATTCTGAAGTACATTGTAACCATCACATCCGACAATCTCTGTCATGCTTGTGATTACTTTCTTAGCAACAATCAGTACTTTCGATGCAAGTTCTTCAGGAAGCTCATACAGATTCGCATAATGCTCCTTTGGAAGAATCAATGCATGTCCCTTTGATGCCGGTTCGATGTCCAAAATCACTCGAAAATCGTCATCTTCGTAGATGGTTGCCGATGGAATCTCTCCTGCTGCAATTTTGCAAAAAATACAGTTTTCGTTTTTCATGTTGTTTTCCTGCCTTTTCTTTATATTGTAGAGTCGACTTGTGTCGAGCAAATATATTTGTATCAAACCTTTCTGAGTGCTACACTAGATGCGAAAGGCGGTAAGACTATGGAATATTTACTTCATAAATTTTCGCACGAATTGCGTAACCCTTTGACAACGGTGTCCAGTACGATACAACTCATTGAATTACAACATCCGGAAGTAAAGGATTTTAAATACTGGTCTAATATATCTGTAGACCTTGAATATATGAATCAACTCATTACAGAACTTTCGGATTTTTCCAAATCGGAACAGCTACATATAAGCACTTTTTCGTTTCGCGCTCTATTAGAACATATCTCTCTTTCGTTTGCAGCTTCTGTTGCAAATTCGAAAGTAGAGTATACTTCGAAAATCTCTCCTTCTATTAATCAGATTACAGGAGACAAAACGAAATTACAAGAAGTATTTTTGAATCTGTTAAAAAATGCATTTGATGCAGCTTATCCTGATAAAACAATCTACTTAGAAGCATCCTGCAAGCATCAAACGATATGTATCCGCATAGCAGATACCGGGTGTGGCATCACGAAGGAACAACTTCCGACTATATTTGAGCCATTTGTTACTTATAAGAAGAACGGCTCCGGATTAGGCCTTGCCATTTGCAACAATATCATTCGGGCACATGGTGGAACTATTCATGTAGAATCTACGGTGAACGTCGGAACAACCTTTACCATCACGCTTCCGCTGCATCAATGATGTATTGGCTCAAAGTATTGTAATTATTATAGATAATTTTTCCAAAGTTTACAAGTCTTCTGAGCCATATCCCCATTTTCTTTTCTTACTTCTTTCTAAAAATTTCCTGACAGAGTCCCACATACTGTCTCTTTCTTCAATCATACTCTCTTCCAGAGCCATACTCTCTATGCGCTCTGTATACGGAACAATCGGAATCTCCTCTATTTCTTCTTTCTCTTCGGAAACAAACTGTTTCATAATCTCTTCAATGCTGTAATTCTCTTCCATTGTGGCTTTATGTAGCGTATATGCAAAATGTACCCCTTCTTCGTCTTTATAATTGACCTCTCGAACAAAGAATTCTGTCAGTCTATGAAATTCTTTTCGGATATCGAAAGAACATGACGGATAATAGCAGAAATAATACCTTTCCTTCTCACAGAAGATATATTCCGGTTCCAACAGAATACATTTGCCGTCTAACATATATTTTTTTAATATCTGTATCGCATGTAGCAAATCATTGACGAGCCTTTGCATGTCATCCAACGTAAGATTTATCTTTTCATGGAGTGTTTTAAATGATGTTTTTCCGCTGATATCGTAGTAATACTGACTCAAATTATCTACATAATGTACATCCATATTTAATATACCCGGAATCTCATTTTCCTTAAGCATAATCATCTGATAATCCTCACGATCACCGATTTCCCCCTCTAAAATCATATACGCCCGTTTCAAATCATTCTTATAATATGTTTTCAATCTTTTTTCACTATCCCTTCTCCTATTTTTTCTAATTTTCGAATTTCCCGTATGTAAGCTTCTGTACACGTCCTGCTGATACTGTACTCTCCCTCTGCCACCATCTTTCCTTTGCTGCCGTCCCATTGAACTGTCACTTGGTCCTCTTCTATGTGCACCACACATTCTACTCGGTCAAAGAGTAGCAGTTTCCCTTCCATACGGTCAAAAAAATAATACTCTAGTTCTAGTTCCGCCGGCTCACTTTCGCTACTGCCAAGTGCAGCCGTTTCATGGGCCGTACTCAGTAGAATATTTTTGTCGTGCCAATAAAAAAGTATATGCAGCAAAACTCCGAATATGAGTAAAACAATCGGTACAATAACCGCCGCTTCTATGGTTTTCATAGAATTACCACCCCCAAATATGAAAGACTTAAGAATGGTACAAACGGCAAAGTCGCCGTTTTCTTCCAACCGCATTTCCATAAAAAGAAAACGGATACAATACCTGCAAACAAGGAGGCGGCAAACAAGACCCTGAGAATGCGCAAATATCCCAAATAAATTCCCAGCAATAGAATAATCCAACTGTCTCCATATCCTATGGATTCCTTTGTACATTTGCTTACGATAAGTAACAAGATTCCGATGATTGCGCCTCCCACGCGGAGCCTGACATTTCCTGCTCCATCAAGTAATACAAAGATTGCAACGGTCACACTGAAAGCAACCAACAAAAGGAACGGCAGCGTCTTTTTCTTCAAGTCGCTGACACTACACATGCCAAGCAGTAATAAAATAATCCCGTCTGCTATTTTACACATTTTGAACACCCTCCTAATCCATACGCCTCTCCAATTGGTATGGTATAAATATTTCTCTTAATCTTCTTGCATTCCAGCGAAGTGTGATAACGCGTACCGTACAAGGTAATATAGACAAACGAGCTGTCCGTGAGCTCATTTCCGCAGGCTTCACAAGCATAGTATCTTCCTCCCGACTGATTGCGAAGGTCTCTGACAGAATCCCTCTGTACGGACTGGACAGACATATCCAGATAAGTACAATTTGCATCCTTGTGATAAACAATTCCAGTGTCTGTCACATAGACAAGTTCTTCTTTTGTTCCACTTCCCGTGTTCACCACATATCCGCTCCACCCTTTGACGCGAAGAGTCTCTTCACAAGTGACGGGTGTAATGTGAAACATCAAAATTGGAATCTCCACCTGATATTGTACTGAAAGGTCCAGCACTCCTGTGACACTGTGATACCTCGATTTCCTACAATCAATGCCACCTGCTCCACCGGCAATAATGCTCTTCTCCAATCGATTTTTTCCTATATTTTGAATGATTTGTTGTTCTAGCTCGCCTGATGTCAAAAGCTTCCCTGCATATGCCTCTTTTGCCGCCTCTTTTCCTGCGTTGTACAAGCCATTTCGCACGGTTGTCTGAATTGCCATCATCTCCAACAAGTACGCAAGACATAACATTGCAAAGAAGAAGATCGGTACTACAATTGCAGCCTCTAACGTGAGACTTCCCTGAGAGGCGAATGCAGATGCCCTTTCCTTCTTATCAATGAAAAAGGGAGTAATTTGTATTGTTTCAAGAGAGTCTATTTTTTCCTTTCTTAGTAAATATGTATTTTGTTTATGGGGATTTTTGTTGTGAGTAAGATTATAAGGAAAGGACATCTGCATTCACCTCTTTTCTGTTTTATTCGTATTCAAATGTGGTTGTAAAGGTATCCTTTACACCTCTTCTAAGCATTGCCTTGCTCTGTATCTCTACTTTCGTCACACACTCATCTATTTTTATCTGTAAATTACTCTCTATCAAATCCAGACTCCTCATACTGAGAGCCTCTTTGCGCTCCATGGCAAGTAGGCCACTCAGATAATTCTGATAACTAAGACCTCCTGCAATATCTTTCTCACTCACTACTTCCTCAGCTGTTCCAAGTTTTACGAGATTCGCAAGTTGCAGCTGCCATGTTTCTGTCGTTTTTATCATCGGCACCTTCTTCCCTTTGAGCAGCACGCGGACATCCACAATACTTTCTCCATATGCCCACGCAAGTAAAAGAGCATGCTTCACGGCCTCTGTAATTCCCGGAACAGTGAGAAGGCTGCAAAGCGTTAGTGCAAGCGCCTCCGCCTCTGCCTGTCTCGTTGTGTCCGTTAAAAGATATCCATAATTGGCCACCATACGAATACTCAAAATCTGTCTGCACACCTTCTCCAGATTCTCTTTATCACTGGGATAGCCGCTGAGCAAATATTCCTGTTCGTAAAGTAGCGCACAATTATCTTTGCTTTCTAACAGGCTTCCGAAATGTTCCGTTAAATATGCCGCAAAAAATAATTTGTCCGTGGCACCTGCCTCTGCGTGTTTTTGCCAATTACCTGCTTTCAGTTCTCTGTGAGAAGGAAGACTCTCTACCGTAATGCTGTGATTAGACAATTCTTCCGGATTCTCGCATACAAGAGTAAGGAGCCCTTTATTCTTCAATCTTTGCACAGAGGAGAGGGGGTTTCCCTCCTCCGGCAGTTTCTCATTTCCTTTTGCAAGCATTTCCTGTATATCCATGTGAACCAACTCTTCCTCCTCTAAGTAAGTCTCGGAATAGAATTCATATTCGGTGTCCGGAAGTGATGCATCCACTCCAAGCCAATTCTTGGCATAGCGAATCGCCTGTTCCCGAAACGGAGTGCCGTTATTGTCGGACAATCTCTCCTGATTCTGAATGGAATGATTCATATTTCCTGCTCCGAAATACGTAAGTCGCTCCTCTAAGATTGTCTCATTGCATCCGTTTCTTACAAACAGGTCGTATTCCTCAAGCATTTGCCTGTCATACTCTGCAAATGCACTCTCCAATGCAAGAATTGTATCCGCCCGTTTTCTGTTCTTTGTCATTTGCACAGAGACACTTTCTAAAAGTGCGCCCACAAGAGAGAGCATCAATACGAACAGCATTACAAGAAACGCCGTGATTTCTCCTCTAAATACCGGTTCCCTCTCTTGTGATCTTCTCAAAAATCTCACCTACCAAACTTGTCAATTGCGTCTTGAAAATTGCTACAAGTGCTATCAGCACCACGAGAATTAATATAACCTCCACTACCGCAGAACCTTTCATCTGCTTTTCTTTTAACCAATTTCTCATCTTTTTCCTCCTGTTATAATTGCATGGATAAGAAGGCCGGAACCATGACCATGATAAACACAACCGCCAACATACCGAGCATCGGTATGAGCAACTTTGTTCCCGCTTCCTCTCCTAATCTTTTTGCTGTGTTTTTTCGATTTTCAAAGGATTGAATTGCCTCCATCCTCAAAAGGTCCGAAATCCCTTTGCTGCCCTTTCGCAGGTTTTGAGAGAGCAAAGTGCCGAATTTCATATAAGTTGAGCTTCCACATCGTTTACCAAAATGTTCGTAGGCTTCTGCCTCGGAAACACCGCCCTGAATCTCATGTAATGTAGACAACATTTCCTCGTAAACCGGATGTGTCCCCATGCTCTCTTTTGCCTGCTCATAATTCTGCACGATCTTTTCCCACGCGCTCCGAAGAGTTGTTCCTGTACTAAGAAGCATTGTGAATTTACTAATCATTCCGGGATAATCACGAAGCAAGGACTCTGCTCTTTTTCGCGTCTCCCGTTTGGCTCTCTCTTGCTCGCGATAGACCAGATATACGCAGATGGCGATTCCCAAAAACAGTACATAGTGCCATCGATTCTCTTTTTTCTGCGTCCATGTAATATCTCTCCCTCCTATTTTTTCAGGTAAAACAAAACTGTCCTCCTGCCGAGTACTTTCTTCAATTCTCCTTGCTTCATTCTTAAGTTCATACAGAAGCTTGTCCATTCCACTTCGTGTCAACGGATACACGCGTGCACTCTGCACATAGATTGCTTCCTTATCCCTGTAAGAAATGATTCCCCGAAGTTCTACCAATGTCCCTCCCGGCACAACATTGTCCTCCTGAATCTCACCATACAGATTCATGACCGAATATGAGTCTAACTGCCACTCAATCCGCACTGGATAGTTGTCTACGGTAGTCACTAGATTCAGATTCTTTTCTACGCGATTAAAACTTTCATTTTCTCCCAATATAACCTCATCCAACCGCTCCATAACCTCACGGAACATCTTCTGCACATCTTTTTCGGAATACTCCTGTTCTTCTACTTCTATCTCAATGGTTCCCTCTTCCCCATCCACAGAGACCTCATACTCTGTAACTTTTTCCCCCTCTCCGTATGCATTCCGTTTTACTACCTTATCCGAAGCCTTGAACACATTTTCCATCAGGAAAAGTGTGACGGAGAGAATCATCGACAAAGTCAAAATCATTATGATTTTCTTTTTCATCTTCTACACCTCGATTTCTACAATTCTCTTGCCCATCTCATAGGAAATCAAATATATCAAGAGACAAACACTCATGATGATGACGCCTGCAAGATTCCCATACAGCACGCCCAAAAGTCCCGGGAAACTGATTCTCAGATACACAATCATTGCAAATGGAATGGCAGTCATGATGCGAAACTCTGTCTCCTTTGCTGAGATTACTGTCTGAACTTCTCTCTCAACATCAATCTTTTCTCCCATCTGACGCACCGCATTTCGAATAATCTCTAACGTGTCACCTCCGCTTCGCTTTGCCAGATTAAACACTGTCACAAAAGTCTGCACATCTTCATCCTCTGTTCGCGTGGCAAATTCCTGCAATGCACTCTCGGTTGTCACATTCATCTGTAATTGTCGAATCATATATGTAAGTTCTCGCAAGATAATCTCATCCTTTCGATACATCCCCTTTAGTTCTTTACACGCCTCACGCAAGGCGTTTTCTACGGAATAGCCTACATTTAAACCTGCTGATAGAGACTGTATTGCCTCTTTGAATTGCAGTCGGAATATCCGTTGTCGTTTTTTTATTGTCTGTTTTTCCCATGATCTTATATACCGAATAAGGTATGGTGAAAATAGAATTGCGCATATCCATGTGCCATAGAATAAATAGGAAACTGCAAAAATGATGGCGCTTCCCTGCAAGAATGCTCTCAGATATTCCATCTTACGAATATCCTGCTGCCAATAATTTTTCTTTCTTTTGTATCTCATGTACTTTTACCCATTCTCCCTGAATCTTACCGTCTACTACCTGTCGTTCCTCAAACTGATACAATGTCTGCAACTGTATCTCATCCTTCTCATACCCAAGCACCTCCACAATCTGAAGTACCTTCCTCGACTTGTCCCGAAGTCTCCCCAGATGAACAATCACATCGATTGCCGATGCTATCTGTCTCTGAATTGCGGAAAGCGGGAGCTCCATTCCCATGAGAACCATGGTTTCCAATCTGCTGAGCATGTCTTTCGGACTGTTCGAATGTCCGCTGCTCGCACCACAATGTCCGGTGTTCAGACTCTGCAACATGTCAATCGCCTCACTCCCTCGGACCTCTCCCACAATAATACGGGATGGCCGCATTCGAAGAGACGCCTTTAGCAAATCTCGGAGAGTAATCTCGCCGCTTCCTTCTACATTGGCATTTCTTGCTTCCAGTCGAACCAGATTCGGCACTCCTTCGATGCGAAGTTCTGCACTATCCTCAATCGTAACAATGCGCTCGTCCTTTGGTATGTAGTCTGACAAAGCATTCAGAAATGTCGTTTTACCCTGAACCCGTACCGCCACTGACAAAGATGTTATAGCGGGCTGTCACAAGTTTTTTCATCAGCTCATCGATTTCTCTATTGATGGATTCTCTGCGAATCAATTCCTGCATGGTCATGACCTCTCTCGAAAACTTTCGGATCGTGACAATCGGTCCGTTGAGTGCCACCGGATAGAGCACGACATTCACTCTCGAACCATCCTCTAATCTGGCATCTACAATCGGCGACGCCTCATTTACAATGCGGTTCGCACCTGCCACAATCTGCTGCACCACATCCTCCAGCTTACTGCGGTCTGTAAAATGCTTTTCGAACCGAAACAACTGCCCTTCCTTCTCGATAAAAATGTTATCGGTACCGTTAATCATAATCTCCGTAATCTCATCATCCTCCAATAATTCCTGTAAAATATCTAATTTTCGAAAGGCATTAAAAAGATCCTTTCCGATTCCTGCTTTCTCTTTTAAAGAAATATACGCTTCCTGTCCGCTCTCACCTAAAATGCGGTGAATCAGTTCCATAAGTTCTTCATCCGATACCTCTTTTGAGAGATCTAATTCCCTCAGTATCTTTGCCTGATATTCCTCTGCCTGTATCATATCGTTTCCTCCTTTGCACGTACTTTCGCGTACTCTTCTACCTCCTGCGGCATTACAAACCGACAGGTGTTGCGCTCTATTTTTTCTAACTTTAACTGTTTTACATTTTCGTCATACTGTTTTAATTTGCTCTGTGATATTCGGTCTTCTGACACCGGCATATAAATTCGGTCACACCTCTCTAGGATTTGGTGAATTCCCTGTACACTTTCACTCATGTCGAGAATAATTAAGTCATACATACTGTTTTCCACAAGCTCATTGATAAACATTCCCCACTCCTTCTCAGAGACCTCTTTCATATCCTGCAAAACCGGAATCGGCGCAAGATAGTGGAGTTCCCCATTCTTTCGAATTGCCGCCTGGAGACGAATTCCAAGATTGCCTTTTCCCTGTTTCATGTAATACAAAATATCACCCAGATTCAGTCCTGCTACTTCTTCCATGCCTGCATATTCTTCCAGATTCAAATACAGTACACGTTTGTAGGCTGCTATCTCTCTACCCAATGCAATCGCAAATGTCGTCTTCCCAATGCGATGTATCGGTGAATAAACTGCCACTAATCTTGCTCTCTGTTTTCGAATATTTCGCATGATATTTTCCTTGGTTTTATCCACATATACTTCAAAAATTTCCCGGATAATCTCATCTGCACACTGATATTTCCAAATAGAACATTCCTCTTCGCCGAGATCAGCAACCTTACCTCTGCCAAGTACAAATACCTGGTCTGTTTCCACTCTGCTGCGCTCTTCGTAACTATACCCTTCCTCCACAACAAAAAGATGAATTCTTTTGTTCTCGCAAAGTTCGAGTACCTTCTCCAGATTGCTGCAGACATACACTTTGACCGCCAAATCATTACGTGAAGATATATTCTCCCCCAAACCGGTTGCATAACGAATTTCACGGTCGCAAATTACAAGATTTCTCTCGCTCAAATGCATCCTCCTCGCTTTTTATTCAATTTTTTCTTTGGATTGTTCGTCCGAGATGGACTTTTTGATAGTTAAAATTCTAGAATAATTAACTTGTATGTTGAATTATAAACACGTAATTTCAAAATGTAAAGTAGTTTTTTCAAAATGTTCTTTCTTTGGTTAATTTCTACAAAATGGGCATTGCGACGATTCCATAAAGCATTGCCACTCCCGGCAGCCCAAGACACCCGGATACCAAGAAAGAAACTGCGTTAAATCCCACCTTTACAGCAATTTCTTTATGTACAAAAAACTGATTTGCAAAGAAAATAATGCCCATGCCCAAAATAGCACGAACTATAAAATTTACCAAAAATTGATATTTGTCCTTCATGAAATTTTTCCTTTTTTTTTAGTCTATGCGAGCCAATTTCTGTCTATACTATATAAAAGACAAAATAAATCAAGGAGGGTAACCATGCATTTATTTCATAAAACACCTCCAAAAGATACCATTGACGAAGAACTGTTAGAAGAAATCAAACGTGTAAAGATGCAAATGGAAAATGCACACTATAATTTCCAAAATGCGATGGACCCGGATTTGATTGACTGTTATATCTTTGAGAGCAATGCTGCATGGAAGAAATATCGTTTTCTCCTAAAACAAGCTAAAATGCTGTAGCTTTGGACAATATCCTCACAAAAATAGGGACGCCGTTTGCGTCCCCATTTGCATGCTAAATTGTAAACTTAATCTCTCTTCCGGTTCTTTCATACTGTCTGTATTTGACGCCGGACGCATCCATCATTCTCTTAGATGCCTTTGTTGCAGGTGTATCTGCATACTTATCACTGTCATAGATTACTTCCTTGATTCCACACTGAATAATCGCTTTCGCGCACTCATTACATGGGAACAATGAGACATAAAGCTTCGCTCCCGCAAGGCTTCCGCCACTGTAATTTAAAATGGCATTGAGCTCGCTATGTGCCACATAGACATATTTTGTATCCAAAGGATCGCCCTCTCTGTCCCATGGGAACTCATCATCGGAACATCCCTTTGGAAATCCATTGTAACCCATAGACAAAATTTTGTTGTCCTGACTTACAATACAGCATCCAACTTGTGAATTTGGATCTTTCGAGCGCATTCCCGAAAGAATTGCAACTCCCATAAAATACTCGTCCCAAGAAATGTAATCTTTTCTCTTACTTGACATAACTTATCCTCCGTATATATCTTTTTATTCAATCATGCTGATACGGCGCGCATGTCTCTCGTCACCTGAAAACGGAGTGTTCAGCCATGTGTCAACAATCTTAATCGCAAGTTCTGTTCCCAACACACGTCCTCCAAGTGCAATCACATTTGTGTCGTTGTGCAATCTTGTCGCTTCAGCAGAAAAGCAATCTGAGCAAAGTGCGCAACGAATGCCTTTCATCTTATTTGCCGCGATGGAGATTCCGATGCCTGTTCCACAGATTAAGATTCCCTTCTCACATTCGCCATCTAAAATAGCCTGTCCTACTTTTCTTGCATAGATTGGATAGTCCACAGATTCGCCATGACATCCAAAATCCTTGTATTCCAATCCTTTTTGCTCTAAATATTTTATAATCTCTAATTTCAAATCATAACCGCCATGGTCACATCCTATTGCTATCATATGTTTTTTGCCTCCTCATTTAATCTCTCTGCCAATTTTTGAATTAACTCTCTTAAAAGTTCGAAACGTTCACCATATACTTGAAGCGGTTGTCCATGCGACGATTCCACAACTCTTTCATCATCAATATATTCGCCTAATGTGTAGACATGTTTTACATTTTCATAGTGAGAAACAATCTTCCATTTCTGCGCTTCTTCAAACGTAAGAACCAACGTATCCTCGTCCAAATCCGCCTCGCATAACTGTGTGGCCTCGTGTTCTGCAAGTGTCATCTGTCGGCTTCGCATAATTGCCTCTGCTTTTTGATTCGCAGGCTCCGGAAACAGAACTACCATTCCTCGCGAGCCAATGACATATTCCTGATTCAGGCTTTCATTCCGAAGAATCTCTGCTGCCATTGGACCTCTGCAGTTATCACTCTGACTTACAAAAAGCACTCTTCTGTACTTCTGCAGATCGGTAATGTCCGTCGCCTGTATCACTCGATGACCTGCTGCCTTATTCAGACGGTTCATAATCGCATCTCCGATTCCTCCTGACTCGAAAGACTCGCTGTAAATATAGCTCACATCATCTTCGTCAAATTCGCGTAAAACACGATAAAGATTCTTGGCAATGGAATTTTCGTTGTTTCTTGTTCCTATATTCTTTACAATACCATTGGAATAGAAGGATTCTGTCTCACTTGTGGCAATAATTCCAACCTTAAGTCCCAGACGCGTCTGCTCATAAGCAATCTGACGAATCGCTTTTATCACATCGTCCGTCTCACCTTCCACAATTATGAGTTCAGCCTTCGGTGCGTAATGACGATACTTCATGCCCGGCGCTTTCGGTGCTTCTCCGCTGTCCTCTACAAGCAAAGTCACATCCACTGTCACCTCGCCAACTACCTCTTCCAGCATTTCCCTGGTAATTGCACCCGGTCTTAATATCATCGGCGGTTCCACCGTCATGTCTAAAATGGTAGATTCTAGCCCAATATCTACATTGCCACCATCGATAATCATGTCAATCTTTCCATCGAAATCATCTGCCACATGCTGTGCACTGGTCGGACTAGGTCTACCTGATGTATTCGCACTTGGTGCCGAAATGTATCCTCCTCCTGCTCGAATGACTGCTTTTGCAATCTCATCCGTCGGCATGCGAACTGCAACCGTAGAAAGACCTCCTGTAGTTCCGAACGGAACAATATACTGTTTTTCAAAAATAAGTGTAAGAGGACCCGGCCAAAATCGCTCAATAATCTGCTTTGCCTTATCAGAAATATTCCTTGCGACAATCGGTAAGTCCTCGACATCAGCGATATGAATAATCAACGGATTGTCAGACGGGCGCCCTTTCGCAGCGTAAGTCTTCATTGCAGCATTCTCATCCAGTGCGTTGGCTCCCAAGCCATACACGGTCTCTGTCGGAAATGCTACAAGACCTCCGTTCTTTAGTATTTCGCCTGCCTTAGCCAAAACTGCTTCATCCATCTGATGTCTGTCTATTTTCTCGATTAATGTTTTCATAAATTTCATTATAACACGAATTTTTCTAATTATCTAGCCATTTTACAATTCCTTCGCAAATTGCAAAAGCAACCTCATCCTGATACTCCTCCGTAGTGAGCTTTTGCGCCTCTGTCGGATTCGTTAAAAAGCCACATTCCACAATAATTGTCGGCACCTCTGAGAACTTCAGCATGTAGTATGTATCATTCTCTTTTATCTCACGCCTGTTTGCCGGATCAATTGTTCGAAGGGATTCCTGTACCATCGTTGCGATGTCTTCCGCTTCTGCAGTCTTCGTGTGGTAAAAGACCTGTGCGCCAAAAATGTCCGACGTTGTATAACTATTCTGATGAATACAAAGCGCAATCGTCGGTCTTGTCTTGTTAATCAATTCCACACGATTACCAAGGTCCTCCTTCTTGCGGTCCGGCACCTTGTCATCCTCACGCGTCATCACAACCTCTATGCCTACTTCTTCCAAAAGGTCTCTCACCTTCATGGAAATCTGCAGATTGATATCCTTTTCTAAAATGTCATTAATGCCGACCTTTCCAGGGTCCTCTCCACCGTGTCCCGGATCAATTACAATCACCGGATTGCTTTTGTCAATCTCATTTACCTTATCCTTCACCACATCTGCCGTCCACTCGCTTAATTTGTAACTTGCAATAATCGCTCCCATCAGAAGGAACAATACCATAAATAATTCAATTTTTCTCTTCACGTCGCGCTCCAAGAGTTTTTGTTACAAATATATGCAAAAAAAGGGCAGTTCATTCTGCCCTTCTACAAGTGTTATCATTTACATTGGATTACTGTCTTGGAACACACGCCTTAAACTCCTATTCCGAATAACAAACCCACCTTTCGCATACTGAAAATATGTACTACTTCATTTTATATAACTCCACAAACCTGTCCACCATTTCTTCATTACTTAATCCTAACGACTTTAACAGGTTTTCATCAAATGGGTCAGCCTCAAGCCCTTTAGTAAACGTTTCTACGTCTCGCTTTACGATTTCCGGCAAATCTTCAACTTCTTCTAAAATAAACTCTGCCAAAATCCGAAGAATATCATTCTTATGTTTCTTTATATCTCGTGAATCTACATTCTCTCCATTCACTTTTCTTTCACTTAAATCTAAATACGCTTTTGCCTTGAAGAGAATCAAATATTCCGGTCTCAAAACACATAAGTCTTGAATCACTGCCCTTCCCGTAAGCAAAACTTGATAATATTCATCGTTAAGCAAGATTGCCGATAAACTAGACACCTCATCATCAATATGAATTTTTGTCAATCCATTCATCTTTTGCAATGAACAATCGTTCCGTACAAACAGTTCCAACATCTTAGGATATTCACCGTTTTCTGGTTTGTCAAATCTGTAGAACTGTGGTTTTCCACCACTTGTCACCTTGTTTCGATATTGCCCGTCTTGTACAAACTCCCAAAACTTTTCACCGAATTCCGGTGTTAATGCTTCTACAATTAACACAACATCCAGATCCCTTGTTGCTCTAAACTGACTATTGTTTTTTGCAAACAAGATATCGCAGGCTGCACCACCTATTAATACATACTGATTTTCAAATCCTTTAAAATGTTTTCTAAAAACATCTATTCCTCTTACCATACATAGTCCTCCAACATTTCATCTATACATATTTGCACTCTTTCATCTTCCATATCTTCTTCTGACAAACTAAGTAATACACTTAATGGGTCCTGTATTTCTTTTCCATGAAGATCAAGAAAATATCCCAGTTCTAGAACCTCGCATCCTATTTCTTCTACCCCGAAAACTTGTCTGAATGATTTTATCTGCACATCATTTAATTCTTTTTTTGTAATCGCATAAGTTGGATAAGGGTTGTCTGACAAAAGAGAATATTCACACAAGGCAGATATTCCCGCTTTCTTTTTCAAACAGATATCCTCTGCTAATTGAAATCTTGTTATCACGGGATTTCTCATTATCGGATTAATGATTTCCCATACTCTTCGCGTCTCGTTACCAACTGATACTTTTCGTGTTTTTCCTGATATATCAAGGATATCAACGTCAAGATATTCCATTTCATCCAAACATCTACTAACAGACATTTTAGATACGCCAAGCCTGTCCGCTATCTTTGTCACATTCATACCATTCCATTTTTCATAGAGAGCACATAACAAAAGTTTCTGTGTTAAAAAAGAAATTGTATGAATCGGTGCTAATCTTCTATCATTTTTTTCAGATAGAAGCATTCCCAAAAACGGAAGAAACATTTGCTTTTGCTCAATAATAAATGGAATCCCTTCATTTTGCATTGTGTCCTTCGTGTATTGGTTTAGTTTTGTAAAATACAATGCACAGTTTAAACCAGACACTTTCTCTATCTGATTTCTATCATAACGCAATGTATTTAAGCGTACCTCATCTTTCGGTCGCACGATCATCCACTCAACCCCGTCCTGTTGCACGGTAAACAAATCATACATTCCTTTAAACTTCAGAGGAAGTAACTTTAATATTTTAACATTCTTTTCAATTATAATTGGTCGTCTTAAACATTTTTCAATATAATCTTTCATATAATCACCTTTTTAATTTGTAACTTATTTTATGTTACAAATTAAAAATAACATTTTTTATTACACATTTCAATACTTTTTTCAGGATATACCGGCACCTTTCTCTTATCTATTTTGTCGCAACTTAATCCCTCCATGTCCCGGGTCAATGATAATCACCAGATTGCTCCCATCAGGAGAAATAGCACCATAAATAATTCAATTTTTCGCTTCACGTTTTGCTCCAAACGTTTTTGTTACAAATATATGCAAAAGAAGGGCAGTTCATTCTGCCCTTCTAAGTAAATACAAATACAATATTTACGGCAACAAAATGCTGCCACCTATATCAAAAATATAATCTCCGCTTCTTAGCACATCTACAATATCATGCGATGTCTTCATCTCCGTCTTGGTCAACAGCGCCGACACCCCCTCATGTCCCGGGTGATGATAATCAGTTCCTACTGTCTGAATCAAGTGATGCTTTTTCGCATATTTAGCCGCCACGGCCACGCGCGAATTATGGTTTGGATGCATGTTGAACGTTTCAATGCCGTCCAAATATTCCGGTGGCACCTCCGTCATACCATTCCGGAAAGGATGTGCCTGTATGAGAAGACGCTTATCGTTCCGATACTTTTTCGAAAATTCCTCGACACTCATGTCAAGACATTCATATGCACAATCTGCAAAATCCCTGTCTATTCCAAAAAGCAAGTAATCATTAGCATTCTCCGGAAACCGAATCTCACAACCAAAAATCACGTGAACTCCATATTTTTTGCCGGCCTCTACAGCCGCATCATAATCTGCAAGATATGCATCCAAACATTTCTTTTTGTCCTCCCAAAAACGCATGTCTTTCCAAAAATGATTGCATATCACAATGCTGTGATAGCCCAAATTTGCATATGTTTTCACCGCCATCTCCGGTGGAATTTCGCTACATCCGCTTGCCGGTGATGTGTGTAAATGAAGTTCCGTCTTGTATTGATATTCTTGTAAATTCATTGCAAGCCTCCTATCTCCCTATAACTCACCAATACCACATTTCCTATATTTTGCGCTTTCTCAATACATCCTTTCGTGAATCCATTCTTTGCAAACAGATAGTAATGTTTGTTCGCATAGTGGAACAACCGGCTTTTTTCTATCAAGCCTTCTAAGACACCTACGTCTACTTTTTCATTTGTCCACTTGCACTCTCCGAAAAGAGCTGTGTTCTTATCAGCAGTTCCCATAATATCGATTTCAACTTGCTGTCTAGTCTTAGGATTGGTTCCCCACCACCTGCCGATATCTGTGAAATCAATTGAACATTTATCGGTTAATAAGAGTGACCATAAATATTGCTTGCATATGTCTTCAAATACGCTCCCCATATAGTCTGATAAGTGAGGTTGGATTCTGTTGTAAGCAAGGTCTGTTGCACCACGAGAAATAATAGATGCATTTTCCGGAACGAAACGATACCAGAATCGAAACATATTATCTGCAATAGAATAAATGGTTTTTCGAGTAGACTCTTCGCCGAAAGGTGTTTCTTTTTTTACAATCCCAAGAGAAATTAAATTTTTAATATACATTGCACATACGCTAGTATCTTCACCGACCTTCGTTGATATTTCTGACATTTTAGAATATCCGGTAGCGATAGCAGCAATAATAGCATTATAAATAGCCGGCTCACGTACTTCTTGTTTTAATAAGTTCTGTGGTTCTTCATAGATAGAAGAAGTAGGATTGAGGTATGTGTTTTTTATGTTGTCTTCGATTGATAATTTGTCATTTAACTGTAACAAATATTGAGGTGTTCCACCTACAATACCATAAGCCAATGCTTTGTCTTCATCGGATAATTGCGTGAAATATTTGCATGCTTCTCGGAATTCAAATGGTTGCACTTTAAACTGAGCCGTTCTGCGACCGTAGAGAGGTGCTTTGTACGCAAGCACTTGATCTTCCATATACGACATAGAAGAACCACAAAGAATCAGGAATAACTTTGAAGTGTCTTTGTATTTGTCAATTAATAATTGCAATGTGGAAGCAAGGCTTTTTGAAGCACGAGCTACATATGGATATTCGTCAATTACCAATACAATTCTTTCTTCTTCAGCAAGTTCAAATACATATTCTAATGCAGTTTGGAAAGCATCAAAAGAAGTATTAGCCGGTTTCTTTGTGACATATTCCAAAATGCACTTACTAAAGTTCTCTAAGTTTTGTTTTTCGTTTGTTTCCACTCCGGTAAAACAAATAGAAGGTTTATCTTTTGTGAATTCGTTAATGATGGCAGTTTTTCCGACACGCCTGCGGCCATATATGACTGCGAATTCAAATTTATCTGAAGCATATAGTCTATTTAAATTTCCGAGTTCTTTTTCTCTACCTATAAACATATAAAGACCTCCAAATTAGTTGTTTATGATTTACTTAATTATAATTTACTAAAATGCGAAAGTCAATAGTAAGTGTCTCAAAAGATGGCGTAGTGCAACGTAGCAAAATATCTGCTATAATACTGCATCATAGTCGGCCAGATTTTTCAATGCTATCAGAATCTAATAAAAAGTCATAAATATTGACAGTCAAAACACCATGTTCAACAAAGAAGAAAAGGCTTCCTTACGTTTCACTCAAAATATAGCAAATCCCTTGATAAGATTTTAAATCAACAGCAAAAAACGTCTGTCCATCCTTATACTCCGCTTCGCATGCTTCAATAACTCCATCCTCCGGATTTGCTACTTGCACAGAATAACTCCCGGAAATGATGACTTTTCCAATATATTCTCTGCCTTCCATATTTGCCAAAAAGAGAATTCGCTTATCGCCATCCACTCTCATATGTGATAAAATAGAGGCAGAAATCGTTTCTCCGTCTACCATTTTCTCTCCCAAGCAAGGATTATCCTGAATCAGTTTCCATGTTCTTACCAGTGCAGGACACTTCATCACACCCGGTAAACTTCTTTCTTCACTCAAATAAAAATTCTGCTTCCCACAATATTGCGACATACGTAGAGCAAGAAGAATACGGTATGGCACCACGAGAATATCGGGTGGCACATATGCGAAATAAAAGCGCAAGTTCACGCTTAGTTTAACGTGAATTTGTGCTTTTATTATGATGTATTACTACAAAGTTCTTATGATTGAGGCGCAGTTAATTTAATATTGTCTATATAAATGGTAGTATTAGGGGTTGCTAACTCCCGGCCGCCATTATCGAAGTTAAAGAATATACTATGACTGCCAGTCACACCTTCCTGCAATGTATGATACTTAATTCCAATATCACGATAACCAAAAGGAAATATAGTTAGCTTGTCCATTCATTAGGGAGTAAATCATGAAGGGCACTCTGCCCTTCTTTCATTACCGTTCACGTTAAAAAACCGGTGCGTATTTCTGAAGCATTTCCTCATAGAACGCCTTATCTGTGGTTAATCTAGGAATATTCTCTAATTCCCCATTGGCTGTCATAGATTGTATCAATGCCATAATCTTAGCTTCCGCGCGTTTTTCTCCGCGTTTTTCCCCGCGTTTTTCCCCGCGCTTTTCCCCGCGTCTCTCCGCGCTTTTTTCCATATCATCAAAAGCTTTACACATATTATAACCACCTTTCTCATTTTTGCTTGTTTCTTTTAGTTCTAAAAATTGCTCTGAATGTGTCAATGCACCAATTGCCTCATATGTATCTTCACTGACATTTTTAAATGCATATGCATTTTCTTTCCTATAAGCCTGCATCTCGCTTTCGCTTCCTTGGCGTTGCAAAACACCAAAAAGTAATCTTGCATCCGTCTGCAACTTCTCGCTATCCTTGAATCGTCTCATGTCCACCACATGTATTGGATAATCTGCCACTACCCGTCGCATTTCCTCGGGCAAATCATTCAAGTCTAAAATATCAGATAATCTAGTTGGCCCTATCCAAGGCTCTTCCCCACTATAAATAACTAACGTACATATAGGTAGCAACTTATCCGTTCTAGAAAATCCAGAGATAAATTCCGCACCAGACAAATCTCTCTCTTTCCTATGTTTTGCTTTCAGTTTTCTTAACTGTTTATCATATCCAAGGTAATCATATCCCATAACCTTTAACGGCATAGCATAATGTATGTCGCTCTGATTTTCAATCCCTAGAATCATAAAGTTCACTTTGTCAGTTGCCTTCTTGACAACATCTCGATATTTCTGAACTCCTTTTTTCTGCCTGTTTTTTTCTCCTACCATGGTGCTTTCACACCCATCTATTTCTTCCAACTGATCGGCCAATATTAGTTTCTTTGCCTGAAATAACGCTACATTCACGATATCGGCAAATCGCTCATTGTCTGACCAATATGTGTTCATAACTACATTTTTCTCTTGCACCGTTTCCCCTCCTATAGATTTTTTATCTACAGAAAGTTTAAACAATGTTTCCCAATTAGAAAAAAAGATGTGATGATCTGTAGATATGCTTAAAATAATTTGAATAATTTATCGAGATGTCATAGATTCGAAATATGATTTTCCTGACTATTGTATTGTATCATAAACAAGACGTTCATGCAAATATTTTTTAGTAAGTTGTTTTTTAGTAAGAAGAAGGGCATCTACTGCCCTTCTCCCTAATTAATTCACATATTTTAAAATCAATTCCCATGCACTGGATGACTCGAATCCCAATCTCCAACTCGCCACTCCGGCAAGCTTATATTTTTTCATGAGCTTCAGTTTTGCTTCCAATGCCTCTTCATCCTCAAGCCATACTTTGTAAGTTGCACCGTCCGCCTCCCACTCAGCATAGTTCTGACCGGTAGTCTCATCGACAACAATCTGCGCACCTGCATTGTTAATAGCCACATGGATTTTGCTCATACCGTAAGTCTGACTGGTTACATTATAAGGATATTCTGCTGCATCGGTCCCTTCCTGCTCTGCAAGTTCTTCCTCTGTCTTTTCAACTTCTTTCCACAATCTTGTGTAGAACGGAATTGCATTGATTAACTTCTCTGCCGGCACATCCTTCAGCGCCTCTTTAATTCCATTCTCCACGAATGCCAGAGAAGCAACCGGACCACTCTCAGGAGAACCTTTATGATGCTCATCATATCCCATGATGATAACATAGTCCACAACTTCACCCTGTTCCTTCAGGTCGTACTGTGTACTGTAATACGATGGAACCGGATTTGCCACTGACAGAACAATCTCATTTTGCCTGCATTTTAAGGACAGTTCCCTTAAGAATTGCAGATAATGTTCCCCACATTCCTTGGAAACGTTTTCAAAGTCAACATTAATTCCGTCGATATCGTGCTTCAAGGCTGCGGATATCAGTTGGTTCACCAGATTCTCACGGTTGGAGGTCTTGCTGAGAAGCTTCAGTGTCTCCTCCTTCGAACCAATTCCTCCGTCAAAATCTTTCACCAGCGCCCATACCTCAATGTCGGACTGGTGTGCATAGTTCACATACTGCGAACTCGCAAAAGAACGAATGTCTCCGGACGTGTTTTTTACTGCAAACCATGTTGGAGATATAGTCGTAAGTCCCTTGGTATTGGCAATTGTCTCTAAAACTGTATTATTGGCCGAGCTGCTTCCTACCACATGCCAAGCCAGATTAATTGTGTAGTCTTTCGAAATGTTTGAATACTTCTGTTCCTTGAACTCTCTGGAGATTGTAATTTTCTTTTGATTCTTCAGGCAGTTGGACTTGATGTAACCAACATAACCGTCTTCGGTACGAATCTTCTTCCACCTTCCGTCTTCGGAGATGATTGTCACCTCTTTCCTCTTCGAGGTATCAGTTATGATTGCGCTCTTTACATTGGCCTCTTCGCGAAGCTGTGTTTTTTTCTTCACAGTTGCCACTGTAGTCTCACCCCAATCACTTACGATCATCACTCTGTCAGGTTCTTCATACAGTTCAAATGAAATGTTCGTGTATTCCTGTACGAAATCCAAAGCGATGTATGCTTCATTCCCTTCTATCTTGAGAATGACATAGTCTTTACTCTTTGTTTCCTTCTGAAGTGTATAATCTTTGCTGCCCACATCCACGCGAACCGTTCCCGTTGATAATGTATAGAGCAATATGTTTTCATTTACATCCAAGTAGAAACGTTTGTTTAAATAATCACGTACAACAGCATATTCTACATAAGGTTTACCGTCATAGAGCATTCCCTTCGCTCCGACTACTTCATTGTCAATTGTAATAGCCAGTTGATTTTCTTTTTTTATTCCATAATATTTATCAACATTTACCACATCCTTGGACGGTCCGAATTTCTTAATCAAAAATGCGCCACCAATGACACTCGCTATTAAAACAATAAAAATAGTAGCTTTAATCGTAAGGTCCTGTCTTCTCTTTCTCTTTATATATGCTCTCCTGCTGTTTCTGCTCTGCTGCGTTCTTGGTCTGATTCTTTGTTCCATATCACACCTCCTACTCGAATCTATTATAACAACATTTTTCGCATGCGTCATTAACTATTTCGACAAATTTCTCATTTAAGAAAATTTAAATCATCTCGATAGAGGGGTATCTTTCGATAAATCAACTTTCCAATATATTATGAAATGTTACTTCACGCACATGTCCTTTGTCGTCCCATACATAATCTCGCATGTATGCCGTTTCTTCTCGCACCATATGTGCCGTCACAATTTGCATTGGACTTGCAGGGTAGTTATTCAGTCTCATACTTACTCCGGAATGTTCATATTTTTCGAGTTCTGTATACAGTTGCTTATAAGTTTCGTTTTTCATATTTTTCCCTCCCAATGAATATGGTAGCTATGGCATAGATAACTTGATTCCTATATAAAGGTGTCGACTGTGATATATTATTGATAATATTGGTAAGCTACCGCCGCTAACAAGAAGATAGGATTTGTTTTTCAATTTAATTTGGATTTCTTGATTGAAACAATCATATTGAAATGTTACATGAATATATAAATGAAAATCTATTGAACTTACATTGAGAATAGAAATTTTCGTTCAGATAATACGTCCCTCCTTACATAAAATACACAGCCACCAGACATACTATCTTCTTGTAATAAGATTATACGCATAGAAGAAGGTTCTTTGCAAGTTGTATTTTGTGAATATATTTATCCACATGTTATGCCCCGTAAAATAAAGGATTTCAAAAGTTTTCCACATATTATGCACATGTTTTCCACACAGTTATTCACATACTGTCGATAAGTTTATAGAAATTTTCTTTACATATTTTATGTTTTTGTTTATACTAATACAACAGGAAGGAAGTGATGGATATGAAGATTGAAAAACTGAATGACAATCAGATACGTTGCACTTTAACACACGCAGACTTAACTGACAGACAAATTAAAATCAGTGAATTGGTTTGCGGAGGCGAAAAAGCAAAATCACTTTTCCATGATATGATGCAGAGAGCTCACTCCGAATTTGGTTTTGAAGCGGAGGATACCCCGCTTATGATTGAAGCAGTACCTGCATCTTCAGATTCTATCGTACTCATCATAACAAAATGCGATGATCCGGAGGAACTAGAGAATAGATTCTCAAGATTCGGAGCATCCATGCATGATTTAGAGAATAGAAAACACCATGTACTAGATAAATTAGAAGGCGCAGATGAGATTCTTGACTTACTAAACAAGGTTAAGGACGCTGTTTCAGAGACAGCCAAACAGGTTGCCTCGAAAAAAGAAATAAAAGAGGATGTAAAGGGTCCTAAGATTCGCCTTTTCTCTTTTTCAACGTTAGACTGTGTGATTCAGGCAAGTCGCCTACTCAAAAACATGTATCACGGTGCGAATACTTTATATAAGGATACACCAAATGATATCTATGTATTAGCATTAGCACAGTCTGAGCATTCTCTCGCAGAGTTTAACAAAGTCTGCAATATGTTATCTGAGTATGGTTGCGTGGAAAAGGCTTCACCGGCAGTTTTGGCATATCTGGAAGAACACTGTGAAGTGATTGTAAATGAGAATGCCGTGCAACAACTTTGTACAATCTAATTATTTTAACCAAAAAAGTCGAAAGCATCGCAATGTGCTTTCGACTTTTTTACTTATTCATGTTTTATGCATTCAAAAATGCATTGATCTTCTCTACTAATAAATCTGCATCCAAACCATGTACCATTGCAGCGTCTGCCAAAGACTCCGCTTGTGCTGATGGACATCCAAGACAGTGCATTCCAACTTCCATTAAAATCGGTGCTACATTTGGATATGTCATAAGAAGTTCACCAATTGTCATTTCTTTTGTTACCATGCTTAACTCCTCCTGTTTTCTTTTTCACTCCCCTATTATAATACGGTTTGTCCAAATGCGCAATCTTTTATCTGTAAATGTGTTCTAACATATTTTATCTGAATTTTCTGAATTGTTTTTCCTTTTTTTTCTATATTTTGATTTCTCAAAAGTCAATATTTTTTACAAATTTTTTCGACAAAAAATGATTTTTATTATTTCTTCACAAAACGTCTGTTCTTTTTTTGCAAAAAGTAATCCACACTTTCACCCATTTTTTTTGTGGATAATGTGGATAACTTTGTGGAAAAGTCGATTTTATCACGTTCTTTCTAAAAAAAAGTGTGGATAACTTTGATTTTAGTATTCTACAAATTTCTACAAAAAAAAAGATATTTGTACAATTTGTACAAATACCCATTTTTTCAGCTACTAGAAAATTCTTCTGACTGTGATAACCTTTCTGGCATATAAATCTGACATTCCAATGCCTTTTCTTTCATTGATTGCATTCACTATCTGACCATTTCCGGCATAAATACCAACATGTCCCGAAAAGCATACAATGTCTCCCGGTTGAATATCTTGAAGACTTACTTTGTGTCCTACGCGTCTCATTGAATACGAAGAATGAGGCAGACTAACACCAAAATGTTTGTATACACTCATTACAAATCCGGAACAATCTGTTCCTCTTGTAAGACTTGTACCTCCATATACATATGGATTTCCGATAAATCTTTTTGCATAGTTGACAACCTCTACACCTTTTCGACGGCTTGCTTCTTTTTGCGCCGCAATTCTCGCCTGCTCAGCTGCCACTCTTGCAGCCTCTTCTGCCGCAAGTCTTGCTGCTTCCTCCTCTACAGTCTCACCCACAGAAAATGCTTCTTCAATCTCTTCTTTTGTCAATGTCAAAATATCCGTCTCAGGATATACTTCTGTCAAAATCGCTTTTACATGAGCAACAGCATCTTTTCCTGTAATAAGATGCTCTGTCTGCACATATCCAACCACATTACCTGTTTCAATCTTACACCATGCCTCTTTTCTCTCTGTAATCTTGACAACCGAATCACGATACACCTTACCTACTGATGCACTGCCCTCAACTGTAGACTCCATTACAAGTGCTGCGTCCTCTGCAACCATTACAAAAGAGTTACCTTTCACCATTTCATTAAACTTGATTTCTTCAGGCGTTTCTATCTTAAGAGTTTTTTGTGTGTTTTCTTGTTTTTGAATTTCCGCGATTGCATTTACTAAACCTACAGAATCAATCTCACCTTTTTTCACAGTATCAGTAATACCTGCGATAATCGGTTTTTCTGTAGCAACAATCTGCTGAGCCGGAATTAAGGTAGCGCATGCAAAAGCCGTTATCACAATTCCTTTTCTGACAAACTTGAAATTCATAAAAACCTCCGTTACATTTGTTTTTCAAATTGTTACATAATTGTTACATTTGTTACAAAGGTCATTATAACAAAGGGTTGACTTCTCTGTCAACCCTTTTCTTGAATTTCCTATTAATACCATTTATTATTTTTTACAGCACTATTATGTTCGCTTAGATTTCTATTATATATAACGGTTCCATCTTGTTTTGCAAAGAAATAGTAGAATTCATTCTCTTCATAATTTACACACGCATCCATTGTCACTCCTGAAACCGTGCTGATCGGTCCTATCGGAAGCCCGTCATACTTATACGTATTATATGGCGAATCAATCTCCAAATGCTTATACAACACATCAACACCTGTTCTATCCCATGCATAGTTAACTGTAATATCACTTTGAAGCAACATATTTGCCTCTAAACGATTCATAAATACACCCGCTATCTTCGGTCTGTCTTCATCAAATAATGATTCCCTCTCGACAATAGAAGCAAATGTCAAAAATTCATGTGCCGTCCATCCGCGAGCTTCGAAGGTGTCTTTCGCCTCAGTCAGATACTTGTCCATCATGTCAAGCGAACCATAAATAACATCTTTCAATGTGACATTACTATTATATAAGTAAGTTTCCGGATAAAGGTATCCTTCTAATGGATATTTAATACCCTCTTGCAGTATCTCATCTGTAATGAACCAATACTTCTCAATTAACGATTTCAAGAAAGACTCGTCGTTTAATAAATCCATAACTTCCGTTGCTTCTATTTTAAGTACTTCTGCAATCGACCCTGATATCTCCTTCAACGAATAGCCATCTAAAATTGTAACAGAAAACTGAACCACATGATCACCTGTAGGATTCGCCATTATTTTAAAAATTTGTTCCAAACTCATATTCTGATTTAAAATATAGGAATTTGCCTGAAGATTTCCAACATCATTTAATTTCAAATATACTTTTCCGCAGAACACATCTTTCACAAGTCCCGCCTTCTCCAATGTGTATAGTACAGATGTCGCACTCTGCCCATTTTCAACAGTAACGATAATTTCTTTACTTTTATCCGACACCGGAGCGATTCCTTTCTTATAATAATTCCATGCAAATAATCCGGCTGCAAGACCAAGCACGATCAGTGTAGCACATATAATCAAAATAATTTTCGTAACTTTTTTCATGTTTTTGTCCTCCATCTGCTTCATTGTAGAATATATATCAAATATACGCAAGTATTTAAAAATTTTTTTTAAAAAAGTGTTGACAATTATAAAATGCTCTGCTATATTACAATTATAGTAACTATTATCATTATTGATTTGAGAGGAGGCTTCATTTGGCAACATTAAAATATAGCAGGCAACGGGAATCCATACAAGAGTTTTTGAATGCATCTTGTGACCACCCTACTGCGGATGATGTCTACATGAACGTGAGACAACAATATCCGAATATCAGTCTTGGGACAGTGTACCGCAACCTGAATCTACTCGCCGAATTGGGCGAAGCCATTAAAATTACAACTCCAAATGGCGGTGTTCATTTTGATGGACGCACAGAACCACATTATCACTTCTGTTGTAATGAATGCGGTAACGTGTTGGACTTGGAGTTGGAGCAGCTGAATTGCATCAATGAGGCTGCCGGCAAGAATTTTGATGGAGTGATTGAAAGTCATGAAATGCTGTTTTATGGAACCTGTAAAGATTGTCTAAAACAAAATTAAGTTACTAAAAACTAAATACAAAAACAAAAAAATTATATTTTAAAAGGAGAAAAAAATTATGAAAAAATTTGTATGTAGCGTATGTGGTTATGTTCATGAAGGAGATGCAGCACCGGCTCAATGCCCACAATGCAAAGTGCCTGCAGAAAAGTTTACAGAGCAAAAAGGTGAAAGAGAATGGGCAGCAGAACATGTTGTTGGTGTAGCTAAGGGCGTTAGCGAAGACATCATTATGGACCTTAGAGCAAACTTTGAAGGTGAATGTACAGAAGTTGGTATGTACCTTGCTATGGCTAGAGTTGCTCATAGAGAAGGATATCCGGAAATCGGATTATATTGGGAAAAAGCTGCTTGGGAAGAAGCAGAACATGCTGCAAAATTTGCAGAGCTTCTCGGCGAAGTTGTAACAGACAGCACAAAGAAGAATCTTGAAATGAGAATCGATGCTGAAAACGGTGCAACAGCAGGTAAATTTGACCTTGCAAAACGTGCAAAAGCTCAGAACCTTGACGCAATCCATGATACAGTTCATGAAATGGCCCGTGACGAGGCGAGACACGGAAAAGCTTTCGAAGGTCTTCTTGCAAGATACTTCGGCTAAACTAAGAAAGGAAGTAATGAATTATGAAATATTTATGTCCATGTGGTTATGAATACGACCCAGTAGTTGGTGATCCGGATAACGGAATCGCACCTGGAACTGCTTGGGAAGATGTACCGGAAGATTTCCTTTGCCCTATCTGCGGGTTAGGAAAAGACGTTTTTGAAGAAATTTAACAAAAAATATCAATAATTAGGAGGATGTGTATCATGTCTAAATACGCAGGAACAAAAACAGAGAAAAACTTAATGGAAGCATTTGCAGGCGAGTCTATGGCTCGTAACAAATACACTTACTTTGCATCAGTTGCTAAAAAAGCAGGATTCGAGCAGATTGCAGCTCTCTTCCTTGAGACAGCTGATCAGGAAAAAGAACACGCGAAAATGTGGTTCAAAGAATTCCACGGCTTAGGTGACACAGCACAGAACTTAATCTGGGCTGCAGAAGGTGAAAATGATGAGTGGACAAATATGTACGCTCGTATGGCTGATGAAGCTGAAGAAGAAGGCTTTACAGAATTGGCTAGAAAATTCCGTTATGTTGCAGCTGTTGAGAAATCTCATGAAGAACGCTACAACAGATTACTCAAACACTTACAAGAAGGTAACACTTTCAAAGGGGAATCTCCACTTGGATGGAAATGCCGTAACTGCGGTTACATCCACTTGGGCGAGGAAGCTCCTGTTGTATGTCCATCATGTGCTCATCCACAAGCGTACTTTGAAAGAAAAGCTGAAAACTACTAGGATCTCCCCCCTAATAGTAATAAAGAAGACTTGGAACTCCCTCCAAGTCTTCTTCCTTTTTTACTCATTAATAAATCCGATTAATTTTCCGAGTACCGGTTCAAATGCTGCACCATACCAGTGTTTGTCTAATTTTGCAGTTTCTTTGATACACTCTACTGTATAATCTGCTGCAATCTTCGCTGCCTTATAAGCACTTTTTCCTCTTACCAAAGCTCCAACAAATGCCGATGCATAAATATCTCCTGTTCCATGACAACTATTTGGCATCTTGTCATGTTCGTAGTAAGCATATTTGCCATCCTCATATACAACCACACCTGTTTTTCCTTTTTCATAAGCAATTCCGGTAAATATCACATTCTTGCATCCAAGTGCAACTAATTTTTCCAATATTTCATCAATATATGCGCGGTCGTATTCTGTCTTGTACTCTACTCCTGTAAGGAAACATGCCTCTGTTATATTCGGTACAATGTAATCTGCCTTTCCGCAAAGCCCTTTCATTGCCTCCACAAATTCAGCATCGAATCCCGGATAGAGATTGCCATTGTCCGCCATTGCCGGGTCCACAACCTTCACACATGTATCAGAAGCAGTATCTGCAAAGATATCTTCCACATAAGCTATCTGCTTCGTACTTCCGAGATACCCTGTATAAATAGCATCAAACTTAATTTCTTCTTTCATCCAATGCTGTTTGATGTTTGGCATATCCTCTGTCAAGTCGCGAAATGTATAACCACTGAATCCCGCTGTATGTGTGGAAAGTACTGCTGATGGTAACACGCAAGTCTCTAGTCCACAGGCTGAGAGGATTGGAAGTGCTACAGTAAGGGAGCATTGTCCTACACATGATATATCTTGAATCGTAAGTATTTTTTTATAAGACATAAAATCATCTCCTTGTTATTCGTTATGATTATGCCTTATTATAACCTTTTTTGGTATTGTTAAAATATCCAAATCAGAAAATATTTGTATGACCAGATTTTTCTTTTCGTTTTGCTCTTCGCACTCGGTTGATATGCCTCTCAAAATCTCCATTGTTCAGTAGTTCCGCTAAAACCAACTGTTCAAATACCGGAGCTGTACAAGAGTAAAATCCCAATTTCTCATCAAATTCTTGAGCTAAATGCTCCGGAAGAACCATATATCCAATACGCATAGACGGCGCGATTGTCTCTGAGAATGTATTAAGATAGATGACATTTTCATTTTTTGCAAGGGAAAACACGGTATCCTCATTCTTTTTAGATACTGTAAGTTCTGATGCGTAATTGTCTTCTATAATATAACCTTTTCGTTGTTCCGCCCAACGAAGATACTCCTGCCTTTTTGACACATCGGCTGTCACTCCGCTTGGATAACTGTTAAATGGTGTGACGTGAAGAATAGTTGCTTCTGTTTTTTCTAATTCTGACGTTCGTATTCCGTTTTGCCCCATCTCAAGCATGTCACAAACAACATGATTCGCCTCGTACACTTGCTGAATCTTTTCATAAGACGGCTTTTCTAAACCAATCTTAGGATTCTCTCCCAAAAGCTGCACAATCAGACTGTAGAGATACTCCGCACCGGCACCAATAACAATCTGTTCCGGAACAACCATAATGCCATTACTTCTTATCAGATAATTGGTGATTGCGCTTCTTAATTCATAGCACCCTTTGTTTGGTGCCTTTACCAGAATTTCCTCCCCATAATCTGATAGCACCTTTCTCATAACTTTTGCTAACACCGAAAATGGAAAGTCATATTTCATCCGTTCATGCTCCCGTACACGGGATGGCTCGCGATGAGGCTCGTCATGAAACTCATTTATGTGCTCTTCCGCGGAGTAAAAGTCGCTTTCACGATAAATCACATAATATCCGCTACGCTCTCTGGCTTCAATATACCCTTCATCACAGAGAATCGAATACGTATGCTCTACTGTAATTACACTGACACCGGTTTCCTCCGCAAGCATTCTCTTGGACGGTAATTTGCTTCCGCACGAAAGGACACCGTCTATAATATCCTTTTTCATTTGTTTATATAATTGTATGTATGCAAATCCCTCTTTTTCTAAATCTACATGGTATTTCATCTGATTATATCCTTTTTCCTATATTTGCAAAATTTATATTGTCAGAATCTATTTTATGCTCTTTGGGGAGAAATGTAAAGATGGGTTGCTCAAAAAGGGCAACCCATCTGTTGTTTCACTATTTTATTATTCTGACACTTCACCCATATTTTCTGTCGTGTCTTCTGTGTTCGTTTCTTCCCCTACTTCTTCCTCTGCCTCCAAAGCAGTAATATCAAATTCCAATGCATCAACTGCAAAATTTCCAATCACATAGATCACCACCTTGTCGCCTATTGTTGCATAATAATTACCATCAACAGCATCTCCGATATAAAGTGTAACCTCTGTCCCGGAATTCGCTTTCAGCTTAATGGTATATTCCGGTTCCTCTAATCCATAGGAATACAACTCATCTGCTCCCTCAAGAACACGAACGGCCTGCACTTGTGATAGTGCATTTGCAATTGTGTCCACTGCATCACTGTCAAGATTAATTTCACTATTATCTGTAACGGTCCAAACACCCTCACTTTTCGTAAAAGACATGGTTGTTTCTCCGTCTGTGTATTCCATCGCAGACAAATTTCCAATCTCCGTTACCATGATGGTTTCGTCCTGCCCTTTCTCTGTTTGAATCTTATTCGCATACTGCATAAGAAAATAAAGACCAATCAGGACAACAAATACAGCCAGTAAGATAATCATTGTTCTATACTTTTTCATACTGATACCTATGCCTTTCTGCGCTTTAACCATGTTACGAATCCACCTATTAAAATGACTACCGGAACACCGACAATTACAATCAGTGTTGAAAGACCCACATTTTGCATAGTATTGTAGGTGATTGCCAAGCTCTTTGGTGCAATCGAAGCATTGCTTCCTTCTTCAAAATTGCTTGTGACTGCATTCATAAAGAGTGTATTATTCTCCAAAGTACTGTAAGCTTTTGTTATATTTTCATCTACTAAAGTATCTGATGTTATAATAGTCAATCGTGCTTTATCTTCTGTAGCCACCGCCCCAAGTACATAGCTACCTTGTTCCTGCACTTCTTCGGTTATCTTATATCCTCCGGCACTTGATGTCGACATGAAGCTTTCCACTGTAATGGTGTCTCTGGCCGGGTCAACTGTCTTCATACCTCTTGGATACAGCATTAACACCATCTCAGATTCCAACCCTGTTGCCAAGTCGCCACTTACAGACAATGTCGGGAACACATAGTACGGATTCTGCTGATAACATCTCTGTGTATCTGCCATATAACCATCTACAACTTCCAATCCGTATTCCAAAAGAAGACCGTTTAAATTCGTTAGCATCTTATCTGTCTCACCCATGAGATAAATTACATTTCCACCATTTTGCAAATATGCTGATAAATTCTTTACTTCATCCTCTGTAAAATCTGTGGTTGGTCCGTATAAGAAGAGCAAATCACAGTCCTCCGGAATCTCTGTCTGCATCAGTGTATTAATCTCCTCTGTGGAGAAATTAGACTTCGCAAACAAGTCGGATAAAGTGTCGGAAAGTGTTTTTTCACCATGCCCTGCTGTGTAGTAAATTTTTTGTGTCGTTTCATTTACTACATAATTAACCGCACTTGTAAGCTGACCTTCCGCATCAAAAGCCGTTTCCTCATAGGTTCCATAATAATAGTAGGCCATCTCATCATACGTAATCATATCGCTCATAGCGATTTTCATACTCTTTCCGGTCTCCTCACACGAAACAATGATTGTATTAGACTCTGCATTGTTCGCAACCAAAACTGTTGGATGAAGCACCGGGTCTGTCCATTTTACAGAAAGTTTTTTGGAAAGTCCTGCATATTTCTCCACAAATATCTTGATACGCTCATCTGTCGCATCTTTTTCTGCTAAAATATGAATTTCAACCTTCTTATCCAGACTCTTTAATAATGCCTTGCTCTGATCTGTGATTTCATACAGATTGTTGCTACTAAGGTCTATGTTCTTCCAACTCTCGGGGAATTGTCCCGCCACCATATTTATCATAATGACAATGGCTACTGCTACTGCAACAAGAAGTGTGCTGTACGTTCCATAACGCGCTTGTGGGCTCTTTAATATTGCTTTTATTTTCTCCATATCACACACCTCCTAACTCCAGCGTCTTTTTTGTATGGTCTGAATAGTCAGAAATACAAACAAGAACACAAGTGAAATACAAAGCATTAAACCACTGATATCCAGTAGACTATTATCAATCAAACTAGAGAGCAGTGATGCAAAATCTAATTTACCCAAGAAATTTTTTAACCATGTGCCAACAGTACCATCCGGGAGGAATCCTAGCAAGCCACTCCACATGTTAAATGCGAGAAGGACTGCAAAGGTGCTGACTGCAGCTATAATCTGACTCTCTGTCAGTGACGATAAGAACATACCAATTGCTATATACACACAACCAATTGCAAAATATACCAAAATCGCCGCATAATCCACCTTAAGATACGCGGTCCCCTGCATCTTTATAACCAATGGATATACGCTTGACAATGCTACCGGTATTGCAAACACGGTAATCATCGCCAAAAATTTACCCAATACAATTCCTGTGACACTTACCGGTGCCGTAAGTAACAATTGGTCTGTCTTGCTTTTGCGCTCTTCTGCAAAACTCTTCATCGTAAGCACCGGAACTGCAATCATAAAGATAAACAACGTGGATGACAGTACATATGAGAAGTACGGATATCCCATGTTCAGATTATATGCTGTAAAATAAATGCCCACAAAAACCATCATAAATGCGATAAACGCATACCCTATCATGGACTGGAAATAGGACTTTAATTCTCTTTTATAAATCGCTTTCATCTTCTATTTCCTCCTCGTCTTCATAATCCTCTTCATGTGTATAATCTGCTTCAACCTCAATTTCATCAGGAGCATTTGAATCGGTTAACTCTAGGAATATGTCTTCCAAACTTGCTGTCTCTCTCTTGAGTGTAAGTAACTGACAGTCTGCCAGTGCAAGCGCACGCGAAAGTTCCTTTCGAAGGTCTTCTTCTTGCGTCTTGATTACAACAACAACGATGCCTTCTCCTGATTTCTTAATTTCCCACGACATGTCTTTTTCCATGGATACAAGAACCTGCTCTACTACATCCCCTTCATCTTCTACTTCGAGTGTAATAGTTTCTGTCTTATCCAATAATTTCTCCAGATTCTCAGGCGTATCGCTTGCAACGAGTTTTCCTTTGGAAATAATCATAATGTAGTCACATATTTCTCTCACTTCTGCTAAAATATGTGAACTCAAAATCACAGTATGGTTTTCTGCCAATTTACGAATCAATTCTCGTATCTCAATAATCTGTTTCGGGTCAAGGCCAACCATTGGCTCATCAAGAATGATAATCTCCGGAAAATCGATAATTGCCTGCGCAAGACCTACTCTCTGCTTGTAACCTTTTGAGAGGTTTTTAATCAGGCGTGTTTTTACATCCTCTAATTGAACCATCTCGATTACTTCCGCTACTGCATTTTCAATTTCTTTCTTTGGAATCTTTTTCAGTTCTGCAACAAATTTCAAATATTCCATAACAGTCATGTCTGTATATAATGGCGGAAGCTCCGGAAGGTATCCGATACTCTGTTTAGCAAGTTCCGGCTCTTTTAAAATGTCATGTCCGTTAATCAACACTTCTCCGGAAGTTGCTCCTATGTATCCCGTCATAATGTTCATGGTGGTCGATTTCCCGGCACCATTCGGTCCTAAGAATCCATAGATTTGTCCCTGCTCTACAGTAAAGCTTAGGTTATCTACTGCCAAGTGACTACCGTATTTTTTTACTAGATTTCTTACTTCTATCACTTTCTTTCATTTCCTTTCTTTTCGTATAATATTTTTTCATTGTATCACAGGTCTTTGTATAAACTTTGTATAAAATGTGTCTATTTTGTGAAATTTCCGACTTTTAATTAACAAGAGCGATGATGGCTTAAAACCTTCATCGCTCTTGTACTATACTGCCGACACCGTCCAAAATTACTGTTGGACAATAAGCAAATGTTTCTACTGTTTCTCTCGTAGATACACCGGACAGAACCAAAACCGTTGACATACCACTTTCCATTCCGGAAATGATATCCGTATCCATTCGATCCCCGACCATGACTGCTTCTCCGGAATGACATCCCAGAATATTCAAACCGGTGCGCATCATTAACGGATTTGGCTTACCGCAGAAATATGCTTTCTTCCCGGTCGCCAATTCAATAGGCGCAATCAGCGAGCCACAAGCCGGTGCAATGCCATTCTCAATTGGACCCGTCAGGTCAGAGTTTGCTCCAATCAGTTTTGCTCCTTTCAACACCAGATTGGTTGCCTTTGTCAATGTATCCAACGAATAACCTTTACTTTCGCCAACAACAACATAATCCGGGTTCACATCATTCATGGTAATGCCCGCATCATAGAGTGCATTAAGCAAGCCGGCTTCACCGATGGCATAAACGGAGCAGCCCGGAGACTGTTCCTTTAAAAAAGCTGCAGTTGCCAACGCGCTGGTATAAAAATGATCTTCCGAGACATCCAAACCCATGCGAGCCAGCTTCTGCTGTAGTTCTCTTGGTGTGTATCCGCTATTATTTGTTAAGAACAAAAACTGTTTATTTTCACGGTGTAGCCAATCAATGAATTCCACAACGCCCGGCAACACCTTATTCCCGTGATAAATGACACCGTCCATATCACAGATAAATCCTTTTTTCTTATTGAAATCTATCATCTGCGATTCCCTTTCTCTTATAACTCTTTCTTGTATTTCATGTAATACATTATAGCCAACATCTCGGTTCCCCGCAACCATATTCGTGTAAACACTATGTAAAATCCGTATAAACAATGAATGGCTGGAATTATTCCAGCCACCAATTTAACTTTTATACATCTAGATACTCTAACGGATTCACCGGTTCACCATTTTTCAAAAGTTGGAAGTACAGATTGCATCCTTCCACGCTATAGTACTTTGTAGGCTCCCCTAAGTATCCAATGATATCACCTTCCGTGATATTTTCTCCCTGATTCACACATACTTCACCGAGCTGACCGTAAACTGCCTCATAGCCATCTCCGAGACTGACTGTGACTGTCACTCCTGTCTGCGCATCTGTCTGAATCGATGTTACTTTCCCGTCTTCTGTTGATAGGACTTCTTGTCCCACATTTCCTGCAATTACGACAGCCGGATTATATTTATATTGGTCTAAGGTAGAGAAATAAATAGTCTCGTCCATGCTATAATTGAGTAAAACATTCCCGTCTATCGGCCAAATAATCATATCCTCCTCCGAAAAGGAGTGTTTATTTTGTACCACCGGAGACTGTACAATTGGTGTCTCTTCAATAATAACGTCCGGTTTCTCTGTAATCTCAGCCTCCACTTTGTCTCCCTGAGTAGCCTGAAATTGTTCTTCTTTCTTTTGTGCCACTTGATTCTTCTCTTCTGTCTTTGCCAGTTCACCCTCGGAATTTTTTTCGTAATTACTAAATGTAATTGCACCCACTATCGCAATCATCGCAATGAAACAAATCACAAGACCGACTGCTGCGCCTTTATCTTTTTTCATATTTATCACCTCTGGCTTTATTTTTGCCAAAAAATGATGCCGCTATTCCATATCCCACAAAATTTGTGCAACCTCTTTAACTTCTGTCCCAACAAAAAAATATTGCAAAATCTCTTTGTATCCTTGTCCTTCTTTCGCCATTTCATTTGCCGTATACTGACTAAGTCCGAGCCCATGACCGACACCTTTTGTGATGACTCTCGTGTTGGCCTCAAACTCCTGAAGTTCAAAACAACTCGAAGCAAGTCCATACTTGTCTCGGAAATTTTCTCCGGTCAGCGTCTCTTCGCCCACAGTAACGGTCAGCGCATAACCCGCTGTATCCGTACTTGCAACCTTCGCTCCTTTTACTTCAATAAATTTACTCTCCATTTGATTGTCGGCAGCTACATCCTTTGGGCATTCACGCACTTGAAGGTACGGATAATCCTCGCTTCCGAGCGCCTCCTTTCCATTGCGTGTTTTCCCATTACTCACCTGATGAAACGGGACCAATGCCAGCTTTTCCTGATACATAATGACTTCCCCTTCCGTCTCATCCCATATTTGTTCAAGTTTTCGGTACCATGCTCCATCAATGTCGCTAATGTCTCCGAAATTCTCCTGTTCGACAATTGCCTCACCCAGTTCCTCTACCTGCTTGTACACGGTCGTTCTTACCAAAAGTGCCTGTGCCTTTAACATTTCCTCCTCATAATCGGAAGTCACTTCTTTGGCTAGGACACCAATGCAGTGCGCTTTCAGAAGTTCATTGGCTCCATCGCTTTTTTCCGTACTCTGTGCATTTCCTCCGTTCATAAATATTGTAATAATATATGGCAATAACACAATAATAATTAGTATTGCAAAGGTTTTTTTGATTCTCTGTAACATAAAGACAAGCCTCCCATATTATTATATGAAAGGCCTGCGTGTTTTATTACATTTCTAAAGAGAATGATGTTCGTGGTGATGGTGACTGTGGTGGTGATGTCCATGATGTCCGTGAGCATCTCCTGAGTGCAGGAAAATCTCTATTAGATTTCTAATTGCATTGATAAGAATAAAAGCCGAAACTCCTATGGACATTATCGGATCAAGTAGTATGAAATCCGTGAAGCGCATCACAACAGCACCAACCAATACAACAATCCATCCAAGAACATCTTCAAGCATATGTAAATTAACAGCCTTTTGATTCAGGGAATCACCCTCGCGAGTTACAAATGCTGCACAAAGATTTACACAGACACCTACAATCGCAAACACAATCATTCCGTCATAATTGATCTTCGCCGGTTCCATCAGTCTGCCAATGGCATTGCATATCGTTACAATGGAACCTATCAACAGGGTAAAAGTTGTTATAAATGCTCCGATTATCGAATACTTTTCACCTTTTTTCTCCAAAAAATAAGAAACTCCAATGCTTACTGCATCGCCAATGTCATGCACGGCATCAGACATAATAGCTACGCTTCCGCTTATAATTCCACCAACAAATTCGAAAATAGAAAATGCTAAATTTAAGATAAATGCAATAAGAATATTTCTTTCCGTTTTCATACAGTCCTCCAATTGATTAATAATCTTTTGTATGATACAATAAATTCGTTACCGAACACATTGTTCAATAAGATTGTATTCAGAATGAACTATTATATCAACATACGATTCGTCTTAGTTATTCATTACTGAACAAATTATGAAAATTGTACGGAGACCAATATGGATAGACGTCAAAGAAAAACTAGAGAAGCAATCTTCAATGCTTTTACTGAACTGTTATCAAAAAAGGATTTTAATCAAATAACCGTTGGAGAAATTATAGACCGAGCGGATATCGGCAGAGCCACTTTCTACTCTCATTTTGAGACGAAGGATTTTCTGCTCAAAGAATTTTGCGAGGAATTATTCTGCCATATTTTTGATACGGAAAATGATGAAGGACACGACCACCATCATATTTTCAATTGCGACGGCTCTGACTCTGTTTTTCTGCACTTATTTCAGCATTTACAGAAAAACGATAATAATATCCTGGTATTATTATCGTCTCAAAATAATGAATTGTTTTTAAACTATTTTAGAAGTAATCTTGAACTGCTCATCGAAAGTCACCTTTCGTTGTTTGATATTCGAAAGAGTAAGGACATTCCGGATTTCTTTTGGAAGAATCATATCGTGTCCACCTTTCTAGAGACACTAAAATGGTGGGTTGGAAATGGTCTGAAAGAAAATCCGGAGGTTATAACCGAGTATTTCTTTAAGGTGGTGTAATTCTAACTGGGTATTTTGGAGTTTTAATCTTTTTGGCACATATCACTACCGCTTTTGTATAAATAGCACCCTTTGTCATGTGAATAAATCACTCCTACTGCTTGCAGATAGGAATAAATTATTGTCGAACCCACGAATTTCATTCCTCTTTTTTGCAAATCCTTTGAAATGGCATCCGATAGTTCATTCGTTGTTCTATCTGTTTCATATATAATGTTATCGCCCGTGAATGTTCTTAAGTAGTTGTAAAATGAACCATATTCCTTCACGATTGCTTTGAAGATTTTGCTGTTGTTAATACTTGCATTGATTTTTAATTTGTTTCTGATGATTTCTTTATTATTCAACAACTCTTGTATTTTTTGTTCATCATATAAGCATACTTTTTCTAGGTCAAAATTGTCATATGCCATGCGGAAGCTTTCTCTTTTATTTAATACACATTCCCAAGACAAGCCTGCTTGAAAAGATTCCAATATTAACATTTCATATAAATATTTGTCATCATAATTAGGTTGACACCACTCGTTGTCGTGATAGTCGATATATTTGGGATTGTTTAAGTTGCACCAAGTGCATCTTGTTTTGTTGTTCATAATAGATTCACCTCTGAAATACAAGAACCTCAAACAAGCTCAAAAGCTCATTCAAGGTCCTCTATTTTACTGCAAAAACCAAGCCAAATCGGCATTACATCTCTACTGTCACTTTGTCAAGTTTCCATATCTCATCCACATACTGCTGAATTGTGCGGTCCGATGTGAAGAGTCCGCATGAAGCCGTCTGCATAAGTGCCATTCTTGACCATTTATCCTGATCTCTGTAAGCTTCCTCCACACGTTTTTGTGCTTCTGCATAACTTCTGAAATCTTTCAAGATAAAGTATGCGTCTGCCTTGCTACTGCTATATGTGTTGAGAAGGGAGTTATAAAGGTCTCTGTATAACTCTCTGTCTCCATTAGCATATGTGCCATCTACAAGTTGGTCTACTACACGCTTCAAATCCCAGTCATTGAAGTAGATATCGATTGGATTATATCCGCCGTTATTCTCGTAGTTAATAACTTCATCTGAGCTAAGTCCGAAAATAAATGCGTTCTCTGCGCCAACTTCTTTGACGATTTCCACGTTTGCACCGTCCATGGTTCCGAGTGTCGGAGCGCCGTTTAACATGAACTTCATGTTACCTGTTCCTGAAGCTTCTTTTGATGCTGTAGAAATCTGTTCGCTGACATCTGCTGCTGCGAAAATAAGTTCTGCATTTGACACTCTGTAGTCTTCGATAAATACAACTTTCAGTTTGCCATTGATGCTTGCATCGTTGTTAATCACATCTGCAACAGAGTTAATTAACTTGATGGTCTGTTTTGCACGGCGATATCCTGCTGCTGCCTTTGCACCAAAGATAAATGTTCTTGGGTAGAAAGACATCTCCGGATGGTCTTTTATCTGATTATACAAGTACATTACGTGCAAAATATTAAGGAATTGACGTTTGTACTCGTGGAGTCTCTTAACCTGAACATCGAAAATAGAGTTCGGGTCAACTTCAACACCATTGTGCTTCAAAATGTATTCTGCAAGACGAACTTTATTCTGGTATTTGATTTCCATAAATTCTTTTCTTGCTTTTTCGTCATCTGCAAGTGGTTTTAATTTTGCCATCTGAGAAAGGTCTGTAATCCAGCCGTCTCCGATGTGGTCTGTCACCCAGTCAGCAAGGAGTGGGTTACCGTGGAGAAGGAATCTTCTCTGTGTGATACCGTTTGTCTTATTGTTGAATTTCTCCGGCATCATTTCGTAGAAATCTCTGAGTTCTTGTTTCTTCAAGATTTCTGTGTGGAGTGCCGCAACACCGTTTACAGAATAACCTGCCGCAATTGCAAGGTGTGCCATCTTCACCTGACCATCGTAGAGAATTGCCATCTTGCGCACTTTCTCTTCGTTGTTCGGATATTTTTCTTTGATTGCTGTCACGAAACGACGGTCAATCTCTTCTACAATCTGATATACACGTGGAAGCAGTCTCTGGAAGAGGTCAATTGGCCATTTTTCCAACGCTTCCGACATGATTGTATGGTTCGTGTAAGCACATGTCTTTGTTGTTACTTTCCATGCTTCATCCCACTCGAGACCTTCTTCATCCATAAGAAGTCTCATAAGTTCTGCTACAGAAACAGTCGGATGTGTATCATTCATCTGAATCGTTACTTTTTCATGTAATTTTGTAATATCGTCATGGTCTCTCTTATACTTTGCAATTAATTCCTGCAAGCTAGCAGAAATGAAGAAATACTGTTGTTTCAAACGAAGCTCTTTACCTGCGTAGTGGTTGTCGTTTGGATACAATACTTCTACGATTGTCTTTGCAAGGTTCTCTTGCTCAATCGCTTTTTGATATTCACCGCGGTCAAAACGATCAAGCTGGAATTCTGTAATCGCCTTTGCATCCCAAATACGAAGTGTGTTTACAATGTTATTGTTGTAACCAACGATTGGCATGTCGTATGGAACTGCAAGAACAGATTCATAATTCTCCTGGATGTAATGATAGCGACCAGTCTTTTCATCTTTTTCTACACGGATATTTCCACCGAAGCGAACTTCCTTCGCGTACTCATCGCGACGAACTTCAAATGGGTTACCATCTTTTAACCAGTTATCAGGTGTTTCTACCTGATAACCATCTTTGATTTTTTGTTTGAACATACCATAGCGGTAACGGATTCCACAACCATATGCGGCATATCCAAGTGAAGCGAGTGAGTCAAGAAAACATGCTGCAAGACGTCCAAGACCACCGTTACCAAGTGCTGCATCTGGTTCTTGATCTTCGATTGCATTAAGGTTGATTCCCATCTCGTCAAGTGCTTCTCGTACTTCTTTGTAAGATGTCAAATTGATTAAGTTGTTGCCAAGCGCTCTACCCATAAGAAATTCCATCGACATGTAGTAAACTGTCTTCGGATCATCCTTTTTGTATTGCTTTTGTGTTGCCAACCATTTGTCAATGATTTCATCTTTGATTGCATAAGAAACCGCTTGAAAACGTTGCTGCTCTGAAGCTTCTTCAATTGTTTTTCTGTATAAACGTTTTACGTTGTTTTTTACCTTTTTCTGAAATTCTGCTTTATTAAAATTATTCTGTGCCATTTACTTCTCCTATTTTTCAACACCTAAAGTCACTTTTTCACCGTTAACATTCCATTCTTTGGTGTATCCTATCGGTGCCTTCTTTTCTACTGCTGTCGCCAAAACTTCTTCGCCGATTGCATCCGCATATTTTGCGAAAAGTGTTTCTGCCTTCTCCGTTCCAACATAAGAAACTTGGATCTTATCTGTCACTTCAAAGTCTGCCTCTTTTCTCATGGTCTGAATCTTGCTGATGAGTTCTCGAACAAAACCTTCCTCCAAGAGTTCTTCTGTCAGATTGGTATCAAGTACAACCGTAGCACTATTGTCACTTTCTGATACATATCCTTCCATCTGAGCCATATCAATCAAAAGGTCTTCTTTCAGTAACACCACTTCTTGGCCGTTAATATCAAGCTTCAACATACCCGTTGCATTTACTTCATCCATCGCTGCGTTTCCATCCAACGAATCGAGCGCACCGCGGATACCTCCAAGTAATTTGCCGTATTTTGGGCCAACTGTCTTGAGTTGTGGTTTAAATGTATAGGAAGTAAATGCTCTAACATCGTCTGTAAATTCCAATGTCTTAACATTCAACTCTTCTTCTACGATTTCCTGATAGAATTCCGGCAATGTCACTTCTGATTTTACGAACATCTTACCGATTGGCTGACGGTTCTTGATGTTTGCTGCATTTCTACAAGCGCGGCCCATAACAACGAGTTTTAATACTTCGTCCATATTTGCCTCAAGTTCTGCATCAACCATAGAAGCATCGTAAGTTGGGAAGTCACATAAGTGAATACTTTCCGGTGCATTTGCATCCAGACCTCTTACAAGGTTCTGATAAATGTCTTCTGTCATGAATGGTGTCATCGGAGCTGCCGCTTTTGCCACAGTCACAAGTGCTGTGTAAAGTGTCATGTAAGCGTTAATCTTATCCTGTTCCATTCCTTTTGCCCAGAAACGTTCACGGCTTCTTCTTACATACCAGTTACTCATATCATCTACGAAATCCTGAAGTGCTCTTGCAGCTTCCGGAATCCTGTAATTTCCAAGGTTATCATCTACTGTCTTAACAAGTGTATTCAACTTGGACAATAACCATTTATCCATAACTGATAATTTATCATATTCTAATTCATATTTTGTCGGATCGAACTGGTCAATCTCTGCATAAAGCACGTAGAATGCATAGGTATTCCAAAGTGTACCCATGAATTTACGTTGTCCTTCCACAACGGCATCTCCATGGAAGCGGTTTGGAAGCCATGGTGCACTGTTGATGTAGAAATACCAACGGATTGCGTCAGCGCCGTATTTCTCAAGTGCTTCGAATGGATCTACTGCATTTCCTTTTGACTTACTCATCTTCTGACCGTCTTTGTCCTGAACGTGACCAAGTACAAGTACGTTCTTGTATGGAGCCTTGTCGAAAATAAGTGTCGAGATTGCAAGCAATGAATAGAACCATCCTCGCGTCTGGTCTACACCTTCTGAGATAAACTCAGCCGGAAATTGCTGCTCGAACAAATCATGGTTCTCGAATGGGTAGTGATGCTGTGCAAATGGCATCGCTCCACTGTCAAACCAACAGTCGATAACTTCCGGTACACGGCGCATTTCTTTGCCACAGTGTGGACACTTGATTGTCACTTCATCGATAAATGGACGGTGAAGTTCCACGTTGTCCGGACAGTTGTCTGACATTTCTTTTAATTCTGCAATGCTTCCGATGGAATGCTGATGTCCACATTCACACTCCCAGATATTGAGCGGAGTTCCCCAGTAACGGTTACGGCTGATACCCCAGTCCTGAACATTTTCAAGCCAGTCTCCGAAACGTCCCTTACCGATGCTCTCCGGAATCCAGTTCACAGTATTGTTATTGCGGATTAAGTTTTCTTTCACATCTGTCATCTTGATGAACCAAGATTCGCGAGCGTAGTAGATTAGTGGAGTGTTACATCTCCAGCAATGCGGATAACTATGCTCGAAGTTCGGAGCAGAGAAAAGAAGTCCTCGCTCTTCCAAATCCTGAAGTACCAGCGGGTCAGCCTTCTTACAGAATGTTCCGGCCCAAGGTGTCTCCTCTGTCATTTCACCCTTTTCATCTACTAACTGAAGGAATGGAAGATCATATTTACGCCCAACGTTCGCATCGTCTTCACCGAATGCCGGAGCAATATGAACCACACCTGTACCATCCGTCAGTGTTACATAGGTGTCACATGTTACATAATATGCCTTTTTATTTAACTGTGCAAAGGAAAATAATGGTTCGTACTCTTTGCCTTCAAGGTCTTTTCCTACGTAAGTCTCTAATACTTCGACATCACCCTCTAATACAGAAGCAACTAAAGCCTCTGCCATATAGTATGTGTATTCCCCATTCTGTACTTTTACATAAGTTTCATTTGGGTTCACACAAAGAGCAACGTTTGATGGCAATGTCCAAGGTGTTGTTGTCCAAGCTAAGATATATGCATCTTCGCCTTTTACTTTGAATCTTGCGATTGCAGAGCGTTCTTTTACATCCTTGTATCCTTGTGCAACTTCATGGCTTGAAAGCGGTGTTCCACAACGTGGACAATAAGGCACTATCTTATAACCCTTGTAAAGAAGTCCTTTTTCCCAGATTTGTTTTAATGCCCACCACTCTGACTCGATAAAGTTATTGTCATACGTGATGTATGGATTCTCCATATCTACCCAGAAACCTACTGTAGATGAGAAACCTTCCCACATTCCTTTATATTTCCATACACTATCTTTACAGTGAGCGATAAACGGCTCAAGTCCATACTCTTCAATCTGCTCTTTTCCGTTGATGCCAAGCATTTTTTCCACTTCAAGCTCAACCGGGAGACCATGGGTATCCCATCCAGCTTTTCTTGGAACCATGTAACCTTTCATTGTGCGGTATCTTGGAATCATGTCCTTGATAACACGAGTAAGCACATGTCCGATATGTGGTTTACCATTGGCTGTCGGTGGGCCATCGTAGAATGTGTATGTTTCGCCCTCTTTACGGTTTTCCATACTCTTCTCGAAAATGTGATTTTCAGCCCAAAACTGCTCTGTTTTCTTTTCGCGGTCTACAAATTTAAGGTCCGTCGATACTTTCTGATACATTTCATTTCCTCCTTAAAATTGATGTATAGGAATAAATAAGTATAAAAAAAGCCTTTACCCTGTAAAAGGATAAAAGCATGCTGCTATTATTTATCAACCACCTATTACATCATACTAACATATGTGTTCTTGTTAACGGTAGAATGCCGTCAGCACTTATTTGGAATCTCGAATGCCGTTCAGTGCTGCAACTCGGAAGTGATATTCAAATATATTCTACTCATATCAGGCTCACACCATCCCCAACTCGCTGCGACTTTGAAATATATCCTACTGTCTTCGTCATCGTTTTTTCATATAACGCCTTTATTATAAGAAGAAACCCTTGATTCGTCAAGGGTTTCTTAAAATTTATTGTTTCTCTTGTACCGGAAGGATAGCTACAACGTCATCGTCTACCTTACGAGATTTACTCTTCTTATAAATATATAATTCTCCTTCATAACTATCTATACTGTAATCATATAGGTAGAGAATTTCTCCTGTTGGCAAAATTTCATAACTGTATACTTCATCTGATACCTTAACTATTTTATCGCCATCATATTTCTTTAACGTTCCATATTGATCTTTGTCTTCCCAATCAACCATGTAGCACAGATTTTCTGTGTTTTTATCAAATTTTACAGTGTTTAAGCGAACATCGCTTTCCAATTTCTTTCCATCGATATACAGATCACCACTTTGTTTCTGCTCGTCCACCTTTTTGTAATATATGTAGTGATCGTTATCCATTAGATTGATGATACTGTATACATTACTGTCAATCTTTTTCAGTTTTCCTACCTTGTGCCCGGAAACTTTTATTTGATATAAATCGAATCGACTCATACCACTTGTTTCTACTGTTGTTTCTTCTCCCGGCTCTTCAGTCTTTTCTGCCAAAATGTAAATATGATCTGCCTGAGCATTTATAACAAAGAGGTGTGCTCCCGGTTGGTTTATCTCAGAGCTTTTTCCTTTTACTGACACATAATAATTACATGAAGAAGTCAAGGCTTCCCTTACCATATTTTCGACGTTATAACTACTCTGAATCTCAGAGAACTTTACTTTCCTTACTTCAGAATCACTGTAAGTCGAATAGATTACTGCGGCATTTTCTTCTGCATAATTCTTATAACCAATCACTCTTTCAGCTACTACCTGCTCTTTTTTCCCATCAAAAAAGCAAAGTTGATTTTCAGGAATAGTCACCATGCGTCCTTCCAGCCCGCTCTCACGTAATTTTTCTCGTTCTGTCTTATAAAGATACTTTGCCATGGTTTGCTGATATACTTCCATTGCCTTTGTATATTCAGCATATGCAGCCTGATACTTTTCTTGTGTTTCATAATCGGAAGGTAACGGCGGTGTCGGCATCTCTGGATTTTCCATTGTGGCATCCTCTTCCAGCATGTCGTCTTCCACATAATCTTGCAAATTGACTACAACGTCTGTGCCCTTCAAATAATAAATTTCTCCAGATTCATATATCCTCACAAGCTGCCTTACATCCGAACTTAATAATACCGGTTCTTTGCCCATAGTCTTTTTATATAGATCTGACATTTTCAAATAATAAACCGTATTCAAATCATGGGACACGAAACTAAAACTTGTCATTTCACTATCAATTTTTTGTTTCTCTTTTCCTATAATGTGATGGTATGCTTCTCCGTCCTGCGTTAGGTAAAGGAGCGTTTTCCCATCCTCCGACATATGGAAGGTTGTCACATTACTTGCTAATTTTTTACGGTCTTCCAAATCATGCCAATAAAGTGCGCCATCCCCTCGCAAATAAGAAACGCAGTCTCCTTTATTACTGATTTCAAACATCGTAACATCTTTTGCAATTTTGTTCGGCTCTTTTTTACTATCTGCCTTGCGATGATATAAAGAAAACTTATTCATACTCTCTAATCGGTCTAAGTAAAAAATATTCTTTTTATCCTCACTTATCTTTACATGCTGAGAAAAATAAGAAGCATAGTTTTTCATTTTTTGATTATCAACTTCTACCGAATCAGCAAAATACTCTGAAACCTGCCATGTTTTTAAATTCTGTTTATTTGCAGAAAAGAGTTCCTCATGTTTTATATAAAACAAGTAATTATCTTTGCTTACTGCGTTTAGAATGAAGGAAGTTAATAGTACAATAACTAATAAAGCTGCAACTGCACTACTTCCTATCTTTAATATTTTCCTGTCAATATTAAACAATGATTTATGATGTTTTATTTGAGGAACCGCGCTTGCCATCTCCATCCCACAATAAGGACAGAACTCGAATCCAACATTCACTTTTTTCTTACAATACGGACACATAACAGATCGGGGAACCTTCGCGCCACATTCACTGCAAAACTTAGCATCTTCTTCTAATTCTCTCTTACACTTTAAACAAATACTCATAATTTAATCCTCTTCTTTCATTTTTCTAAGATATTCTTGATATGCCTGTCTTCTCCGAGCTCTTCTCTTCTTTCTAAGTTGTTTTCTTCGATATGCTACGTATATCACTAAGAATAGGAAGAGTACTGCTACAACAATGATAGCAATCAGGACTACTGTCACGATAATGGATAAAATAGAACTTGATTCTTTTTTCTTTTTTACCGGCTTTTCATCCTCTATTCCATGAATCTCTTTATAAAATTCATCTGAAATTATAAAATCTACTTCACCTACAGGGTGTCCTTCATAAGTATAAATGAGTTTTCCTCTTTTATCTCCGGATTCCGTCGGGTTTTCCACAACGCAATTCAGTTGTTCAAAGGTTATCCCCGCAGAAAGCGTCACATGTGCATCTACTTCTAAAGATTCTAAACCTCTGACTTCGACCATATCTTCTGTTACAGGTATTTTACTAAAATTTTCAAATGCATAATCCAGCATTGTTCTTGTATCTTTATACGTATTGCCACTTCCATGCGTGCGAAGAACAACTGCCACAAGATTCATTCCGTCTTTAGATGCCATTGTGACCAAGGTGTTCAGCGCTTTGTCCGTGTAACCGGTCTTGCCACCCACACAATATTCGTAATACTGACTTTTCCAACTAAACATCATCTTGTGATGCTGCGCAATCGCTCTCGTCTCATCAGTAACATTTGTAGTTGGAATTGTATATTCTTTAGTGCCGGTAATCCTCATGAAATCTTCATTTTGAAAACATGCCGAAGCAATCAGTGCCATGTCTCTGGCAGAAGTATAATGCTCATCATCATGGAGTCCGTGCGAATTCACAAAGTTCGAATTCTGACAACCAAGTTCTTTCGCCTTTTCATTCATCAATTTGATGAAATTGTCATATCCACCTTCGGTGTTGCTGGCCACTGCATGCGCTACTTCATTCCCGGAAGCAAGCAGAGTACCATGAAGTGCATCCTCCATCGTAATCTGTTCATCGTTTTTAAGACCGATGTGATTATCGCCGCTTTTGAGAAAATTATAATCATCCGGCGTGATTGTGACAATGTCTGTAAGTTCATTGTTTTCAAGCGCAACCAATCCCGTCAGCATCTTGGTAATGCTCGCCGGATAATGTGGATTGTCAATATTCTTTGCATACAGGATTGCTCCGGTATCCGCATCCATCACAATTCCTGCTTCACTATAAATTTGAGGTCCCTTCGGCCAACCTTCAAGAGTATTAGAAGCAACACTCTGATTATATACACTTTCCAATTCTGTGGCTGGTATTTGTACTACATCTACAGCATACGTCAACATGCAACTCGCAAATAATGCACCGGCCATTCCAAGAGACACTATTAATTTTTTATACTTCATTACTACAATAGCTCCCAAATAAAACTTCGTAGTCTATTATAATAAAAAATCCGCGTCTTAGCAACGCGGATTCTATAGATAATTTTATTATTTTTTGTTTTTTGCCTCTTCCAGCTTGATTTGTCGACGATCTTTGACATGTTGTTCCATCGGTTTGATTTCACCGGCAGACATAAGTGCCTGTCTTGTCATAAGTGGACCAACTAATTCATAAATCAATACTGCAAACAATGTGATATTGCGAATGAGTGCTCCCTGGTTTCCAAAATCTGTTGACGAAGCAACAATGCTACACATTCCAAGTGCCACACCTGCCTGCGGGAACAGGGTAACACCGAGATATTTGCATATCTGTGGTTCACACTTTGTTGCCTTTGCACTCACAAGGGTACCGGTATATTTTCCGAGGCAACGGAACAGGATATATACAATACCGATTCCAACAATAGCTATATCTGCAAATACATTAAGCTCCAATTCTGCACCGCTGATTACGAAGAATGTTGCGAGAAGCGGTGATGTCCATTTGTCTGAACGCTGCATCAAATCTTCCGATAGCGGACAGATGTTGCAGAAGATGGTTCCCATCATCATACATACTAATAATGAAGAGAAGCTTACATGCACCGGTCCCACGTGGAAATCCAACATCGAAAGTGCTACTGTTAAAAATACAAATCCTGTAGCCAAGTTCAAACGGTTTGTGTTTGAATGGAACATTTTTTCCAGTTGTGTCAGAATCCATCCCATGATTGCACCGAGAACCAATGAGCAAAGAATCTCCATCAATGGATTTACAATGATAGATATCAAATCTACCTGTCCGCTGAGGAGTGTCTTTGCAACACCAAACGATACCGCAAATATGATAAGTCCTACGGCGTCATCAAGCGCAACGATAGGGAGCAATAATTTTGTAAGAGGACCATTCGCTTTGTACTGACGAACAACCATAAGTGTTGCCGCCGGAGCTGTTGCTGTTGCGATAGCACCCAGTACAAGAAGTTGTGGCAGAGATAACTTGTCCGGCATTGCTATATGTACTGCATATAATGCAAGGTCAACAAAAAGTGTTGCAACCAAGGCCTGTACAATACCGATTACAAAAGCCTGCTTTCCTGTCTTCTTTAATTCTTCCAAACGGAATTCACTGCCAATGGAAAATGCAATAAATCCAAGTGCTACATCAGCCACAAGCCCGAGTGCATGCACTGCATCCATGGTTGGAAATCCCAATCCGCCGATTCCAAGTGCACCTATACAATAAGGTCCGATTAACACACCTGCAATCAAATATGCCGTTACGTCCGGCAACTTGAATGGCTTAAATAATCTTGTCATAAGAAGCCCTGCCAAAAGGGCAATTGATACTGATAATAATATATTCATAGCTGTTTTTCTCCCTCCAGTTTTTAATCACAGACAAGTATAGTCCTCTTGATTAGAAAAATCAAGAATTATTTACTTTTTTTTGCGGCACTTGAATTTTTGTATTTCTTCCTATATAATATTCTTTGGTTTTAGGAGGTTATCTTATGATTAAAATTATTTCAGACAGTACTTGTGACTTGTCAAAAGAGTTAATTGAAAAATATGATATTACAATTTTACCGCTACACATTCATTTGGATGAGGAGGAATATCAAGATGGTGTGACAATTACACCTGATGAGATTTACACTTGGGCAGATGCCAATAATACTACGCCAAAGACTTCTGCTGCGTCTATGGTAGAGGCAACAGAGTTGTTTGAACCATATATAAAAAATGGGGATGAGATTATTGCCTTCTCAATTTCCAGCACGATGTCTGCAAATAATAATGTAATGCGTCTGGCTGCTGAGGACTTGGAAGCAGAAGACACGATTCATGTTATTGACTCAGCAAATCTTTCTACCGGGATCGGACTTCTTGTAATTGAAGCAGCAATCATGGCAAAAGAAGGGCATACAGCCGATGAGATTGTAGCAAGAATCGAAGAATTAAAACCTCTTGTAAGTGCAAGTTTTGTTGTAGATACCTTAACTTATCTTCACAGAGGTGGTCGTTGCAGCAGTGTTGCAGCATTAGCAGGCGGTGCATTAAAACTTCATCCTAAGATTGTTGTTGAAGATGGTAAGATGGCTGCTAATAAAAAATATCGCGGAAAAATGAACTCTGTCATTCTTTCTTATGCAAAAGATTTGGAAGAAGACTTAAAAATGGCAAAGAAAGACCGCGTATTTATCACACATTCGGGATGTGAAGACAGCATCATCAATGAAATGCGTAATTACTTAGAGTCATTAGAAAAATTTGATGAAATTCTGGTTACACGTGCCGGTGGCGTTATCTCAAGCCACTGTGGGCCGGGAACTCTAGGTATCCTGTTTATTAAAGGAGAATAAATCAAGTAAAAACGTCTATGGAAATAAATCCATAGACGTTTTTTGGAACCGACACTCAAAACGAAGCCGGTCGAAACACCTGATTTTCTTTAAAAACTCAATTTAAGATTTTTGCCAGCACATCACCAACAACTTTTGCCATAGATGCAAAACCAAAGTCATTGGGATGACAATTATCAACCGTACCTTCGTCCCCTGCCATTTCCATCAGCGTTCTTCCTTCAATCAAGTAAACGTTTTTATCACCATTTTCAACAGCATTTTTATATGTTGTTTTTATTACATCTAAACGTAACATTTCATCTTCAGTTAAATCAAATTTAGGACGCGACATAATTACAATAGGTATATTCGGGTTATTTCTACGTATCCGTTTAAACATTTTTTCATGGGTGTTTTTTAAATGCTCTACACTGGGTGCATTGTGGTCATAATCGTATACAAAGCATGACATTTTCAGTCCGCTTATATATTCACCAATTTTATCCTCACCCTTAGCATTACCCGAAAATCCAAGATTGATAAAATCTGCATTTAATCGGCGAGAAACAATACTTTCGTATGACATACCGGGTCTTGATGCACAGCCCCCCTGCGTTATCGAAGAACCATAGTAAACAATCGGCTCTTTAACACGATATGGTTCAGGAGCATATAATTCAGCTTGGTCACTAATTCCAACATACAGTTCATCTACCGAACTATATAGTGGAAAATTAATGGTTATCTCACGCATTTTGTTGGATTGAAAATGAATTATACTTTCGTACCCATCGTTAATATCAAAGGGTACAACAAAAGTTGATATATAATGATTATTTGCATATAGGTCAAATCCTGCAGAACCTGTTAAAGCAAAATGTGGCATTTTTCCAATATTTGACATTTTTGCATGTATAGCCACATAAGAACTATCTGTCTTAAATCGCACCCTGCCACCTGCAGCGTGAACGTGTAAACAAAAAACACCATCGCTTACATTTTTTGCAACAATTTCTGGCATTCTTCTGAATTTTCCATTTTCATAAAAGACCCCACACACCTGAAATGAAGCACAATTAACGTTATAAAACTGAATATCTTGTTCTTTCAAATTTGTTTGCACTTTGAAATTTGAATCAATTATCGAAATGTCACTCATGTTAACTACCTATATGTATTTTAGCGAATTATAGCATTCCCTTGCGAAAAACACAATACCTATTTTCTATTGATTATTACTTACCGCGAGTCCCAAATGTAAAGTTTAGTGAATAGTAAAAAAGTAAAATCCCTAACGCTTTCACATTCGGGATTTTTGACGTTTCCTGCGGGAATCGAACCCACAACTAGTGCTTAGGAGGCACTTGTTATATCCATTTAACTAAGGAAACATGATATAGGAGCTTGCTTACAAACTCCTATCATAAAACTATTTGATTACTTCTTTTCCACCCATGTATGGTCTTAAAGCTTCCGGAATTCGAATGCTTCCATCTGCCTGCAAGTTATTTTCTAAAAATGCGATCAACATTCTAGGTGGAGCAACAACTGTATTATTCAGTGTGTGTGCAAAATATTTTCCATTAGCACCTTTTACACGAATACCAAGTCTTCTTGCCTGTGCGTCTCCAAGATTTGAACAGCTTCCAACCTCAAAGTATTTCTTCTGTCTTGGTGACCATGCTTCTACGTCACAAGATTTTACTTTCAGGTCTGCCAAATCACCTGAACAACATTCTAATTGACGAACCGGAATATCTAATGAACGGAATAAGTCAACGGTATATTTCCACATCTTTTCATACCAGTCCATACTGTCTTCTGGTTTACATACAACAATCATCTCTTGTTTTTCAAACTGGTGAATACGATAAACACCGCGTTCCTCAATACCATGTGCACCTTTTTCTTTACGGAAACATGGTGAATAAGAAGTCAATGTCTGTGGAAGTTTTTCCTCATCCAACATGGTGTCAATAAATTTACCAATCATAGAGTGTTCGCTGGTTCCGATTAAGTAGAGATCTTCACCCTCGATTTTGTACATCATGTTTTCCATCTCAGCAAAACTCATAACACCTGTAACTACATTACTGCGAATCATGTAAGGTGGGATGCAATACGTGAAACCTTTATCAATCATGAAGTCACGTGCATAAGAAATTACTGCTGAGTGCAATCTTGCAATGTCACCCATTAAATAGTAGAAACCATTTCCAGCAACTTTTCCGGCAGCTTCCAAATCTATACCATTGAATTTCTCCATGATTTCTGTGTGATATGGAATCTCATACTCTGGAACCACCGGCTCACCGAATTTTTGTAATTCCACATTTTCACTGTCATCTTTACCAATTGGAACTGATGGATCAATGATGTTTGGAATTGTCATCATAATTGTTTTGATTTTTTCTTCTACTTCTTTTTCTTCTTTTGATAGTTCTTCCGTTCTTCCGGCATTTGCAGCAACTTGTTTCTTATACTCTTCTGCTTCCTCTTTCTTGCCTTGTGCCATACAAGCACCAATCATTTTAGAAATCTTATTTTTGTCAGCACGTAGTGCTTCTACTTCCTGCTTGATTTCTCTATTTCTAATATCTAATGCAATTACCTCATCTACCAATGGTAATTTGTTATCCTGAAACTTATTTCTAATATTTTGTTTTACTACCTCAGGATTCTCTCTTAAAAATTTAATGTCTAACATTTTTTGTCCTCCTCGTCTACAATCCTAGTGTTTCTTGGAAAATTGCTCTATCCAAAGATTCTGATTCTTCTTCTGAAAGTTCAATATAACTTTCACCCTTCACAATTTCTTTTATATAATTATAACATCCTTCTCTACTATGCATAGAGTTGATAATATAACCGTTATTGTTTCCATCCAATAAAGTAAGAGCAAAACTTAACTTGCCTCCCATTTCCTGAAATGCATCATATTTGACAATACCTACTTTTTGATAATTGGACATCATATCTTCGTTAACTTTTCTGATTGCCTGGCGATTTTTCAAAGTTAACTCTGTGAGATGATCTAATTCTTCAAATCTTTCGAAGATACTGTCCTCCAAAGTCTTGCCATCTTTTCCTCTCATAAAGGAATTATAACTAGACTTTAATCTTGTATATTTCATATTGACGCTGATAATCAAAATAAACAAAATCATAATTAATGCAAACAGTACAATAATGAGAATGCCCAAATCAACACCTAATGCTTCCAATATTTTGCTTTCCATTTAGTATTTCCCCTTTTTCTATATTAACTCTGTGCTACCGACATTAATAAATCGAATATACGTTCGAGTTCTGCATCGGAATAGTATTCGATTTCGATTTTTCCTTTTCCCTTACCTTTTTGGTTCACACTAACCTTTGTTCCAATAACAGAAATCATCTTTTCTTCCAAATCTTTGTATATAAAAAAATTTTCAATTGGTTTTTTTGCTTTTGGAACCTTTGGATTCTTCATTTGACGAATAATTGCTTCTACATCTCTCACACTAAGTTTCTCATCAAAAATTCTTGTCGCAAGGTTATACTGTTCTTCCTTATCTTCTATTGCTAACAATGCTCTTGCATGTCCGGTAGAAATCATATCATCCACGATCATCTGCTGAATCTTATCGTCTAATTTCAGTAAGCGCATAGAATTGGTAACAGCAGTTCTACTCTTGGAAACACGCTCTGCCACCTCATCCTGTTTCAGATTGAATTCTGTCAGTAATCTCTTATATGCCATAGCTTCTTCAATTGGATTCAGGTTTTCTCTTTGAATATTCTCAATCAAAGCAATTTCTACGATTTCTTGCTTCGTGTAATCTTTTATGATAACAGGAACTTCCTTGATTCCGGCTAACTTTGCAGCTCTCCATCTTCTCTCTCCTGCAATAATCTCATAAAAGTCACCCTTTTTCTGAACCAATAATGGTTGAAGCACGCCAAATTGCTTAATAGAATCTGCTAATTCTAACAAAGCATCTTCCTCAAAGTGTCTTCTCGGCTGTTCACGATTTGGCTCAATTTTACTTATTTTAACTAACTGCTCTATTGTTTTTGGTTCTTTTTCTGCAGTTTTACTACTATTTGATATCGGTTTTGTTTTTCCCTCTGGAATTAAACTGTCAAGTCCTTTTCCAAGGCCCCCTCTTTTTGTAGCCATTATTCTTCTCCTTTATTGATTACTTCTTCTGCTAAAAGCATATAGCTTTCCGCACCTGCAGATTTTGGATCATATAAATTAATTGGTAATCCATGACTTGGTGCCTCTGCAAGACGAATATTTCTCGGAATAATTGTTTTGTAAATAGTTTGTTGCAAATTATCCTTTACGTTCTCCACAACTTGTAAAGACAGATTTGTTCTTGCATCATACATTGTGAATACAACACCTTCAATATATAAGTCTGGATTTAAGCGCGCTTTAACTAAATCAATTGTATGAATTAGTTGACTTAAACCCTCTAATGCATAATACTCACATTGAATTGGTACAAGTACACTATCCGCAGTAGTCATTGCATTAATTGTAAGTGTATTTAAAGAAGGTGGGCAGTCGATAATGATGAAATCATAGTTATCCCTAACCTTTTCAACTTCTCTATGTACAATAAATTCCTTTTCTTCAACACCTATTAATTCAATTTCAGCTGCTGATAAATCAACATTTGAAGGTAAAACATCTAGATTTTCAATTGCATCCTTGCAGATTACTTCATCGATGCTTACTTCCCCCAATATTAAATCATAAATTGTGTATTCTACATCGTTCTTATCAATACCTAATCCGCTTGTCATATTTCCTTGTGGATCCATGTCAATTGAAAGAACTTTTTTCCCTAATGCAGCTAAACAAGAAGATAAATTAATAGATGTAGTTGTTTTTCCTACACCGCCCTTTTGATTAGCGACAGCTATAATTCTTCCCATTTGTATAACCCCTTTTTTTGTTCTTATATGATTGTACCACTTTTTTTAAAAAAAATCTACAATGTTTCACGTGAAACATTGTAGATTTTGCAATTTTTTATTATAAATGTTTCACGTGAAACATTATAGTGGTTCTTTTGATGGTAAACCTGCTTTTCTAGGATACTTTTTACCAGTATTCTTTGCTTTATTTATCTTTACAAAAGAACGGTTAACCTCTGTGCCAGGCAATTGAAACTTAATGATTTCATCTAACTTTCCACCCAAAATGCCGATTGCTTTCTCTGCCTGCCGTACTTCATCATCAATTTCCCCTGACTTATACGGGATAAACAGACCTCCAACTCTTACATAAGGCAAAGAATATTCGGATAGGGTAGACAGATTTGCCACTGCACGAGACACACACAAATCAAATTGTTCTCTGTATTCACTTTGTTTTGCATAATCTTCAGCTCGACCATGAATAGTTTTAATTTCTTTTAACCCTAATTCAGTAATTACTGTGTTTAGAAAGTTGATTCTTTTGTTTAAAGAATCTAACAAGACTACTTTCAAATGCGGAAATGCTATTTTTAGGGGGATTCCCGGAAAACCTGCACCCGTCCCTATATCAATGACTGTTTCCACTTTATTTACATCTATGGCTTTAACTAGAGATAGACTGTCAATAAAATGTTTTTCATTTACTTCATCATACTCGGTTATGCCGGTAAGATTCATCACTTTGTTCCATTCAACAAGTAATTCATAGAATTGATCAAACTGTTGTTTCTGAATATCTGTAAGCATAATGCTCAATGCATTTAATTTGTTTTCAAATATTTCACTCATCTTTGCAACTACTTTCTATAACTTTCTAAATATACTAATAATACTGATATATCAGCAGGAGAAACTCCGGATATTCTAGATGCCTGTCCAATGGAGATAGGGCGGTAGTGTTTTAGTTTTTGAACCGCTTCTATACGAAGACTTTTGATTACATCATAGTCAATATCTTCCGGTATTTTTTTACTCTCAAGCTTTTTAAACTGCTCAACTTGCTTTTGTTGACGTTTGATATATCCATCATATTTAATATTAATATTTACTTGTTCCATTACCTCTTGGGCCAACTTATCCACATTATCAACACATTTTTGTTCACATTTGTTTATAAGTGCCCGATTTTTGTCAATTGGCTCCAATATTTCATAGGATAATTCCGGTCTACGGATTAGTTCAGCCAATGTCGTGCCTGAGGTAAGAGGCGTACTATCATATTTTTTTAATAATTCTTGTACTTCCTGATTAGCGCCGATATTCGTGTGTTCTAGTCGTTCTACCTCATATATAATAATATTTTCTTTATCTAACAGATATTGATATCTTTCATCAGAAATTAACCCTATCTCATGACCAATTGGGGTCAATCTTTGGTCCGCGTTATCTTGACGAAGCAGAAGACGATACTCGGCTCTAGATGTCATCATTCGATATGGTTCGTGACTTTCTTTTGTCACAAGATCATCAATAAGTACACCTATATAGCCTTCTGAACGATCAATGACAATCTGTTCGCGTCCCAATATCTTAAGCGCTGCATTGATTCCGGCAATGAGACCTTGTGCTGCAGCCTCTTCATAACCAGAACTACCATTAAATTGTCCGCCACTGTACAGACCATTAATTTTCTTGAATTCCAAAGTAGGCATAAGCTGTCTGGCATCAATGCAGTCATACTCAATTGCATAGGCATTTCTTACAATCTTTACATTTTCCAAACCTGCCACACTGCGATACATTGCATATTGTACGTCTTCTGGAAGTGAACTCGACATTCCTCCTACATACATTTCATTTGTATCGAGACCTTCCGGCTCAATAAACACTTGATGTTTATTCTTATCTGCAAATTTCACTACTTTGTCTTCAATAGAAGGGCAGTAACGCGGTCCGGTTCCTTCAATCATTCCGGAGAAAAGAGGAGAGCGGTCTAAATTTGCTCGAATAATTTCATGTGTTTTTTCATTTGTATAGGTAAGCCAACAAGATGCCTGTTCGATTTGAACATCTTCTGGATTTGTTGTAAATGAGAATGGTACAACTCGTTCATCGCCAAATTGTTCTTCCATTTTTGTAAAATCAATAGAACGTCTGTCAATTCTTGCAGGAGTTCCTGTTTTAAATCGATACATCTCGATTCCTAGACTTTTTAATGAATCTGTTAAATAATTGGCTGCCTGCAGACCATTCGGACCTGTCGCATTGCTAATTTCTCCATAAATACATCTCGCCTTAAGATAGGTGCCAGTACACAGAATAGCAGCTTTACATTTATAAATAGCACCTGAATATGTCTGAACACCAAAAACTTTACCATCTTCAGTAAGAATATCTGTAATTTCTGCCTGTTTTACTTCAAGGTTTTCTTGATTTTCAAGGACTTTTCTCATTGTTCGTGTATAGTTTGCTTTATCTGCCTGTGCACGAAGAGAATGAACTGCAGGACCTTTTGACTTATTCAACATCTTTGACTGAATAAATGTCTGGTCAATTACTTTTCCCATCTCACCGCCAAGTGCATCGATTTCACGAACCAGATGTCCTTTCGAACTTCCTCCAATATTCGGATTGCATGGCATCAAAGCAATACTATCCACACTAACTGTAAAAACAATGGTGCGAAGTCCAAGTCTTGCCGATGCAAGCGCGGCCTCGCATCCGGCATGTCCTGCTCCAATAACAGCCACATCATATTCATCTTTATTTTCCCATACAGAATTTGCTGAATATTTCATTTACCAAATCTTCTCCTATCGTTTCACCGGTTATACTTCCAAGAGATTCATAAGCATCTAATAAATCAATAGAGTAAAAGTCCTCCGGCATATCATTGTCTATACTAAATAATACTTTTTTTAAACTTTCATAAGCATCACTAATTGCCGTTTTATGACGAATATTCGTAATATACACTTCATCATTAAACGAGATTTCACCATCAAAAAACATATTTCTTAATGTTTCTTCCAATTCTTGCAGACCAATTTCTTTTTTTGCAGAAATCTCTATCATTGGTTTATCGATATAAGATTTTACCATATCTTTTGTGACAATAGTAGTGAGGTCCGATTTATTTAATAAAATAATTGATTTTTTATCACCAATCATATCTATAATATCGTAGTCATTTTGGTCTAATTCTCTGGAGGAATCTACAACATAAATAATTAGATCAGCTTCTTCGGCCTGTTTCTTTGCTTTATTTACACCTATCTTTTCCACAATATCATCTGTATCACGAATTCCCGCCGTATCCATTATATTTAAACTGATTCCATGCAGTTGAATAGATTCTTCCAATACATCACGCGTTGTTCCTGCAATATCAGTTACAATCGCTCGATCTTCGCCTACAAGCGCGTTTAATAAAGAAGATTTACCTGCATTTGGTTTTCCTAAAATAACCGTCTTGATGCCTTCTTTTATCATTCTTCCGTTATCGGCACTTTTCAATAATCGCTCTAACTCTTTTAGTAAGTAATCCACAGTAACTCTTAGTTTTTCCCCATAACCATCCACACTGATATGTTCCGGATCATCAAGCGCTGTTTCTATAAAAGCAGTATGATATAAAATTCCTGCACGAATTTCTTTTATTTTTTTCTGAACATTTCCTTTTAACTGACTGACTGAACTTTGAAGTGCATACTTATTTTTGGAATTGATAATATCAATTACTGCCTCAGCCTGAGACAAATCCATCTTACCATTTAAAAAGGCACGTTTTGTAAATTCTCCCGGTTCTGCAGGTCTTGCACCATACTTAACCACAGTTTCTAAAATTCTTTTTACAACATAAACACCACCATGGCAATTGATTTCAACAGTATCTTCACCGGTAAAACTATGCGGCCCTTTCATTACCATAACAAGGACTTCATCGATTGTCTCTGTGTCATCTACAATATATCCATAATGAATCGCATGGTCTGTTAGTTCTTTTCCTTTATAAACTTTTCTTACAATATCTAAAGATTCTGAGCCACTGATTCTTACAATTCCGATTCCGGAATTAGACATAGCAGTAGCAATAGCAGCGATTGTATCTTTTTTCATGATATTCCTTTCAAGACTATTATTATTTTCTTCTTTCCTATTATACATAATAAAAGAAGCACTTTCAATGTGAAGTGCTTCTTAAATATTTATTTTCTGTTCAATGTTACAACTACACGTCTATATGGCTCTTCACCTTCACTGTGTGTTGAGATATATTTATCACCTTGAAGAGCAGAATGAATAATTCTTCTTTCATATGGATTCATTGGCTCTAATGAAACAGCTCTTTTTGTTCTCTTAACTTTATGTGCAATATTTTTTGCAAGATTTTCTAATGTTTCTTTTCTTCTTGCACGATAATTTTCAGTATCTAATTTAACTCTTACATAACCGCTCTGCATCTTGTTAGCAACGCGATTTGTTAAATATTGAAGAGAGTCTAAAGTCTGTCCTCTTTTTCCGATGAGAATTCCCATATTCTCACCTTCCATAGTGATACCAAGCGCACCGTCTTCATCAATCTCTGATGTAAGTGTAACTTCCATATCCATTGATTTTAAAACATCTTTTAAGAATTTCTCACAAGCTTCTTTTGTTTGAGGTTCTACTTCAGCTAATTTTTCTTCTTTTTCATTTTCAGAAACTTCAACTTCTTCTTTGACTTCTTGAACCTCTACCGGTTTTTCTTCAACTTTTTCTTGAACCTTTTCAATTTTTTTCTCAGGTTTTTTTTGTTTTTCTTCTACTTTTTTCCAAGCAGTAATAACTGCCTGCTTTGCACCGATTCCTAAGAAACCTGCGCTTCCTTTTTCAATTACTTCATAATCAATTTCTGTACTTGCAAGACCAAGTTCAATACTTGCTTCTGTTAAAGCATCTTCAACTGTCTTTGCGGATACTGTTACTTTATTCATATCTAACCCTCCCTGGTTATTTGTTCTTTCGATTGTTATAATCACTTACCATGTTTGCTTTCGCAGTTAAACTTCCTGGTTTTGCACCTGAAGTCTGTTTTTTCTCTGCTTCAGCGATTGTCTCATTTTTCATCTCTTCAATACGTCTTGTATATTTTGTAGCCATATTGTTGATATTTTTTCCATCTGCTGTATTTGACTTATTATATTTTTTTGCAGCTTTTTCTGAATTTTCTTTTACTATCTGATCAATTGACTTCTTTTTTAAATTTTTATTTATAAATACTTGCTGAATTGTTCTTACTACAGCACTTGTAATCCAATAAAGACCAAGACCGGATGGCATTGTAAAGCAGAAGAATACTGACATAAGTGGCATGATCTTCATCATCATATTCATTTGTTGTGCCATTTGATTTTCTTCTTGTTTTTTACCGTTTTGAGGATTCATCATATTCTGTGAAATCTTAACACTAAGCCATTGTGTAAGACCGGCAAGAATCGGAATCAAAACAGCTACAATAATCATTCCAATCGTTGCAAAAGAAAATCCATTTGCAATTGCTTCAGAGAACATAGAAGAAGGAGTTTCTCCTATGTTAATACCAAAAGTGGATATTGGAAAATAATTATATCCTCTGATATATTCTTGTGTTTGTTCGATACTGTCACTTAATTTAGGAAATACCTCTACAAGAGCATCCCATGTATTATCTTGTAATTTGTATAAGATATCTACGATAGAATTTGTTCCTTTAATTTTATCAGCAGTAATCATGATTTTATTATCGGAAATAAAACTCTCTAATATCTTTTGATAACCTTCTGTCGCTTTAATTTGATCAATTAAGTGAAATTTATTATAAGCTTCTTTTAATCCGTTTACATAGGCAGGAATATTTTGTACTACCGGCCATAAAGCAAATAAGAATGGAAGCTGAATTAACGAACCAAGACATCCACCTGTTGGCGATGTTCCGTATTTTTCGTAAATTAACTTTGTCTCTTCCTGCATCTTATACATCGATGTCTGATCTTTTTTGTTTGCATATTTTTTTTGTATTGCCTGAATTTCAGGATTCATAACAGAAGAAATTCTTGAAAACTTCTGTTGTTTAATCTGAAGCGGAAGCATCAACATATAAATAATAATCGTGAATAGAATGATGCAAAGACCAATATTCTCTATTCCCATTGAACTCAATGCTTCAAAGATTGCATTCATAATAAAACCAAATAATTTCGCGATTGGTCCTATTAAACCGCCTCTCTGTGTCAATAAAATTCCCATATTTTTATCCTCCAAACAAAATTACCTATTACGGTACAGGATCATACCCTCCTTTTGAAAAAGGGTTACAACGTAAAATTCTCCATATCGTGAGAAGACTTCCCTTTAAAGCACCATATTTTTCAATTGCTTCTATACCGTATTCTGAACATGTAGGTATGAATTTACATGTTGGAGTAGTCTTCATTCCCGATATATGCTTTCTATAAAACTTAATCAGTCCTATAAGTATGTTTTTCAATGTTTAATTCTCCAATGATTCTTCCAAAATATTATGAAGTTTTCCCAAATGCAGTAGTGCACTTTCAATTTCATCATAGCTTTTGTCTTTTGCGCTTGAACGCGCAATGACAACAATATCATAACCTGATTGAAATTTTTCTTTTTGTAATCGATAACTTTCCCTGATTAGTCTTGTAATACGGTGTCTTATGACACTATTTCCTACTTTTTTACTTACCGAAATTCCTAAGCGATTTTCTTCTTCCTTATTATTAAGTACATACATAATCAGATACTTATTTGCATAAGACTTTCCTTTTTTATAAACAATCTGAAAATCCTTATTTTTCATTTTTTAACCTCATTTTTATATAGAAGAAAAGGCCACATACATGCGGCCTACGCTGATAATACTTTTCTTCCTTTTGCTCTTCTGGCTGACAATACTTTTCTTCCGCCAGCTGTACTCATTCTAGCTCTAAATCCGTGAACTTTTGATCTAGATCTCTTTTTTGGTTGGAATGTCATTTTCATTGATATCCACCTCCTTGATTCTTTTCAAACCTATATATCATAACAATATAAGTATTTTCATGTTTTCATACCACGCATTATTATAGTAAATAAATGGTTCCACGTCAAGCATAACTTATCCACAATTTTATCAACAAAATGTGGATAACTATTGGTTTTTATGTGGATAAGTTGTGAATTATATGTGGATAAATATTTTTTTATACCTATTTTTCCTTATTTTTACAATATTTCTTTATGTGGATAACATTATCCACATTTAATAATTGTTGATAACATTTTATTTTTGATGTAAAATATTATGGAGATATTATCTTAACAGATATTAATTGTACGATTAGGAGTTATTAGTAATGAACTTAGTAAAAGAAAAATGGGATGATATTATTCAAAAATTAAAGATAGAATATGATATATATGATGTTTCTTTTAAAACTTGGATTTTACCTTTAAAAGTACATGAAGAAAAAGATTCAACGGTATCTATCATTGCTCCTTCCAGAGCACATATTGATTTTATTATGAAAAAATACTTATTATACCTTCAAGTTTGCATTGAAGAAATTACCGGTATTGAATATAAAATCAACCTTATTACCGAAGAAGATTCAGAATCTCTTTCATCAGAAAATTCTTTTACTAGAATGAACAATAAAATGAATTTATTTGAACAGGCAAATTTGAACCCAAAATATACTTTTGACACTTTTGTAGTAGGAGGTAATAACAATTTTGCACATGCAGCATCACTTGCAGTTGCAGAATCTCCAGGTGAAATTTATAATCCTCTTTTCTTATATGGAGGAGTTGGACTTGGTAAAACTCATTTGATGCACTCTATTGCACACTTTATATTAGAAAGAGATCCGTCGAAAAAAGTATTATATGTAACAAGTGAAACATTTACAAACGAATTGATTGATGCTTTAAAAAGTGGTAAATCAAGTGGAAGTAATGAGTCTGCAATTACTGCTTTTAGAGAAAAATATCGCAACATTGATGTTCTTTTAATTGATGACATTCAATTTATTATAGGAAAAGAAAGTACACAAGAAGAATTTTTCCACACTTTCAATCATCTACACGCGGCACACAAACATATTATTATCTCCAGTGATAAACCTCCAAAAGATATTGAAACTTTGGAAGCCAGACTTAGAACCCGTTTCGAATGGGGTCTCATAGCAGATATTTCTTCTCCTGATTATGAAACCAGAATGGCTATTCTTCGTAAAAAAGAAGAATTAGATTCTCTTCAAAGATATAATATTCCAAATGAAGTTATGCAATATATTGCTTCCAACGTAAAATCAAATATCAGAGAACTCGAAGGTTCTCTTAATAAATTAATTGCACTCCATAAATTAAAAAATGAAGAAATTAATATTATGTTAGCAGCTGAAGCTTTAAAAGATATTGTATCTCCGGAAGAAGGAAGACAAATTACACCTGAACTTATTTTAGATATTGTAGCAGAACATTATTCAATCTCTGTCTATGATTTAAAAAGTGGAAAAAGAAGTTCAAATGTAGCAATCCCAAGACAAGTAGCAATGTATTTATGTCGTGAAATGACAGATACTCCATTAAAATCTATTGGGATTATGCTTGGAGGACGTGATCATTCCACAGTGAGTCATGGTGTAGATCGTGTTACTGATGAAATTACCAGAGATGAAGCTCTCAGTAACACAATTGATATTATTAAAAAGAAAATCAATCCTGTTTAAAAAATGTGGATAACTATGTGGATAAGTTGTTGATAGTGTGTGGATAACATGTTAATAACTTTTCATAATAAAAATTTAAAAAAGTTTTCCACATTTTGTCCACAGGTTTTCCACATACTTATACCCAAAGTTATCCACATAGGAAAGCCTTATAATATAAGGGCTGAGCGTAGTTATCAACATATCCACAGCCCCTACTACTAATACTACTAAAATAATTAATAAATATATACATAAAAAATGCCCGAAAGGAGTTATCCACATGAAAATTATTTGTTCAAAATCAAATCTCGTAAAAGGTGTTAGTATTGTTTCAAAAGCAGTACCATCAAAAACAACAATGCCAATATTAGAATGTATTCTGATTGATGCTACAACAGACATTATAAAGTTTACAGCAAATGATATGGAACTTGGCATTGAAACAATTGTTGAAGGTAATATTTTAAGAAAAGGTATGATAGCAATTGATGCTAGAATTTTTTCTGAAATTGTTCGTAAGTTACCTGATAATGAAGTTGTTATAGAAGCAGATGATAATCTTCAGACAACGATTACTTGTGAAAAAGCAAAATTTAATATTTCTTCTAAAGCAGGAGATGAATTTTCATATCTGCCTTATGTAGAAAAAAATGAAATAATTACTTTGTCTCAATTCACTTTAAAAGAAATTATAAGACAAACTATTTTTTCTATTGCTGATAATGACAGTAATAAACTAATGACCGGTGAATTATTCCAAATTGAAGGAAATATGCTTCGCGTAGTTTCTTTGGATGGCCATAGAATTTCCATTCGTAAGGCAGAGTTAAAAGAATCTTATGGTCCAAGAAAAGTAGTTGTTCCTGGAAAGACTCTTATGGAAGTAAGTAAGGTATTATCAGGTGAAGTTGATAGTGAAGTAACTATTTCGTTTACTAATAATCATATTGTATTTGAATTTGACAATACAGTTGTAGTTTCACGTTTGATAGAAGGTGAATATTTTAGAATAGATCAAATGTTATCCAGCGACTATGAAACAAAAGTAAAAATTAATAAAAAAGAATTATTAAATTGTATAGACAGAGCTACGCTTCTTGTAAAAGAAGGAGATAAAAAACCGATTATCATCAATATTTTAGATGATATAATGGAACTTAAGATTAAATCTCAGATTGGTACCATGGACGAAGAAATTATAATTTCAAAAGAAGGTAAAGATTTGCTTATCGGATTTAATCCTAAATTCTTAATTGATGCTCTTCGCGTCATAGATGATGAAGAAGTTACTCTTTATCTTATGAATCCAAAAGCACCTTGTTTTATAAAAGATGACAAAGAAATGTATGTATATTTGATTTTGCCTGTTAATTTTAATGCCGGGGTGTAAACATGGAAGTAATTTATTTAAGAGATGAATTTATTAAACTTGGTCAATCTCTTAAAGCTGCAGGTTTTGTTGACTCCGGAGTAGAAGCTAAGGATGTCATTCAGGAAGGACTTGTTTTAGTAAACGGAGAAGTTGACACAAGAAGAGGAAGAAAATTATACGAAGGAGACGTAGTTTCTTTTGAAAATCAAACAATTAAAATTGAAAAATTATAGGAATTATGACCTATTAGATTTAGAATTTGATTCTTCTACAAATATTTTTTATGGTGATAATGCGCAGGGAAAGACAAATATTTTAGAATCTATCTATTTGTGTGGTACAACAAAATCGCATCGAGGAACAAAAGATAGAGATTTGATAAAATTTGGTAAGGAAGAATCTCATATTGAAGCAGTAGTAGAAAAAAATGAAGTTCCTTTTAAAATTGATATTCACTTAAAGAAAGACAGTCCAAAGGGAATAGCCATTAATAAAATGCCTATTCGCAAGGCGAGTGAATTATTTGGTGTTATCAATATTGTTTTTTTCTCACCGGAAGATTTGAATATTATAAAAAATGGTCCTTCTGAGAGAAGAAGATTTATAGATTTGGAATTAGCACAACTTGATAAAGTATATTTAAGTGACTTGTCTAATTATAATCGTATTGTTAATCAAAGAAATAAGCTATTAAAAGATGCTTATAATAGACAGGAACTTTTGGAAACTTTAGATGTATGGGATATACAGCTTTGCCATTATGGAAATAAAATTATAGACAGAAGAAACTTATTTATTTACCAATTAAATCAGATAGTGGAAAAAGTACATGAACATTTAACAGGGAAAAAAGAAAAATTATATATTTCTTATGAACCTTCCAATGGAAAAATGAACTTAGAACAAGCAATTAAAAGAAATAGAGAACGAGATATCAGAATGAAAAGTACTTCTGTTGGACCGCATCGAGATGATATATGTTTTATGACCGATGAAATAGATATCCGCAAATTTGGTTCACAAGGACAACAGAGAACAGCAGCTTTATCACTGAAGTTGTCTGAAATTGAACTTGTAAAGCAGGTAACAAAAGATATGCCAATACTTTTATTGGATGACGTATTGTCTGAACTTGATCAACATAGGCAAAATTATTTATTAGATAGTATATGCGATGTGCAAACATTAATTACTTGTACAGGAGTAGACGATTTTGTAAACAAACGTTTTTCTATAAATAAAATTTTTCATGTAGAAAAAGGGAATGTGACGAAAGAAAATTAGGAGGAAATTTATGAGCGTAGAATATGGTGCAGATCAGATTCAAATACTGGAAGGTTTGGAAGCAGTAAGAAAAAGACCTGGTATGTACATTGGTAGTACCTCTATTAGAGGATTACATCACTTAGTGTATGAAATTGTAGATAATTCTGTAGATGAAGCCTTAGCAGGTGAGTGTGACACAATTACAATTACATTAAATAAAGATGGCTCTGCTACAGTTATAGATAATGGCCGTGGTATTCCTGTCGGTATTAACCAAAAAGCGGGACTTCCGGCGGTGGAAGTTGTATTTACTGTTCTCCACGCAGGTGGTAAATTCGGTGGTGGCGGATATAAGGTGTCCGGTGGTCTTCATGGTGTAGGTGCTTCGGTTGTAAATGCACTTTCTGAATGGCTGGAAGTAGAGATATGTAAAGATGGTAAAATCCATAAACAACGTTATGAACGCGGAAAGGTTATGTATCCTCTGAAAGTTGTCGGAGAATGTGATTTAGAAACAACAGGTACAAAAGTAACTTTTTTACCTGACAAAGAGATTTTTGAAGAGACTGTTTTTGATTTTGATACGCTCAAACAACGTTTCAGAGAAATGGCGTTCCTTACAAAAGGACTTCGCATCGTAATTAGGGATGACCGTCCGGAAGAACCGATTGAAAAATCCTTCCACTATGAGGGGGGAATTAAGGAATTTGTTCAATATTTGAATAAGGGAAAAACTCCTCTTTATGACCAGATTATCTACTGTGAAGGTGAAAAAGAAGGTGTTTTAGTAGAAGTTGCCATGCAGCATAACGATTCCTACACAGACAGCACTTATGGATTTGTAAATAATATTACAACTCCAGAAGGTGGTATGCATGTAGAAGGTTTTCGTAAAGCACTTACCAAAACTTTCAATGAATATGCAAGAAAAAATAAGTTACTGAAAGATAGTGAACCAAATCTTTCAGGCGAAGATATTCGTGAAGGTTTAACAGCCATTATTAGTGTTAAAATATCAGATCCGCAATTTGAAGGTCAGACAAAACAAAAATTAGGTAACAGTGAAGCACGTACAGCAGTTGATAACATTGTAAGCACTCAGTTGGAGATTTTCTTGGAGCAAAACCCAAGTGTAGGAAAAACAACAATTGAAAAATCTGTTTTAGCGCAGCGCGCACGTGAGGCAGCAAGAAAAGCAAGAGATTTAACCAGAAGAAAATCTGCATTAGAAGGCATGGCTCTTCCTGGAAAACTGGCTGACTGTTCTGATAAAGACCCTGCAAATTGTGAAATTTATATCGTAGAAGGTGATTCTGCCGGCGGCTCCGCAAAGACAGCGAGAGACAGATCGACTCAGGCTATTTTGCCACTTCGCGGTAAAATCCTCAATGTAGAGAAAGCAAGATTGGACAAAATCTATGCAAATGCTGAGATTAAAGCCATGATTACTGCATTTGGTACTGGTATTCATGATGATTTTGACATCTCAAAATTACGTTATCACAAAATTATTATAATGACCGATGCCGATGTGGATGGTGCTCATATCAGTACATTATTATTAACATTCTTATATCGTTTTATGCCTGAATTAATTAAGCAAGGTTATGTATACTTGGCACAACCACCTCTTTATAAGTTAGAGAAGAACAAAAAAGTATGGTATGCTTATAGCGATGAGGAGTTAAATCAGATTTTAACAGAAGTAGGAAGAGACGGAAATAACAAGATTCAGCGTTATAAAGGTCTTGGAGAAATGGATGCAGAACAACTTTGGGAAACAACCATGGATCCGGAGCACAGAATTTTGCTTCGTGTAAACATGAATGAAGAAGCTTCTTCTGAATTAGATCTTACATTTACAACTCTGATGGGAGATCAAGTAGAACCAAGACGCGAATTCATCGAAACAAATGCAAAATATGTGAAGAATCTTGATATTTAGAAACAGGAGAATAGACAATGGAAGATAATATTTTTGATAAAATCCAGGAAGTCGATTTAAAGAAGACGATGGAAACATCGTATATAGATTACGCGATGAGTGTTATCGCATCGCGTGCCCTGCCGGATGTCAGAGATGGTCTAAAACCGGTACAGAGAAGAATTTTATATTCCATGATTGAACTTAACAATGGGCCGGATAAACCACATCGTAAATGTGCCCGTATTGTCGGTGATACCATGGGTAAATATCATCCGCACGGCGATAGTTCCATCTATGGTGCTCTCGTAAATATGGCACAGGAATGGTCAACTAGATATCCACTTGTTGATGGTCACGGAAACTTCGGTTCTGTGGATGGAGATGGTGCAGCTGCCATGCGTTATACAGAGGCTCGTCTCAGTAAAATATCTATGGAATTAACTGCAGATATCAACAAGAATACAGTTGATTTTGCACCAAACTTTGATGAAACAGAAAAAGAACCGGTTGTATTGCCGGCAAGATATCCAAATCTTCTGGTTAACGGAACTTCCGGTATTGCTGTAGGTATGGCAACAAATATTCCGCCACATAACCTTCGTGAAGTTATCGGTGCAGTTGTTAAGATTATAGATGATCAGATAGAAGAAACAGGTGAAACAACCATAGAGGATATTCTCGAGATTGTGAAAGGGCCTGATTTTCCGACAGGAGCAACGATTTTAGGTACAAGAGGTATCGAAGAAGCATACCGTACCGGACGCGGTAAAATTAGAGTGCGTGCCGTGACAGATATTGAGCCAATGACAAACGGAAAGAATCGTATCATTGTAACAGAACTTCCGTACATGGTAAATAAAGCACGTTTAATTGAAAAAATTGCAGAACTTGTTCGCGATAAGAAAATTGACGGAATTACAGCTCTTGAAGACCAATCAAGTCGAGAGGGTATGAGAATCTGTATTGAACTTCGCCGTGATGTAAATGCGAATGTAATTCTAAATCAATTATACAAACATACACAACTTCAAGATACATTTGGTGTTATTATGTTGGCTTTGGTAAATAATGAACCAAGAGTACTGAATATTCTTGATATGCTTAAGTTCTACTTAAAACATCAAGAAGAAGTTGTGACAAGAAGAACACAGTTCGAACTGAATAAAGCAGAAGAAAGAGCTCATATTTTACAGGGATTATTGATTGCACTTGACAATATTGACCGAGTAATCGCCATTGTTCGTGGTTCTAAAACGACGCAGATTGCGAAAGAAGGTTTGATAGCAGAATTTAAACTGACAGATGTACAGACTCAGGCAATTGTTGATATGAGACTCCGTGCATTGACCGGTTTAGAGAGAGAAAAACTGGAAACAGAGTATGCCGAGCTCACACAGCGCATCGAAGAATTAAAAGCAATATTAGCTGACCGCAAATTATTGCTGAAAGTGATTAAAGAGGAAATCTTAATTATCAGCGAAAAATATGGTGATGAGAGAAAAACTCAAATCGGATTCGATGAATTTGATATATCAATGGAAGATTTAATTCCGGAACAGGATGTTGTTATTACAAAAACAAAACTGGGATATATCAAACGTATGACAACTGATACATTTAAGAGCCAAAATCGTGGCGGCAAAGGTATCAAAGGCATGCAGACCTTGGAAGAGGACTATGTAGAAGAGTTATTTATGACATCTTCGCATCATTATATTATGTTCTTTACCAATACCGGACGAGTATATCGCTTAAAAGCTTATGAAATACCTGAGGCAAGCAGGACCTCCAGAGGAACTGCAATTGTCAACTTATTACAGCTTATGCCGGAAGAGAAGATTACTGCTATGATTCCGATTAAAGAATATGAAGAAGGACAATATCTCTTTATGGCGACGCAAAAAGGTCTTGTAAAGAAAACAAAGATTACAGACTACTCAAATGTCAGAAAGACAGGGCTTGCAGCCATAACTCTTCGAGAAGATGATGAACTCATTGAAGTAAAATTCACGGATAAGACACAAGATGTAATTCTGGTTACAAAATATGGACATTGTATTCGCTTTGACGAGAATGATGTACGTTCTACAGGTAGAACTTCTATGGGTGTTAGAGGTATTAATCTAATTGACGGAGATGAGGTTGTTGCAATGCAACTTGCTTCACAAGGAAGTCAGATGTTGATTGTCTCTGAAAAAGGTCTTGGGAAGCGAACGAATATGGAAGAGTTCACAGCACAAAATCGTGGCGGTAAAGGTGTAAAATGTTATAAGATTACTGAAAAGACCGGTGAAGTAGTAGGTGCGAAAGCAGTAGATGAAGACAATGAGATTATGATTATTAATACAGAAGGTATTATTATACGTATGGAATGTAGTGGAATCTCTGTACTTGGTCGCATTACTTCAGGAGTGAAGCTTATCAATTTAAAAGAAAATGAAATTGTTGCAAGCATTGCAAAGGTAAGAGAAAGTAACATTGACGAAGTAGAAGAAAAACAAGAATAAAGATAGGAGGGTGATTCCACCCTCCTATTCAAATTCTAAGATACCATAATCGCATGGACGATGAAAACTCACCGGATTGGAAGTAATCATGTTCCAGCATAAATAATGTTGTTGAACAGTTTTATCTCCACACTTATAAAAGTTTCCACGCATCTTTGTTCCGGATATCGGTGCAAATTCAGGGAAGAATCTGCGAATAAATTCAAAAGGAACCTGGTATGTAATCTCCCAACCATCCTCTGTTCTTGTAGCAACAGGTGAAAATGGAATAGCAGAGCCAGGAACCAATCGCATGGAATCATGAATACCACTACCGATTCCTAAATAAACACAGCAATTTGGATTATATTCTATATTAAAATAGCGGTCATCGCCCCAAATTGGAGAAAAGAAAAATTCAAGACAACTGTCTTCGCAAACCTGAGACAGCACGTCGGTATATTCTGCACGAATATTAGCTTCTTTTGCTGCAAGACGTACGTATATAGCCTTTTCATCATAGCAAAGTTGTGCAGATGCCGCAATGTCTACCGCTTCCTCTTGAAGATGAATGTCGATAGGAGCAACAGGAATCGTTGTCCAATCTAAAGTTTCAGATTTTTTTGTAATAGTATAAGATTTCATAACAAGTTCTCCTTTAAGCATTTAATTCTCTCATAATGATTTCAGCTGTTTTTACTACAGTTGTCTTAACCATTTCAATACAATGATTTTTTCTTTCCTGCGAATTTCTGTCGGGATAATCCTTAATCAGAATTCTGCAGCATGTAGCACCATTTGTAGCTTTAAAATAGTCGTGTAATTCTTTTGTTAATTCAAAACATTTACTAATCTTAGAATCACCCGGAGTACGTCTTCCGAAGAAATATCCTATCATCATAGTTCCACCGGCAAGAGCACCACAGATACAACCTCCTCCGCCAAGACCCCAAGGGAAACCGGAGCTCATTGCGATTGCATCATCAGATAAATCAATTTCAAAATGTTTGCGAATTGCATAAATTACAGATTCGGAACATGCAAAACCATTTGTAAATATTTCTACCGCATCTTTCTGAAGTTCTTCTAAATTTACGTTTGTTACCATAGGATAACCTTCTTTCTGTATGTAATATAACCTTATTATAATTCACAAAATAAGAAAAAACAATGTTAAGTCTGTTTACCTATAAAAAAAGATGATATAATATCATTACTATATATTAAGGAAGTAATTCACTATGAAAAGAATAATATTTATGATTTTGAAAAATATAATATATGTCCCGGGAATGCTCATAAGGTTGCTCAGATGTGCTGCCAATGTAGATAAGTATACAGATGTAGAAAGAAATCAATTGTTAAAAGAGATTGTAGGTCGTGCAAATCGCGGGGGAAATGTAACAATCGAGGTTACCGGAGTAGAAAATATACCAAATGAAAATGGTTTTATCATGTATCCAAACCATCAGGGGATGTATGATATGCTCGCGTTGATTGATGTATGTCCAAGGCCGTTGTCTGTCGTATCGAAAAAAGAAGTTGCAAAAATTCCGTTGCTTCGTTCTGTATTTAAAGTTGATAAAGCAATTTTTATAGACCGTGAAAACGTAAAACAGTCTATGCAGGTTATCATGCAGGTTGCAAAGGAAGTAAGTGCCGGTAGAAATTTCGTTATTTTCCCGGAAGGAACGAGAAGTAAAAAAGGAAATATAGTGGGCGACTTCAAAGGAGGTAGTTTTAAAGCAGCGACAAAAGCGAAATGTCCTATTGTACCGGTTGCTCTTATCGATTCGTTTAAACCATTTGATACCAATTCATTAGAAAAAGTAACCGTGCAGGTTCATATACTAGAATCACTATTATATGAGGAATATAAAGATATGAAAACGGTTGAAATAGCAGAAGAAGTGAAACGTAGAATCGTAGATGTCGTAGAGCATCAAAAAAAATAAAAAACCGTTGACAACATTGTATATTGAGGTTATAATAATTTTTGCACTGCGAGTGAAAAGCAGTTATTCGGAGAAATACTCAAGAGGCCGAAGAGGCGCCCCTGCTAAGGGTGTAGGTCGGGTGACCGGCGCGAGGGTTCAAATCCCTCTTTCTCCGCTAAAAAGAGAACGGCAATTTAACATATAGATTGCCGTTTTTTTTGCCTTTAGAAACAACAATTTTTAGCGATTTTTAAAAAGTAAAAAAATTTAAAGAAAAATGTTGACAAAGGTGTTTAACTTGTGATATTCTAATCTAGCTGTCGCAAGAGAGCAAAGAACATTGATAATTAAACAATAGATGACAAAACAAGCATTCCTGAAAATTTCTAAGAGAAAATTTCAAGAACGGACATCGAAAAGATGACCTTAAAAACAGTAAAACAGGAACAGAATTGCTAGTAGTGATTCTGAACTTGGAACAAACACTTTTAACGAGAGTTTGATCC
>JAFQDE010000008.1 GCA_017416155.1 Tyzzerella sp.
ATACGGTACAAATTCACCCGGCACAGCATTATCTACTGCATAGTCAATGATTGCTTTTGCAGCATCTGTACCAATTCGATACAAATAAGCACCGTTAAATGCATTCGTCCAGAAATAACCATCCTCCGTTATATACATGGCATGCTTATATACTCCAAGTGCTTCGGATGTGATTGTGAAACTGATATAATCTCTATCATGTGCTGCCCAGTCCTTCGGATCGGCATACTCTGCGGATCTACAACTGGAAAGCAACTCCCAAATATATTCGTCGTTGTTCAGGTTAAAGTGCCGATCTTCTTTTCCCTGCTCTTCAACAGAAAAATGGTTTAGCTCCATTGTGCTTTGGAGATTATACAAATCTAATACTTCGCCAAACGTCGCCGGAGGATTCCACTCTTCCGAAATAAACACATAATACTTCCCGTCCATATTGGCGGCCACAAGTTCTTCAGACGAAATGCCTTTTATTTCATAAACGTCGAAGTTTTCATGATGGACGCCTTCGGAATAATCGTCATAACCGGTTGCCTTATAGGTTCCTATTTTTTTGCCAGTAAGAGAAGCTCCGATTTCCTTTTGCCGCCCGGAGAATTCCTTCCCTTCAATATTCAGCAGCAAATATTTCTCATCAATTGTCTTATACTCCCACGGCCAAACATATGCAGACTCGCCTGCAGAGATTGTAACATCCTTCCACGGTCTCTGGTGATCGCCAAGCTCAATACCCGGATCTCCTCCTTGCAGCATGGGGATAACAATGGCAGTAGCAACCACAACGAAAGCAAAGCAAGCTGCTATAGATCCCCATTTCAGCCAGAGGTTCGGCTTTTTCTTTCTTTTGCACTCTGCAGCAGCTTCGATGAGGTCATCATCGAGATTGCCGATGGCATTTAAAAATCTCGGTTTCTTCATATTTCAACGCCCTCCTTAATGAGATAGTCCCTTAGTTTGTTTCGGGTGTAGAACAACATATTTTTGACCTTACTCTCGGTAAAACCAAAGCGCTCTGCAATTTCTCCGATGGAATCGAAGAAGAAATATTTGCGAATGAAGACGTTTCTGGCATCCTCTTTCTGTGTACGGAGAAACTTACTGATCAGCTTGCCAACGTCCTCATCGCTAACGTCGGGAGCGTACCGATCATCCGGCAGCACCGATTCCAGTTCATCCAGAGACAGAAGCACTTCTGCTGACCGTTTCTCACGCTTCATAAACTCCAACCGTTTCAAAGACAGATTTCTTGCGATCTTACAAACAAATGACATAAAGTTATTTGGTCTTGTAGGTGGAATTGCGTTCCACACACCAACGTATGTATCGTTGACGCATTCTTCTGAATCCTCGTGATTATTCAGAATGTTATAAGCGATACTGTGGCAGAGCTTGCCGTACTTTGCATCCGTCTCCTTGATTGCCTGTTCGTCTCTTTCAAAGTAGAGTTCTATAATTCTCAGATCATCCATGTTGTTCACCTCCCTCGTCTGATCTAAAAGCGCTTTCACCCATTAAGTACGTTTTTTTCGGCGTTGGTCTTATAATATCTTAAAATTTTTGAAAATGGCGCCGCCAGAGCGACGCCATTAAGATTCAATGTAGCCCCCTACTCTTTGGGGACACGGTTCAACAAAGCAAATATTCCTGCTGTTACAACACCTGAAACTAAAATCACCAACAGATCTATCGGTGCGAATATGATGCCGGGTAGGCCATCGAAAATAAAGCCAGAACCCAAGCTATACAGATGCCCGTTGAGCAAAATCATCTCGCCTATGTACATTAGAAGCGTCATTACTGAAGCAACCACTGCCGGTATCCAAACCGAAATAATCTTCCGTTTTCCTAATAGGAATGACCCGACAAAAACACCCGCTGTTACTCCAAACAGAACAAAGAACACAGTCATAAGCGAAGCAGACAAGGGCGACACCTGAATGCTGCCATCTCGCCAGAATGCAGTAAAGCAAGCAAGGATGCAAAGGCCAAGGAAAATCGCAGAGCAAACCGACTGCAGAATCAAGGATCTGCATCGCTTCTTATCGCCGCTCTTGATCATTTGTCCGAAGCCATACAAGCAATTTAGGGCTGTAATAATCAGAACAACGGAAATAATGTAAAAATGAAGTTTGAAGGCAGGGTTATAGTCACCCATCAGAATGTCAACGGCTGTCTGCGTCTTGTATGTAGTTACCTTCTCACCCCAACCTTCAGGAGGCACATAACACATATACATTTGCCAGTCTTCCAGCTTCGTTACAGTTTCTGCCGTTGAAACCACGACCTTCTGCTCAAAGAGCAATTCAAGAGCAAAGAAAACGCCTGTTGAGATCACTGCACCACCAGCCAAAGCAAATTTCTTAAATAATTTCACAAGCAGAGGCATCAGGAGAACCCCGACAATGATCGCGATGCACATCGGTGTATACGGAATGATATATTTTGGATAGTTCTCTTTCATCACCGTTCCGTCCGTTATCATATCTGCAATGACACGCACACCCATATATAACGGATAATACGAAGCAATCAGAACGCCGACACAAGAAAGCAAATAGTATCGGTTAAACTGCTTATTTTTCAACACGGCACCTCCTTAGAAAATTCCAGGCAACCAATCAGCCAAGAATAATCCCGACCAAAAAGACACCACATTTGCAAGAACGACATAAACAACCATCAGCCAACGTTTTCTCTGCTTAAAACTTATCTTGTTAAGGAATACAAGAAGGACAACGGCTTCAATAATAGCAACAATAATTTCAAAGAGGATATAGAACAGTACAAACGCTATTCTTCCGGAATTGTAGTTGATAATATTAAGCAAAACATTGAGTATAATCTGCGTTCCTGCATTCATTCCGGCAAGGAGCAGCAATTGTTTCTTCTCCCAATATCCAAACGCCAACGCAATCACCATCTCGATTATGATGGTGATGATGATTCGTGCTATGAGAGCCATAATTTCTACACGGTAGTTGTAGGAATTATAGGCATTGATACGCTCGTCTGAACTTAGTTCCTCGTTGTAATCAACGGACAGTTTTACTCCATCCATATTTACTGTGAAGTAACTGTCAAAGGCGTATCTTTCATAAACACCACTAACAGCGTATTCTCCGGTTTCGGGGAAATACAGAAGAATCTTGAATTCATTGGGCGGATAATACGTCCAAGCGAGTTCTTTGGTTTCGTTGATCTGCCAAGCCTCTTGCAGAAAATAGAAATCGTCGTGTTCATCATAATCAACAAAAGCTTTCCAGATGTCGTATCCAAAAGATTGCCAATCGTAGTGTCCATTTGGGTTTTCGTTATGCCGGGCATCTTCCTCATTACCGTCCCATGCGGAGGAAGGTCCGGTACTTTCTTTGCTCGAAAGCAGCGTGCCCCAACACTCTTTATCCCCAAGATTTTCAAAGGTAATCCGTACTGACGGTTTAGGTCCCGTGTCTGCACTTGCGGTGATCGGGAACAATGCCGTTACCATAACGATACATATGAGCATCGCCATCCATTTTCGCATCTTCATATCCTTCCCCCCTCAGTTCCACATCATCATTTGGTAAAATCGGTAAGAAATCAAAAGCGATACCGCCAGCATTCCAACGGTATACAGAACTCTAAGCCACAGCTTATCCTTCGGTATTTTCCTTGAAAGAAACACAGATGCAACTGTAACGCATAGCGTAATGAACAGCCAAAAGAGCGCAGTAAAATCATTGGCATTGAAATCGGGGTGAATAATATTTCCGAGTTCATCCACCTTGGGACATCCGCAACCAAACCATTCCACAAGGAATGCTTGATTTGCCCAACTATATGGAACAAGAAGTACGGCAAATGCGAGAAGCGGTGATATGAGAACTGCCGCATTCTTTAATATTTTGCTTTTACTCATATCACATCTCACCGCCTTTCCGTTTTAATGCATACTTCTTCCCAAGGTGTGTTCCGAGCATTGCAAGGATGCCAACCGGCAAATAGATTGAGGAATATACATACAAATCCCAAACGAAATCGGAAATAGCAAGACCAAACAGCAACGGAAACAAGGCAGCTATCGCAAGCGGTATCCACCACAGTTTGCGAAGATCGGTACCTGCCATAATACTTAGGCAAATAACAAGAAGCGGATTTACTGTGAAGAAAGCAAAGAACCAAAGTCCTGTCGTTGCCAATCCTTCCACAAGCTCAATGGCCGCCCAAGGCAAAACAAACATAAACAAGACAATCACTACCGCCGCTATAATAATTTTAGTTCTGATCTTCACAGAAACCACCTCCAATAAAGCAAAATACGCCCATAACTCATCTTAAAGCTATGGGCGTATCAATATGATCCTTCATCTATTCTCGGATGGGTTGATATCCCATAACCACACCGGGAAAATCCATTCACAAAAATATTATAACATAAATCATTATGAAATTCAATCCAATTTGTATATCTCTTTACGTAATTTGTGTAGACCTGAAAGAAAAATACAGCATAGCCATAACGACTGTGCTGTATTTTCTGTGATCCCACTCGGTTTGCGTATTACTCCGTTAAGGATAACACGCTTTTATTCGCAGTTGTTTTTTCTTTACAAGATTTAAATTTGTGGAAGGCTCGCTGCAGCCACTGACTGACCTACGCGACGGCTTTTCTCATCCGGAATATGTAATTCGATTGTTTTCGCAAGCTCTGGATACTCTTTTTCCAAAACTTCTTTCGCACGTGCAAGAAGAATCGTTCCGCCCTCACCACTTGTCACACGTCCCATAATGATAACGTGTTTAATATCATAGAACATTGCATAGTATGCAATCGTATTTCCAAAGTATACACCGATGGTGTCGTAAATCTTAGCTGCTCTCTCGTCACCCTCTGCCATCAACTTCTGTACAACTTTCAGTTTTTCAGCCGGAGATAATGATTCGTCAAGCTCGATTCCTGCAGCCGGAGCAAGTTTTATAACACTGTCCTGTGAAAAATATTTTACACCACAACCGTAGTCTCCACTCCACTCATCTACCATCGCTTCTTTGTTATAATCTACCGGTACAAAAGCAAGTTCATTGAGCCATCCTGTGATGTTTCCTTCGGAATCCACATATCCTACTGCCTCACTTGTTCCCATCGCTACGCCGAGTACATTGTTGTCATTAAGGTCCATTGCTCCTGCCAATGCAGTAACGTCTCCGTCATTTGCAACCTCTACCGGGACATCTCCGATTTCTTTTGCAATATCCATATACATCGTTTTTACTTTTTTCTCAAAGTCTTCATCAGATACTTTGAGGAACAAAGAAGCCACCATGATTTTATTATCAATATACACACCTGCTGAAGATACACCGATTGCATCTACTCTTGGCATGTGAGAAGCTGCTGTCTTCATGGCTTCTAAGATACCTTGGTAATGGTACTCCGGATCAGACTGCAATTTAGGGAACCATACAACTTCTTCAGAATATACTGTTTCTCCATCGATTACAGCACTTACCTTACGGTCACTTCCGCCGGCATCAAAACCGATACGGCATCCGTCCAAATGACGTCCTACCGGGTCTGCTGCCTGATACTCCTCCGGCGCATCCTCTACGTTTTCTACATAGAGAACTTCAAACGGTTTTTCATACACGCGCGCCATGAAGTTTGCATCAAATTCTCTTGCACCGCCTTTTTGATAAGCTGCTGCCAAACCTTCATATATCTTCTTAGAACCTGCAATTGTTACTTTGTATCCGCCGTAAAGCCATAACAATGTCTTTACAATACGCTCAGCAACCCCATAGTTCTCTTCATCATGTCCTGTGCCATCTGCGTAAATATCCATCTTATATGTAGAAATATATCCTTTGTTTCTTTCTACGGCAATTACCATCGGAACTCCGCCCGCCAGTTTTACGTTTTCCTTATATTCTGCAACAACTTTCGCCATTGGTTGATAACCTGGGTCTAAAATCGCTTTTATCATCTTATTATCTCCTCTCGCACTTATGATTTAAATACGGCACCATCAATAATTGTAGTCAATACATTGATATCATCATCACATATAATGATATCCGCACATTTTCCTACTTCCAATGAACCAACCTTATCATCTTCACCGATTGCTTTCGCTGGATTCAAACTTGCACATGCAAACACCTCAGCAAGCGATAAGTCTGTATAGTCTCTTAAGTTTCTCACTGCTTCGTTCAGTTTCAATACACTTCCCGCAATGGTTCCGTCTTCAAGAAGACACTGGATACCTGTCTTAATTACATGCTGTCCACCCAACGTGTAATCACCATCTTCCATACCTCCTGCACGCATGCAGTCTGTAATCAGACACAACTTGTCGCCTTTTGCCTTTGCAACTAATTTATATAAGCCTGGATTCACATGGAAGGTATCTGCAATCAGTTCACAGCTTACTCTCTCGTCAGAAAGCGCCGCACCAACAACACCAGGATTGCGATGCTGCAGAGCTGTCATTGCGTTAAATAAATGCGTTGTATGACGTACTCCTGCTTCAATTCCTGCATTGGCTTCATCAAAACTTGCTCCAGTATGTCCCATAGACGCCAAGACTCTGCCATCTTCGTAAACCTTTTTAATACAATCTAATGCCCCATCCATCTCCGGAGCTACTGTAAACAATTTTAAAATATCAGCATTGTCTACGATAAATTCTCCCTCCGGTGGTAATATAAACTCCTCCGGTTGAGCACCTTTCTTTGACGGATTGATAAATGGCCCTTCACAGTTAATTCCTAAAATCTTCGCACCATAGCATTCCTTTTCTGCTTTTACTTCTCTGGCAGTATCAAATGCTTTGCTAATAACTTCTTTTGCCATTGTCATAGTAGTTGGACACCAAGAAGTTACACCATTCTTTGCGATTCCTGCTGCCATCTTCTTTAAGCCCTCACTGTTTCCATCCGATGCATCCTCACCGAGATACCCGTGAATATGAATATCAACAAGTCCCGGTGCCACAAGATTGCCTTTGGCATCAATTACGTCATATTCTTCTGCTTTAATCTCACACTGCGGAATGATTGCTTTGATTGTTTCATCAAAAACAAGTGCCATCCCGGTAACAATACTATCCGGTAAAACAATTCGACCATTAATAATACACTTCATGCTCTCACCTTTCTTTCCAAAAAATCTAATTTCCTAATATAATTTTAGCATCTACATTTTTATGAATCAATAGCACTATCGGCGTTAAAATTGGTACAATCTGCACGTAAAAAGAGTGAGACACGATAACATTATCTCACTCCTTGATTCATTCACATATAATACTTTTTAACCTCCAAGGTATGCCTTCTTGACCTCGTCACTTGCAGCTAACTCAGCACCTGTTCCACTGAGAACAATTTCACCAAGTTCGAGCACATACGCTCTGTCTGATATTGCAAGGGATTTACCGGCATTTTGCTCTACCAATAAAATAGTAGTTCCATCATCACGCAACTGCTTGATAATCTCAAATACCTGGTCAACCAAAAGCGGTGACAATCCCATAGACGGCTCATCCAACAAAAGTAACTTCGGGCGGCTCATCATCGCTCTACCGATTGCTAACATCTGCTGTTCACCACCGGAAAGTGTTCCTGCAATCTGATTCTTTCTCTCTGCAAGTCTTGGAAAACGTTCATAAATATTTTCAATATCCTTCTTTAACAAAGTCTGGTCTTTCTGCGAAAATCCACCCATCAGCAGATTCTCATATACAGTCAGCTCCTGGAAGATTCTTCTCCCCTCCGGAACCTGTGTAAGACCTGCATGAACAATTTTGTGACATGGCACTTTTGTAATGTCCTGTCCATCAAACATAACGGTTCCATGGCTGGAAGGAATAAGTCCGATAATACTTTGCATAGTTGTCGTTTTTCCTGCGCCGTTGGCACCGATTAACGTAACGATTTCGCCTTCATTTACTTCAAAGCTAATTCCTTTTAACGCCTGGATTACACCGTAATATACCTGAAGATCTTTTACCTCTAATAATGCCATCTCTAACCTCCAATATAGGCCTTTATGACTTCTGGGTCATTCAAAGCTGTTTTTGTATCCCCCTGTGCGAGAACAGTACCAAAGTTAAGCACTGTCACCTCATCACAAAGTCCAGATACAAATTTCATATCATGCTCAATCAGCAGAATTGTCATATCATACTCATCTCTGATGCGAGTAATAATATTCATAAGGTCTTCTGTTTCATGTGGATTCATACCTGCTGCCGGTTCGTCCAATAACAAAAGCTTTGGATTCGTTGCAAGTGCACGCGCAATCTCAAGCTTACGTTGTTTTCCATATGGAAGATTGCAAGACAATATATTTCTCTCTTCTTCCAAACCAACTACACGTAAAATGCTTTTCGCCTTTTCACGCATTGCCTTCTCACACTGAAAATGTCTAGGCAAACGGAACATACTCTCTATCATGCTGCACTTGAATTCCGGTTGGTTATGTAACCCTACCAATACGTTACGAATGACTGTCATGTTGTTAAATAGACGAATATTCTGAAAGGTACGGGCTATTCCCTTATGATTGATAATCTCCTGACTTTTACCAGTGATATTTTCACCGGCTAAATATATTTGTCCGGTTGTAGGACGATATACGCCTGTAAGCATATTGAACACGGTCGTTTTCCCTGCTCCATTCGGTCCTACCAAACCATATAATTGTTTTTTTTGAATCTCAATGTTTACATCCTGAACCGCTTTCAAACCACCGAAGGAAATACCGAGATTTTCTGTTTTTAAAATAATTTCAGCCATTATTTAAAATCTCCCTTCTGGTCCGGATTAAGAGTAGACATTGTCGGTTGAAACTCTGTTGACAATACCTCATTCATTTCTATCTTTGTAGGCACTCTATCCCACTTCGCCTCATCATCTGCGCGATGAGAAGGATCATGTTTTCCTTTTGAAAACTTGTAAAGATAATTTTTAAGTGTATGCCTCTCGCGGAATCCTTTTAATGCAGGAGCATTGTTGTAGATTACCAGAATAATAAGCACTAACGCATACAACAAATCCTGCAACACTGCAAGATTACCTGTAAGAATTGTCTGAAGCTTAATATCCAATATCGTAATCAAAGTCGCTGCAATAATGGAACCGTTAATACTTCCCATACCTCCAAGCACTACCATAACTAAGATTTCAATTGAATAATTATAGTTGAATTTGGTACTTTGGATTGTATAGTTGCTAAAACTGTACAGAACACCTGCAATACCAGCGAAAAACGCTGCTATTGTAAATACAGACAGTTTGTACTGCGTTACGTTGATACCTGTTGCTCTCGCTGCAATTTCATTGTCACGAATTGAAGTGATTGCTCGTCCATGTTTTGACTGAATCAAGTTTTGAATGACTGCCAAACATCCAAGTACTAACACGAGTGCTATGATAAACAAAGTGTTCTTATCATAACGTGGAGTTGTTAATCCCAAGGAACCACCAAACGATTCACTGCTTGAGTTCATAAAAATGGAACGTACAATTTCGCCAAATGCCAATGTAACAATTGCCAAATAGTCACCCTTTAATCGAAGTGCCGGAAGTCCGATAATTACACCGCAAAGTGCTGCAACTGCACCGCCTACTACCAATGACACAAGAAGTGCAGGAAAACTATTTCCCATAGTTGGCTGTAACAGGCAAGCCGTCTTTCCTCCCAAATATGCTCCTACACACATAAAACCTGCATGTCCAAGCGACAATTCGCCAAGAAAACCAACTACCACACTAAGTGATACCGTCAACATAACGGCAATGATAATTTTTTCCAAAAGATATATGGTTGAAGATGTCAAAGAACCACTCAATGACATAATGGAAAAAACAACTGTCAAAATTGCAATTACGATGTAATTCGCATAATGTTTCCACTTTATTCGTTTTACTGCTTTTGCCATTATACCTTCTCCCTTCTAACCTTACCCATGATACCTGTCGGTCTAACGAGAAGTATGAGAATAAGAATCATAAATTCGATTGCATCTGTATATGGCGCAATAACAGGAATTTTAAACGAAATTGCCTCCACCACACCAAGCAATATACCACCGCACATCGCACCCGGTATAGATCCAATACCACCGATAACGGCTGCTGTAAACGCCTTAATACCAGGCATTGCTCCTAATGTATTGGAAAGACTTGGTGCTTTCATCAGCATAAAGAAACCCGCAAATGCTGCCAGCGCAGAACCGATTGCAAATGTAATCATAATGATACCATTCACATTGATTCCCATCAGTTGTGCGGCACCTCTATCTTCTGACACCGCAACCATTGCTCTACCGATTTTCGTTGTTTTTACAAACATGGTAAGAGCAATCATAATTACGAATGAGCATACCAAGGTAACAATCGTATAATATGGAATCTTTAATGCTCCCACTTCAAAATTACCCATATCGGCAATAATTACCATCTTCGGCGCTGTACCAAAAATCATCTGTGCTGTACTTTGAAGCAGATAACTCACACCAATTGCAGTAATTAATACTGCAAGTGGTGAAGCACCTCGAAGAGGTTTATATGCTATTTTTTCCACTGTAATTCCAAGCAGCACACAAAAGATTACTGCCGCTATAAGTCCAAGCATTGGATTGCCTGCTGTTATCATTGTAACATACAACATATATCCGCCCACCATGATAATATCACCATGTGCAAAATTCAGCATCTTGGCAATACCATAAACCATTGTATATCCCAATGCAATCATTGCATATGTACCGCCGGAACTCAGACCGTTTATCAAAGTTTCAATAATTTCCATAAAGTCTCCTATTTAGTAGCTTCTTTAATTACGTACTTAACTGCACCTTTTTCTACATAACCGTTTTCTTTCCAAGAGATTGCTTTTCCTTCTTCACCTGTTACACCAGTGTATGTGAAATCGCCTGCGAATTTTTCTTTTAAGATGTCGCAAAGATCTGAAGCAGAGATTGTAACATCGATTTCTTTTCCTTCATCGATTGCTTCTTTCATTGCATTAAAGATTGCGTATACACAGTCATAAGCAGATGCACCGAATTGGTTTAATGTGTCTGCACCGTATTTTTCTGTGTATTTTTTAATAAATTCAGCTGCTTTACCTTCTGTTGCTTTTGAGTTGAAGTGTGAAAGCATTGTTACTTCTTGAGGAATTGCATTAATGTCAAATCCATCTGCAGATTCAATACCATCAAAACCATCACATCCATAGTAAATTGCATCAGCCGCAATCTGGTCTTTTGCCTGTGTCATGAAAAGAGATGCTGGTGTGTAGTAAATTGGCATGAAGATGAACTTGCAATCTTTTAATGAACTAATCTGTGTAGAGAAGTCTGTTGTATTTGCATCTGTAAATACTGATTCCACTGTTTTGATAGAATCATCTAAGTTGTCTTTAAATTGTTCGTAAATACCATTTGAATAAGCATCATCTGATTTGTAGAAGATACCGATTGTCTGGCCTTTGTAATTATCATTTACATATTCAGCTGCAACTGCACCTTGATTACCATCTGCGAAGCACATTTGGAAACCGTTATCATTCTGCGGAATCTTGTCACCTGAAGCTGATGGTGTAAGGAAGAACACATTATCTTCTACAGAAAGGTTTGTAAATTCAAGTCCAGGACCTGTTGTAACTGTACCAAGAGAAACTTGCATACCGCCTTCTAACATAGATGAATAGTTTGTAGCTACATTTGTTGCATCATGTTTGTCATCTGTTGCAACTAATTTGAACTTAATACCGTTTAATCCGCCTGCTGCGTTGATTTCATCAACTGCCATCTCTGCTGAGTTCTTAACTGCAGTACCATAAACAGCTGTCGGACCTGTAAGTGGTCCTGAAACACCGATTACAAACTCAGTGTTGTCTTTTGTGTAGTTTGGACCTCCACATCCTACAAGGCTAGACACAAGAAGTGCTACCATTGTTATAATTGCTAATAATTTTGTCTTTTTCATAATTCTCTCTCCTTTTAAATATTTTAAGAATATATACATATCATTGTATAACAAAAGTTTAACATAGTAAAGTAGTAAATTCTATATTTTTATCTGTATTTGGCTATTTGACGGTGTGATTTCATTTTACAATTCTCTGCATCGTAGCATCTTTATTGTCATTTTAGGAAAGACGGTGTAAAACATGATAACCCTTTATCACACCGTAAGTTTTATTGTTTTTAGAAAATATATCCTTATATTTTACCGTGCAAAATGATATAAGTTGATTTTTAACTGTAAAATTTCATTTATGATAGCAGAATAAATTGAAAAAGGTAATTCTTTTACGGTGTATATTTAGCCTTTTTAATATTGCACAGTAATCCTGAATTTTTCCTATTCTTAAGTTATGGTATTAATGTACTACTTACTTGACTACTTCAAGTTTTTCAGAGAAATCAAAAATAGCCGAAAGCCTTGATTCTTCAAGGTTTTCGACTATAAGTTAAACAGGGGATGAGGGAATCGAACTTTCTTGAAAAGCCCTCAACCTCGTATAAAATAAGGCTTTTTCAACATTCACATTGACTACCCTTGACTACGTTAGTCAGAATCAAGAGAAAGGAGTATTCAGCATGGTATCTAGTTCTTACGCCCTTTCACCCATTTTTTCACACAGTTGATTCATTTAAACAATTTTTCCATTGTTCAATTGGTAGAATACTTTTTGTATTTTCATTATATGGAATCAGTATCATCTGTTTCATATCGTAATAGTTCTCAAATGGTTTTTCCTTTTTCCATATTCCACGACCTATCTTTTTTCTTTGTTCATATAAAAAGCATTCATTGGATATAACGATGAACGTACCTCCTGCACCTCTTATTCTTTCTGGATTAGCCTCAACAATGGCATAATATACTTCTTTATCTATATCTATTTTACACTTTTCCTTTCCGAACAGAAAAGATGTTATTGTTGTTCCCTGTATCTTTATGATAGCAAAAGCCCTTGGGTAAACTAATATATATAATATGGCTAGACCAAAATAAAAGGGGATAGAACAAATACTGATAATAATATCCTCATAGTTTATAACATTTTCAAACGGACACAAGTTAGTAATATGATATATGAATCCTACCATTCCCAACAACAATCCAAGACAAAAATATACTCTTACATATCTTCCAACTTTAATTTTCATATCATATCTACCCTTATTACAAATTGATTGTTTTCTGTCACCTTAACAAACTTAATCTTTTACGTTATTTGTAAAAATCAAACATCGACTCATACAACCTACGACATTGTTTTTCATCTCCATATGATAAGCAATCATCCGCATAAGATAACACATGAAACGGTTCTTCCATTTTATCAATTGCATTAGGAAGCCTTTTCCATAATTCATACATTTTTTCTCCAAACTCCGTAATTTCAACCGACGCATAAATTTTTTTAAGTTCTTTCATTAAACAACTTCCAAACAGTTCACTATTTAATGTGTATTCATTCATTATTGAATGAATATGCAATAGTGCATCCTTGTATGTTCTATCATATAAATCTAATAGTATTTCATCTGTCGGATTCAATTCAAATAATTTTTCTAATTTTTCCCTATATATTTCATATTTTTCAAGTCCTAATCCACATAATATAGCACATACAAAGAGTCCTTCCACAAAATCTCCTCCACGATTAAATTTGGCTCATTCACAAATTGGAATTTGTCAGTCTGATTTATTTAACACCTTCTGCTTTTCAAAGGATAACACATCCATTCTAACATTTTCTGTTGTATTTAAAATTATGATTTAATTAAGTATGATTCGAAATAAGGTCTTGTTTCAGGAAGATTAACGACCTTAAATAAATACTTGTTATTAACCCCACGAAAAACAATATACGTAAAACCCATATGACTATAACGATATCCTCGTACTTTATTAGAATACCCTCGTATAATTTCTGCTTTCACAATATCTTTACTATTAAATATCTTTACTTTGCGTATACCTAAACGGTAGTCCACAACAGTAATCGTATCTTTAATAAATTCAACATATTCTTTTTCCATGTCTTTATTCTGAATGATTAGCCAAGCCAAAAGCAAAGAATTGGGAATTAGAATGACTAAACTAGGTACAACGTTATGAACATAAAAAGAACATACAATTGCTATAAACAAGAAAAGTCCATACATAAGTACCCACGGAACGCATACTAACATAATAAATTTCTTTGGAACTTTTTTATGAGTCAATCCATCATGTGTATAAAATTTCACCAAATCACATCCTCTGTCAAATTCCAATTTATAGAGTTATCACTCTATCTTTCCTTGATTTTCAAGCCTTTTCAGACTTTCATTATCAATTTATGTATCATTTTCCCTTGCTTTTTCCCTTATGAGGGAAGAACAAGGGAAATTTTGTATTCAGTTGTTAATCTATGCCGGCTACCTTATCGAGAAGTTTTGCGGAACTTCGCTTTGCTTCCCTTGTAGCATGGGCATATACATTCATTGTGGTACTTACATCCGAATGTCCTAATAGTTCCTGCACATCCTTTGGTGCAGCTCCATTCGATAACAGATTGCTTGTGTAGGTGTGTCGTAAGGCATGGAAATGAAATCCTTCCAATTCAGGTATCCTTTTTCTTGCAGTTCTACAAGCAATTTCAACTGTACTAGGCGATTCATAGCATCCATCCGGTCTGATACATGCAAGAGAGATTTCCTTATAATCTATCGGAACATCCTCTGTGACACCCAAGTGATAAAGTTCGTAATACACTCTGTTCTTTTCTCGAACTTCTTTGTAGTAGTTTCGGCTATACAGTTCGCCATACTGCAAACGCTGTTTGTTTTGCTCCCTTTTTGCTTTCTTTAGAATGTCTGCAAGGGTATCGCAAAAATCCACAACACGCACCTTTTTACGCTTCGTGGGACCTATTTCCCATTTATGCCGTATGCTGTTATAACGGACACTTCTTCGTACTGTCAGATGTTGTTCTTCGAGATTGATATCCTGCCAAGTTAGTCCACATACTTCGCCAAGTCTGAGACCTGTAAAATATGCTATCTGTATTGGCAGAATCGCCGGATTGTTTTTCTGCTCTAGATAGTCCATTAAAATCTTATACTGATTATAGTCTATCGGTTTTGCAGTCATATCTGCCTGCGTATCATCCGCAAACAAATCTACTTCCTCGCTTTTTCGTTTTAACACTACATACTGCATAGGATTAAAGGTAATCAGATTTTTTGGAACAACTGCGTATCGGAATGCCCTCTGTAAAACTGCCGAAAAACTGTGAACATAATCTTTGCTATACCCCTTTTTCACTGTACCGTCAGGATAAGTGCCACCAAACGTAAGTAAATCCATATAATTCTGCAAATGTTCGGCTGTAATACTTTTCAGTTTTCGTTTCCCGATAGGGTGCTTTTTAATCTGATTCAAAGCAGTAATATAAGTTGCAACTGTGCCATTACTCAATGTGCTAGTTTTCAGTTCCTCTGCAACCCAAACATCCAACAATTCAGCAAGTGTAATATTCTCAGACTTGGCAACAAATTTCTTTTTCTCATAATCATCCATTGCCTGTCTCAGAAGTTTTTCCGTTTCCGTTTTGCTTTCTGTACCTACATATTCTTTCTGTATTAAGTTACCACTGGCATCCTCCACATAAAAGCGGTAGTACCATTTCTTTCCTTTCTTTCTAACAGATCCTTTTGCCATATAAAAACTCCTTTCGTATAAGACAATCGGACTGAAAGATATGCTGTTGCGTGTAAGTATATCATAACTCCGATTATCTCACTATACCGATTCGGAATTATCCTCCAAAAGATTCTGAAGTTTTAACTTTGCCACATCCGGATTCTTTGAATACATTCGTATAATTTCGCCCATTTCATTAAACGCATTAATGGTGTGGGTAACTTCCCTTAGGAAAAGTATTTCATTGAATTCTTCTGTTGATTCAAAGCCTGCCACCTTTGCAACCTCTTTGTAGGTCTTGTTTCCTTTATAATTATCACAGGCAAATTTAAATGAATCGTTAAATGCGCTGTATTCACGAAGCATTGCCAAAAGTAATCCTTTAGAAAAATCTGCATCTGTATCAGCCATATCCAAAGGAAAACTTTCGAGAATGTTTCTCATTGCATCACGGATTTGCAAATCCTTTTTATCCGTAACATCAGTTTCATATTCTTCCGTTTCGCCCTTTAGCCATTCCACGGATACGTGCAGTATTTCCGCAAGACCTTCTAAAATCAGTTTCTTGGAATTGTCGATTGTTCCGGCTTCATAACGTTGAATGGTAGATTTGTTCACATCCATTTTTTCAGCGATATATTGCTGACCTAGATTCAATTCCAATCGTCTGCTCTTAATTCTGCTTCCGATGAGTTTGCGTAACTCTTTATCCTTCATCCTTGTGCAACCTCCTTTTCGGTATATCAACACTATAACAGATAAAAAAGAGTATTGCAATATGCAACTTTACAAAAATACATAAATTGCAAAACGCTTGACATGAAATAATGGAATGTTATAATGAAAGCAAAGAAGAGTTGCATAATGCAACAGAAAGGAAGTGATATTTTATGACAGGACAAAAGATTGCATTTACAATTGAAGAAGCTTCCGAATACACAGGCATTGGCAGAAACACCTTGAGAAATCTTGTTGAATGGAACAAACTGCCGGTCTTAAAGGTCGGAAGAAAAATGCTTATCAAAAAGGACATTTTGGAAACATTTGTTGCGACAAATGAAGGAAGAAACCTGCGAGATAAGTCTGATGTGAAAGCAGTTACACGAAAAACAGCAAATTAAAAAGGGCGATTCGCAAACCGCCCAATCGGTATGTATCTGACCGAAGCCATGATATACCTACACGCAACTAGATTATAACATGTGCTTCTGTCAGTTATCAACCGCAAATTTTGATAACACAGGAAAGGAGGCACAATGGATGGCTAGAAGTTATGAAGAAAAGATTTCGAATATTGATTTGGAAATTGAACAGTTAAAGAACAGAAAACGTGAAATCACCCAAAGGCATAAAGCAGAAGAACGGAAAGCACGCACCAAGCGATTAATTGAACGTGGTGCGATTTTGGAAAGTCTTATTCCGGCATCCGATACGCTGACAAATGATGATGTGAAACAGATTCTTTCTTATGCGTTAGAAACTCCGTATGTCAAAGACTATCTCAGAAAATATCATGGTAGCATTCTCTAGCAGTTTATCCCTGAGAGCATACGAAGGGCGCACTTATATACCACAGCTTCGCAGTGGTATGTGCGCTCTGCGAGGCTTCTTATATTTATGATATTGAAGGCGAGGTGAACACAATGGCAATATTCCATTTATCCGTGAAGGTTATTTCACGGGGCAAAGGGAAATCTGCTGTCGGTGCTGCTGCATATCGAAGTGGTGAAAGAATCGAAAATGCGTATGATGGTGCTGTACACGATTATACAAGAAAACGAGGGATTATTCACACACAGATTTTGCTTCCGCCACAGGCTCCGGCAGAATACTATAACAGAAGCGTTTTGTGGAATGCAGTTGAAAAAGTAGAAAAAGCAAAGAACGCGCAACTCGCAAGAGACATTGAAATTTCTCTACCGAGAGAACTGCCGTTTTCCAGACAGAAACAACTTGTAATCGGATTTGTTAGTCAGACTTTTGTAAAAGAAGGAATGTGTGCAGATATTTGTTTTCACGATAAGTTAGATGGAAATCCCCACGCACATATCATGCTGACAATGCGACCTATCAATGAGGATGGTAGTTGGGGACAGAAACAGAAAAAAGTATATGTTCTTGATGAACATGGTAACAAAATCTATGACAAAAAGAAACGTCAATATAAATGCACAACTGTTCCGACAACTGACTGGAACGAGTCATACAAGTGTGAACAATGGCGTAGTGCATGGGCTGAATACGTGAATAATTATTTGAGGATAGACGGCATAAAAGAACGTGTAGACCATCGTTCCTATCAAAGACAAGGCATTGAACAAATACCGACAATCCATCTTGGTCCGGTAGCAAGTCAGATGGAGAAAAAAAGACGGATTTCAGAAAGAGGACAGATAAATAGACAGATAAAAGAAGACAATCGTTTACTACACTCTATCAAGATTAAAATGAGCGAATTAAAGGTGGCCGCAAAACAAGCCTTTGATGAAAAGGTAAAAGAATTTACAACCTTATTACTTCGCATTCGTTCCCGCTTCATTACAACCATGTATCAAGATATTAGCAACGATGTAAAAGAGGCACAATTAAAAACTTCTCTGCACTATAACGAGGCGGCAATTCCAAAATGTTATCATATAATACAGCAGATTGAAAATGAAACCGAGTATGACAGAATGGCTGATTATAGAGAAGACTTGTTCAAGGCATTTTATGAAGCTGAGGTCTATTCTATGAAAGAAGTAAAACAGATAGTTGCTTTATTACAGGATAGAGACAAGGCGATTTTCCATCTCCAAAAACAAAAGGAAGTGTTGCACAAAAATCTGGATGAAGATTCAGAAAAACGCCAGAAATTAATTGCTTCAATGAGTAAAGATGAATTCTATTCTGCAATTGCAAAAGAAGCCGTTTATCAAAAAATAGAGGACGAAAAAACACGTAATGATTTGAAGGAATTTTATGGGGATGAGTATCAAGATATGATTTTCAAGGAAGCAGTAAAATGTACGGATAAGGAATTGTCAATGAAGATTCCGCAACGGAACCATAAAAATGTTGTGGATAAGATTCTATTTGATAGTCAAACGAAATTGCAATTACAACAACAGACTAGGCACCTTGTGGATTATATGCCACCGAAAGGGGACCGAAGCCGATAATATGTCTCCACCTAAAAGAAGAAGCTCTTTTATAAAACACGCTCCATTCAATGTGAACAGAGCGTGTTTATCATTTAAAACTTAATGCTTTCTACTGTCGATTTTAATATTTTACAATTCGCTTCATCTGTCGCCTGTAAATCAATTAATATTGTATACTCACCGTTCTCAACATAATATCGACAATTGATAAAATTCCTGTCATTGTTCTTCCCAGTATACTCGATATACAACGCTTTTAACTCATCAATTGTTATATGTTGTAAATCTTGTAATTTTACATCCTTGTAGGTAGAAGAAATCAGTTGATGATAATTTTCTTTCGAGTATTCATCGACTTTAATTTTCAATGACTGAATGGATATATTTAGACTGTTTCCTTTTTCATCATACACATAAATATGATCGTTATGATTCACCCGTGTGTATTTCTTCGGTGTAGTCAACTGATACTCTGAAATATTATCTTTCCTATTTTCGACAGGCGCATTCTTTATTGATGCATTATTACTTTGCGCAATGTCATTCTCTTTCGAGGCCTTGCTTTCATCAGATACTTCAATTTTCCCAGACATTTCTTTTATCTGTTCATCCACCTTTTCTGTTATCTGCTGTTCTTTGATTAATTCTTTCTCTGCCTCTTGTGGATCTCGATTTGAACATCCGTTTATAATTATGCATAATGCAAGTAGCACTAAAATTATACATTTTTTCATAAATATCACTTCGCCTCATTATATTTAATATAACGTTACAACCATTTACACTTTGAATATGTAACTACATACCATGTAAAGCCATTTTAGCCGAAAAAGCCAAGGTTGGGTCTGTTGTACTATCAACAACATTGTTTAATGTTCGTAACACTTTGTCTGTATGTATATTCATCTGTAAGCACAAATAAGCTGCATTAACTCGTACTCTATCATCACTATAATCCAACAAATTGAACAAAACATCTGTGCAATCATTTGTCTTCATTTCTGCTTGGAGTTGTCGCAACTTTTTGCTAGCCTTATTATGTGCTTTCACCTTCTCTTTGTCGCCATAATCATTTTTTAAGCACTGCTGCAACGACAATTGAACAAATAAATCATAATAATTCTCCATCTTTTCACCCTGCTTAAACATTTCAATAACACCTACATCAAACTGATACTGATAATTATTTCCCATTCTTCTCCAAGATAAAATTTAATAGACATTCGCAACACCTCTTTGGTAGAGGTGTTGAACAATTAACTCTTTTTGTCTATAAAAATACATGGCTTTCTATAACTAAAATGTTACTGCTCATACTTTATTGAGGTATAAATTTCACAATTTCCATTTCATAAATCAAATCGTCAAAATCGTCATCAATCTCATGGTCATTGCAATTAAATCGATATTTATTTTCTCTAAGCTTCTCAATATAAATTGCGCATCCCATGTGCATTGAACGACAAAACTGCTTTGTCCCCGTCAGGTCTGAGCCATTACAAATCAAAACTTTTCCTTTGTCAAGTTTAATACATACTTCAAATTCACTAGGAGATGTTCCAAACCAAAAACTAAAACCTGGAAATCTTTTTTGGGGAATTATTTGTTTTTTCCCATCAATATAGAAATCCCCTGAAAATTCCAACAAATATAATACTATTGCTTGATTAATCATTGAATTAATCTCCTTGAATGTAAATTGAATTGTGTATTGTCCTGGATTCAATAATTCGTAATATTTGTTAATTTGCTTTCCTTTGTATTCAATTTGTTTTTTGTCCCCAAACAAAATATGAAATGGTTTCATTCGTTTACTCTCCTTAAGGTTTGAAATGCCTATATATATCAATCATATCATGCTCCCATGGTGTCACTGGCAAAAGATTATCGAACTCATTTCCACCCCCCTTGCTTCGTGGATTGATGTGATGTAACTCCGTTGGATATAATTTTCCATCTAATTCCACAAGTGGTGCTCTTCCTTTTTTCATTAATTCCAAATTTGATAGAGAATAATTTTGTGAATTGAAATATGCCTCATTTTTCCAATAGCGACTTTTCACTGTTGACCAACTAGGAACCTTTCCTTTTTTGGTAAGAGTAGTTATATCACTACCAACTTGCCATCCCTTCTTTACAGTTTTTGAAGAGTCAACTAATTTGTCGATTTTATTTATAGTTTTAAGAGCTCTAACACTTTCACCTAATCCGGTAACAAAAGGAATTAAATCCACTGTATCTGCAATTACACCAGCCCAATTCCATACGCTTCTAGGATTTGCTATTACTTCAGCAACGCTAGCAGCAAGGGAAACCACATCAAATACTGTTTCCCATGCAGTACCTGTTTTATCTACTCGTGCTACTGGGTTGTTTCCACAATACATAAACATATTGCACCCCAAAACACCTTGGCCTGTGGAAATATATCCATCAGCGTTCAAGAAACGTCCTGTTTCTGGGTCATAATAACGACTACTCAAGAAATAGAATCCCGTTTCTGCATCATAATAATACCCACGATATCTTATAGGGTTGTATTGTCCTATACCATTTGCTTGCGAGCCTGTTATGGAAATAGCTTTCCCCCAAGCATCATACTTGTATTCAACTACTAGTTGCCCATTTGCATCATATATACCAGTAACATCATTCTGTAAATTGTACCGATAATAATACATAGCCCCGTTATATGAGAAACCATATAATTTATCGTTGTCATCATAGAAATAGAAGATTTCTGTGGTGCCATTTGTTCCGATAGTTTTCTCGCCATACATGACACCATCAATAATATGATATTTTGTAAAGGTGTCGCCTATCGTTTTCGATGTGCGAATACCTTCTTGATCGTATGCATAGCGGATTTCTGTACTACCAATGTTTACAGTATAAAGACTTCTACCAAACACCCAACTGAAGTCCATCGCAGTACCATTATTATAATGTAATGGGTTTCCATTTTCATCATAGGTAATGGTATTTCCATTATAGGAAGTCAGCAAGTCTGCCCAAGTCGGATCTGTGTAACCATATGTAATCGTCTTGTTCGTGCTATGGTCTGTTTTCGTCAGAATGTTACCGTTAGCATCATAGGTATAACTGATTCCACTTGTCAAATCCGAACCAACATAAGTTAGCTGGTTCTTGCTATCATACTGATATACATAAGTCTCTACAACTTCGTTTGTTGTTGCATTTTTCTTTGTATATGCGGTAATATTTCCAACTGCATCATATGTATATGAGTAAGTATATCCATTCTCAGTCACCGTGTCAATCAGATAGCTTGTTGAGCCGTTATCAAGAGTTTTAAAACTATACGTTGTTGTGATTGCTGAATTTCCGGCATATAAGGTTCTTTCATTTCGACGTGCTAACTCATCATAACTATAACCGATTTTTTGTTCGTTATCCAACTTAACGCCATAAACCGCATCGCCAACCTGACCATCGTTAATATCGCCATAAAGGAACGAAGTGGTAAAATCATCGGTCGAGGTAGCAAAACGATACTTCTCCAATAAGTTTTTCTGATTTAAGTATTTATACGATAGCGTATACAGTACGGTATTTTCCCATGGCGGAGTTACCGTTTTATTTACTACTCTTCCAGCTAAATCATAGTTGTAGTAAATAGTACCCAAATCATAGAAGCCGCCCGGAGCGCGTTCCGTGATATTGCCGTTTTTATCATAATAGATATATGTATCGTTAATAGCTGCCAAACGACCAACCTTATCGTAGAACATATTATAAAACTCGCCAGTAGCATATGTTACCTGAGACAGATTGTTTCCGCTACCATTAGATGCAAAATCAGTTGCTTCGGAATGGTACATATATGTCACAAGATTTCGTGGAGCAGCTGTACTATTTTTACGATTTAATTCAATTGAACTGTTTCGTCCATAAGAATCATAGTTGAAGGTATAAATCATTCCATTTGGCGTCTCTATAGTTTTTATTCTATCGTTTTCATAAGTGTAGAAACTAGTTGAATTACCAGTAGATACTGATTTTATATCCCCACTGTTAGAATCATATGTATAGTTAGTAACATTATCATTCGCATCGGTAACGCTTCCCAAAGTTCCATCTGAATTATAGTTATAGTTTGTTATGTTATTCAATTCATCTGCCGTTGAGCTCAGATAGTTTCCATTTGAAGTATAAGTACTACTTGTAGTAACAGTGGTTTGCGATACAGGGTTTTCTACATATTGACTAAAATACCATTTCTGGTTTCCGGAAGTAGTATCTTTTGTATTTTGAACCATTCCCTTGTTTAAGGCCGTGCTAGAACTATTGTTTAAATCACGTCCGTCAATTGCTTTCGCATAATCGCTGACCTTCGAAAGAATATAAAACGTTCCGTCATTATTATACTGAATCTTAAACTTCTGACTGTCTGATGACGATGCTGCTGACAATACGATTTTTGCTTTATCTGCACTTGAGCCATTTTCAACCGTCAAATATTTGCTCGCATCGCTCTGTGGTTGAATATAGTAAACATCCTGTTCTCCGGCAGAAATCAATTTCCACCGAATCGTGTTATTCTGTGTTGCATATGTTCCGTTCACCAATCCAGAACTAGATTCCTTCATTGCATTTCCAGTAGTCACGTTTCTAATATAATAGGTGTTTCCATCAGAAACTTGAGTACTGTTATTTGATTCTGAAACCGTAGATGACAACGCATTACCATATTCGTCATATGTGAAAGCGTACAACTGGCCATAAGAAGAATTTGCATACATCAACGCATTCGTTGTTTCGTCATAAGCATAACTGTATCTTGTTCCACTTGGATCCAGCATTTGTGAAAGGTTGTTGTTTTGGTAAGCAAAAGCAGCCTCTGTTTCCGACAAATCTTTTGTGCTCACAACATTTCCATTGCTATCATAAGTATAACTTTGTCCGAATAACTCTTTACACACAAATGCCCGACTAAACATACCAAACCATGCATTATAGTCATAATCAAAATATAAAGTAACACTTGTATAATCGATTGGTGCAATGATGGCACCACTTACAAATTGCCACTCTTCCAATGCATAATTAAAGTCGAGAATATTTGATTTGTCGGTAAATGTAGCCTTACCACTTGGTCCCTCCATCTCAATACGGATTCTGAAGGTGGAATCTCCTACTGCACCAGTTCTCCTTTCGTCTGTTGGTACAGAATATCCAACTCCCCACGAACCAAAGACAATGGAATCTCCTGCTTTACCACTGAAATTTGCAGTCTGACTCACACTGCGCTTTTCATAGTATGAACCATCTATTGCACAACAGCTTGCGTCATAATAGGCAACTGTATCATCTGTAGCAACATTGTTATTGCGTCTGTATGTCCAGCTTGCGCCTCCATTCATAAAGTAGTTATCGTTCAGATAATTGTATCCTTGATGCAAATCGCCTAATTGAATGTGTAAGTCATCCAACCAAAATGTACCGGCACCTTCAAAGAAACCTCCGATTACAATGTAATAGTGGCTGTCTTCATAAACTTCAAAGCTGGCTTGTGAAAGCATCCACTCCTCTTCAAGAGTTGTGGTAATGCCACCAGTTGTATGAGAATAATCAGCCCATTCAGCATTTGGATCGTCAGCATATACAGAAAAATTGATTCCTTCTGGTGCTGGAAGTGTTTCGCCTTTTGTATTGAGGAATACGCCAAAAGTATATTGGTAACCACCTTTCAGCACTCCGGCATCGTATATCACTGCACTATAACCACCATTTGCGTTTGTCTGCTCTATTTTCAAAGAAGGGGCTTTGGTTTTCCCAAATGTATTATCGACTGTCATGGTGGTATTATTTGAATTTGCTTTTAAATACCATTTTGACGAGTTACTGTAACTGTCATTGTCATTCATGTAGGTAGTTGGCGCCTGTATCGTCTTAGATGCCGATAAGAGCTTGTTATCTTGTCCTGAGTTACTTCCCCCCGGTGCTCCATAGGAGTAATACTCTGCGGTATCTGATATATTGTTTACTACACCTGTTGTCTTGCCAAAGTTGTCAAACTGATAAGTATGATTAATAGTGTTATCACAATTACTAGTAATAGTCGTGTTATTATGTCCGTAAACAAAATCGTAGTCCGTATTCAGTACGTTATTACTGCCATAAAATTCTAGCGAAGACGTATACAGGTGACCAGAAATGAGATTGTATACCATTTTCGTATAAGTTCCGTCAGGACTGGTTACCTGATATAAGCCATTACTTCCATAACTAAATGTTGTACTTTTAGAATCCGCATACTGAATTTTAGTCAAGTTTGCACTTCCATCATACGTAAAGGTAACAGACTTACTCGCAGGGTTGGTAATTGAACCTACATTACCCGCAGAGTTATAGTTGAAAGTATAAGCTCGACCTGCCCCATCGGTGATGCTCGAAATTCTTGCATTTGAATCGTAATTCACAGTGATGTGATTACCAAAGGTGTCATCCATGCGTCCAAGTTTACCGTCACTACGGAAATACGTTTTATTCTTTCCCTTATCAGTGATTAAATAACCTCCACTATATACAGAAGAATCTCGTGTCAAGGTATATCCTAATCCATCCTCGTCTTTCCATTCCGATGCTGTAGATTCTTCGTAAAAATAATGTTCTGTACCATCTGAGTCAATTAAATAGTACGAGTACCCTGGTATTGACGAAGTACATATTTTCATATTATAATTCGTCTTCCATCCTTTACCCAAATTATTAGAGTTACCAGAACGGCTGCTTGAATCATAAAATGCCGAAATGGAAACAGGCATACGATTTCCGGAAATACCTGTTATATTTTGTGTAACTACTAAGTTACCGTTAAAATTATTGACTGCTGCCGTACCATTACGCCCGGCCGTCATAGTTGTATAGGTCCAGTAATCTTCCACGCCTTTTGTATCTCTGTAATAATATGTAAAGCATGGGTCTGAATTTCTCAAAGAATTATCACTGTCATAAAATCGCATATATCTTTCGGTTTCCGGAAGATCTTGTCCTCGTAGCAAGATACCCCTGTTAACACCAGCCCCGGTAGCCCATTTTTGTGCAATCTTAGTGATATCGAAAGAATACAATTGGTTATGACTTGAGGTTGAGCTGTCATTCAAAATCTTAAAATCGGTATCATCGTATTCATACTCAGGCAAATCATCGTCATAAAGAACCACATTCTTCGATAGGTCATGTTGATTCCAATCTGTAGTAATTTCATGTGCCGAAATTACCATATTAGTCGGGCAGGTAGATATTCCCGCACGATAACTAATTAAGTTTAATTCTGCTTTGATAATACGACAAGATTCACTGATATTACTTGGCAATGGAACATAAACCAGTGCATATGCCCATGTGCCATAAAAACTACCAACTTTTAACCATAGGTCATTATTGCCTCCCTCTAAAGCGTCGTATAATTCATCCGTTTTAGGTGAAAGAACACCCGTCGCATCTTTTACCACGCTTGCAGCCTGTTCTGTCAGAATAGTCGGGTCAATAGTTACTGGATAAGAACGCTCGCGTGCATTTAACCATTCTGAATCTGCAGTCAATTTCAATGAAAACCCTTTCTTTGTTTTCTCAATAGCAACATCGATTTCACTAGAAGTTTCACCATTGGCATCATACATAAATGGTTTATCCATAGTGTAAACGGCATCTTCGAGGTTATCTTCAGCAAAGAATGAAATGGAGCCATCACTGTTTTCCTGATAGGTTAATTTTTTTACCTGATAATCAAATGTAAATTCATTCTGTGCCGTTTTTGACTTCAATATAATATCTTCTTTAACAGAACTTGCATCTATTATATATTGCAAGTCTACATTCGGAAGGATTTCTTTATATACAACCCCACCGTTTACATTCTTTAATGAAACTTCAGTTACAGCATCGTTCTCAGATTCAACTGCTTCCGCTGGCACTTTATTCGCATTCGCAAGCGCCCAATCAATTTGATACTCGCCTGACTTTAACGAAACAAGTTTCTTGTTTTTAGCTTTGTTGGAGAACTTAATGTTGAAAGAGTTTTTCTTGTTTTCCAACACAGCATTCCCATCATCATCTGAAGTTGTGTCTAAAGAGTTGTCGACGTCTACCCACTCATTATTCTCCCGATAATGAACCTGTTCCGGGTATACAGCATACAAATAACTTCCGTCACTCATTAAAAATGTTTTGGTATCAGCAGTACGCTCGGATTCTATTTCGCTGACAATTTCTGCTTTGTCTTGTTTTACATCTAAAACTTCATTTTCCGTTGTCATATTGACATCTTTCGATTGGGATGCATTTGATGTAATCGGAATAGACGTAACAATCGTACTGATACATAATATGCATGCCAAAATTTTAGTAAGTTTTTTCTTCATCACCTTGCTACCTCCTCTAAGATAAATTTATTTGTTCGTGTTGCTTTAAAACTAAAGATAATTTAATTTGTTCTCACTTCCTTTCTTAGATTAATTTCATGAACTTGTGTTGAGTAATTTTACCTGGTGAAGACGCAAAAAGACCCAACACAAGTTTCTGTGCCTTTTAGCACAGTCCTTACATTGAGTCCTACTAATGCATATTTTAACATAGTTGAAACAACTTGAAAACAACTTTTTTGTTCAATTTTTATTTTTTTTATTTTCAGCATTTTCTTTCAGTCCAACTGTTCAAATATATTTTGTTATATTGTTTTACTAGTTTTTCTTTCCCTTGTTTTTTCCCTTATCAGATGTCATAATGGCAAGAGAGAAGATATAACACGATACAAGTCTTGATAATGCACTAACTTCCTAAAAGTTTGAATTTTCAAGGCTTGGTAAAGAATTTGATAACAAGATATAACAGTTATTGTATTGCTATAAATATCTGCTCTCAGAATTCCAATTTGTTGAATTAATTATATCAAAATTCTTTTATCATTACAATTTTTAAAATTCGCCCTTTTTACATCATCTATATTTTTATCACTGAATGATTACAGCAGATAATCATAGATGATAACTAGCTGAGAGTTATAGATGCTTGTAGCCTAAAACAAGAGGGGTAAATAAAGAGTTTGGATGCGTACCTAAATCCAACACCTAGCTGGAGCCGATACCAGTATAAAACATGAAGGTGTGATATAGCCAAGCCAAAAATATATCCGTCCGATCCATACCTATCACTTATTGGATTTGGCGTGAGTGGTAAAAATCTTTCAACACCACGTAGGAATGGGGACATTCCTCCCGATAGTAAGGGAAGCCTAAGTCGATATGATTAGCATATTGATATGGTTAAGAGTATGCAATAACGAAGACAGTTGACAAGAAAACAGGTAAAACACAATATTGTACTTATCTTCCTAATGAGAAGAAAGGTAAAAGAACTTACAAGCGTAGACAAACACGCAAAGAGTTAGAAGATTTGCTTGTAGCCTTTTATAAAGAGCAGGAAGAAAAAATCTATCTTTCTACTGTATATTATGAATGGATAGAAAACAAATTAAACTATGGGGACATTAAACAAGAAACCTATGACCGATATAATGATAATTTTGAAAGGTTCTTTGTTAATTACAAACACCCTATTACCCAAAAGCAATTTAAGTACATAACGGAAGATGATATTGAAGATTATATTAAATCCGTTATCCGTGACCTAGAACTCACTCACAAAGCATATGAGGGTTGTCGCACATTGATAAGAGGTATTTTCAGACTTGCAAAGAAGAAAAAATATACCGACATAAGTATTACCCATTTCTTTGGAGATTTAGAACTATCAAGAAATATATTCAAACGGAAAATTGTAGACAACGAAAAAGAGATTTTTAATGAAGATGAAATTATTCAAGTAACCAAATACCTAAGCGACCATGACGACATTTATAATTTAGGTGTTCTACTCGTATTCTACACAGGTTTAAGAGTGGGCGAGTTAAGTGCATTGAAATCATCTGATATAAAAGGACAAGTAATTCAAATCAAACGCACAGAAGTGAAATATCGTGATGAGAACCAAAAATGGAAAGTTGAAGTCAGAGATGACACAAAAACAGAAGCAGGCAATCGTGCTTTAATTATTCCTACGCACGCAAAAACCATCTTGGATAAAATCATTGCATTAAATCCTAACGGTGAATACTTTTTTGAAAATGGTGGAAAACGTATTCGTGGAAATACCTTTAATAAGCGCTTAGCAATAGTATGTGATAAATTGAATATTTCCCGCCGTTCAATACACAAGATACGAAAAACATACGCTACCACATTAATAGACAATAATGTAAGCGAAAGTTTTATCAAAGAACAGATGGGGCATAGTGATATTAGCACCACAAGAAAATTATATTATCTCAGCAACAAATCGAAACAAACAAAATTAGAACAAATCGAAAAAGCCGTTTCTTTTTAATCAAAATTCCTGTTTGACTACTTACTTGACTACTTCAAGTAATTCACAGAAATTAAAAATAGCCGAAAGCCTTGAACTTTCAAGGTTTTCGACTACCAGTTGAGCAGGGGATGAGGGAATCGAACCCCCACCAAAAGTTTTGGAGACTCCTATCATACCATTTGACCAATCCCCTATATTTTAAAAAAAGGCACAAAGCCTTTGGCTGCACCTTCAAAACTACACACAAATATACATATCTTTTCATCTTTTCTTGTTCCTATCACCTTACCTTGGTTATGCCCTCGACCTATTAGTAACAGTCAGCTACATGCATTACTGCACTTCCACCTCTGTCCTATCTACCTCGTCG
>JAFQDE010000009.1 GCA_017416155.1 Tyzzerella sp.
CGTCCTTGTTGAATTTCATGTAACACCTCCTGAGTAATTTTTTGTAGATGTGCTTACTCTTATATCTAAATGATATAGATAAACGAACCCCTTGTCTACAAAAATAGGGTAGGTGTCTACTTTTAGCTTACCACTTCAAAACAGCTTGTTTATACCCAAACACTCTTCAAATCATCTAATAAAAGCTTGTTATTAACAAAAAATGGGTATAGACAGATAAAATACTCTGTCTATACCCAAAACACATCAAATATTCACTTCCCAAAACAAATCTCACACAAAATCACTATTCGTTCATTTTAGCAAGTTTTGCCGCCTGATCTGCTGCAATCAAGCTATCGATAATCTCATCAATATCACCATTCATCACACTGTCAATCTTATACAATGTAAGTTTGATACGATGCTCTGTCACACGTCCCTGTGGGAAGTTATAGGTTCTGATTTTTTCAGAACGATCACCGGTACCAATCTGGCTTCTTCTTGCTTCAGCCTCTGCTGACTGCTGCTTTTCAAGTTCTAATTCATACAGTTTCGAACGAAGTAAGCGGAACGCTTTTTCTTTGTTCTGCAACTGTGATTTTTCCGTCTGGCTGTAGATTACGATTCCGGTCGGATGGTGAGTAAGTCGTACTGCCGAGTCGGTTGTGTTGACACATTGTCCACCGTTACCTGATGCACGCATTACGTCGATACGGATATCTTTTTCATCAATAACAACGTCTACTTCTTCTGCCTCCGGCATTACCGCAACAGTAATTGTAGATGTGTGGATACGTCCACCGGACTCTGTCTCAGGCACACGCTGTACACGATGCACACCGCTTTCATATTTCATTCTCGAATATACACCTTGACCACTTACCATGAATACAACTTCCTTGAAACCGCCAATTCCGTTTTCACTGAAGGAAATCATCTCGGTCTTCCAGCGTCTGCTCTCTGCATAGTGTACATACATACGGTATACTTCTGCTGCAAAGAGTGCAGATTCATCTCCACCTGCACCTGCACGAATTTCAACCATGATGTTCTTATCGTCGTTAGGGTCCTTCGGAAGAAGTAAAATCTTAAGCTCGTGTTCTAACTCTTCCACACGTTTCTTTGATTCATATAGTTCTTCCTTCGCAAGTTCACGCATCTCTTCATCAGACTCAAGTTCTAACAGCTCCTCGCTGTCAACAATTGCCTGCTTTGCATTCTTATATTGTGTATATGCTTCAACAATCGGTGCAAGGTCCGACTGTTCTTTCATTAATTTACGGAAACGTGCCGGGTCATTTGCCACATCCGGTTCCTGTAATTCACTCATTAACTCTTCATAACGAATGAGCAAATCATCTAATTTATCAAACATATTTTCTCCTCCAATATAGTATCATCCTTATTAAATATACACGCCAAAGACCACTCGGTCAAGTCCTGCCAAATCCTTTTTCACCGTTACACCTGAAAATCCGGCGACTTTCATAAGTCCGCTGACATCGTCTCCCTGATCGTGTCCAATCTCAAAGTATAGTTTTCCACCTTTTTTTAAATAGTTCGGACTTTCATCCACAATTCTTCTATAGAAATAAAGACCATCCTCTTTCCCGTCCAATGCAATAAACGGATCATGGAATTTGACTTCTTCTTTGAGTCCTTCGATAACAGAAGTGCGGATGTACGGTGGGTTTGACACAATGACATCGTATTGCCCTTCTACTTTTGAAAACAAATCACTGTGTATCCATGTAGCCTCAACGCCTAACTGCTCTGCGTTTTTACGCGAAACCCGCAATGCTTCCTCTGAAATATCTGCACCCACACCAATTACGTTAGCCAAGTTACATAATTTCATCAAACTGATTAAGATACATCCTGACCCTGTACACATATCAAGCACTCGCATTTCAGGCTCTAAAATATCCAACACACTTTCTACTAATACTTCTGTATCCTGCCTTGGTACCAAAACGTGTTCATTGACATAGAACGGAAGACCCATAAATTCCTGCACACCGGTGATATGTTGCAGTGGCACATGCGTTGCGCGAGTCTCCACACACCTGAAGTATTCTCTTTCCTCTTCCTCGCTAACTTCACGGTTCATATCCATAAAATACATAGTACGGCTCACGCCTGTGACATATTCTAACAAATACCACGCATCTAGGTCTGCATCTTCAATCTGTGCATTCTTCAATTGTACTTGTCCGTATTCATAAGCTTCTTTTAAGGTCATCTTACTTCTCCTCAAAATTCTCTTTTAAATACGCTTTCCAATCAAACACTTCTTCCACGGCACGGATTGCCACTTCAATCATGTCATCCTCCGGTTCCTTCGTTGTAAGGTTCTGGAGTGCCATGCCAGGCTTACTCAAAAGTTCAACTGCAGGATTGTTACTACTTCCCGCAAGTCTGATAATCTCATAAGAAATACCCGCGATAACAGGTAATAGTGCCAGACGAATCAACACACGGAGCAACTGTGATTCTGCCGTGATAAAGAAACATACGATTACACTGACCAGCATCACAAAGAACAGAAAGCTAGTTCCGCATCGTTTGTGCTGTTTGGAACTCTTTTTGACATTCTCTACAGTCAGGTCCATTCCATGTTCAATACAGTTAATACATTTGTGTTCTGCGCCGTGATACATAAAGGTTCTCTGTATATCCTTCATCTGAGAAACTGCCAATATGTATATCACGAATAACCCAATACGCACTACTGATTCTAACACTGTGCGCAAGAGACGAGATGTAATAATGCCCTTAAAAAGATTTGAAATAAAATATGGAAGAATCATAAATAATCCCATTGCAAGTACAACGGATAGCACCATAGTAATTCCCATAATCAGATCGTCTTTTTTCTGTTGTTTGAGAGCCTCTTCTTCTGTCAAAACAACTTCTGTCTCTTCTTCAAAGAAACTTGCTGAGTATGTGAGCGTCTTCATTCCCAATACTAAGGAATCAATAAAATTAAACACACCTCTTACAAATGGAATCTTTGTGAGTTTTTTCCATTTCATAATGCTTTTATATTCATCTGTCTTTACTTCAATCTCACCGTCAGGCTTTCTGACAGCAACGGCATACTTGGAGCCGTTTTTCATCATGATTCCTTCTAAAACAGCCTGCCCGCCAATATTTGATGACTTCATAGTTATCCTCCAAAAACAAAACGGGTCGAAGTAGAATACCTCAACCCGTACTTTTGCTTATTATTGCATTCCGTATTTCTTGTTAAATTTATCAACACGACCACGAGCTTGAGCAGCTTTTTGTTGTCCTGTGTAGAATGGATGACATTTTGAACAAATTTCCACGTGGATTGATTCTTTTGTAGAACCTGTTACAAATGTGTTCCCACAGTTACATGTTACAGTTGCCTGATGGTATGTTGGATGGATTCCTTCTCTCATTTTTTTCACCTCTTCATATATTTTTCGCGATTCCAACCGCGATTAGGCTCGTTTTTTCTAAACAGCTTTCATATCATATCATAATTGTAAATGTATTGCAAGTTTTTTCTATAAGAATTTATTCTTTTTTACCATTTCAACAAATTCTGTATTGTTTGAAGTACGAGCAAACATGTTTAAAATGTTATCTACTGCCTCTTCCGGCTTCAGTCCATTGAGCGCTTTTCTTAAAATATAGACAGCTTCCTGCTCTGACTGCGAGAGCAGTAGGTCTTCTCTTCTTGTTCCTGATTTCGGAATATCGATTGCAGGGAATACACGTTTCTCCTGTAACTTTCTGTCAAGCACAAGTTCCATGTTGCCGGTACCCTTGAATTCCTCATATACAACATCATCCATCTTGCTTCCTGTATCTACAAGTGCAGTTGCAAGAATGGTAAGGCTTCCACCCTCTCTGATATTACGCGCTGCACCAAAGAAACGCTTTGGCATGTGAAGCGCTGCCGGGTCAAGACCACCGGAAAGTGTACGTCCACTTGGCGGTACAATCAGGTTGTATGCTCTTGCAAGTCTTGTAATACTGTCAAGAAGAATCACAACATCCTTGTTGTGCTCAACCAGGCGTTTTGCACGCTCAATTACCATCTCTGACACACGTTTGTGGTGTTCCGGCAATTCATCAAATGTAGAATAGATGACCTCTACATTAGTGCCCATAATAGATTCTCTAATATCTGTTACTTCTTCCGGACGCTCGTCAATCAAAAGAATCAAGATATGCATGTCCGGATTATTTCTAAGAAGCGCCTGTGCAACCTGTTTTAAAAGTGTTGTCTTACCAGCTTTCGGCGGTGATACAATCATACCACGCTGTCCTTTACCAATTGGAGAAAGAAGATCCACAATACGCATCGCAACACTGCTCTTACCACTTTCCAAGTGAAGTCTCTCATCCGGGAAAATCGGAGTCAAATCTTCAAAGTTCTTTCTCTTCATTGCTTCATCTGTGGTATACCCATTAATCTTGGTTACATACAAAAGCGCACTGAATTTCTCCTGCTGTGTCTTAATTCTGGTGTTACCGGTCAAGATATCTCCGGTCTTAAGTCCAAATCTACGAATCTGTGACGGCGATACATAGATATCATTTTCTCCCGGCATATAATTGTCGCTTCGGATAAATCCATATCCGTTCTCCATTACCTCTAAAATACCTTCTACTGTCTCACCACTGTCCAACTGTTCAATATCCAATTCAGCCTTCTCAGTTTTCAGTTTGTCCTTCTCGTCCTGCTCTAACATCGCTTCTATCAGCTCTGCTTTTTTCAAAGTGCTAACACCACTCATTTCTCTTGCCTTAGCCAAATCACGCAAAGTTGCCAATGGCAAGGACTCATACTTTTCTCTCATAAAATCTATCCTTTCTTTATCCAAATTGTCATCTTTGGGAAAATTGTCTGAATCGACATATCGAAGTCTACTCACATATTATACAACAACAGTTCAAAAAAGAAAAGTGTTTTTTCTGCCGTTTGATTTACAGTAGGCTTGCAATGATTTGTGCATAGACTTCTTGGTTTTTCTTGTTCCAGTTGTTTGCAACCGAAGTTGCCTCTTGCTCTGTCGGAACTGTCAAAGTCATATCGATTAAAGGCGAGCCACTTTCTAATATTTGGCAGCGGACTGCATACTCCTGATTTTTAGTCGGATAATAGTCAGCCTTGATGGATACTTCGTTCTTTAAATCATAGCTTTTTTCAGCAAAAAACATGTCAATATCCTGCTGGATAGCAGATGAAATATTGTTCCTGAAGAAGCGAATCGTATCAGCACCTTCTTGCGTCAGATGATAGAATGTGCGGTTATGAGTTGTTTCCTCACGAAGGAATCCGGCTTCCACCATCTCTGAAATTGCCTGTTGCAAGGTGAAGTAGGTAGTGTATCCTTTATCCAAAATGAATTCCGATATCTGCCCGTTTGTCAGTGGAAAATCCACTTTATCTAGCATGTATAGCACAATTAATTTGTAGAGTGTAAATGATTCTGACATGAAATCTCCTTCCCTTGCCATATATCAGCATCTTTAAAATATTTTTGTATGCGGTTTAAAACCATTCGTTTGTTGCCGGTCCACAGTGGTGCAATCAATAACGTTTTTGGCCCATCACCGGTGAGGCGGTGAATTACAATATCCTCACGCAAATGAGAAATAATGTCACCAAGTAGTTTGACATATTCTTCTAAATCCGGAAGATAAAAAGGATCTGCCATGTATACGTTCTCTAAATCCGTACCTTTGAGAATATGAAGGAGCTGCAATTTGATACCATCAATTGGCAACTTGTTTAAATAGAAAATAGTTTCCAACATTTTCTCCGTGCTCTCATTTGGCAAACATAAAATAACATGTGTAATGACAGCAATTCCAATGTTTTTTAAATCATAAACTGCTTTTTCAAAAACGTCAAGGTCATATCCGCGACGAATAAAAGCAGCACTTTCTTTATGAATCGTCTGAAGTCCGAGTTCTACCCAAACCGGCTTGATTTTGTTTAGTCTGGAGAGTAATTCTAATACCTCTGGTGACAAACAGTCGGGTCTTGTGGCAATTGATAATATTCGCACGTGAGGTTCGTTGATAGCCTCTGTAAATATTTTTTCCAAGTAATTCACAGGTGCATACGTATTTGTATATGCCTGAAAATAGGCAATATAGGATGAACCCGTGTGTTTGCGGTCTACAAGCAATTTTGCTTGATTAATTTGTTCTCTAATAGAGAGCCTGCGGTCGCCTGCAAAATCGCCGGAGCCACCTGAACTGCAAAAGATACAGCCACGATGACCGATTTTACCGTCTCTGTTTGGACAGGTCATGCCACCATCTAGAGACAACTTATATAATTTCTCACCGAAAGTTATCTTTATATAATAATCCAAAGAATAGTAGCGTTTGTCACCCCATTGTTTCATTTTTTAGTTATTCCTCAATCTTTCTAATCTTTCCTTAATACCCTTCTCGTATCCAATCTCCGTTGGTTCATAGAACTTCGCATCACGAATCTCATCCGGCAGATACTGTTGCTTCACATAATGTTCCGGATAATCATGAGCATATTTATAACCGATTCCATGCCCTAGCTGCGCAGAGCCCTTATAATGTGCATCTTGCAAATGTGCCGGAATGGTTGTCTTTTGACTCTTCACGCTATCCATCGCTGTTGCGATTGATAGATAAGAAGCATTACTCTTCGGCGCACTGGCAATGTAAGTTGCTGCCTGTGCCAGAATAATCTGTGCCTCCGGCATCCCGATTCGCTCTATCGCCTGACTTGCTGAGACTGCAACAGTCAACGCATTTGGGTCTGCATTTCCGACATCCTCGGATGCACAGATCATCATTCTCCGCGCAATAAACTTGATGTCCTCCCCCGCATACAACATTTTTGCAAGATAATAGACTGCTGCATCCGGGTCTGATCCTCGCATACTCTTAATAAATGCCGATATTGTATCATAATGATTATCGCCCGTTTTATCGTAACGCACCACACGTTTCTGAATACACTCCTGCGCAACATCTATCGTGATATGAATCTTCCCGTCCTCACTGCGCTCCGTAGTCAGCACACCAAGTTCAATCGCATTGAGTGCATTTCTTGCATCTCCTCCGGAGATGTCTGCAAGAAACTCCAATGCCTCGTCCGTAATGTCTGCATGATAACTGCCCATCCCTTTTTCATTGTCATGCACCGCGCGTCTAAGTAGTGTCTTAATATCTTCCTTATCTAAAGGCTTCAATTCAAACACACTGGAACGGGAAATGAGCGCACCATTCACTTCAAAATAAGGATTCTCCGTTGTCGCACCAATTAAAATGAGTGTTCCATCCTCCACAAACGGCAATAGATAATCCTGCTGTCCCTTGTTGAAACGATGAATCTCATCCACAAAAAGAATCGTCTTCTTTCCGTACATTCCCATATTATTCTTTGCCTGCTGTACAACCTCTTCCATGTCCTTCTTGCCGGCAATCGTTGCATTAATCTGCTTAAACTCTGCGCTTGTCGTGTTCGCAATCACTTTCGCAAGTGTCGTTTTACCCGTTCCCGGAGGCCCATAGAAAATAAGGGAGCCAAGCTTATCTGCCTTAATTGCACGATAGAGCAACTTATCTTTTCCAATGATATGCTGCTGTCCTACCACCTCTTCCAAACATGTCGGACGCAGTCTTGATGCAAGTGGCGATTCCTTATCACTATTCTGTTCTCGCATATAATCAAATAAATCCATCTTCTGTACTCCTATTCCACTCCTGCAAGGTCACGGACAACCTGTCCCGCAATCAAAAGTCCTGCCACCGGCGGTACAAATGAAATACTTCCCGGAAGTGCACGTCTTTGTCCTATATCTTCACCGGTCTCCTTGTCGGAAACATCTATCGGTTTTTCTTTTGAATATAACACCTTTAGATGATGAATACCTCTGTTTTTCAGTTCTCTGCGCATCACTTTGCAGAGTGGACAAACTGATGTCTTTGCAATATCCGTAATCTCAAATAATTCCGGATGAAGCTTATTTCCCGTTCCCATGCAACTGATAATCGGAATCTCGTGTTCTTTTGCATACTCTACCAATGCCAATTTCGCAGTCACCGTATCAATTGCATCTACAATATAATCTGCTTTTCTATCAAATAATTCCGAAAGGTTGTCCGACAGAACAAAAGTCTCATGCGTATATATCTTTGCCTCAGAATTGATATCCTCAATTCGACTTTTCATGAGTTTTGTTTTGTACTCGCCTACGGTGCTCAAATATGCTATCGACTGTCGATTGATATTCGTCAAACTCACCTTGTCATTGTCCACCAAGATAAGTGTACCGACTCCGCTTCTTGCCAGTGCCTCGATACAGTGCGAACCAACGCCGCCAACACCAAGTACCATAACCGTTGCGTTTCTAAGCCTCTCTAATCCTTCTTTTTCTATTAAAAGTTCCGTTCTGGAAAATTCGTGTACCATGTAAACTCCTCTTTCTAAGAATCTCATACATTAGAATGATAACATTTTCCACGTCATTCGTCACTACTTTTTTATTGCATATCTATTTTAATAATGTTAGAATAATCAGGTATGTGAAAAGGAGGAAGATTATGTCAGAACAAGTCAGGCAAGAGAATAAAATGGGCGTTATGCCTATTCCAAAATTATTGGTGACCATGTCCTTGCCAATGATAGCATCCATGTTGGTACAGGCCCTATATAATATTGTGGACAGCATGTTCGTTGCACAGTTAAACGAAAACGCGCTTACGGCTGTTTCCCTTGCATTTCCAATACAGAACTTGATGATTGCGGTTGCCGCAGGTACCGGAGTTGGTATCAATGCACTGCTCTCAAAAAGTCTTGGAGAAAAGCAATTCGACACAGCAAATACGATTGCGCGAAATGGTATCCTGCTCGGAGTCTTAAGTAGCCTTATATTTGCAATTGCAGGTATCTTCGGTTCCCGACTCTTTTTTGAGATTCAGACAAAAGATGCACAGATTATTGAATACGGAACACAATATATGTCCGTGATCACCATAGCATCCATCGGTATCTTCATGCAGATCACCTTTGAGAGACTGATGCAGTCAACCGGAAAAACCATCTTCAACATGATAACACAAGGGTTAGGTGCAATCATCAACATCATCTTGGATCCAATCCTCATCTTTGGTTGGTTTGGACTCCCGGCAATGGGCGTCACCGGCGCTGCTGTAGCAACCATCATTGGTCAGATTATCGCAGCAATGCTTGGTATTTTCTTTAACCATAAATACAACAAAGAAATCAACGTAAGCTTCAAAGGTTTCCGTCCGTGCGGTAAAACTATTGGAAATATTTACAAAATCGGCGTTCCGTCGATTATCATGCAGTCAATTGGTTCGCTTACAACCTTCGGTATGAACAACATCTTGCTGATGTTCTCATCGACAGCCGCGACCGTATTCGGCGTGTACTTCAAGCTGCAGAGTTTCATCTTCATGCCGGTATTCGGACTTACAAATGGAATGATTCCGATTGTTGCATACAACTACGGAGCGCGTAATAAGAAACGTATCTATCAGACATTTAAACTGAGCGTAATCATGTCGATTAGCATCATGGCTGTCGGTGTTGTCATCTTCCAGACAATCCCAAGAGCTCTGCTTGGACTCTTTGAAGCATCTGAAAATATGCTTGCCATCGGTGTTCCGGCACTCCGTGCCATCAGTTTGAGCTTCGTATTTGCAGGATTCTGTATTATTTGCAGTGCCACCTTCCAGGCACTTGGAAATGGCGTCTACAGTATGCTGATGTCCTTTGCAAGACAGATTATCGTGATTCTGCCGGTTGCATTTATCTTTGCAAAAACCTTAGGACTGGATGCCGTATGGTATTCATACCCGATTGCAGAGATTGTTGCAGTGGTGATGAGTATATTTATGTTGAAGCGAATCATTGATAAGAAAGTAAAACATTTAGAAGATTAAATAAAAAACCGATGCAATTAGCCGTATCACATACTACTAACTGCATCGGTCTCTTTTTACCTAATACAATCCTCTATATATCTCTTCCATAATCTCTGCGTCAAACTTCACATAGCTTTGATTCAGAAGCCTCTGCTGTCCTGCAATGACACTCTCTGCAAACACCTTTGCCTCATCTTCTTTCATGCCATATTCACGTAGCGGTTTCTTCTCGATAATCTTGCCAAGAATCGCCTCTAGTTCCGAATAAACGCTTGCCTTGTCACATCCCAAGATGCCTGCCAAATATTCGTTGAGTTCACAGATATCTCCACTCGGATTCAAAGCTTCGTACTTTTTAAATACAGCCACTAAGAACTGATAATTTGCTTCTCCGTGTGCCACATGATACGTTCCGCTGAGCGGATAAGACATTGCATGTACGGCTCCGGTTCCTGCATTTGCAAATGCGATTCCAGCCATATTGCTGGCAATTAGGAATTCTTCCAGAAGAGACTTTCTTACCTCTTCTCCACCTGCAATGACCTGCTTGAATCCATTCAGGATCATTCTCATGGCTTCCTTGCTGAAAAGTCTTGTATATCCGTTTGCTCTCGGCGATACGTAAGATTCGATTGCATGGATAAACGCATCAATCGCGCTTGTCGCGAAGAAATGATATGGTAACTTTTCCAAGAGTTCTGGGATCAAAACCGCATAATCCGCATAGATAACGTCATCTGCAAGTCCAAGCTTTGTGCCAAGTTCTGTGAGTTCTACAATCGAAACATTGGACACCTCAGAACCAGCTCCGCAAGTCGTCGGAACTGCAATCAACTCTCTCTTACGGGTAAGTTCTGCCTTTCTCTGATAAATATCGATAGCCTCGGCTTCCGTATCAAGTACTAATATCTTCGCCATATCGATAACCGCGCCGCCACCGATTGCAATCACACGATTACAATCCAACTGACGAAAATCAGCCAGTAATGCATTTAACATAATATCCGTTGGTTCACTGTTACCATAATCTGTTTTAAACCGCACGACCGCGCCATCGCAAAGTCCCTCGAAATAATTTTCATAAGTGGACTTGCTCGCTAAGATAAAATCTCCTTGTCCTATCGAAAATGCTTCGACAAATTCTCTTGCGGTCTTATATTGTTGTACTTGTGGTTTTTCTTGAAACAATTTCATGCTATTTCTTCCTTTTCTTCACACTATACCCAAACGTCCCTATCTGCTTCCCAAGACTTCGATACTCTCCATGTGAGTACGCCATAAGCCCCGTCTCATTCAGGCAGAACTTTCCTGTCTCGTTTATATATTCATCACTGACCTGCACGGATACAACCTCAGCCATGAACATGGCATGACTTCCGAGTTCTTTCACCTCCGTCACCTTACATTCGATATTCACCGGACATTCCTCGATAATCGGTGCATACATAAGCTCATTCGATTCCCCTCTTGTCAATCCTGTCTCTTTCCATTTATCCACATCTCGGCCTGAACGAACACCGCAATAATCGGTTGCCTGCGCAAGTGCCTCTGTTGTCAAATTCACTACGAATTCACCCGATTCTTTTATCATGCCGTAAGAATATCGCTCCGGTCTAACGGAAATGTAAAGCATCGCCGGATTTGTACAGATAGTCCCGGTCCATGCAATTGTAATAATATTCGTGTTACCTTCTTTATCAGCGCAACTGACCATTACCGCCGGAAGCGGATAGACCATGTTGCCCGGTTTCCATGTTTGTTTTGCCATACGTTCCTCCTATTGTTGTAAATGTATCACAAAGGTTGGAATCAGTTGTTTCTTACGAGACACAACACCTTCCAAATGAATATCCTCTGTATCTGCCGGTAAATCGAATGCTTCTATTACCTGCTCTTTTGCTCGTTTACCATAACATAATAATTCCGTAGATTCTTCCACGATATTTGTAAGCATGAAATATACCATGTCCAGCCTGTGTGTGTTTGCCACCTTCTCCAGATACGGAAGCAGTCTCTCTTTGATTTCACTGAGTTCCTCTGCATTCATAGAGTTAATCTGTCCCACACCGAATTTCACATCGCCAACCGTGAAATGCTTGAAATCCTGGAAACAGATTTCTTCTGCACTCTTACCGCGAAGATTGCTTCCTGCTTGGAACATGCGGTCGGCCAATTCTTCCATATCGATTCCTGCAATCTTTGCCAATTCCCCTCCTGCCGCACGGTCAAGCCATGTGCAGGTTGGCGAACGGAACAAAAGTGTATCCGAGATGATTGCAGAACAAAGCAAGGAAGCCATTGTCTTATCTGGAACGATTCCTTTTTCCTTATACATATCATAAACGATGGTCGCCGTGCATCCTACCGGCTGGTTTCTAAAATACACCGGTCCTACCGTCTCCAGGCTACCAAGTCTGTGATGGTCAATAATCTCCAAAATCTCTGCCTCATCAATTCCATCTACCGCCTGTGTCTTTTCGTTATGGTCAACCAAGATTACACGTCTCTTGTCAGCATCCATCAAACGACGGCTAGAAATAAATCCATAAAACTTCCCTTCCTTGTCGATTACAGGAAAATCTCGAGTACGCTTTTTGGTCATAATGTCTTTGATATTTTCCACATAATCTGTGGTGTTAAAAATGGTAAGACCATCCTTGTCCATAAAATATTTCACCGGAATACTTTGGTTAATCAATCTTGATACCGTAAATGTATCGTGCGGCGTTGTAATCACGACAATATCTCGTTCTTCAGCCAGTTTTTTGATCGTCTTTGATACCTGCGCACCCTGGCAGATTACGAGACAACTCGCATCCATCTCAATTGCACAGAGCTGAGACTCATATCGATTTCCCAAAATAACCAAATCATCTTTTTCTATGTATGACTCCATCATATCCGGGCTGGATGCAGCCACTGCAACCTTTCCCTTAATAAAATAAGCATGCGGATTACCGGTCACTACTTCTCCGTCAAGCACATCCACAATATTTTGATACTGGGTTCTTGCTTTTGCCAAAATCTCATTATCATACACATCCATATAGGACATCGCAATGTTCTGAGTACTGATAACACCTTCCAATTTCTCATCTCGTGTCACTGCAACGGTATATACATTGCGCTCTTTCATCAATGCCCACGCCTCTTTGATAGACATGTTGCTACTAATACCTTCCATGCGATTGACATCGACATCCTGCACGCGGAGATGAACGTTACCCAGGAGTTTTGGAGCTTCCACTCCAAATCGTTCTAATACATACTGTGTCTCCTCATTCAGCATGCCTGCACGCATCGGCACAAAGCGATACTTGTCCCCCGCAATCTGCATTTTTAAGTTAGCATAAGCAATAGCAGAACAGATGGAATCCGTGTCCGGATTTTTATGTCCTACTACATATACCTTCTTGGTCTTTATATTTTCCATACAGACACCTCTTTTCTCTATCCTAGGTTACCATTTTTCTTGAGTTTTTACAAATATTTTCACATATTTATATGTGCAAATCAAAAAAATATGTTATACTATGTGCATCTTATGAAAAAATGCGAGGTATATTACATGAGCGAAGAATTATTACAGACAGAAACTATGGCTGACCTTGAGGAGCATTTCGACGATGCAAACCCATGGAACATCATTGCCGACTATCTGGAAAAGAAAACCGTACTTCCGGTTAAAATAGAAGGAATCGTAAATGGCGGTGTTATCGCCATTGTGGAAGGCATCCGCGGATTTATCCCTGCTTCTCAATTATCGTTATCATACGTTGAGAATCTGGAAGAATACTTACTGAAGGATATTGAAGTGCAAGTAATTGAGGCAGACCAAAGCGAAAATCGCCTTATTCTTTCTGCACGCAATCTCTTGAAAGAACAGGCCAGAAAAGAAAAAGAAGCACTTGTTAACAGTGTTGTAATCGGTTCCGTGATGACCGGAAAAGTTGAGACTCTTCAAAACTACGGTGCTTTCATTAGTTTAGAAAACGGACTTTCAGGTCTTGTACACGTTTCTCAGATTTCTGATAAACGTATCAAAACTCCTGCTGACGTATTAGAGGTTGGTCAGGAAGTAAATGTAAAAGTAATCGGAATCAAAGAAGGCAAAATCAGCCTCAGCATCAAAGCTCTTATTGAAAAAGAAGAGAAAGAAGAAAAGGTTGTTGAAAAGGTTGAGATTCCAAAAGCTGAGAATATCGGCACAAGCCTTGGAGATTTGTTTAAGAATATCAAATTGTAATATGCAAAACCACAAAAGTTCCGCAATCACTGTTGTGACTGTGGAACTTTTTTTACGTTACACTCTATTCATCAAATCCAACCAACAAATAGAATCCTCTTTCGTTTTCTCGAATCTCTTTGATAATTCCTGTAGATGATTTGATTCTCTGATTACTTCTATATATACCGGACATTGCAACCGACGGTTCTACCAGGTAACTGTAAAGACTTCCGTTGACTCGCTCCGTTACATGGACTGTCTGTCCCTCTTCGACCAAACCTTTTCGTTCCATTTTAAATAATTCTTCTCGCATTGCACTTCACTTCTTTCTTCTGGCTGATAGATAAATTATACACCTACGGATTCGGAAAAGAAAGATTTTCTTTAAAAAACTCTTGTCATTATTTTTCGTAGTGCTATAATAGACGAGGTTATTGATTTTGAACAACAGGGGGATGATTATGAAAAACTCAAAACCGAGATTTCGTTTACATATTGGAATGCGCAATATAAAAACTGCCCTTTCGGCAACACTTTGTGCATTAATTTATTTTCTATTTTTACCAAATCGTAACCCAACCTTTGCTTGTATCGGTGCAATCTTTGGAATGGGAAGCGATACAGAGGATTCTAAATTAAATGGTGGTAATCGACTATTTGGAACTATCATCGGCGGTGTGCTTGGTATGGGCCTTTATCGCATCTATATTATTTTTTATCCGGATGGACTTTTTCATTATCCGCTGTTGATATTCCTTTTTATCGGAACAATCCTTTTAATTATGACAAGTTTGTTCTTCCGTTGGCCTGGAGCAATTCAACCGGGCGGAGTGGTGTTATGCATCATCTTCTTTAATATTTCGGTTGATACATACGTGCAATATTCATTGGATCGTATCTTCGATACTGCATTTGGTGTAATGTTGTCACTTGTAATTAATATGTTCTTCCCAAGAGAAACGATAGTGAGTGCGTTGAATAAACTCGGAGTGAGAAAAGACATTTTAGATGAAAGTGAAGTTATAGAAGAATTAGAAACAAACGAAGAATAAAAAGGACAGGCGCTTTAAAAGTGTCTGTCCTTATTTTTTACACAAATGGTATTTCTACATCCGGAGCTATAACACCCGGTAACTCTTCTCTTGTTGCTATTCCCTTCTGAATAGCTTCTGCTTTGACTGCAGAATAGAATTCTGCATATGTTGCATGCATATAAGGATTAACGTAGAAAATATTCAAAATGCCACCTGTCAACGCCCCAAGCAGATTCCATCCCAGGAATGACAATCCAAGAACAAATGCTTCCCACTTATGTCCTCTCATCATCTTGCGACTAATTTTAAATACACGCTTTCTATCCAGGTTACTATTCTCTGCAATAATGTATGGAACCATCATATAAGAATAGGACTTAATAATTCCCGGTATCCAGAATAATAATGACCACAGGAATATATACAAACCTTGCAGGAACATAATGGAAACTGTACTCGTGTATCTTCCGCCCTGAAATCCGTAAAACACCTGTCCTACATTTGTCTTGTGCTCTCTGTTCTCAATGAAGTAACGGTTACAACCAACCTGTGCCACATTACTTACGAAAATCGCCATAAAAAGTCCTACTACCAATCCTATTATAATTCCTAAACCTAATGCAAAAAGAACTCCCGGTGGTATCTGTGCTATCAACTCCTGCACAGACATTTGCCCATTGAGGATATCTTCTACCTCTTGTGTACTTGTATTACTGCTGCTGACGCCAAATCCGCCGCCCATCAAAAACATTGCGATTGCACTGACAGCAACGCACAACCAATAGTTTCTTTTAAATGCTACTTTCGCATTTTCTTTTAATAATTGTCTTGTCCACATAATCTATCGTACCTCCCCGGCTCCATAATAAGCCCATTTTAAATTACTCCTTACCGTCAAAGCAATATGTACATACTTTACATGGTTCAATTCCGATGGACTCAAGCAAATCATCCAAACGGAAATATCGGAGCGTCGTGAAATTCTGTTGTTTTCGAATCTCCTCTACCATCGCATTGTAGCGTTCGCTGTTCGGGTTTGTATATTCGTGCAGAACATTCTCTGCATTCTCGCCATCTAACTTTTGAATCATCTGACGTGTAATCAGATCCATCTCTGATTTGGAGCGTGAGAAATTCAAATATTTACAACCATATACCAGCGGCGGGCAGGCAGGTCTTACATGTACCTCCTTTGCTCCACTGTTGTACAAGAATTCAGTTGTCTCTCGAAGCTGCGTTCCACGTACTATAGAATCATCAATGAGTAATAACTTTTTATTCTCAATCAAACTTGGCACCGGAATCAATTTTCTCTTCGCAACCAAGTTTCTCTGTGCCTGATCTGTCGGCATAAAGGAACGTGCCCATGTCGGTGTATATTTGATAAAAGGTCTTGCATATTGAATACCTGACTCATTGGCATATCCGATTGCATGTGCAATTCCCGAATCCGGAACACCGGCAACAATATTCGGCTCAACATGTCCTTCATCACGTTTTGCCATAATGCTGCCACATTTGTAGCGCATTTCCTCGACATTGACACCCTCATAAGAAGAAGTCGGATAACCGTAATATACCCATAGGAAGGAACATACTTTCATATCCTTTTTCGGTTCTGAAACTGTTTCCACACCCTCAGGTGTCATAAATACAATCTCGCTTGCACCTAATTCTTTGTAGTTCTCATATCCCAGACTATAAAATGCAAAATTTTCAAAGGATGCACAGTATCCATCTTTGCCTTTGCCAATAATGACCGGTGTTCTTCCGTAACGGTCACGCGCCGCATAGATACCGTCTTTTGTCAAAAGAAGCATTGACATGGAACCCTCGATAATGCCCTGCACATATCGGATACCTTCCACAATAGAATTTTTTTTACATATCAAAGATGCAACCAATTCTGTTGCATTAATCTGCCCTGTTGTCATCTCTTGAAAATGTGCATGTCCACTTGAGTAAACAACTTTAAGTAACGAATTCAGATTATTAATCTTACCAACCGTCACAATTGCAAAACTCCCCAAATGCGATTGGATAATAAGGGGTTGTGGTTCATAATCGGAAATACATCCAATTCCAAGATTTCCTTTCATCTCTGCTGCATCTCGCTCAAATTTCGTACGAAACGGTGAATTTTCAATATTATGAATGGCACGGTCAAACCCTTCTTTACCGTACACTGCCATTCCTGCACGTCTTGTTCCTAAATGTGAATGATAATCCACACCGTAAAATAAGTCTAAAACACAATCTTTTCTTGAAGCAACACCAAAAAATCCGCCCATGTATTTTCTCCTTCTCTATGTACAAAACATTTTTGCTAATACACAATATCAGATTAAGTGTAACACAAAAATAGTTCTAGTGCAAAAAAAACTTCTAAACATTATCCATAAGCCCGACTAATAATACTTGTAACCACAAAAAAAGTTATATATAATATACATATATTGGAATTTATCTAAGGAAGTTGGTGAAAACGTGAAACTCATACATAATGACAATTATAAAGTAGCATTGGAGATTACGGGATGTAACGGAATGGAATACCCCTTCTACTCATCCAAAATATTGGAATGTAATAACTTGGAATTACTTCATGCAATTCTGACTTGCGGCATGCCTTCTCAATTCTTATCACCATGGCATCACGAAAAACGTACACAAGAATTTATTTCCAAAATCTCCATGTTTGAGACGAACTTGTCCGTATATGATGATGGTTATCTCATCAAATCTCCGGAGACGGAATTTTTAGATGCCAGTGAGAAAAGTGTAAATGCCTACTACCTCGGTCTCATCTTCACCAAACTATTCAGCATGAAAGAATTTGATGTTGATTATTTCCTGCACACCACAATATTTGAACAAGTTTACGGAGCAGACTCTTTCACCTGCAATGGACGTAAAAAACCTTCTTTTGTCGGATATACGAAATCCTTAGACGAATGGAGCATATGGGAATCAACCGGGAAACGCGACCATGCACCAAAGGCTTTGGACGATGCATTTAACCAAGTCCTTGCCATTCGTTCTGTCAATGAGCAGGCTCCGAGTTACGCAATGGCTTGTATGACATACTTTGATACAAAGCATGGAGAACTACAAGGCATCCTAAGAAACGCATCTACCGGAAAAAAGGCAAATATAACTTTTGACAAAGAGAAATTTTTCACCCTGTACTACCGACATATATGCGAAATTTTTGATGAATCGCTACGTCGCAAACCATTTGACAGTGTGATTGATTACATAGAAGGCTACTTGGAAATTGAACTGGAATTGTTTGGTCTTAATATTGATGGAACAGATAAAGAGGAATATCTCCACAGACGTCGCATCAAACTTGGCGTCCCAAAAGACATTTTGGGATTTTTCCAATACAACAAAGGGAACTTCTCAGAAAACAATACCATTACGTCAATTGTCGACTCTATGAGTTTGAATGCAACAGACTTTAATGACAAAAGTTTCTTTATGGGAAGAGATGGAATTTATTTCCGTATAATTTAAATTTACTTTTTATGGAATGTGTGATATAATCTCGCAGGTGATAAACTTGTTGTTACAGGAGGTGTTATAGATGGCAACAAAGACAAGTATGTTTGTAGAATACCAAGGAAAACAAGTAGAAGACAAAGCAATTCTTGCTGTTGTTAAAAAAGCTTGGACAGAGGCCGGACATAAAGTCGGCGATATAAAAACCATGGAATTGTACATAAAACCAGAAGAAGATTCTGTTTACTACGTAATCAACGAAACAGAGACAGGAAAAGTAGAATTTTAATTCTGCTTGAACGCAAGATAAAAGGACGTGCCTCGGCACGTCCTTAAACTATATTTTCTACAATTTATGGTGTATTACCTTTCTGTTTTCAAACGTGCATACATATCCAAACACTTCTTTTGCAATCTCAAGTGCCCCGGATATATATTGCCCTACTCTCGTATCATCGTGAGCATCCGAGCCCACGGTAATAATTTCACCGCCTAACTCCTTGAACCTCCTGATAAAATCTATGGACGGAAGAAAATCACCCACTCTGTCAACACCGCTTGTGTTAATCTCCATACCGATTCCCTTTTGCGCAATTGTCTTCATAATTTCATCGCAAATATCAGAATAATCGTTATAGCGAAGTGGTTTACGAGTAGGACTGTGTAGTGATTTGCACACATAATTTAAATGACCCAACACATCAAAATTGTAGTGTTTTTTCACACATTCGAGCGTCTGTAAAAGATATTTTTCAAACGCGGCATCTAGACCATTATATATCCAAAACTCCTCAAAATAAGGATCATATCCACCCGTATAATGCACGGAACCAAGCACAAAATCAAAATCATAAGAATCAAGTAACTCATCAAGCTCCTTCTGATTCCACTGCGTGAGACCAAATTCAACGCCTCTGCGAATTTTAACTGTATCGGAGTCTAACGAATCATAAGTATCACGATATTCTTGAACCGCAAATATATCTCGTTGTTCAACAAAAACATCATTAAAATCATAGTGGTCAGTAAAACTAATCTCCTTAAGACCTTGTCTTTCGGCCGCTGACACAATCTTGCACGGTTCACATGTTGAATCAAATGACAACTTACTATGTATATGAAAATCAAACATGTGCATTCTCCTTTTGTTTTTCCTAAAGAATAACATTTTATTTCAGTAATATCAAGATTAATCAATTGAAAAGAATATTTGTCTATGTTACAGTGATACTGTTATAAATTGTAGGAAACTCGAGGTATTTTAATGGCTCATATTTATGCATCAATTAAAGACGTCACCCCTTTTGTATCTGATATATTATGGCAAATTATCTTCAATAAAAGGTCTGATTACAATGTCATGTACACAACCTTCTTCTATTTCTATGCACTGCTTAATCATCTTTGCTACGGTTTCCGGCTTGAGATAGCTATGGTTTGCCACTGCCCTAAAATTCGTGTCTACTCCGCCTGGATATACACTGCAAACTCCGATATTGTCTGCTTTTGCCTCTTTGGTAAGAATCTTACTAATACCTTCCATCGCATCTTTGACTGCACTATAACTTCCTATCGTAGGATTATTAAACAAGCAACAACTACTTAAGATATTGACAATTAAGCCGCATTTTCTTTCTGCCATAAGCGGATAAACTTCCTGTATCATTCCAACAGCACTTACACAATTGAGTTCAAACATATATCGTAAATCTTCCAAGTTAATATCTACTACTTTGTCTTTTTTTGTATTGGCACCGGCATTATTAATCAATACATCTACCGTATCAAATTCTTTTTTTACATGTTCACAAAAGTTGTGACGCTTTTCGTCATCTGTAATATCGAAACACTCAGTATAAACATGGCACTCGCCCAATTCCTGTATCAATTGCTTCATTTTGTCTTTATTTCTTCCACAAAGGGCAAGATTATATTCCTTAGATAATAAGATTGCCAGTGATTTTCCGATTCCATCCGTTGCCCCAGTGATGATAACTGTTTTTTTCATTATACTATACCTCCTGTACTGAGAAAATAACCATTTCCCCTTCTCTATTTAATAAGGTCATGCAAAATCATAGACGCCATATACCATTCCACTGCCGACCGTTTTTCCTCCGGTGCAAAATATTGTATTTCTTCACCATCGTATATTTCAAAATTTTCACCTGCTCCAAAAAGCAATCTATAAACTTGATGACTTGGAAAACTTATTTGTATAATTTCACCATCCTTCGTTCCTTCATATGTAAGACCATCCCGACTGAGAGTACATATGCCCTGTCCTCCGTGGCGCGTCAGACCATTTCCGTTTCCCGGAAGTCGTAGTTCCACCCTCGAACTGAGTACATAATTAGGATTTTCGAGAATTTCTCTTGTCAACAGGGCCTTTTGCCAATCATACCACTGAGTAAAGTTTTTAAATCGAAAACCTTCCGTAAATCCATAACGGTTATCTACAGTAGTCAGATATCCACAGTGTTCACAAAAGACTTTGTTTTCCTTTGTAACAAGGGTATATTTTCGATTACATTCCGGACATGTGGTCAAGATATTTTCCAATCCTTCAGCCATGCATCGAGACCGATAACGTATCTTCGGGTGCCTTTCAAGCCACTCAAATTCGTCATAATATAAGCGCGCTTCAACACCTTGTTTAATCTCTTCAACAGAAATAGCTTGAATCTGCTCTGCTGTATATAAAATATCTAATTCAGCCTCTACCACTGCACCGCGTCGAAAACCTTTACCCCACTTAGGATTTGCAAAATAGTCCCCACTAAATTTTACAGTATATACTGGAACTGCGGATTTTTTGATAAAAGTATATGTATTGCTCTGAATATCTTCAAATCGCCCTGTGGTTGAAAGGCGTGCTTCTGGCATCATTGCCAAAATGCCATTGGATTTCAAAACCTTAAGACAGTTTTTTGTGCTTTCCATATCCATGACAAACATGCTTTTAGGAAAGCCGCCAATGTTCTTAAGAAGCCATCGTAGATACTTATTATAGAAGTAAAGTCTTGCGATTATAAAATTAGGTTTGTGTTTTCTGAGTAGCGGCGCCAAAAAAATAAAATCAACGAAAGAACCGTGATTACAAAGTACAATTGACGGTTTTTCCGGTTTTCCAACCTTATTAACGGTTTTTACCCGTACGCCACTGAAAAAACAATACAATCTTATCCCATAGTATACCACACAGAGCAGAAAACTATTAACCTTCTTCACCGTATTTCGGGAGCTACCCTTTTGCTTTTTATTAAAATTATCTCGATTAGTTTCCTTATCTTTCGTCATTTTTTATCACGCCTCATATTTTTCACTTTGTTCCACCAAAACACTTTATTGCAAATCATATAGCAAAAAACAAGATACAAATAAAGTGCATGATACTTGCCAACACCACAAAGATGTGAAAAATGGAATGAATATATCTGATCTTCGAACCAATTCCATAAAGTATAGCACCTATGGTATACATAATTCCACCTGCTAGGAGCCATGCGAATCCCCAGAAGGTTAGAGCCTTATACACCGGCATGATGGTCACAATAATGCACCACCCCATTCCAATATAGCAAATCATAGAAAATACATTGTATTTTTTTAGGTCGATTGCGGTGAATGTAATGGCCAATGCAGCTACACCCCATACAACACCAAATATTACCCATGCAATAACAGGCTCTGTCTTTCGTAAAAGAGATAACAGGATCGGTGTGTATGTACCTGCTATCATAAAATAAATGGTGCAATGGTCAAGTACCTGCAATACTTTCTTCGCCATACACGGCTTGACTCCGTGATAAACACTGGACATCGTAAAAAGTGCAATAACAGACACACCGTAAATAGCAGATGATACGACACCCCATATATTATGGTGCAATGCCGAAACAATTACACACAACACTAGATATACAACACCAAGTCCACCGCCCACAATGTGGCTTACCATATTAAAATTCTCTTCCCCATTTGTATAGTCTGGAAGTAATCTGTCTATTAGTTTTGTTCTTTTCATCAATTAAGCCTTTCCAGTTTTAATTTACCATCCTTTATTATACCACAAATCTCTTTCGCCACAACAAAAAAATCCCGCTACGAAGAGGGATTCCTTCTTAAGAATTTAATATAAAAGCAACTCAACTAAATGCCACATGCAGTTAAGAAACGCCTTATTAAGAAGACTGATTAATTGTCAGGCACTGCCCCTTGTGGGGTTGTAAACCAAAGGAGGTACACATAATATTTAATTTGCAATACGGTAGAGCATACATGGTCTTCCGCCAGTTTCGTAATTCATCTCACCAATAACATGACCGGATTCTACTAAATAATTCATGTACCTTCTCACGGTTACACCTGTCAGACCAATAACATTTGCGATCTCATCGCCGGTCACCCAGTCTGTCTTTGCATCCTTTAGACATGTAACAATCAAGGTCAATGTTTTCTCCTGAATTCCTTTCGGGAGAATATCTTCTGTTTTCTTTCTGGAATGTTCTATAATAAAGTCAATGTTTTTTTGATTCAACGTGTCAATTTGTTTCAATGCTCCTATTTGTGCTATATATTTTTCCAACGCTATCTGAAACCGCTCAAATGTGAACGGTTTTACCAAATAATCTATAATCCCCAGATGAAGTGCTTCCTCCAATGATTCTCGGTCATTGGCCGCAGTAACCATAATCACATCTACTGGAATCTTTGTTTTTCGTATTTGTCTCAATGTCTCGAAGCCATCTGTATGTGGCATAAACACATCTAACACAATTAAGTCAACTGTATGTTCTTCCAAATACTCTAATGCACTTTTGCCATCCTTACATGTTCCCACAACATAGAACTGCTTATTACGCCTAATATATTGCTCGTTAATCATGGCAACCATTGGATCATCTTCCACAATTAATACTTTATACATATTCACACACCTCTTTATTTTGTAAAACTGACTGAAAATGAACTTCCTACACCTTCTTGAGACTCCACAGAAATTATGCCGCCGTAGCGTTCCACCATTTCCTTTACCTGATATAGACCTGTTCCACGACCTTCCCCTTTCGTCGAAAATTCATTGTCAAATATCCGCTGCAAATTTTCCTCGGAGATTCCAACTCCAGTGTCATCCGTTGTGATTAATACTGCACCAGGACGTGAATAAATTCCAAATATCAACTCTTTCTGAACATCATAATCCATAGTATCATTCATAGCCTCAAAGGCATTTTCTATCAGATTTCCAATAACTGTAACCAATAGTTCAGAAGGCAATTGCATATCTGCATTGGAATAAAAACATCCTTCTCGAAGAGCAAATTTAACATTCAGTTCAGATGCTCTTGCTGTTTTGCCAATCAACAATGCTGCCACAGCTGGTTCTTGTATGACATTCATAATCTTACTGATAGTTGACCTTTGCACAATCGTAATATTTTCAATATAAGAAACTGCCTTATCATACATCTCCATCTGAATAAGTCCAAGTATCACGTGTAGTTTGTTTGTAAAATCGTGATTATTTGCTCTCATGGAATCTACCAGATAACGGGTTCCCGTCAAGTCCTCCATCAGTTTGGTGTATTCTGCTCTGTCATGAAGAATTGCGATTTCTCCGACACAGATTTCCTTTTCTTTGATTGGCATGCGGTCAATCAATAGTGTTTCACTTCCCAATTGCAGATTATTTATATTTTCACCGACAATCCTTGTTGCAAGTCCACTCTCTATGTGATTCAGCATACCCTCTGCAGCGCCATTTACAAACTGCACATTCCCTTCGTTGTCTATCGCAATAATTCCTTCATCCAAAGATTCCAATATGTTATCACGAATTCGATACATTGCAGAAAATACATCCGGTTCATATCCCATTAGACTTTTCTTTATAGTACTGGACAATTCTGTAGAAATTAGGAGTTCCATCAAAATTGCTGCAATTGTAATAAGCATAAAGACAAATGCTGTCTGCCACGTTTCCTTATGAATATTCTGCATCAACATAATTGCCATAACAAAGCCTATATAGTTTCCGTCCTCGTCATAGATGGCAGCGTATGCTCTACGTTGCGTGCCAGATGGTCCATTATCGTTGGTCGCATAGTATCCTTCGCTATCGTCATCAAATTCAGGTATTGTCCCATCATATGTGCTGTTTATCAATTCGTGATTGGAATGATACAATCGGACGTAGTTACTGTCTACAACCGATATAACATCAATGTTATCAAGTGTGTCTCTCAATGAATCCAAATACTCTGTTAAAATAATAGTATCGATTTGTTGTTCCGTGAGAATTGGAGATTGCGCAATTGCTTCCGCAACATTCTGAAGGTTCTGGTCTCGCTTTTGTCTTTCAAAGTGAATATTTATTAAAGTACCGGCTATCCCTAAAAAAAGTGCCAACGAAATAATCAAAACCATTTGAACTCGAAAGAAGTTCTGCTGAATACCTTTCAACGTAATTTTATTCCCCATAGATGATTCACCTCGCTTACTTATTCTGACTTTAACACATTTTCTTACTTTTGAAAAACCTTTTGAAAGTAAAATAAATAAATTCTCTTACAAAAAAGTATTTCTATTTTTCAAAAAATTGTCGTAACACCTATTTCTTATTATGATAACAGAAACAAAGTAAAAAGGAGGAAACCCAATGGGAGCAATTTTTGAATCTATCATGTTAATCTGTTTTGGCCTTTCATGGCCACTCAATGTAATCAAGGCATATAAAGCGCGGACTACAAAAGGAACCAGTCTGCCTTTTATCTTGCTGATTGTTACCGGCTACATTGCTGGAATCACTGCAAAAATAATCAGCGGACAACTAAATTATGTACTGATTGTATATCTTCTTAATTTAGCAATCGTATCACTTAATGTTGTCATCTACTTTAGAAATCTCACACTTGATAAGAAAGGAGCCTTGTGCAATGCTTAAGAATCAAACAAATATATATCAATCATTAAACAAATTAGCCAATCCAAACGGAATGATTATTTTTGGCGGAAACAATGATATTTCCATTCCTCTCTGCGAACTAAAGCAAGCATTCTCTTTAGACAGCAGCTTATACAATCGCAGTTTTTCGGATTTGTCAGTAGATAACGCAGTGGAATACTATGACACTTGTATTGCCAAATTAAATCCTGAAAGCATCTTACTTCATATTGGTGAAACCGATGTTGATGCTTTTTTGTCTTCCCCTTCAGACTTTGACAAAAAGTATAGTAAACTAATATCACATGTCAAAAATGCGAATAAGAAATGTCGTGTCATTGTTGTCTCTTTAAAGAATTATAACAATGATTCCGATATTTCAGAAATGAATAAGCATCTAAAATATATTGCAGACTCAGAACGTTGCGAATACGCAGATATATCAGCCAAACGTGTCTGGAACCCAAAGCAAACAAAGGATATTGCATCATTTGTATATTCAACCGGCTTCGTCAGACCATTGAATATCAAACGCCCGGCGCATGATTTGGCAAAAATACTATTTTGTTTTGAGGCTTGCTGTGTCTAAATTATGCAAAGGGAGCATCCGCTTCAAAGGCGGATGCTCCGAGTTTAAATCAACATAAGCATATTCTTTCAATCCAACTGTTCAAACATATTCTATTATATTCTTTTACCAAATTTCCTTTCCCTTGTTTTTTCCCTTAAAATATAGTAATTTTGTAGGCTCATTATACGTCTGCAGAGATAGGTGCGCAAGGCCTATTTTACGTATTCCGTTAAATTCATTTCAACAAATTCTCTGTTAATTTTAGAATCTCTGGAGCAATTTTTTCTCGCTCCTTTTTTAATACCCTGATATATGTCGGATAAGCCAAAGCCATTAATGACATTCCGAGTAATCCTACCACAATCCCAATACACATTGTGACAAAATCATTCATTCCTAATACGTTACTCAAATCTGTCATTATAAGGCTCATTCCACTCCCCATAACAAGTGCTCCAAGTACACCGAATACTAATGCGCTTGTCGTTGCTTTTTGAGACACTCTTGCATCCATCTCACGCAATCTACTCATTTCGTCTTTTTCCTGCGCCTCATATTTCTGACGAATTTGTCTAATCTCATCCTGCTCTTTTGCAGAATATGTATATTGAAAGTCTATATTCTGTTTCTCCATATCCAAATTTACTCCTTTTTCCTTTGTACTGTTGATTCCTTTTAAGTCACGCATGTTACATCCTCCGAAACTTCACTGTAAAAATACTTCCTTTACCAATTGTACTCTCTACGGTGATTTCTCCTTGCAAAATATCAACTACTCTCTTTACCAATGCAAGTCCCAATCCATTCCCTTGTGTTGCGTGGGAAGTATCTCCCTGGTAAAACTTTTCAAAGATGTGCGTTCCCACTTCAGATGACATTCCACACCCGGTATCTTTTACCTTGACTATTGCATGATGTTCTGTCGCCTCTAAAACAAGCTTCACTTTACCACCATCTGGTGTAAACTTAAATGCATTTGAAAACAAATTGTTCCAAACGAGTGCCAACAACTCACTGTCGGTATTTACTTTCACATCCTCGGCTATTTCTGTTTCAATTTCAATATTTTTATCTTCCCATGTATTCTCAAATTGAAGCAAACACTCACAAAGTTGCTCACCCAAATCATATTCTTCTGCCTTTGGATATATCTGTTGCTTTTCCAATTTGTTTAGTTTTAAAATATTTGTCACCATATCTGCTAAACGGCGAGATGCACCTGTAATCCCCTTTGCATACTCTATCCTCTTTTCTTCAGACAAATTTGGCGTTTGTAATAATGTACCGTAATTCTGCATGACTGTAAGAGGTGTTTTCATTTCATGGGAAACATTCGCAATAAAATCCGTACGAAGAGTCTCCACACCTGCCAGTTCCTCCGCCATAGTATTAAAGCAATTGATAATTTCATTAAAATTCTCATCTACTCCCATCTTATTTACAGGCTTAATTCTGATGGCGAAATCTCCCTTTACAATCTTATATGCTGCATCTACAATATATTCTGTAATTTTCTCAGTAGTCATTTTCCTTCGCATCGCATCAATTACAGTAAACAAAATGCTAAGGAAAATAACATTGGCAAAAGTCAATTTCGCTGCTATGTTTAGATTTTCATTGGTCAAATGAATCTGTAATGTATCCGTCAGCACAGTAACAAATAGCAGCGTGGAACAGGTAACCAAAAATGCAACCAACAAGAAAAATATTACATAATGGTATATTGCACGAAACAATTTATGCCCTAAGTCTTTATTTCTCATTTTATCACCACCTTATAACCGAGACCATGAACTGTGACAATTTCAAAATCCTCACATTTCGCCAGTTTGGAGCGAAGCTTTGTCATATATACATCTACTGCCCTAGGTGCTGTTTCCGTATCCACATCCCAAAATTCATCCATAAGTTGAGTTCTGGTAAATGTTTTCTTCGGGTAAGATAGTAATTTATATAAAATACTAAACTCTCTATTCGTCAACGCTATCTCATCATCGTTCAAATATGCGGTGTGTTCGTCTGCATCCATTATAAAATTTCCAATTTCCAATTTTCGGCTTGATGCAATCTTGGCCCTGCGGAGTAATGCCCCAATACGCAAGAATAATTCATCAAGTTCAATTGGTTTTACCATATAATCATCCACTCCTATGCGAAAACCTCGTTGTTTTGACGCAATATCATCACGGGCTGTCATAAATAGGATTGGAATATCTGCATTCGTCTCCCGTACTTCTTTGACAAACGCAAAACCATCTGTGCCAGGCATCATAATATCCGTTACAATCAAATCAAACACCTGATCATATAGTGTGTCAAATGCATCGTCTACATTCAGACAACCGGTTGCTTCATATCCATTTTGACTAAGAAACGAGCAAACCGTTCGATTCAGTTCTCTGTCATCTTCCACTACTAATATTTTGAACATAGGAATCCCTCCATTACTTTTCATCTGTTATTTTATACTATAGTGGATAAATGTTAAAGTTTTGTTTCTGTTTTCTTGTTTGATGCAAGTCTTTCTTTTGCTTTCTCTACAGTTTCACCTTGCTTTGCAAAAAGAACTTCTACACATTTGTCGGTCACTTTGTTGAAACCTGATACGGCACCTTCTTCAATTTTTTTGTATCCTTCCACTACTTTTTCTGCAATCTTTTCGTTTACATCTGCTAATTTTTTCATGTTTTTCTCTTTCTCCTCTACATTATATTTTAATAATTCTCTTAAATCAGCCCTTCTTCTCTAAGCCACTCCACTTCGTCGTGTATGGTTTCTTTATAAGAGCGTGTTGTGTAACCAAGTTCCTTTTGAGCCTTTGAATAATCAAATTCATTATTCCGGGCAAGATTATATACTGAAAAGGTTGTCATCATCGGTTTTTCGCCTGTCTTTTCAGCCTTCTTTTCTAAGGTTTTCGCTATCTTATCCGCCCACTCTAACGGGAGATAAAACTTGATTTTCTGGCACTGACATTCCTCATGAAGCATTTCACACATATCCTTCAATGTGACTGTTTCATTTGCCAGAATATAGGCTTCGCCTATACGTCCCTTGTCCACTGCTGCGATGCATCCTGCTGCCAGATCACGCACATCGCAAAGGTTAAAGGAACCTTTCATGCCGATTGGCATTTCGCCTTTTATAATCTTAATTAAAGTACTTGTGGTTTCACCTACTGCATGGTCATTCGGTCCCAAAATACCGCTTGGATGTACAATGCATGCCTTTAAGCCCATGACCTTCACGGAATCCATAACCATCTGTGAAGCCTTTGCTTTTGATTGGCTGTATGCACCTACCACCTTTGTTGGGTCGTTTGGTTCAAATTTATCTACTTCTTTGATTTTCGTCCCCATCGGAAGTTCCGGTATTGCGCCCGTGCTGCTCACATAAACCATTTTTTCGCATTCCGAATGAGCCAAACATTTGGTAATAACATTTCTTGTTCCCGTTACATTTACTGCCATTAGTTTATCGCTATATGCAGGGTCTACCGTCACCATACTTGCACAATGAATAATCACACTGGTATCTCCCTCCGGAACAGCAAAAAATGCTTCTAATGATACTTCATCGCAAAGGTCTCCAAGACAAATTTCTACATCCTTTGGAATGTATTTTACTGATTTATCATTTGGCAAAACCAAAGCACGTACCTTTTCACCTCTTTCTAAGAGTTGTCTACATATGTTACTGCCTAAAAATCCGGCTGCTCCTGTTACTAAATAAATTCTGCTCATACTATTTTGCTCCCTTTCATTTTTTAAGTTAAACATCATCTATATGACCTGTACAATGATGATAATATTGGATTGATGTTTGCGAAATGTTCAAAAATTGTTTCTGAAATGTTAAAATTAAAAATCCCCCTACGAATCTTTCGTAAGGAGATTTCTTCTTAAAACCAACAAACCTTTTATTACTAATAACAAAAACACTACAATTACTGCATATGTCTCTCTTGTCATCGCTAAAAATAATACGCTTAAAACACTAATCACCATCGATACACCTGTCATTATGTTATTACATCTTACAATTCCGAATTTCGTTAACAACAGTTTAGTAATTCCTGCAACAATAAGTGTAATAATCATAATCCAGTATAATAAACGGTTCAACATTGTTATCTGTGTATATGCAAATAAATTTACCGACTCAACAAAACCGCTCACCTTGTTCGGATAAAGCGGTAAGATAATTAAAATAAAAGAGCATATATCCATTAATCCCAATAATGAATCACATACGCTTCGTAAATTTGCTTTGTTTTCTTTTTCTGCAATGAAAAGCAACTTTTCACTCGATAACAAATTATCGATTGTTACCGAAAAATAATTTGATATTTCCTTTAATGAATCAATACTTGGGTATCCTCGTCCCGATTCCCATTTCGATATAGCAGTTCTGGATACATATAAGGCTTCTGCCAACTCTTCCTGTGTAATTCCTCTATTTTTTCGCAACTCCTGAAGTTTTTCATGAAATTCCATAACAGAACCTCCTATCTAATTTTTCCCTTATAACATAATAAAACAACTGCTTTATAGATGCAAAATAATCCCGCACTAAGCATAAGCGAACCTACAATGTCCGCAAGCCAATGAACTCCGGAAATCAGTCTTCCCAATACCATAAAGATAGAAAAACAAATAACAAAGACTTTTATAAATCTTTTAACAGTTGCATGTTCCATCCTTCGATTCATCTGTTCATCAAGTGTTGGCATTACACAAAGTACAAGAAGCGTAGTGGATGATGGATAGGAAGCCTCTAAAGCCCCTTCAATGAGTATTGGTCTGTAATTGATAGGTGACATTTCAAAAATAAGGTAGCCACCTATCACTATCAAGTAATATATCCCCAAGAAAATAATGTCATAATCCACTTTGAGAAGACCTCTTCTTTTAATCAATTGAACAAATCCAACACATCCAAATATCATACAGATAAATATAGGAACAAGTCCTAGCCAGTCTGTGAGATGATAAATTTCCATATGCACACCTGTCAATTTATGAAACCAACCGTTAATCGTTGCAAAACCTATATCCGTTCCCTTTACTCCAAGCGGTTGCACATCCACCTTCTGAATCAATAACGTCCAAATAACAAAGGCTACAATAAATGTACTTCCTAAAAATAATAATTTTTTTCCATTTCCTTTCATTATTCATTGTCCTTTCTCTTTCAAGTTTTGCCCGTCGGCTAATTTAAAAGTAGCAAAAGACAGCCAGAATATAAAGAAACGCAGTGTCACATGCGTGATACGATTCGTATCATGTTCGAAAACACTGCGTTTCATCTGTTCACCTATAGATTGGAATTTACTTGCGGCAATAGACTTCAATTGCTTCACAGATAAACGCCGCTGTACCACTAGCGTGCTTGTCTATATTGTTCTTGAAGCGTTCATCTGCAATATACATTTGACCAAGACCCATTAAAATCTCGTTCGTACAAAGATAGTAATTCTCGGTGATATGGTTCTGCAGCATTTTCACAAGGTTTTGTGCTTCGACGGAATCAGGCCTTTCGCCTTTTCTCATGCAAAATGCAAACTCTGCCATGATGTGATCCATTCCCTCTGCGAGGTCATTCCACTTCTGTTTCGAATAATGCTTGGTCTTTTCTGCATGTTGTCTGTATGCGTCAGTTTTGCCCCATTTTTCTTGAGCCTCCACCTTATATTTTTCAAATTCGCTGTTATCAAATGCACTCATAACATTTGCTCCTTTCATCGCATCATCAATGGAAGAAATCAATCTCTCTAATCGCTCTTTTTTAAGTGTAAGCAGTATCTTTTGCTCCTCCAATGATTTTCTTGCGTCATAATTTGGGGATGATAAAATCTCACCGATGCTTTTAAGAGAAAAATCAAGTTCACGGTAGAAGAGAATCCCTTGCATACGAAGAAGAGAATTTTCATCATAATAACGATAGCCTGTAGTTCTGTCAACAAAGGCCGGAGTTAACAATCCTATTTCATCGTAGTAATGAAGTGTGCGCACACTTACGCCCGTATATTTGGCAAATTCCTTAATCAGCATTTTCATTTTTTATCACCTCACAAAACGGAGTATACACTATGACGGAACGTAAGAGTCAATAGTCTTTTGAAAAATATTGGTTAGTGTTAGATAAATTCTAATTTTTATGTCTCACTACTGCATCATTTCAATCCATTTCTTCGACCACACAAACAAGTTTTCCGACATTTCAGAAAAATCAATCATCCCTCCCGCTTTTAAATCCAAAAAGCTATCGACAATAATCTGTTCATCCGGAGAAACAACTTGAAGCAAATCTTTTTGATGGCCGAAATAGTTTCCTGTTTGTTTGAAGGCTATTGCCTGCACAACAAAAGATGCTGATTTATATAATCCCCTCAAAATGTCTTCACTTTTTTCATACAGCATGTTGTGAACACATCCGTGGAATATGTTACAAACACCTGTTTTTATTGCTCTGTAAATTGCTGTATCGTCAATTAAAGGCAACAATTCATCAAGGCTTCCCTTTATCGGCTTTGTGTCATAGTAAAACTGAAAAAGGTCTGAAGGCTCCCAGTTCAAAATTTCCTTTTTCCCTGAAAGGAAACCACAAATCAATTCCCTGTGAGACATGGTATCCAGCATGTCATGATAAGTTTGAATGTCCATAGCAGACAATTCATCCAGGATTACAACAATGTCAATATCGCTGGTTTCTGTTGCCTCACCACGAGCATAACTACCTTGCAAGCCAACAAACCACACACGGTTTTTAAATTCATAACTTAACTTTAGTAAAAAGTCATTCATCCAAGTAGTAATATCTATCATCTTAATCACCTCGTTATATTCAAGTTTTCTAGCAATTTTACAAATCGAATTTTGCTTGTTAAAAGGTTTCTCTACCCAGTCTTGTATAATATACCTCATTGATTGCTGACACCGTTGCCAAGGAACACACTATCACAGAACTATACATTGGTTCAATAAAACTGAGTGTCAACGGAAAAAGAAACAGAAAAAATCCCGTGACTTTATTCAAAATGGTATGTATAGATACCAACTTTTTGTTACAAATCAATCCCCAAACAACATTCCCTATTTTGATGGTTGCTATAACAACAATCCAAATCCATAACCAAGTAGGAAATTGTATTAGTGGTAGAATTTTCACAAAACACACTGCTACAAATACAATGTCTGCAACAGTATCTAATCTTGCTCCCCTTTCACTAGCAGACATTGTTTTCCTTGCAATTGTTCCGTCTACCATATCCGTAATTCCACCAAACAGATACATAATATAAAAAGCGATGGAAAAGACCGGAGAGAACAACAAACAAATACTACATAAAATTCGGCTGCTTGTTATTATGTTTGCAATCTGCTTTCTCATCTGTTCACCTACAAATTCAATTTTGTCTACATCCATTATACCACACACCACTCCCACCACAACACAAAAATCCCCCTACGAATTATTTGTAGAGGGATTCCTTCTTAAGCCTAATGAAGTCCTTTTACAGTCTTTCCAGTGTACTGCTTATCAGCAATAGCGGCTTGGTCTGTTGTAGACCAAGGGATATACACCGTGTGTTACTGTTTCTGTATTTTTAGTCACATTTCACAAAAATATCTTTAGTACTTTTAAGACTAAACTTTATGTGCTACAATGTCCTTCCAAGGCTACCATATACGGTAGGCGGTTAGTCCTTCTCCTGGGGGACTGTGACCTCCGTTTACATAGAAATCCAGCAATGAAAATCTAGGAAAGGAGGACATACTTATGACGGATTATGAAGTTTTATCATTGGCCTTAATGATACATGGTATCATTACCTCCTTGTTAATAGCCTTTATAAATCAATCAAAAAAGTAATCGCCAGCCTGACAAACTACGATTACTTTCTTTGAGTAAATATTTAGTTTAGGGCTAACCGTCTATCGGTAGCCTTGTTGTCACTTATAGTATAGGTTATGCTTGTAATATTGTCAATAATAACAAGAATATTCCGATTTGAAATTTGTGACTAGCTCAATCTAAAGCTTACGTCTTATTCAATAATTATCCGAACAGTAACTTTGCTGTTTCTTCTAATTCTTTACGGTCTTTGGTATCATCATAACATTTTTGTTTACCATCAATCCCTTTAACAACACTAATAGAAAATAATCCATCTCTATTGCAATAGAAAAGAATCTTTTTCACTCCATTCACCTTTACCCTTGCTTCCGGATTCCCTTCTGGATACAATTTTACCATCTGAAGTTTATCAGGTGACAATGCCGCTATAAAAGAAATATAATGCTGTTTCGTCATATCATGCTCAATACGAACATAATATTCATCTTCAACTCTTTCAATAAAGATTTTATGATTCTCATCTGTTTCTTCTGTCTGACATGGTGTAAGAATTATACCATGACATTGAATAACAGCCTCACCCATGCTATGAATACTATTCCCGCAAACTGGACACACATAAAATTTTGAACGCATCACATTGGCTGAAACATTTACATTGTTAATAGCATTCCCTGAAATCAGTTCTGTAACTGATATACCAAAAGTCTTTGCTATTGGTTCAAGTAAAGAAATATCTGGATATCCCTTTGCCGTCTCCCACTTAGAAATTGTTTTATCTGAAACATTTAGTTTTTTAGCGAGTTCAGCCTGGGTAAAATGATATTTTTCCCGCAATTCTTTGATAACTGCCCCTGTTACATATTGGTTCATTCTCGTTTACCTCCTATAAAAATATAATAAACTTAGAAAGAACTATTTACTACCTACGCAAAGTAGAGATATAAATTGGAATTGATCCAAATCCACTATACCACATATTTATCTACTGTTAATGATTTGTTTTACTAATCGTTTAACTACTTTAATGTCCAGCGGGTTGCTTAGAGATTCAAAACTCACCACAACATCCCTTCCCAGCAACAAATCATTGTCTATATATGTATTCACTTTTCTCACAAACTCATTCGCATAATACGAATCATCCATACGTCCCGCATGCTCCCAGTATGTCACTTTCCCAGTATGCTTATTTAGAATTGTAAAATCAGGATAGATGATTTTCTGTCGACCATTCTCCATGATCTCCAATGGTCTTTCATATTTATATAAGATATCCTTTCGATTGTGATATAAAATATTTGCAATAATTACTTCTGATTTTGAACGTACTGTATCACCTTGCTCCGTCTCATATCGCAAATTTTCAGGATATATCAAATTCTTCTCATAGACTTCAGCCTGCCATTGTTTCACTTTTTCTTTTACACTGATTTGTATCGGCGTAACAAAACTTTTTCGTTCAACACTTAAATTGTCATAGATTTCCTCCAACTCGTTTGACGGACATTTTTTCGTAAAACGTTTTATTTCATCTAACTTCTTTTTGAGAATAGGTCTAATTGATATATAATAATGCTTCTGTGCAAGTTTTTTTGCCAATGAAAGTTCACCTTTCTTGATATAGTGACGTACCCACTTACTATCCTTCATGAATTGATGATAATAATAGGTCTTTCCATTTCTATTCTGCCACTTCAAACACCCTTCCGGCGCACGATTTAAAAATGCATCTATCTTTTTTAAGGTGTCTTCTAATTGTGGCACTTCTTCTTTTGCTAGTTGTATAAAATTATGCATAGTACTCTTCCCTTTCTTTCTGTCCATGAGCTTGTTTTATTGGCTTTGTGGTAAGAGAAATTTGGTTTGCTACACTATAGTTTCTTACCATTGAACAAGAAAACCAAGCTTGTGGGTAGATTTTCATAGCAGTTCGGCAAGATTTATCTAACCATTGCACCGCCAAACTATCCCAGTGGGCAGACGATAAGCTTGTTTGCTTATATTTTTTCTTACCATCGCACCACTAAACTAGCTCTATAGGAAGACAATAAGCTTGTTTGCTCAGGCTTTTTCTTACCACAAAGCCAATAAAACTAACTCATGGAAAGATATTCAATTAATTTTGTTGGATATTTCTTGCCACGAAGGCCATAAGAAAGCCATATGGGTAGAAACAGACATCAAAATGCCTATCGATCTGAAAAAACATCTCCCCCGCCAAAAGCGAGGGAGATAATGAATTTAAGAACCTTATTTACGATCAGAAATTGAAGCCTGTGCGGCCGCAAGTCGGGCTATAGGTACTCTAAATGGTGAACAAGAAACGTAGTCCAAACCAATCTTATGGCAGAATTCTACTGAACTTGGATCTCCACCATGCTCTCCACAGATACCAACATGTAAGTGTGAGTTAACTGGTTTTCCTAACTTGATAGCCATTTCCATTAACTGACCAACACCTGTCTGGTCTAATTTAGCAAATGGATCGTTTTCGAAAATCTTTGTATCATAGTAAGCATCTAAGAACTTACCAGCATCATCACGAGAGAATCCATATGTCATCTGTGTCAAGTCGTTTGTACCGAAGCAGAAGAAGTCAGCGTTCTTAGCGATTTCATCAGCTGTGAGGCATGCACGTGGAATTTCCATCATAGTACCTACTTCGTATGCTAATTCTACGCCTGCTGCAGCGATTTCAGCTTCAGCTGTCTCTACTACAATCTTCTTAACGAATGCTAATTCTTTTGCGTCACATGAAAGCGGAATCATGATTTCCGGTTTTACTGCCCAGTCAGCATGTGCTTTCTGTACGTTGATTGCTGCACGGATAACAGCTCTTGTCTGCATCTTAGCAATCTCAGGATATGTTACAGCAAGACGAAGGCCTCTGTGTCCCATCATTGGGTTGAATTCATGCAATGATGAAATCAATGCTTTAATGCTCTCTACAGATTTACCTTGCGCTTCTGCTAATTTCTTAATGTCTTCTTCCTCTGTTGGAACGAATTCATGAAGCGGTGGGTCTAAGAAACGGATTGTAACCGGATTTCCTTCCATTGCTTCAAATAATCCTTCAAAGTCACCTTGTTGATATGGCAAGATTTTCTCAAGAGCAGCTTCTCTTTCTTCTACTGTGTCAGAACAGATCATTTCGCGGAATGCATCAATTCTGTCTTCTTCGAAGAACATGTGCTCTGTACGTGTAAGACCGATACCTTCCGCACCGAGTTCACGGGCTTTTCTAGCATCTGCAGGTGTATCTGCATTTGTTCTTACTTTAAGTCTTCTGAACTTGTCAGCCCATGCCATAATTCTTCCGAATTCACCAGCAATCTGAGCATCAACTGTTGGGATGATTCCGTCGTAGATGTTACCTGTTGTACCATCGATAGAGATTTCATCTCCTTCGCCAAATGTCTTTCCTGCTAATGTAAATTTCTTGTTTTCTTCATCCATGTTGATGTCACCACATCCAGATACACAGCATGTACCCATACCACGAGCAACAACGGCTGCGTGAGATGTCATACCACCACGTACTGTAAGGATACCTTGAGCTGCTTTCATACCCATAATATCTTCCGGTGATGTTTCAAGACGAACAAGAACAACTTTTTCACCTTTTTCTGCCCAAGCAACTGCATCGTCAGCTGTAAATACAACTTTACCGCAAGCAGCACCCGGAGAAGCTCCAAGACCTTTACCCATTGGAGTAGCAGCCTTTAATGCTTTGGCATCAAATTGTGGATGTAATAATGTATCTAAGTTACGAGGATCAATCATTGCGACAGCCTCTTCTTCTGTTCGCATTCCTTCGTCAACTAAGTCACAAGCAATCTTAAGAGCAGCCTGTGCTGTTCTCTTACCATTACGTGTTTGAAGCATGAATAATTTACGATCTTGAATTGTAAATTCCATGTCCTGCATATCTCTGTAGTGGTTTTCAAGAATGCTGCAAACATTTTTGAATTGCTCGAATACTTCTGGCATAACCTCTGCCATCTCAGCGATTGGTTGTGGTGTACGAACACCGGCAACAACATCTTCACCTTGAGCATTGATAAGGAATTCTCCCATAAGCTTCTTCTCACCTGTAGCTGGGTCACGAGTAAATGCAACACCTGTACCTGATTCATCTGACCAGTTACCGAATGCCATTTCCTGTACGTTAACAGCTGTTCCCCATGAATATGGGATATCGTTGTCACGGCGGTAAACATTTGCACGTGGGTTGTCCCAAGAACGGAACACAGCCTTAACAGCTCCCATAAGTTGTTCTTTTGGATCACTTGGGAAGTCTTGTCCGATTTTCGCTTTGTACTCAGCCTTGAACTGATTAGCCAATTCTTTTAAATCATCTGCTGTAAGGTCGATATCTTCTGTAACACCTTTTTCTTCTTTCATCTTGTCGATGAGTTCTTCGAAGTATTTTTTACCTACTTCCATAACTACGTCAGAGTACATTTGTATAAATCTTCTGTAGCAATCACGTGCCCATCTTTCGTTCCCTGTCTTCTTAGCAACTACTTCTACTACTTCTTCGTTAAGACCAAGATTCAAAATAGTATCCATCATACCAGGCATAGAAGCTCTTGCGCCTGAACGAACAGATACAAGTAACGGATTTTCTAAATCTCCGAATTTCTTTCCTGTAATTTCTTCCATTTTAACAATTGCTTCGTTAATCTGAGCCTGAATCTCGTCGTTGATTTGACGACCATCTTCATAGTACTGTGTACATGCTTCTGTTGAGATGGTAAATCCCTGTGGTACCGGAAGACCTAATTTTGTCATCTCAGCAAGGTTGGCACCTTTTCCACCAAGGAGGTTTCTCATGCTCGCGTCACCTTCAGTGAACATATAAACCCATTTTGTCATATTTGTATGACCTCCTACATAGTATTTTCTTAATGCAGAACGCGAAAAACACGACTTCTGTATATGGAAGTCGTTTTTTCAAATCTTGCATTATAAATGCTGTCGAGTGGTTTGTAAAATCAACCACATTTTTATTTTATCTGCTTTTTCTATATTCGTCAAGAAATTTCACCTATTTTTTCCATCTGAAATAGAACAGGCGATAACTAAATATTTAGCAAATCACTGTATACTTTTAATGCTCCGTCTGTGTCATGCGCAAGAACTTTTTTTGCTAATACTTTACCAAGCTGCACACCTTCCTGGTCAAAGCTGTTTAAGTTCCATACGAATCCTTGGAACATTATCTTGTTTTCAAAGTGTGATAAAAGTGCTCCAAGTGATTTCGGTTCTAATTGTTCTCCGATGATAATACTTGATGGACGTCCACCCTCGAATTTTTTATTCAAATTCGTATCATCTTTACCACAAGCAAATGCCACAATCTGAGCTGCAACGTTTGCACAAAGTTTCTGTTGGCTTGTACTTCCTTCAATGATAACATCGCTTCCCATCTGGCTGTTCTTGAAGCCGACAAATTGAAGCGGAACAATGTCTGTTCCCTGATGCAATAACTGATAGAACGAATGTTGTCCATTTGTTCCCGGTTCGCCGTAGATAATCGGTCCTGTTACATAATTTACAGGCTCACCATAACGGTTCACTGACTTACCATTCGATTCCATATCTGCCTGTTGCAAATGTGCAGGAAAACGGCTGAGTGCCTGCGAATACGGAAGCACTGCTGTTGCGCCATATCCAAGTACGTTGCGTTCATACACGCCGATTAATGCATCGAGCATTGCAGGGTTCTGTAATAAATCTTCATTCTTAGCTGTGATGTCAGCCTCTGTTGCACCTTCCAAGAAATCAGCAAATACCTTATTTCCAAATGCCAATGATAATACAACTCCGCCTACACCTGATGTAGATGAGTAACGTCCGCCAATATAATCATCCATAAAGAATGCTGCAAGATAATCATCACTCTTTGCAAGTGGTGATGTCTCACTTGTCACAGCAAGCATATGTTTTGAAGCATCAAGACCTGCCTTTGCCAAAGCATCTTTCACAAAGGATTCATTTGTCAATGTCTCAAGGGTTGTACCGGATTTTGATACAACGATAAACAGAGAATGTGCAACATCAATGTTACTTAAAACTGCTGCTGCATCATCCGGGTCAACATTGCTGATAAACTGTGCTTTCATCTTTAATGTATCATGAACCTTTGCCCAGTTCTCAAGTGCAAGGTAAATGGCGCGTGGGCCTAAGTCACTTCCGCCAATACCAATCTGTACCACTGTTGTGAATTTTTCTCCTGCCGCATTAGTAATTTCACCATTATGTACTTTGTTTACAAATTCTGTAATTTTCTTTAATTCATTCAAATAGAATTCACGTTTGTTCACGCCATCAACCACAACATCATTACCCAATTGCCCACGTGTCAATTGATGAAGTACAAGACGTTTTTCTCCTGTATTAATCACTTCACCATTGTAGAGTGCTTCATATTTTTCTGTCAGCTGAGCTTCTTTTGCCAACTTTGCAAGTACATCTAAGATGTTATCATCTACTGATTTTGCACCATAATTAAAAGCCATTCCTGCAGCCATTGGTACACTGTATTTTTTTACACGCTCTGCACCATTGTCTCCTGTCATCGCTTCCACAAGATTCACTGGTGCCACATTCATCAGTTCTTCGTATGAATTCAGTGTGTCAAAATTCTTCCAATTAATCATTAAGTAATCCTCCTATTCAAATAACTTTACTTGAAAATTATACTATTATACAAACATATCTTCAAGTAAAAAAATTGCGTTGACTGTGTTTTTGATAGCCAACGCAATTTTCTTTTTATCTCATATTTTATCCTTCTAAGAATGCCTTATATCCTCTATATGCTTCAAACACATCTGCCTTGCTCGTCACTTCCCAAGGCGCATGCATGCTAAGCACTGCTACACCGCTATCAATGACTTCCATACCGTAGTTTGCTAAGATATAAGCAATCGTTCCGCCACCACCCACGTCTACACGACCAAGTTCTGCAGTCTGGAATCCAACACCGTGTTTATCAAGTACATTGCGAAGATATGCCACATACTCTGCGTTTGCATCGTTAGAGCCACTTTTTCCACGACTTCCTGTGTATTTATTAAATACAAGTCCTCGTCCAAAGTACGCCGTGTTCTTTTTCTCAAATACGCTCTCAAACATCGGGTCATAAGCCGCACTGACATCTGATGACAACATCTTAGAATTAGTGAGTGCTCTTCTCACCTTGATATCTGAGTAATCTCCCAGTGCGTTCATCACTTCTGCAACGGTATTTTCAAAGAAACGAGAATGCATACCGGTTGCACCGACACTTCCGATTTCTTCTTTGTCTACCAACAGGCAGCATGCTGTCTTCTTTAAATCCTTCGCCTCAAGCGTTGCTAGGAGCGAGGTATATGCACACACCCTATCGTCCTGTCCGTAAGCGAGAATCATACTTCTGTCAAGTCCACAGTCACGCGCTTTTCCCGCCGGAACCACTTCAAGTTCTGCTGAAAGGAAATCTTCCTCTTCCAAATCATACTTTTCCTTCAATAGTTTAAGGATGTTTGCCTTTACTGCCTCCTGCTCCTCATCCGCAAGCGGTCTGCTTCCAATCAGAACATCCAGTTTTTCGCCTTCAATCACTTTGCCCGCCTCTTTCTTGAGTTGTTCCTGTGCCAAATGAATGAGAAGGTCCGTAATGACAAGCACCGGGTCATTTTCATCTTCGCCAATGACAATTTCTACTTTTGTTCCGTCTTTCTTCACAACAACACCGTGAATCGCAAGCGGAATTGTCACCCACTGATATTTCTTCACACCACCATAGTAATGTGTATCAAAGTAAGACAACTGACCTGCTTCGTAAAGTGGATTCTGTTTGAGGTCGATACGTGGCGAATCCACATGTGCACCGAGAATATTCATACCGCTTTCCAATGGTTCTTCGCCAATATGGAATAGTGCGATTGTCTTGTCCATGCATACTGCATAAACCTTATCGCCACATTTCAGCTGTTCGCCGTTTGCGATTACATCTTTCAAATCTCTATATCCAACTTCTTTTGCCTGTTTTACTGCTTCGCGGATACATTCACGTTCTGTTTTGCCTTTGTTCAAATAATCCTTGTAGTTCTCGCAGACACCTTCCAGTTCTTTCGCCTGTTCATCTGTGTAAACTTCCCATAGATTCTTTCTTTCCATTGTTTTCACCTTTTCATACCCTTATCGTGCATATTTTCACAAAAAGGGCATGTAATACACGCCCTTTTCTTTTGTTTCTTAGAATGCAAATTTCTTTTCAAAATATGCTTTCAAATCTTCAATTTTAATTCTTTCTTGTGCCATTGTATCACGGTCACGAACTGTTACGGCTCCGTCCTCTTCTGATTCGAAGTCGTATGTAATACAGAACGGTGTTCCGATTTCATCTTGACGACGATAACGTTTTCCGATGTTTCCACGATCATCGAATTCACAGTTGTAGTATTTAGAAAGCTCAGCAAACACTTTTTCCGCGCCTTCGTTTAACTTCTTAGACAGTGGAAGCACACCAATCTTAACCGGTGCAAGTGCAGGATGGAAATGAAGTACTGTACGTACGTCTCCTCCTTCCAATTCTTCCTCGTCATATGCTGCACAGAGAAATGCAAGTACCACACGGTCAGCACCCAATGATGGTTCAACTACATAAGGAATGTATTTCTCCTTCTTCTCATCATCAAAGTATGACATATCCTGTTTAGATACTTCCTGATGTTGTGTAAGGTCGTAGTCTGTTCTATCAGCAATACCCCAAAGCTCGCCCCAGCCAAATGGGAATAAGAACTCGATATCACTAGTTGCTTTACTATAGAACGAGAGTTCCTCCGGAGAGTGGTCTCTCACGCGCATCTCTTCTTCTTTGATACCCAATGTCTGTAACCAGTTGATACAGAAGTTTTTCCAGTATGCAAACCATTCAAGGTCTGTATCCGGTTCACAGAAGAATTCTAATTCCATCTGCTCGAATTCACGTGTACGGAATGTGAAGTTACCCGGTGTAATCTCGTTACGGAATGATTTACCAATCTGTCCAATACCGAATGGAATCTTCTTTCTTGATGTGCGCTGTACATTCTTGAAATTAACGAAGATACCTTGTGCTGTTTCAGGACGAAGGTATACTGTATTCTTAGCGTCTTCTGTTACACCCTGGAATGTCTTGAACATCAGGTTGAACTGACGAATCTCTGTGAAATTATGTTTTCCACAACTTGGACATGGTACATTGTGTTCTTCAACCCATGCTTCCATCTGTTCTTTTGACCAAGCGTCAACACTCTCTGTAAGTTCAATTCCATTCTCTGCAGCAAAATCTTCAATAATCTTATCTGCACGGAATCTCTCTTTACATTCTTTACAGTCCATAAGTGGATCGCTGAATCCACCAAGGTGACCTGATGCTACCCATGTCTGTGGGTTCATAAGGATTGCACAGTCAACTCCTACGTTGTATGGGTTTTCTTGGATGAACTTCTGCCACCAAGCTCTTTTTACATTATTCTTAAGCTCAACGCCGAGGTTACCATAATCCCATGTATTTGCAAGACCTCCGTAGATTTCAGAGCCCGGATATACAAAACCTCTTGATTTGGCGAGTGCTACAATTTTATCCATTGTCTTTTCCATAATTAGTCCCTCTCATATATAAAATGTCTATAATTCATGTCATTATACTCTCTTTTGAATAGGTTTTCAAGGTTTGACGTTAATTATTTGAATAAAAAACGTTCTTCTTTTGACCATTCTACTGCGTGACTGAATTCTTTTGTGATTCGCACCGTAGTTGATGCGTGTGTACCTACATAAATTACGGTGCATATATTAACATCTGTATTCGACACCGTAAATTGAAGAAATCTCCTATTCCAAACACATCTCCAAGATTTCCAACGATTTAAATTTCTTATCAAATTGAATACTGGTATATTGCTTCATTACGTTCTTTAATTCTCCAAGCACCTCCTCGGAGACAGTAAATGTATATAACTTCTCAATCGTTGACGAAACAATATACTGCAACGTGTAAACGGTTGCGCTACTGACGCGAATCCCATCCGGCGCAATCCCCACGCACTCCGAACAGATGATTCCGTGATTCTTACTGCTAAACACCATCTTTCTGTCATCTACACCACAATTGGCACAGCGAAAGACCTCCGGTGCTTCCCCGTTTACCACGAGCGACTTTAGTTCAAATATGTAGCGAACAAGCTCGCGTCCTATTTTACCGGAAGAAAGTGCCCGCATGGTCTGGTAGAGAAGCTTTAGCATTTCTCGCTCATCGTTGTATTCTTTTGTATAGTAGTCCGCAATCTCCATAAAATAGAACCCATAATACGCACCCTCAAAATCGGTGGTAAGTTCCATAAAATAGTTGGAGATATTTGCCTGCATGACATTGTAGGACGTTCTGCCCTCATAGAGCAGGAACTCTCCAAAAGAAAAAGGATTGGTTGTGCCCATCATTGGACTGTTCTGCCTCCGCGCTCCTTTGGCAAATGCAGAGATTTTTCCTTTTTCTTTTGTCAGTATCACAAGTCGCTTGTCATATTCACCGATAGGTGTTGCGGACAGTATCATTCCTGTCACTTTGACTCCCTGATTCAACGCTACTCTCTCCCATTCTCTGCGTTTCTTGCTGCTCATGGATTCCCTTGTAATGCAAGTAATCCACGACACTTCCCGTCTTTTCAAATGTTGTCCATAAGTCTTTATCCGTCATGTGAAAGCCCTCCCTTGTATATATATTAGAGTCTCCACACGGATAAAAATCATACTGAAACTATCTGCCAGTTAAATTTCTTCTAAAACCCTTGACAGTTAAAATGCATCTAGTCTTCCTTCGTATATCCGAAGTTCTTAATCAGAAAATCGCTGTCTCTCCAGTCCTTCTTCACTTTCACCCAAAGTTTCAGGTTCACCTGCATATCCAGCATTTTCTCTATCTCATATCTTGCGGTGCTTCCGATTTTCTTCAGCATCGCACCCTGTTTTCCAATGATAATTCCCTTGTGCGAATCGCGCTCGCAGATAATGGTCGCGTCAATATCTACAATCTTTCTGCGATATTTCATGGCATCAATTGCCACAGCGATTCCATGAGGAATCTCATCATTCAATGAGTGAAGTGCTTTCTCTCGTATGAGTTCTGCCACAATCTGTCGCTCCGGCTGATCCGTCACAGTATCTTCATCATAGAACTGTGGTCCGTAAGGCAAATATTTTAAAATCACTTTGACAAGTTCATCTGTATTGTCACCGTTTCTTGCCGATACTGGTACAATCTCTGCGAAATCATAGATTTTTCGATAAGCATCAATAAAGCCAAGAATCTCTTCCTTCTTAACCATATCTACTTTGTTGATCACAAGCACAACCGGTGTTCTCACCTTGCCAAGTTGCTCTGCGATATGCTTTTCCCCGGCTCCGATAAATGTAGTCGGCTCCACAAGCCACAGCACCACATCCACTTCATTGAGTGTGCGCTCTGCCACATTTACCATATATTCACCAAGCTTATTTTTCGCCTTGTGAATACCCGGTGTGTCAACAAACACAATCTGACCTTCCTCTGTTGTAAGCACGGTCTGTATACGGTTTCTCGTGGTCTGTGGTTTGTTCGATGTGATGGCAATCTTCTGTCCAATCAGGCGATTCATCAGTGTCGATTTCCCCACATTCGGTCTTCCGATTAATGTTACAAATCCTGATTTGTAATCTGCTCTCATACTATCCTTTGTACCTTTCTAGAATATACTTCTTACTTCTTTGAACAAATCTTTCTGTTCCTCTATCTTGTCTTCACTTCCGATAACGCAAAATAGATTTGCATCCAACACTGCTTTCACAGTATCTGCAAGTGCACGGATATCCTGTTCTGATGCATCGAGTATCTGATTGCGCTCCTCCCGAATCATATCCGGAGAAATCTTACACATATACAGATTCATCGAACGGTCACCCTTCATGGCCGGTGTCATCGGGCGGTCAAGGTTACTCATCGTTCCAATGATATATTTCGTCATGTCGCGGTCACTGACTGCAAAGTTCTTGATATAGGAAACAACACCTTCATATATCTCATTGGTTTTCTCGAGGTTCGGATCACGGTAAGAAACAAAATATCCTTCTCCAAGTCTGGAAAACTGACTCATACAACCGTAAGCTCCGCCTTTGACACGGACATTTTGCCAGAGATACTCATATCCCATAATCACTCTCAGAATCTGGAATGCTCCGTGATATTCACACCCTGCATCCAAGAAGTTGCCGGCGCGTGCAACATACTGAACCTTCGAGGATGTCTTGAATCCTTCATTTCGCTTCTCACAGTGAATGATACAGTTTGTCTCTTCAACTGGTGCAACAAACAGGCTCTGTCGCAGTTCTGATATCTGCTCTTCAAGGTCTGCAAGTCCGTCTCTTGATGCAGTGTAACTCAGCATCATATTGTCTGCACGGAACAATTTCTTCACCAATTGCTTTAATTCTACAATCAGATTATCTTTCTCTTCTTCAAAATGTTCCTCGATATATTTCACCACTTCAAAGTATCCGATACCACTTGTCATATCCTTGAACTTTGATAGCGGTGACGTATAGGATAATGCTCGAAGCGCTGCCGTTGTATGTCCCGCTGTGAGGAAACGCATCTGCAACCTCGACTTTGTCATCGAAAGAATCTCTCTCAAACGTTTCTCATCTTCCAATTTAGATTTTGTCAAAATCTCCTGCATCATAGCAAATGCCACATGCAGTTTCGGATAAAGGGCTTTTGCCTTAAGTTCAAAGGTTGCCTTAAATGCCTTTTCCTTCGCATTTACAACATCCGGATACAGTTCTAAGGATGAACTGATTCCACCGGTATACATGTTAATCTCATTAAAGAGCTCTCCGTACTCATAATTTTCTGTATCGATGATGCCTAGAACTGCCTGCAGAATTCCGACATACGGCAGTTTCTCTTCCGGCACACCTGACAAATCAAACAATAGGTCCACATAGCCGATACCATTTGTATCTATCTCGTGGAAAATGACTGGAGTATCTGCAAGTTTCAGTTCTTCATTATATATCGGTGCAATCTCACGGCTAATATCACTGCGTTCTAAAACAGGAATCTTTTCCAAATCCTCCAGCTTTTCTTCTGATTCTTGATAATCCAAAAGTTCATTCGTTGCAGCAACAAGCACTGATACCTCTTCGCTACTAAGGCTTGCCTTATATGCTGCCAATTTTTCTTCTAATTCCTTATCCATTCTTGCGGTTCTGCCTCGCTCCGGCTTCACCACAACAATGGCACCATGCGTATTGTCTAAGATATACTTTTGAATCAGTTCTTCAAAATATCTGGTTCCTACCTGTTTTTTGAGGAACTCATAAGTCTCAATGGCATCTAAATGGATGAATGGTTTCTCATCATCATAGAGCCAACTATCAAAGCTCTGAAGACCGTACTCAAGTCCTGTTGGAATATTTCCAAAATCAGCCTCGCGGTAGCGGAACTCGTGGTAGTGAATTCCTGCCTCCAACGCCTTCTCGTCAATCCCTTTTGCAACAAGGTCTTTTAACGTATCCTCAATCACGTTTACAAACGCATTCTTTTGTTCTACATTTGCATTCTTCGCCACAATCGAGAAAATCGGCTGGTAGATTCCGTTATCATAAGACCCCAAAATATCCTTTCCGATTCCGGCATCTGTAAGCGCTGTCTTAAGTGGCGCTCCCGGTGCAGATAAAAGTGCATAATCAAGCACCTCAAATGCCAAATACAATTCTTTGTCAAGGCTGCTTCCGATAACCTTATTGTATGCAAGATAGGTATTGTCCTCCTCCGGCTCACTGCTTGTAATCGAATAGGTTTCCTCCACATGCTTCATTTCTGTAAATGGTGTCTGGAGTCCAATTGCAGAATCTATTTCAAGTGCATCAAAGTGCGACAAATACTCTTTGTCAAGCCACTCTAGTTTTTCTTCAAAATCCATATTTCCATACAGATAGATATAACTGTTGGATGGATGGTAATATTTTGAATGAAAATCCAAGAACTGCTCATAGGTCAAATCCGGTATATACTCCGGGTCTCCGCCGGACTCATTTGCATAACAAGTGTCTGGGAAGAGTTCATTTAGAATCACTCGGTCAAGCACACCCTCCGGAGAAGAAAATGCACCCTTCATCTCGTTGTAAACGACACCATTATAGGTGAGAGCATCGTCCTCAGACTCTAAGTTATAACTCCAGCCCTCCTGACGGAAAATCTCATCATGCTTATAGATATTCGGATAGAACACCGCATCCATGTACACATGCATCAGATTTTGGAAGTCCTTATCATTGCAGCTCGCTACCGGATACACAGTTTTATCCGGATATGTCATTGCATTTAAAAATGTATTGAGTGATCCCTTCACCAATTCTACAAACGGGTCCTTCAACGGGAAATTCTTCGAACCGCAGAGCACGGAATGCTCCAAAATGTGCGGAAGGCCTGTGCTATCCTCCGGCGGTGTACGAAAGCCGATGTAGAACACTTTATTCTCATCATCGTTATCCATCAAAAGTACTCGTGCACCAGTCTTCTTGTGGCGCAGGAGATACCCTTCTGATTTCAAATCCTTCAGATTTTTCTCTTGTATTAATTCATAAGTTGTCAATCTGTCTAAATTCATATTATACACTCCTAATTTTATTTAAGAAGCGGGCAGCACCTCGAAAATCCACTGCCCTTTTCGCATTATACCATTATTTTCCCCAAGAATAAAGAAAAATAGTCAGTAAAAATGGACTGCGCGTCTTGCACAGTCCATAGAATTCAAAATATGAAATTATTCATTACTCTTTCTAGTCAATACAAACAATGTTGCAATCAAGAGCACCGCACCAACCGGAAGCGAAATCCAAGCACTCTTTGTAAATCCTGCTACAATATATGTAACAAATGATACAACCGCTACTGTAATTGCGTATGGCAATTGTGTAGATACGTGATTTACGTGATTACACTGTCCACCTGCAGATGCCATAATAGTTGTATCAGAAATCGGTGAGCAATGGTCTCCACAGACTGCACCTGCCATACAAGCTGAGATACCAATGATTGTAAGCTCCGGACTTGTCTCGCCAAACACTGCGATTACAATCGGAATCAAGATACCGAATGTTCCCCAGGATGTTCCTGTTGCAAATGCAATCACGCAACCGATCACAAAGATGATTGCCGGCAAGAATCCCATAAGTCCGCCCGCAAAGCTCTCTACAGATGCCTCTACAAATGCTTTTGCTCCAAGACTGTCTGTCATTGCTTTGAGTGACCATGCAAATGTCAGAATCAAAATAGCTGGAACCATTGCCTTGAATCCGTCCGGAATACATCCCATACAATCAGAGAATGTCATTACCTTACGTACCAAGTATAAAATGATTGTGATAATCAGTCCGAAGAAACTTCCAAGTGCAAGACCTACAGATGCGTCACAATTCGAAAATGCTGTCACGAAGTCCTCTCCACTGAAGAAACCGCCTGTGTAAAGCATGCCGATTACACAGCATACAATGAGTGAAACAATCGGAATCACAAGGTCCATTACTTTCCCCTTTGGATTAATTTGTTCTGAGTTTGCATTTTCATAAGGACGGTCTTCTGTTGTGTAAATATCGCCTGCAAGTGCATTTAACTCATGCTTCTTCATTGGGCCGTAATCTTTTTTCATCACGACTAATACTATCATCATCACAATAGTAAGGATTGCATAGAAGTTATATGGAATTGCTTTGATAAATACTTCAAGTCCCTTTCCATCTTCCACATAACTGCTCACTGCTGCCGCCCACGATGAGATTGGTGCAATGATACAGATTGGTGCTGCTGTCGCATCAATTAGGTAAGATAATTTTGCACGTGATACATTGTGCTTATCTGTTACAGGTCGCATAACACTACCGACTGTCAAACAGTTAAAATAATCATCAATAAAAATCAGTACGCCGAGAGCAATTGTAGCCAGCTGTGCTCCCACTCTCGTTTTGATATGCTTGCTTGCCCATGCACCGAATGCTGCCGAACCACCTGCACGGTTCATGAGACAAACCATTGCGCCAAGGATAACTAAGAATATCAGAATTCCCATGTTATAGTTGTCAGTAAGTACGGCGATAAATCCTCCGTTGAAGATGTGCATTACCGTTCCCTCAAATGAAAAGCCTGAATAGAACAGTGCTCCTACAAGAATACCTACAAACAGTGAACTGTACACTTCTTTTGTAATCAGTGCCAATGCAATCGCCACAAGTGGTGGCACAAGTGACCAGAAGGTCGCATACATCGATGGCACATATTCTGCTTCTTCAGCCGCAAAAGCTGTCATCGACATCATCATCACCAATACCAGAATCATCGGTATGGCTTTCCATACGTGTTTTTTGAAATTACGCATTTTCATTTCCTCTCTTTCGTTCTGTGATAGGATTTTCCTATCACATAAAAATACCATGAACGACTTCGTGAAAAGCTCGTTCATGGTGACATAATCATTCCATAACAACGATAGCACTCCACAAAAATGTGACAGTCCGCTACATATTCTATAGCGTCCCAGAAACAATTCCTTGGACAAGAAATTGAATCTTCGGCAAATGTTCCTTTCTCACCAAGCGGCTGTCCAACCTTGCTAAGTGATACTCATAATATTCGCACCTCTATCAGTCCGTCATTCAATTGTTGTCAGTATAGCATCTGACATTCCGTTTGTAAACCCTAATTTTCTATAAAATCCAATACAGAATAAGGCGCCTCCGCAAATTTGCAGAAGCGCCATAATAATCCATCATTATTTAATAAATCCGAAACAATTGAGGAGAACAATAATTGTCAGAGCCGGCACAACTACTGTCATAACAATGCGGTTATACAGACTCAATTTGCCATATTTTCCATCATTTGTAAGTTCTTTTTCATACCCCTTGAAGCCCCAAACCTTCCAACAGTAGAACGTAGTCAAGAGACATCCGAGTGGAAGAAGTATGTAGCCCGACAAGCAATCTGCCCAGTCGTAGATGTTGTAATACACAAGACCGCTTCCATAAGACCACCAAGGCATCTTTACGCCACTTAAAATACCGCTACCTTGGCTAAGTGAGCAGAGTGCGCCACCAACCATAATAACCAATGCCGTCAAAACTGTTGCCTTCTTATGTGACATCTTGAGTTTCTCTTCCACGCATTTTACCGGAATTTCTAAGATTGTAAAGTATGTAGACATAACGGCAAAAATAAGTGCTGTAAAGAAGAAGAAACCAATGAATCTTCCTCCAGGGAATTTTGCAAATATATCAGTCATTGCAAGGAATATCAGAGAAGGACCTGCTGTCATCTCTTTTCCGGAGCCTACAACTGAAGGAATAATAACAAATCCTGCGGTAAGTGCTACGCATGTGTCACAAATTGTAACCCACATCGAATCCTTACGGATGTTATTGCTATCAGAAACGCTTGCACCAAGTGTTGTGAAGATTGCCCATCCGATACCTACGGAGAACATAACCTGCACACAGGCATCTGCAAAAGCCTTCCAAGTGAATTTGCTAAAATCAGGAATCAAGTAGAACTTCAATCCGTCAATCGCACCTTCTGAGATAAAGAGTGCCCAGATACCACATGTGATTAACAACACAAAAAGTAATGGCATGATAACTTTGGTAACCTTTTCTACAATCTCTGTAATACCAAACGACAATAGGATTACCGTGATTGCCATAAGTATACCTGACCAAATCAATGGCTCAACTGGTTTTGAAATAAAGTTGTTATAAAAAGCAGCTTTGTCAGAACCAAAGTCCGTACCGATCAGAAAATCAACTGCATACTTTAATACATAACCGCTTACAATAATATAGTACATGTCAATCAGCACCGTACAGATTACATTGACAACACCGACGAACTTCCACTTTTTATTTACTGCACCATAAGCATCGATACAATTCGTTTTGGCGTAACGACCGACTGCTGTCTCCATCTCAACTACCGGATGACCAAGAACAATACATAAGATGATATAAACAGCAACGAAAGCTCCACCGCCACCGCCGTATGCGAGATACGGGAATTTCCAAATGTTACCCAATCCGATAGCAGCACCTGCCGCGACCATTATGTACCCAAAGCGGGAACCAAAGCTTGATTTTTTAGCACTATTACTCATAAAATTTCCTCCTATCCTTATCCCGCTCCACCTTAAATTATTAGAAAGACGAACCGAAATCTAATTGCTAAAAAAATAACATATACATATTATATAATAAATTTCAATAAAAATCACCTATTATCTGAAAAATTTATAAATAAAATTTTCTTTCAAAAAGTTGTTGACAAATACATTCTACATGAGTATAATATGTATTGTTCGGTTGAAACAGACATGAACATGCACGAGTGGCTCAGTGGTGGAGTATCGCCTTGCCAAGGCGAGGGTCGCGGGTTCGAATCCCGTCTCGTGCTTTTTTTGTTGCCTAAATTTAAAACTTGCCACTTGTCAATGGGAATAGTTAATATACCTCAAAAATACCCACGTTTTTGTAAAACCGTGGGTATTTCAGAATGAAGACAAAGTACCGGACTCGCGTCCGGTCTTTTCTATTTATCCACATTTCTGTGGATTTTTTTCTTTTTATCAAGAAAAAAGTACCTGTTATTCACATAATAGTTTTTAAGTATCTTTGTCCTACATGTTAT
>JAFQDE010000030.1 GCA_017416155.1 Tyzzerella sp.
AAACAAATGTAAAAGGTGTATTTACAGCAGGAGACATGCATAGAGGTCAGTCACTGGTTGTATGGGCGATTGCAGAAGGCAGAGGCGTTGCAAAAGAAGTGGACGCTTCCCTGATGGGATACACCAATCTTTAAAAGGAGTGCGAAGTTATGACGAAGAAAGAGATTTTGGAATTAGTGGGACAGGAAGACGTGGAATTTATCCGCTTACAGTTTACGGATATGTTTGGAAATTTGAAAAATGTTGCCGTAACAGCCAATCAGCTTAGCAGGGTTTTAGAAAACAAATATGTATTTGAGGGTTCTGCATTATTTGACGGATTCAAATCTAGTGAAGAGGATTTGTACTTATATCCGGATTTGGATAGTTTTGTTGTATTGCCTTGGCGACCACAGCAAGGGAAGGTCGCCAGACTTCTCTGTGATATTCATTGTGAGGATGGAACACCATGTAACTTGAGCCCAAGAGTGATTTTAAAGAATGTATTGGATAAAGCAAAAGAAAAAGGGTATGAATTTTATGTGGATCCGGAATGCGAATTTTTTCTCTTCCATGCCGATGAAGATGCGATTCCGACTACCCTTACACATGAAGTGGCAGGCTATATGTCGGTCGGACCGCTTGATCTCGGGGAAAATCCAAGGCGTGATATGGTTCTGACTTTGGAACAAATGGGATTTCAGGTAGAATCTTCTCATCACGAAAGCGCACCAGGTCAGCAGGAAATTGATTTTCGTGAGGCAGAGGCACTTATCAGTGCAGATTCTGTAGTTACATTCCGAAGTGCAGTCCGTTCGATTGCAAGACGTTTTGGACTTCATGCCACTTTTATGCCAAAACCGAAGAAAGGTGTGGCGGGTTCGGGAATGCATATGAATATTTCTGTATATAAAGATGGAAGAAACATTTTTAATTCGAACAACACGGATATTCGGGACGAAGCAAATTGGTTTATGGGCGGTCTTATGGCACATGCAAAAGGAATGTGTGCAATTACAAATCCATTAGTGAATTCCTATAAGAGAATCAATACCGGATTTGATGCGCCGAAGGAAATTTCATGGACTCAAAAGAATGAGAATGCATTACTACGCTTGCATACCAGACTGGGAGAGGATACAAAGGTAGAAATCCGTTTTCCTGATTCAGCAGCAAATCCATATTTGGCAACAGCAGTATGTATTGCGGCGGGGCTTGACGGAATCGAAAAGCATATTTCGGCTGGTAAAACCTATCGCGAATTAAAAGAAGAAGGAACTGTAATTTCAAGACTTCCGGAGACACTCCGAGAGGCCATCAATGAGATAAAAAAAGATATTTTGATGGAAGAAACTTTGGGAAAAGAATTTCTCTCCGTTTATACGGATGCCAAGAAGGTAGAGTGGAAAGAATATTTGGAAGAGGTAACGGACTGGGAAGTTCGTAAATATTTAAATCGAGTATAGCGAGGTGGTCGCATGAGTACTATTATTGTGGCAATGCCCAAGATAGAAGATGCGAAAAAAATCAGCGATATGCTAATATCTCGTGGAATAGGTAGAATAGAGATTTGCACAACCGGAACTTCTATTTTATCAAAGGCTCATCAGTTTGATAGTGGAATCGTAATTTGTACAAGAAGATTCAAGGATATGTATTGTAATGAAATTGCGGAGAATTTACCCGACTATTTTGAGATGTTGCTATTGACATCCCAAGAGGGGATTGCATATTGTCCACAGGGAGTCGTGACAATCACAATACCATTTCGAGTTTCGGATTTGTTAAGTTCTGTAGAAATGATGTTAATGCAATTAGAACGTCGTATTCGGAAGGAGCGAAGCAAACCAAAAAAACGGAATCAAGAGGAACAGGAATACATTGACAAAGCTAAGAAAATCTTGATGGAGAGAAACAATATGACGGAACCGGAGGCGTTTCGATACATTCAAAAATGTAGTATGGATTCTTCTACCAATATGGTGGAAACCGCACAGATGATTATCTTATTACAAGTTGATTCATAAAGCATATTTCTAAGGAAGGGCTGACAAGATGTATACAATAAATGAAAACTATTTAAATCTGCAGGGTAGTTATTTATTTTCTACTATTGCAAAGAAAGTAAACGCATATAAAGAGGAACACCCGGAGGCTAATATTATCCGATTGGGAATTGGTGATGTGACGCAACCAATTGCACCGGCGATTATTGAGGCACTTCACAAGGCAGTGGATGAAATGGGCACAGCGGAAGGATTTCATGGATATGGTCCGGAGCAAGGGTATGAATTTCTGCGCAGTGTGATTGCAAAAGAAGATTATCAGGCACGTGGATGTGACATCAATGCCGATGAAATTTTTATTTCTGATGGCGCGAAATGCGATATCGGTAATATTCAAGAAATTTTCGGACAGGATAATGTAGTTGCAGTCTGTGACCCAGTGTACCCGGTCTATGTAGACACCAATGTTATGGCAGGACGCTCAGGAAAATTTGATGCCGAAAAAGGCGGGTTTGTGAACATTGTCTATATGCCATGTACGGAGGAAAATGGATTCGTACCAGCATTTCCAGAAAGACATGCCGACCTAATTTATCTTTGTTTTCCAAACAATCCAACCGGAGAAGTGATGGATAAACATTCTCTGCAGAAATGGGTGGATTATGCAAACAAAAATGGAAGCATCATCATTTATGATGCGGCATATGAAGCGTATATTTCAGAAGAAGGTATCCCACACAGCATTTTTGAATGTGAGGGTGCGAGGACTTGTGCCATTGAGATGCACAGTTTTTCAAAGAATGCAGGATTTACAGGACTTCGTTTGGGCTATACCGTGATTCCAAAAGATTTGATTTGCAATGGAACAAGCCTGCATAGTATGTGGAACAGGAGACATGGAACTAAGTACAATGGGGCGCCATATATCGTGCAGAAAGCAGGAGAAGCGGTATATTCACCTGAAGGAAAGGCACAACTGAAGGAGCAGATTGCATATTATATGGAAAATGC
>JAFQDE010000010.1 GCA_017416155.1 Tyzzerella sp.
ACAATGAAAAACGGATTAAAGAGAAACTTGGTTGGATGAGTCCTGTTGAATACAGACTGTCCGCCTTGGCTGCATAAAAATAGCGTAGCAGCCATTAAAACTGCTACGCTTAAAAGTCTAACTTTTTGGGGTCACCTCATTTTTATTCGTTAATGCGACAGCCCGTTTTTACATGTCATACACATATAGCTCATGCAGTGCCCTAGTCGCACTAATGTACCGAAACTGCTTATAAAATGCATTCTCCTTCTCACCACCAAAGATAAATACTTGGTCAAACTCCAGACCTTTGGCGAGATAATACGTGGTCACTGTAATGCCCTTTTGAAACACTGAACTATCACGGTTTACATAATGTGCATCTTCTCGATGTTTTTTCAGATACTGATGCAACTTTTTTGCCTGTTCTTCTGTCATTGTCAGAATGGCCGCAGTCTCATATCCATCCTGTCCCAATCTTATATGACTTAGAATGTCTTCCAATGCCTCTCTTTCGGAAGCGACATATCGTTCCTCCACTGGTTGTCCATGGCGTTCCAGATATGTGATATCACTCACATTCGTCCATTTCGAAGCGTACTCTGCAATCTCCAGTGTATTGCGGTAACTACGGTTCATCTCAATTTCCCGAATGTGCTTGCCAAATATCTTCGGTAAAAACTTTAGAACATCCTGAGGCTCATCGTCTACTGTCTGCGCACGGTCACCTAGAATTGTCACATTGCAGGAGAACATGCGCTCCAATATCACATACTGAAGATACGAATAATCCTGCATCTCATCTATAATCAAATGGCGAATCTTTTTATGCGACTTGACTGCACACAAACGCTGTTTTAAATATAGAAGCGGATATACGTCTTCGTAAGCAAGTGAGCGTTGTTCCTGTGGCACATTCGGAAGTGTCGGCCACCCGTTTTCTTCTAAAATCTGATTATAGATTTCATAGACATCCATCGTCTCATACATGCTCATGAACCACTCGCGAATCCAAAGCATTTCCTCTTCAGAAAAACTCCTGCGATACAGCGTCTCATACTCATCTATAATATATTCCATCACCGCTTCCATACGCATCAGTAATGGATGCTCTGAAAATTTGAAATAGAAAAGTTCAACAATATCTTCGACAGTCTTGATAAAACCACGATACTCGAACTTTTTAAAGTTCATCAATTCATCTTCCAGCAAAACCAGAAAACCTTCTACTGCCCCCACGTAGTCCTGTGACTGCTTCCAATGATAGCGTTCTTTCGTCTCTTCGTCTGCATATCGTATACTCTTTTCAATATGGTCATAGCGGTCCTCGCAATCCGCCACAATACCCTGCAATTCCTTGTAAGCAAATAAGTCAAAACTCATCTCCATGATATGCTCTTCACCTAATTCAGGAAGTACATGAGAAATATAGTCTGAAAATACGCTATTCGGTGACAGTATCAAAACATTTGATGACTTCAGCCTCTCTCTATCATGGTATAACAAGTATGCAATACGATGAAGTGCCACAGAAGTCTTGCCACTTCCTGCTGCACCTTGTATTGCCATAATCTTGTCCTTCGTATTACGAATAATCGCGTTCTGTTCCTTTTGAATTGTTCGGACGATATTCTTTAACTGTACGTCTCCATTTTTCCCAAGCTCCTGCTTGAGAATATCGTCATCGATTTTGACATCGCTCTCGAACTCATATATCATCTGGTTATTGCGAATCTTGTATTGCCATTTTGAGATAATCTCACCTTCCATGATTCCGCCCGGTGCCTCATAAGATGCTGCACCCTTATCGTAATCATAGAAAAGCCCACTGACAGGTGCGCGCCAATCATAAATGAGCGGCCTGCTCCCCGCATGTTCTGCAAAATTGCCGATCCCAATGTAGAAGTCTTCTGCTTCTTCATCTCCATCATACAAAAATTCTACATTCCCGAAAAAGGGAGCACCCTGCATCTTTTTCAACCGATGCAACTTCAAACGATTCTCCTCGTTTGTATTTACCTGCGTTACAAGGGCTCGCCGATTATCAAAATCCTCATAACCATACTGGTCCATCTCAGTGTAGTTCTCCCAGTAATAATCGTTCATACTGATGATGTCCTTCTGGACTTCCTCAATGACAGTACTCATCTCGGCGATCTTACTATTCAGTTTTTCAGTCACAAGTTTTAAGTGCTGTCTACCCTTGGTCATGATGATTCCTTTCCTTTATTTCATCATCTCTATAATACGTTTATCAATTTCTTGTGCAACAATGTACTCATACGTTGCATTTGGAACATAATGTTTCCATGGTTTACCTTCTGCCATACATTGTCTAATCATACTGGAGGATATTCCTTTTTCCGTCTTCCTCCATAACACCTGAACGTCGTATCCCCATTTTTCAATGCGTTCTTTTTTGCAATCGCCCCACTCATCTAAAATGGTGATAAAATGGCATGCGTCATCCGGAATATAATACCTTACAAGCTCCGGACGTCCAATTGGATACGGCACCAAATCAAACGCATCCCGCAGAATTCCCTGTTCAACTAATGCCGCCTCTATCATCTTCATACGCTCATAATAAGTGCATGGATTTGCCACATCTCTGCTTCGATTCACATCTGCCTTCTCAACCGGAGATACACTTGGGTCAGGCGAAGTAATTCCAACGATTAAATGTTCACATTTTGTTTTTGCTGCCATGACGTATTGCAAATGTTCATTGTGAAAGATTTGAAAACGTCCACACACAACGCCGACTTTCTCCATAGTCACTTCCTCCACTCCTCCTTAGTATCCGATTACAAGTCCCAATAAAAGCAAACCGCTTGTCAGAATCAAGTTCAATACTTGGAATTTAACACTCCATTTTACCCATTTCCCATACTCCACATTTGCAAGTCCGAGGCTGATAAGAAGCACTGGATTCGTCGGATAAAATACATTGGAAAACCCATCTCCAAAAGCAAATGCCACCACACAAAGTTGCGCGGAGATGTCAAACGCCTCTGCGACCGGAACAATCAGCGGAATCAGTAAAAATGCTTTCGCGGAACCGGATGCTATAAAGAAATTCATAATTAACACAATCAGATATATAAACAAGATTACCGCCCATCTCGGTAGTGTACCTGCAACATCAATTGCACCGTTTAAAAGTGTGTCGAGTACATTTCCCTCTACCAAAGTGTATTTGATAGAATTGGCCATCAAAATCATAAGGACTGCCGGAAGCACGCTTACAAGTCCATTCCAAAATGTCAGTGCAAGCTTGTCTCCATTTCCTGAAATAAAACTGGCAATCATACCCGCAAATAAAAATGTCAATGCGACGATAATCATCGTGTAATCCTGAAGAACTGTAATCCATACAGAGCTTAAAACAACTGCGATACCAACAATCATAAGCCCTACAAACAAAACAAGCCCTTTGTTCATTTTGCTGTTATCATGAAAGTCTGTACTTGAAAGCCCGACATCTGCCACATCTATCGGTTTTTCTACTTTCTTCGCGTACAAAAACAAGAATGTCATAAGCAGAACGTATACAAGAACAAATGCAAATGTCCGAAACCACATACCGGAAAACATCGGAAGCCCAGCAAGTTCCTGGGCCACACCTATGGTAAATGGATTGCAGATACCTGCTGAAAACCCACAACCGATTGCAAGCAAGCTCATTCCGATACCGGTGAGTGCATCCCATCCCAAACGAATGGCAAGCGCCACGACAATCGGCACCAATGGCACGCATTCTTCAAAGGAACCGATAAAACTTCCCATTGCCATAAAAAACAAAACAATAAGTGCCATCAATTTATAACGTTCTTTTCCATAACGAAACGTAATCTTATCTAACATGTATTTCATCAGTCCACATTTTTCGAGGCAATTAAAAACACCGCCAATTACAAGCAAAAATACAATTACTGCAATCAAGGATACATTTCCCTCTGCGCCAAGCACCAAAACTGGTGAAAGCGCCCATTTCCAAAATGGGATCCCTGCGTCCGGTACAATAAATGTCAGACTATAAGTCAGTACCATAAGTAGAAATATTACCAAGATTGCCGATATAAATGATTTTACACTGATATTTAAACCCTTTTTCTCTGTTGTATGATTCATAATGTCATTCCTTTGTTAAACTTTATCGTATCGCTTCGATTCCTTGTTGCAGATTCTCTCCGCTTATCATCCCTCTATTACTTGCAACCACATTTCCGTTTTCATCAAGAAAGAAAGTCATTGGAAGGGAATACACTTGATAGTTATACGCACCTTCCATTTTTGTATCATAATATACCGGAAATGTATAGCCTTTTTCTGTAATAAATGATGTCGCACTATCCAATGTTTCTTGACCGCCGTCCGTCATATTTACCATTACAAACTCTACTTCCTGTCCATACCTTTGATACATTTCTTCAAAATCAGGCATCTCCATCTGGCACGGTCCGCACCAGCTCGCCCAGAAATTCAGCACAATCGGTTTGCCTGCAAAATCTGATAATTTCGCCTCATTGCCATCCTTGTCCGTCATCGTAAAATCCGGCGCGACATCCTGTTTGTCTTCTTCTTTGTCTGCACCTTCTTCGCTCTTGTCTCCGTTATTTTCGTCTTCGAGATGAAAAGAATTGTCCTCCACCTTATCCTTCAATCCGTTATACAAAATAGACGCACCCACAATAAAAAATGAAAACAGGATGATACCAAGGCCTAATATTTTCTTATTCTTCATATAACCTCCTAACTGAGCAGTGAAAGAAAACTTCCAAACATTCCTGTAGCCATTAGGATACCAATGAGTACCAGAAGTCCACCGCTCGCAATATTGATTGTTCTATAGTGTTTTTTAATAAAATCGAATGTCACCTTCAGCCTGTCAATAAGAACTGCGCTGATTAAAAATGGAATCCCAAGACCTACCGAGTACGCCACCAACATAAGTGTTCCTTTAAGCACACTTCCCTGCTGTGAAGCTAACATCAATGCCGAACCTAAGAAGGTTCCTACACATGGTGTCCATCCGATTGAAAAAATAATTCCGAACAGCATTGCTGAGAAGAATCCCATATTTTCCGGGTTGAATTTATGGTTGCCACGATTTCCTTGGAAAAGTTTGAACTTAAACACTCCAAGAAAATTCAAACCAAAGAGAATGACAATCACACCGGAAAATACATTTACAACAGTCTGATACTGAATCAGAAATCTTCCCACTGTCCCTGCCAGTGCGCCCATCGCAATAAAAATAATGCTGAACCCCAGCACAAATCCAAGTGCGTTGATAATGGTTTTCTTTTGTGCCCGTTCACCGCCCCCGGCAAAGTACGAAATATAAATTGGAAGCATCGGTAACAAGCACGGTGAAATAAACGTGATAATGCCCTCTAAAAACGAAATCATATATTGCATAAAATTGTAATCTCCTTTTTCAGTGTCTTATTTTTCTAGTATACTATGCTATGATTTTCTTTGCAATTGTTATCATTTGACTGAGTTATATTTATCCCTGCCTCGCATATATTAATAGTGGAGGTACATGCTATGAGTGAAAACAGAAAACTACTTATAAAAAGCATTGCCCTTCCACTTCTTGTGGGTGCCGTAGCAGGCCTTCTCACGCGGAATGCAATGCAGGATTTTGACGTACTGATAAAACCGCCCCTTTCACCACCCGGATGGCTGTTTCCTGTCGTGTGGACTATTCTCTACACTTTGATGGGAATCTCAGCCTATCTGATAAAAACAACGGATGCCGATGCTGAAGCAAAATCGGATGCCCTGATGATTTACAATTATCAACTGATTGTCAACTTTTTGTGGTCGATTTTCTTCTTTAACTTTGAATGGCGTCTGTTCTCGTTTTTCTGGATACTACTCTTATGGGTGCTGATTATACTAATGATACGACAGTTTGACAAAATATCGCAGACAGCCGCATATATAAATCTTCCGTACCTGCTTTGGGTAACATTCGCAGCGTATCTGAACTTCGGAATATGGTGGCTGAACCGATAACACACAAAAAAGCCGAGGGTTTATATCAAAATTGATATGCATCCTCGGCTGATTTCTTTAACTACTCCTCTTTCTCGAACGCTTCTGCCACTTCGGCCAGCAATTCTCTTATCTTCAAATGTTGCGGACATATTTTCTCGCATTTTCCGCACTTCACGCAATCCGATGCTTTTCCCCCATTCTGTGTATGTATTTCATAGTAACAGTCGCTATTCCAATAATTGTGAATGGTTTTCGCATTGAGGTCGGAAAACAGGTCCGGTATCGCTATCTTTTGCGGACAGACATCCATGCAATATTTACACCCGGTACATGGAATAAGTCCCTGCGCACTGATGATATCGCGAACTTTAAATACAGCTTCAAATTCCTCTTCACTTAATGGTTGGAAATCCTTCATGTAACTGATATTATCGTTCATCTGCTCCATGTTACTCATTCCGGAAAGTACCATCATGATTTGTTCAAAGCTTGCAGCAAATCGAATCGCGTAACTTGCATTACTTCCTCCCTTGAGTTCGTCAAAGATTTTCTGAGCTTCGGCTGGAATGTTTACCAGGTTACCGCCTTTTACCGGTTCCATAACAATCACAGGCTTCCCATGTTTCACACATACTTCATAGCATTTTTTCGACTCAATACCGATATCATCATAATCCAGATAGTTGAACTGAATCTGCACCACTTCTATTTCCGGATACTCAGTCAGTATCTGCTCTAAGACCTCGGCTTTATCGTGGAATGAAATTCCCACATGTTTTACTCTTCCCTGCTTCTTAAATTCAAACGCGTGTTCATACGCTCTACACTTTTTATATTTGGCAAAAAGTCTTGCATCCTGTGCATGAAGCAAGTAAAAATCAAAATAGTCCACGCCACAGATTTCCAGTTGTTTTTCAAAAAGCGGGATGATTTCCTCCTCTTTTTCGAAGAAATATGTTGTCAACTTATTTACTAAGACAAAGTCCTCTCTTGGATAACGTTTCACAAGGCATTCCCGTAATGTAGGCTCACTTTTCTCGTTGATATATGGGTGTGCAGTATCAAAATAGTTGAATCCATTTTCCATAAAGCTGTCTATCATTCTAGTTGTTTCTTCATAATCCACCTCATTATCTTTCATTGGAAATCGCATACAACCGAATCCAAAGTTCCCTTTAATTTTATCAAAGAATTTATTTTCCATAAGCCAATACCTCCTCTCATCTCTAGCATACAACGAATAACTCCCTTTTTGCAATAACAGATTTCTTGCATTTCCCATATAATTGGAGTATTCTATTGTTAATAAGTATCGTTAATTTTTACTGGAGGGAAAACAAATGAAAAGAACTACTTCAGACATCATGAAAATGATTCAGGAACAGGACATTAAGATGGTTGACTTTAAAATTGTTGACATCAATGGTCAGTTCCGCCACGTGACGATTCCGGCTTCTCAATTTACAGAAGACACGATGAAAAACGGAATCGGCTTTGACGCTTCTAACTACGGATATGCCGTAGTTGAAAAGAGTGATATGGTATTTATCCCTGATTTGGATACTGCACTCATTGACCCATACTGCGAGATACCGACGCTCTCTATCACAGGTAATGCAATGGTCATCGATTATCCGGAAAATCGTCCTTTAGATCAGTATCCGAGAAACATTGTTCTTGCAGCTGAACAGTATATGAAAGATTGTAACATTGCCGATACCATGTTAATCTTACCGGAATTCGAATTTCATATGTTCGACCAGGCAGGGTGGTCTATAACACCTGATTCTATTGGATTCTCAGTAGACTGCGAACAGGCGTATTGGAACAGTGCGAACCAAGGCCTGGGATGCGTCGTTCCTCATCAGAAAAACTATCACGTTGCAAAACCATTCGACCGCACTTATGAGTGCCGTTCGGAAATGTGTTTAGAATTGGAAAAGATGGGTATCGAAATTAAATACCATCATCCGGAAGTTGGTGCTGCCGGTCAGTTTGAAATCGAACCGATGCTTGGGCAAATGTCTAAGATGGCAGACAACACCATGATGATTAAATACGTTATCCACAATACAGCACAGAAATACGGCATGACAGCAACATTTATGCCGAAGCCGGTATATCAGGAAGCTGGAAACGGAATGCATGTACATATGTTACTTCTCAAGGATGGAGAGCCTGTTTTCTCTGATGATGAAGGATACTCACATCTGAGTAAAACAGCTCACTACTTTATGGGCGGCTTATTGAAGCATATTTCTTCACTCTGTGCTATTACGAACCCAAGTACGAACTCGTTTAAGAGATTAGTACCTGGTTTTGAGGCGCCTGTAACAGTTGGTTATGCTACATCTAACCGCAGTGCAGTTATTCGTATTCCTGCATATGCGAAATCTCCGAAGCTTCGCCGTTTCGAGATTCGTAACCCAGATGCAACTTGTAACCCATACCTTTGCTACGCTGCCCTTCTTATGGCAGGTATCGACGGTATCAAGAATAAGATTGATCCACATGCAAACGGCTGGGGACCATACGACATGAACCTTTATTCATTGTCCCCGGAAGAAAAAGCAAAATTATCTTCTCTCCCAACCCGTTTGGAAGATGCTTTGGATGCACTCGAGGCTGACCATGACTACTTGACAGCAGGCGGAGTATTCCCGGAACACTTAATTAAGAACTTCATCGCTATGAAGAGAAAAGAGTGCTTCGAGATGTCTAAGATTCCACATCCGGCAGAATTTGATAAATACTTCAACTTATAATTGATATGATTTGCGTAGGTTACGCATAAGAATACGGGGTATGTTTGATGACATACCCCGTTATGTTTGAATTCTTCAGGCTTTCAAAAGCCTGTCTATATTATAATTTTGAATATCCGTAACTGTTTACGATTGCATCGAGATGTTTTCCTTCTTTGCATAGTGGACACTCATTCGGTGCATACGCTCTGTAATCTGGAATGTCTTCTTCTGTAAAAATGCTCTTTACTTCAATTCCGCGAACCTGCTTCACAGAACTGAATACTGCGCAGACTCCACATACTTTTCCACCATAATATTCTACTGCTTCAATCGCACGATTTACCGATTTGCCCGTTGTAATCGATGGTGCTAAAATTAGCACCTGTGAATTCACAATCATTCTCTGCACATTGTCGCGGAACAGAATGAGCCCACTCTGATGATACTCCGGAGATATGATGGAAATGTTATTTCCCTTACTGAACGAAAGTGGACTTCCGTCTGCCAAATGCTCAGCCATAAATGTTCCGATTGTATCGGTCTCTTCCAGACAAACAATCGTGTCTACTGCGGTATTGTGTATGTACTCTGTTGCCAATTCTTTGGCGGTCTCTCGACAGTTGTTGTGTCTCGCCTTGACAGTTGACATATCAATATAGGTATTGATATGTGAGTGGCTGGTAGCAAAATGACCTTTCATAATTTTAATTCTTGCTTTTGGATTCTTCTTCGAGCGAAGGTCTGTTAATCTTTCGTCCATATGCTGCCTCCTTTGTGCTAAATTATTTGATAATTTAGTATACCATATTGGGCTCCCGGACGCAATAAATTGTTAATACAATTCAAGAAATTCTTTCAAATTTTCTATATATTAAGAAGTGCAAGTGCAACTAAGATTCCTGCAAGTGCAATCCACTGTCTTTTATTCAGTTTTTCTTTTAAAAAACAGATACTCACAAGACTCACAACAATAATGGCCCCCACGCTAAAAGTCGGATATGCAATCACAGCCGGTAAAGTCTGTACAGATTTAAGCAGAAACTTTGCCGAGAAGAAGTTAGGCACACCAATCACAACACCGTAAAGGACATGATATTTACTGACCTTCTCTTTTTTGTATATCGCGAGAGCCCAGCAAAGCACACACGCCATCGCAAATGTATATAATAAAAACTGTGCGGATAACTCCTCATTTCCCACTTCATCATAGACCTTTGACATGCCATTTGCTCCACCATTTGCCAATAGTAGCAGAATTAGCCCCCATTTAAATGAAAGATTCGTCTCCTCTTTCTGTGCATTGATGAGTACAATTGCCGAAAGCGCCAACACAGTCCCGATACTCTGCATCAGGTTCATTCTCTCTCCAAACACAACCAGAGAAAATACCATCGGAACTAATAATCCCAATTTCATAAATGTAGTGGACATCACAACGCCATTTCTCTTGATATTTACTTGTAGAAGGACAAAGCCTGCCAAGTATAAGAATCCATTTATTACGCCTAGTCCCAATGTGGTGCTTATTCCCTCCGTTGCTGGAAAAACGTTTCCCACTCCGCTTGCTACAAGTGAAAGTATCACACATGTAATATAATTGAAGCCCAACATACTAAGGTCATTGTCCACATGGCGCTGACTAAGGCGCATGATGATAGAAAGCAATGCACTACACATAATTGCTAATATTAAATAAATCATATATTGGTATCCTCTTTTTCTTCTCTATTCGTTTTCTGTGAGCCGACTGTCTCCGCTCTTATAATCGATTGTAATTCCCGGCTGTGCATTATACACATACACATTGAAACACACGCCCCTTCCGTCATCCTCCACAGAGTAGGCCTCCATCTGCACTCCGCTGGCAACTAGGTTTCTTCCCTCAAAATGAGGTGTTACGCGATACATGACATGATTGCCTGTCTCTTCTACATATTCTGCCACCATATTTTCAAACGGAAGCATTCCTTCCACGTTCAGATAGCGAGTTCCGGTAATCAAATTCTTTGTGTTGGCATTCTCACCAGTCAATTGATACCCAATCAAATGACAGCGATTGTAGAGATATTTTCCATCTACAATATCGTACTTGATTGTATGCCAACCTGACGGCTTCACTTGTCCAATTGCACCGCGCTCTTCCGTGGGCATAATTTCTAGACCAACACACGCATACGCAACGCCACACCTACCTAATTCATCCAGCTTGGCATACTTTTCAAAGCATTCGGTTGTTAAGTTATCGAACTCGGGCTTATTGCCGTTCATTTCAACATATGGCTTGTCGGAATACTCTTCTATTGCTGAGTAATTCTGTTCCGATGCACCTGGTAGAACGCCTACCTTTATTAGTTCGCTCCTCACAACTAGGAACGCTAGAATGATATATATGGCTATCCTAATCCATTTGGATGCTTTCGCTGGTTTTGGTCTTTGATTTTTCACTTTCATTACTTCCTTACATTTCATCGTTAAGAAAATTTTATCATAGATATGAATGAACTTCAAAAGATTTCTTATCACAAAAATGGTAGAGAACTAAATTGTTCTCCACCAATTCCCCTTCTGCTCCATATGTAAATACTTTTCCTTCGTTGCCATTCCTCCGCGGATATGACGCTCGGATTTGTTCACGTCTAAAACCTTTCTCGCCTCTGATGCGAGAGTTGGGTTAATTTGCGACAGACGCTCAGCAACATCTGCTTGTGTCAATATATAACCAAACATTTTTATTTTGATTTCCGCTCTTTTAAATAATTTTAGTTTTTGCCTTACCACCAACTTTTTTCTAAATTATAAAGCGATAATCTCTCTTATAACCGCGAAAATTTTTAAAAACTCAGTAAAATCGAATTTTCGTTCATTGCTAGCATCATCTAAAACCATCTGTACAAAATCCTCTTTTGACAATGCTATAGATTGTTTGAATTCTGGATCATCTTTTAAACTATACACTTTTTCATCTATAATGCCGTTTACCTTTACTTTGTTTTGTATCCCCTTAAATCTCGTTTGATATTTTTGGCATCTGCTAATTCCACTATCATAGAATTCCTCACCCAAAAATAATCTTCGTCCATTTTTATCTGCCATCAACAGTTGCTCTTTTTTATAATAATGTTCTATAGAAGTATATGTCCCATAAATTTCCTCATTTACCATTGGAATAGAAAAAGCATAAATGTTCTTTGATATTTGCACGTAAGATGAACCGTCTTTGGAAGTGGATTTAGATATATCTGCATTGTCTCTATCAAACATGCCAATTATTTTTCTATTCGGAGAAATAATTGAAAATTGATTTAACATTTTTATTAAAGTTTCATCACCCATTGTATCTTCATATTCATAAAACTCTACTGCCAAATCATTTATACCCAATGCTTTCATTGCAACCTTCAAATGTTTCCAATCAGTTTTACCTTCTGTTATTACTAAAGGTTTGGTCGACGCTTCCATATCCGACACGAGTTTATGATATTTCTTCGCAAATTGTTCGTTTTCTGATACAAGAATCTGATACACTTCTTCAAACAAATCATTACTCTGCGGTTTACAGGATAGGCCACCATTATCCATATCATATATCGAATAGGAAACTTCTTTTTCACTAGAAAATCCTAAATTCAAAAATGGAGAATGCGAAGTCAGAATAAACTGTACATTCGGAAATAATTTGATTAATTTTGGCAATACATCCTTTTGCATTTTTATATGTAGGTGTTTATCTATTTCATCTACTAAAACAATTCCTTTCACTTTATCAAATGTCGTACTTAATCTATCTGCTTGTCTGATTATTTCGCAAAACAGACCTATTAATGCTAGTTCACCAGAGGACATATTAAATATGGACGGATATATCCATTCCCCATCCGATTGTTTTACAATTTGTATACGTGTTGCACCATTCTGACGAGGTCCTATTCCTAATCTGACTGGTGTGTTAACCTTTGTTGCTAACAAGGTCGTAAAGATTCTATTTAGTTGAACAATCATATTACGTGTCTCATCTTCATATAATGAACTATCTAAAATAATGTCCATTATCCAATTGGCAATTTCAGGTATACCTGATGTTACCTCAATCGGGTTTATAAGATATCCTGTGAATTCTGAATCTTTCTTAAAATTGAGCGATATGGTATATGGGTCATTCAGATATCCTGGTTGCTCATATCGATATGCTGGAAAATATGTCAATATATTTTGCTCAAAAAATTTAGTTATCTCTACTGTTTCAGATATATTGAAGTATTTTAATACATTACGCGTTTTCATTCTATTTTTTATTTCTGCATAAGGAATCGCATTCTTAATCTGCAATGAATTGTTATACTCTTCCTCATCATTAAGGAGTCTCATGTCTATATAGTCTATAATTTTACCAGCATTTTCAAACCGTAAATATACAAAAGAATTTTTACTTGGATCCATCATTGTGAGATTAGACGAAACTCGATAAAACTTACTACTAACTCCTTCAAACTCATTTGAGAAAGCTTTCTTTGCTAACTCATAAAATGCATCTGTCACATATGAAAGAATAGTGGTCTTTCCAGCACCATTAATACCAGAAAAGATAGATATATTAGCATCACCTAAAGATATCTTTAAATTTTCAAATGGTGCCCTATTATAAAACTGAAATTCTATCAATCGCATATAAATCTCTCCTTTTATCTTATTCTGTAAACTTATTTTTTTCTTCCATCGGCAAATACTTCACTAGTTCTTCCACCAACTCATACACCTTTGTTCCCGGTGCAATTTCCGTCGGTGTTTTTCCCTCATGTTCTTTTATAATTCGTTTCGCATATCGAATTGCTAACTTTGGATTCCCCTTATCTAAAAGAATATCAAAAATGTCTTTCATATTCTTCTGATATTTGCCGATTCCCAACTCTCGAAACTTATCATTCAGAAAAGAGATATACTCTGCTCGATGATTATTCGAAGTGTAGTAGGCAAAATGCAGCATGAACCAAAATTCTATGCATTCGTTACTCCATCCTGCATGATACTGCAATTCTGGATTTTCCTTATTAAGGCTATCAATTCTTTCCACCACACCATTGAAACGCTCTGGGGGGAAACTATCCTTATCATATAGACACCAAACTTGCCCTTTTCTAACATTGTTTGCTTTAACATATTCCTCTGCCTTACCAATGACACGCATAGTTTCTGCTTGACATGGTTCAATCTCAATCAAAACCATATCCTTATATACTGGGTTCTCTTCAATTAACTTTTTAAACCCTTCAAAATATAATGGTTCTGTCTGTTGACCTTCACAGAAAATGTAGTAACGATATTTCTTCAGTTCCAAATGTTCTTGTCGACGTTTCTTTTTCCATTTCTCCATTCCGGCTTTTTTAGGCATTGATTTTCCCCCAATCTATAATTCTTTTGAGGTATGGGTCAGCACCGTACTTACCTTCAAGATATTGTTTATCAAATTTGGCATCCTTTCGCACAGATTCACCCTTTTCGTTCTTGAATTCTACAAGTGAATAAAGCTTTGAATTTTCTGCTTTCCCCTTTGCCACAAACCAGATTTCATCTCTTCTAAACACCTCACTGTTCATAGTTGATAAATCATGTGATGTGAATATCAGTTGTGCGTTATTCTTATTCACATTCAAATCTGTAAACATATTTATGATATGTTTCAGTAGAATCGGATGTATCTTAGCATCTAATTCATCTATTACAAGAACATTGCCCTCTATCAAACTGGTTGCGATGAACGGTAAAAGCCCAAACAACTTTCTCGTACCACTAGACTCTTCTTCAAGATCAAGTTCTTCTTCATATCCATCCACAAAATGCTTGGTATAAACATCAAATCTATTTTCGTTTTCTTCCACACGAAAATTAACAATGTTCAAATCCATTTCTTGTATCATCTGCAGCATTAACTGTTTGATGTTTTTCGTGTGTTCCACTGCCACTACCAATTCTTGTATTGGATTGCCATAATTCAAGAAATCAATTCCTTCATCAAACCATTCCAATACATCCCTTACTACCTCGTTTTTACTATATGCGATTCCCAAATACGATAAAAATGGCAAAGTGTCTGACAGTTCATCACTAGCTGTCAATTTTGTGAAATCCCCTTTTAACTCGATATTATTATTATCTCGTTCAAAAAGACCCGAACGTCTTTTAGTACTTAACTTAACTCGATCAAGACTTTCATACACAACTTTTTCTTTCTTGACATACAATTGATATCTATACTCTGCTAGTTTTGTACGGAAAAAGATTTCAAACTCTGTTGGTGCATTCTTGTTTTCCTCTGTAAACTTAAATGGTTCGATATTTACGTTTTTGCGAAACATTAATATGCCTGCGTTATTTGTAGATGCATAAAGCGGACGCAATACCTTACCTACTAATGTTTGTAAAGCCTTTAACACATTTGACTTGCCACCACCATTCGGACCATATAGTGCAGAAACCGGCAAAAATTCTTCACCGTCTATATCTCTGATTACTTTATCTTCATGTTCTGAAATAGAGGTTGCTTGCATATCAAACGTCACTTCATCACGAATACTTTTATAATTTTTAACTGTAAATTGGCATAACATAATTGTTACCTCCATTTTGTTTCTCTTTTCAATAACTATTATACTCTATTTTTGAATTTTGTAAACTGTATTTGAGATTTTTTCTCATAAATTCATTTGAAATATCACAAATAAAAAATTAGACCAAAATTAGGCGTGTAATACTCAACGTATTGCACGCCCATAAAGTACGATTATTATCAGGTTGAAGAAACCATAATGCCAAAGATATCATTGATACTTTCTCCATCCGAATATTTATTCTGAACCACAATATCCCCCCTACGATGAACATACCAATTAATATTGTTGTTTAAGAGATAGTTCAGCAATTCTTCAACACTATTTGTTTCTGGGATATTAATCTCTCTCATATCTACCAAGTCTTCTTTGACAACAGTTTTACAATCTACTTTTTTCATCTCTTCTAGTGTCATTATTATTTCCTCCATAAAAATAGGGGAATCAAACGACTCCCCACCAATTCTTTTTCTCCATATGTAAATATTTCTCTTTAGTTGCAAGGCCACCACGTATATGTCTCTCTGACTTATTAATATCTAAAACTTTACGTACCTCTGCAGCCAAAGTTGGATTGATGGCTGGCAATCTGTCTTGACAATCCTTGTGTACGGTTGATTTGCTAATGCCAAATGCCTTGGCTGTTTGCCTCACTGTTGCGTTATTCTCTATGATATAATAGGCAATTTCAATTGCTCGTTCCTCAATGTAATCCCTCATAAAACCCCTGCATAAATCACTTTTTTACAATCTATGCAGGGAAATTATAAGTTATTCACAAAGTTTCCCGGATAATTTCCACAGGCGCAGAATCTTCTGTGCATACAGAAATCATGTGTCCTTTCCATTCCACTGAATACAGATAGCATGTCTGCATGTTTCCATCTCGAAGTACCTTTGCATAACCATCGCCACCTGACAATATACAATCTTTATCAACTACCACCTCATACGCCTCAAATCGCAATCCCATACCTTCTCCAGTCATCTTGACATAGCTTTCCTTCATTGTCCATAATTCAAAAAATTTATGGTTGTATTCCCCTTCAGAGAACTGGCTCAGATACGCTTGCTCACCATCAGAAAAGCACCTCTCCGACACACCCTTCGGTGCCTCGCGAAGTTTCTCTATATCACAGCCAACAGGCTTGTCGCTAACTACACAGATAACTAAATCACCTGAATGAGACAAGTTGAATTCAAGTCCTTCGACCATAGGTTTTCCGTGTTCCCCCACATACACCTGCGAATCTTGCATATGATAAAGGGCTAGGACTTTCTGTAACAAAAGTCCTACCCCCATACTTTGTCTTCTGCCTTTTTCTTGTTTCAGATTATGAATCCGCTGTTGCCTGTCCATGGGAAGTCTATGTAACAACTCCAAATTCGACATCGGATCCGGCAGATTTGATATATCTGCCACATATATCTTTACCATACTATTTCTCTTTATCTTCTTTTGGTTCTACTTGTACACAGTTATCTACCAAGAAGTTACCCACTTTCTCTTGAAGTAAAGCCTCACGAATGGTATCTTCACCATATGCTTTTACAAATTCGTCTTCTTTATCTTGGTAACCATATTGTTCTGCAAGTTCTTTGACACCTGCCTCATATGCCTTATCGTCAATAGTCAATCCCTCTTTTTCTGCAATAAGTGCAATTGCAAGTTGCTGTGTCACTGTATTCTTTGCCATTTCTTTTGCACTCATTCCCATTATCTGTGTAAAGAATTGGTCAATATCCATTCCGTACATCTGTGCATAGTATGAATACTGCTGTTTCATATTGTTTTCGTACTCGTCAACTTTTCCTTCCGGATATTTCTTTACTTCACAGTTTTTAATCAGAGCTTCCCACACGGAATTTAAAAGAGTGGTCTCTGCAGATTCCTTATTTGATTTCTCCAAATTTGCTTTAACCTGCGCCTTGTATTCTTCAACAGTCTTTGCTTCTGTACCCAATTTTTCCAAAATATCATCTGTAAGCTCCGGTACATTTTTTTCCTTAAGACTCTTTAATGTAACTGTAAATACAACATCTTTGCCTGCTAAATCAGCACTTCCATAATTTTCCGGGAATGTAAGGTTAAGGTCAAATTTTTCACCAATGTTATGTCCTACGATACCATCTTCAAATCCATCAATAAATGTTTTAGAACCGAGTTCCAACTCATAATCCGTTCCTACTCCGCCTTCAAATGCAACTCCATCTTTCTTGCCTTCAAAGTCGATGATTGCAATATCACCAAGTTTTGCTGCACGACCTGTCACGTCTGTTTTTGTAGCGAGTATTTCAAGGTCTGACTTAATACTCATCTCTACATCTTCATCTGTTACAGTAATTTCCTGTACCTTATCAATTTCCAATCCTTTATATTTTTTAATTGTAATATTATCGTTGGAAAGTGCCCCCTTAGTTTCTCCGGCACAACCTCCAAGCAACGCAAGTGCACATACGCCTGCAATAATTGTAATTAATTTCTTTTTCATAGTCTTTCTCCGTTTCTATTAAATTTCGTAATACCCCTCTAGTATAACACATTTTTTTCATTTGAAAAGTATTTCTCTTGCACTAAATGTAAAAGAATGATAAAATAGTCTCATTATGTAGAAAGTTTTTAGGAGGTTTGACGTGACAACAGGAACAATCATATTAATTATAATCATTTTAGTTGTAATTGCAGCATTTGTTGCATTGTATTTTATTTCAAAGAAAGCTCAAAAGAGACAAGAAGAGACTGAACAACAGATGAAAGCATCTGCGCAGACACTTGCGATGTTGATTATCGACAAGAAGAAAATGAAGATGAAAGAATCAGGACTTCCAGCTGTTGCTATTGAGAACACTCCAAAATATCTTCGCGGAATGAAGGTACCGGTTGTTAAAGCAAAGGTTGGTCCTAGAGTTATGACTCTTCTCTGCGATGAGAAGGTATTCCAAATCATTCCTGTAAAGAAGGAAGTAAAAGCTGTTGTAAGCGGACTTTACATAACAGATGTAAAGGGTCTCAGAGGTCCACTTGAAGTACCAAAAAAAGGGAAAAAAGGTCTCTTTGGAAGAAAGAAAAATAAATAACAACACAAAAGAGCTTGGAAATCACGAAATTTCCAAGCTCTTATTTTTAACTTTATCTCTGTTCTAAAATGTCATCTTCTCGTGTATCGAAAACTCCTTAGAGTCTCTCGGTTTGACATTAATTCGTATCGTGCAATCCGCCAATAGTTCATAATTCACATCTAATGTATATTCCGCACGAATGTTGATATTGTCTTTCTTTTCATCCACCACAATCTTGCTTGTGCAGATGCCAAGATTTAACTCCCCCATCGGTGTTCGGTAAATGCAACGGTTTATCTTCCCTTTTTCAAACACCATATGCATATTGGAAACACCTTTTTTTATTACTTCTAAGGTTTCTCTTCCTGTTAACCGAATCTGTGTTTTCGTAACTCCCGGAATCCCTTCTGCCACCTCTTCAAAGAAGATATAATGTTTCCCATCTTTAAGGTAGTAAGTACCAGCGCTAACAACTTCAATTGGCTCATCGTCATTACTCTCCATTTCGTTTACGGCCATTTGAAGACCGGAAATACTCACCAATACATCTTTCGTCATATCATCACCTAGTATTCTTCTATGTTAATCTGCTTTGTGGTCTCTATGTCATACGGCAAGATTGAATTCGCAAACTGCTTGAATTTGTCGGCCGCATCGCTGACATAGAATGAGTAGGAACCATGGTCTCCCTCTACATCCGGATTCTCCATATCCTGTTCCTCTAAAATCAATTTGAGATCCATAGCCGTCTCATACGCAGGATTAACCAAAGTGATTTTCTCACCTACATACTCGCGAATTTTGGAGCGAAGAAGCGGATAATGGGTACATCCCAAAATCAAAGCATCAATATCTGTCTCCTTGAATGAAGAAAGATAATAATCGATAATCTCGTCTGTGACATGATGCTTTTTAAAACCTTCCTCAACCAATGGCACGAAAAGCGGACAAGCCTTCGCCACCACTGATACATCTGGCTCAATTTCTTGAATAATCTTCTCATACATGGCACTTCGCACAGTCGCTTCTGTTCCGATGACACCGATTTTCTTTGTCTCTGTAACTGCAAGTGCAGCTCTTGCACCCGGTTCTACCACACCGATAATCGGAATATCAAACTCATCTTTAACTGCATCGAGCGCCAATGCACTTGCCGTATTACAGGCAATCACTATTGCTTTGACACCTTTTGTCTGCAGAAAATGAATAATCTGTTTGGAATAGCGAATGATATTATCTTTTGATTTGCTACCATATGGAACACGCGCTGTATCACCAAAATAAACAATGTCTTCATTTGGCAAGTTACGCATAATCTCTCTGGCTACTGTAAGACCGCCCACACCGGAATCAAACACACCGATTGGCGCTGTCTTTTTCACATTCATTCCCAAAATACTTTTCTCCTTTTACTGTACTTAGCAATTATAAAATCTTAGAAATCTTTAACTGATATTCCGGAATCTCTTTTTGCATCTTGAGTGCATCGTTAATATCAAAATCAATAAACTGTGCATTTTGATATCCAACCACACGATTTTTCTTGCCATCAATCAAGCAATCCACCGCTTTCGATCCCAAAACAGATGCATATACTCTGTCTTTGACAGTTGGGCTTCCGCCACGTTGCAAATGACCGAGAATCGTTGCCCTCGTCTCTACTCCGGTTGCCTCTTCAATTCTCTTTGCCATGTTGATAGAATCACCAACACCCTCTGCATTAATGATAATATAATGCTTCTTGCCATTCTTACGATTCTCGATGATATCATTGATAATTGCCTGTTCGTCATATTCATGTTCTTCCGGCAAAAGGATATATTCTGCACCATTTGCAATACCACACCAAAGCGCAAGATATCCTGCATCTCTTCCCATCACCTCAACAATACTGCATCTCTCATGTGATGTTGATGTATCACGAATCTTATCAATTGCCTCCATGGCTGTGTTTGCTGCTGTATCAAAACCAATTGTAAAATCTGTACATGCAATATCCAAGTCGATTGTTGCCGGGATACCGATAACGTTAATTCCGTATTCTGCAAGCTTCTGTGCTCCGGCAAAGGAACCATCACCTCCGATAACAACCAATCCTTGAACACCATATTTTTTCAATATCGTTGCGGCCTTTCTCTGTCCCTCAGGGGTACGCATCTGCTGACTTCTGGCAGTCTGCAGAATTGTTCCTCCGCGCTGAATCGTATCAGCAACATCCTTTCTCGACATATCTATAATCTCTTCACGAAGCAAACCGTGATAACCACGTCTGATTCCAAGGACATTTAGTCCATTCGCCAAAGCTGTTCTCACAACTGCACGTACTGCCGCATTCATTCCTGGCGCATCACCACCGCTCGTTAAAACTCCAATTGTATGAATTGGTTCTCTCATTTCTTGTTCTTTCATAGTCATTTCTCCATTTTTCTATAGTTTCATTATTGTTAGCATTTTACACCTTTTCTAATTGTTTTTCCACAACTTTCACTCGGTCTTTGCCAAAATATTTTTGTACTGCGTCCAAGATGTCTGCATCTACATGAATATTACGATTTGCAGGCAGTCTCTTAACTGCTTTTTCTTTTGTGCAATATATCACAACTCGGTCAGTTCCCTCGGAATGTTTTAACATTTCAAAGAGATTTGCTTCTTCTGACTGATAAGAAGGAATATCCGAAAACTGTATCCAAAGTTCACACGGCACATCTTCAAACGGAATGATGGTCTCGCAAATCAGTTTACTAGCTCCGCCGTCTTCCTCTGACACTCGTCCCTTCACAAATACTTTTGCTTCCTCATTCAGATACTGCTTGCTCTTCTCGTAATCCTTTGGAAATATCATGACTTCCACAGTCCCCATGAGATCTTCGACACTAATAAATGCCATAGTCTTATTGGTCTTAGTATATTTAATTGTCTTCGCTGCAATCATACCTCCGATAATTGCACGCTCGCCCTCTCGCACCTTCGTATGACCATTCTCTTCATCTAATTGGAAATCCATCGTCGTCGCCGTGATGCTCTTTTTCCACTTCGCCTCATATTCTTCCATTGGATGTCCGCTGACATAAATTCCAAGAACTTCTTTTTCAAATGCAAGCATCGTCTCTTTCTCATACTCACCCACATTCGGAAGTGGTATGTCAAATTCACTCTTTTGCTCCTCGCTTACCATATCAAACAGTGTCATCTGACCGCTCATAGAGTATTTTTTCTCCTGCGTCACCTGGTCCACAATCTTGATGTAAATCATCATGAACTGCTTTCTAGTTCCGCCAAGGCAATCCAATGCTCCTGCCTTAATAAAACTTTCGATGGTTCGCTTATTTACTTCTTTTCCTGTCAAACGCTCAATAAAGTCTTTGAGATGTTTGAACGGTCCATTTTTCTCACGCTCTGCAACAATTGCTTCAATGACCGGACGTCCAACACTCTTAATTGCTGACAATCCGTAAAGAATATTGTTACCACTTACGGAAAAATTACCCTCGCCGGTATTGATATCAGGTGGTAATATCTTGATTCCCATCTGACGACAAGTATATATATATTCTGCTACTTTCCCTGCATTATCAATCACGGATGTCATAAGAGCCGCCATGAATTCTACCGGATAATAATATTTGAGGTACGCCGTCTGATAAGATACAATCGCATACGCTGCTGCATGTGACTTATTAAATGCATACTTTGCAAAGTCAATCATCTCATCATATATTTTATTTGCAGTTGCTTCATTGATACCATTTGCAATACATCCAGGTACACCTTCTTCCGGGTTGCCGTAAACGAAGTTCTGTCTTTCCTTCTCCATGACATCAGCCTTTTTCTTAGACATTGCACGGCGAAGAAGGTCGCTTCGTCCGAGTGTATAACCTGCCAGGTCACGCACAATCTGCATAACCTGCTCCTGATATACAATACATCCATAGGTTGCCTTTAAGATAGGCTCCAGTTGTGGACAATCGTATGTGATCGCATTCTGGTCGTTTTTCCCTTTAATGTACTGTGGAATAAAATCCATCGGACCCGGTCGATATAGTGCAATGCCGGCAATAATATCCTCGAGACTCTGTGGTTTCAGTTCCTTCATGAAACTTTTCATACCCGCACTTTCCAACTGAAACACACCGTCTGTCTTTCCAGTTCCAATCGAATCCAATACTTTTTTATCATTATAATCAATATAATCAATATCGATTTTCTTCCCTGTATTTTTTTCAACTAAACGAAGTGCATCACGAATAACAGTCAACGTACGCAGACCGAGAAAATCCATCTTAAGAAGTCCTAATTCTTCCAATGTCGTCATGACAAACTGCGTTGTCACAGAACCGTCCGAACCTAGTGATAGCGGTACATATTCATCTACCGGCTCTTGACAAATCACAACGCCTGCCGCATGCATAGATGAGTGTCGTGGCAGTCCCTCCAGGCGTTTCGAAACCTCGATGAGTTCCTGTACCTCCTCATCTTTTTCATAAAGTTCCTTCAATTCGCTGCTCGCAACTAGTGCCTTTTCCAAAGTCATACCGAGGTCGTTCGGAATCATTTTGGAAATGCTGTCACACAGTGCATACGGCAGATCCATTACACGTCCGACATCACGTACAACGGCCTTTGCCTTCAGCGTTCCAAATGTAACAATCTGTGCCACATTTTCTGCGCCATATTTGCGCACTACATAATCGATAACCTCTTGTCTTCTCTCGTAACAGAAATCGATATCAATATCAGGCATGGAAACACGCTCCGGATTGAGAAAACGCTCAAACAGAAGCTGATATTTAATAGGGTCTATGTTCGTGATGCCAAGCGTATATGACACAATACTTCCTGCTGCCGAGCCACGTCCTGGTCCAACCATAATTCCGTTTGTACGAGCATAATTGATAAAATCCCACACAATGAGGAAATAGTCTACATAACCCATATTTTTAATCGTATTTAACTCATAATTGAGACGCTCTGTCAGGTCTCCTTCCGGATTCTCATATTTCTGATATAATCCATCAAAGCAGAGTTTGTTCAGATATTCCCAGGCCGTGAGACCGTCTGGCACTGCATATTTCGGCAACTTAGTCACACCGAATTCTATCGTCACATTGCAACGGTCTGCAATTTTCTGTGTGTTTTCAATCGCCTCCAAAGCATACGGAAACAGCGCACGCATTTCGGCTTCAGATTTGACATAATACTGTCCGCCTTCATAACGCATACGGTCTTCATCTGCAAGCTTTTTACCCGTCTGAATACAAAGCAAAATGTCATGTGGCTTCTCATCGTCTGCATAAGTATAATGCACGTCGTTTGTCGCCACAAGTTCAATTCCTGTGTCCTGCGACAAGCGAAGTAACTGCTGATTTACCATGCCCTGTTCCTGCATGCCATGGTCCTGAAGTTCCAGAAAGAAATTATTCTTTCCGAAGATGTTTTCATAACGCTTGGCGGCCTCCATCGCCTCTGCGTACATGCCGCGAAGCAGGAACTTCTGAACTTCTCCCGCAAGACAGGCACTGAGCGCAATGATACCTTCGCTGTACATTTCCAAAACTTCCATATCAACACGTGGTTTATAATAATAACCATCTACAAAACCTTTGGAAACTATCTTCATCAGATTCTGGTATCCCGTATTATTCTCTGCAAGGAGCACCAGATGATAGTAACGGTCTTCACTACTGTTTCCTGGAGTCTTGTCAAAGCGAGACCCCGGTGCCACATATACCTCGCACCCTAGTATCGGCTTGATTCCGGCGTTTTTTGCCGCACGGTAGAAATCAATCACACCATACATAACACCGTGGTCTGTAATCGCCGCACTGTTCATTCCTAACTCTTTCACTCTTGCAACGTATTCTTTTATCTTATTCGAGCCGTCCAACAGACTGTATTCTGTATGGACGTGTAAATGTGTAAAACTCATTTATTTCACCTTTATCGATTTATCGTCTATTACTATTTTACCTTCTTTTAAAAGTCTTCCCACGGCACGCTTAAATGCATTTTTACTAAGGTTAAACTCTTCTTTAATCAGTTCTGGGTCTGCCTTGTCATTGAAAGGCAGCTCACCGTCCAAATCCTGCAAACGTTTCCAAATCATTTCTGCATCTTTATCCATCTGCATCGGAATCTTATCACGAACACTGAGGTCAAGCTTACCGTCTGCTTTCACAGCTGTTACACGCGCCTTAACTGTTTGTCCGACACGGAGTTTCCCATAAACTTCTTTCTTTGGAATCAGTGCAGAAAACTGATTGTCTACCGCCACAAATACCCCAAACTCCTCGCTTGTGTCGTATATTATTCCCTCCACCGTGTCATCCTTCTGATATGGGGAGTCTGTGCGAAGCAAATCATACACTTTCATGGTTGCACAGAGACGTTCACTCTTATCAATATAGAGAGTCACGAGGCATTTGTCCCCCAGCATCACTTTTGATGTCTGTTGCTTAAACGGCAGGAACAGATCTTTTTCCAATCCCCAGTTTAAAAATGCTCCGAATTTGTTCGTGTCTGCAACTTCCAGAACTGCCAACTCACCAAGTTCCACCTTCGGCTCATTGGTAGTCGCAATCAAACGGTCATCTGAATCTTTGTATAAGAATACTTCCACCGGATCTCCCGGCTCTACTCCTGCCGGAACCTGTTTCCTTGGAAGCAATACTCTCTCCTCATCGTTTCCAAGATATACACCAAAATCTACTTTTTTCACTACTGTCAATACTTGTCTTTTGCCTAATCTCATCTTCTATTCTCCCATAAACTCTACAATCGCATAAGTGCTACCTTCTTTGTCACAAAGTTCCACCACGATACGTTCTTTTTCAACCAACCGTTTCAATACGATTCTATCGCCCAAAACAGCTGCTTTCTTGTATTCCACACGAAGTTTTTGTACTTCGAATTCTTCTGACAAACCCTCACATGCCAACTCGATATATTTGCTATTATTCACATGTGCATTCGTATCAATATGATACCTGTGTACCGGAAATGTGTCAACCTCTAGGGCTCCTTCCGGCACCTTGATTTTTCTGGAAACCTCCTCCATCGAAATCGGAGCACCAACTTCGTACACTGCAATCTCTTCCTGCGTCGGCTTCACCGGTTTTCCGCTCTCTGTATCTATGTACACCCACAAGGAGTGTGCGCGAGCAAGTTCCTCACCCTCCGCAGTCTCCATACAAAAATCTCTCGGACCAAACACTCCCTTGAAATCCGTCGCCCATGTAGAGACCTCTATGCTCTCCCCAGCTTGTGGTCGACGCATAATCTCCACCTGCCAAGAATTGAGAATCCATGCGCGCTTTCTCTCCACAAGATAGTGATGTCCCACACCGATTGTCTCTGAATTCTCTGTCGTACAATCTTGAAAATAGTTAATGATTGCAGGAATCTTTATCTGATTGTCTATTCCGCATTCACTGTACCGAACGCGCCCTTGCATTTTGTACATTTATCTCTCCTCCGTCCTCGGATTAAAAAAAGAACCATCCTATCTTAAAACGGCTGGTCGCAGTCACCATCTCATAAGTATCTTCTTCTAGTACTTTCTTCAAATCCTTTTTTCCTTTATCCGGCACTACTGCATTTACTGCATCAATAAAGCAGAGATTCGGATATAATACACACCACCAATTTTGCCCTTTTGCCTCGCCTATTTCGATGCGAAGCGCCTCATATCGGCCCGCTGGAAATGTAATGTCTCCATAAGTCTTGTCGGGAAAGTCACAAGTTGTCACCCTTGCCGTTATCTGATAGTCATAACCTTTCTCACGAACCACTGTCTCTGCCAGACTCTCAATAGCATTCAAATGACCGCTTGCCCATGTTTTTGTTGTCTCTACGCTGTCAGACTCTGGAATCTCTTCTTTCATATAGGCAATCACTGCTTCCTTTACCTGCATCTTTAAAGTCTGGTCTTCGTCACTGTCGCTGTTTGCAAGCACATGAAAACGAAACACCTCTTTTGCCAAATCCTTTTGCATCCGAGACTGTTTTGCATTTACTACAATGCCGGTCACCAACAGAGAAATCAGGATTCCGGCTAATACACTTACCTTTTTCATACTCTATGTACCTCCATATTTGATAATCGGAGTGTCCCCATATTTCTGAAAAATATACATTTATTTTTACTTTTTGGTTCGAATCGTATCTGCCACAGATGTCATCTGATTATCAATGTGCGTGCTGATAGCTTGTTTCGCAGCTTCCTTATCTCTACGCACAATAGACTCAATAATGTGCTCATGCTCTGCAAAAAGTGTTGCATGTACCTCTCCTCTCTTGAGATATTCCACACGGTATCGATACATCTGCTCACGCAGATTATATAAAAGTTGAATGAGTCTTTGGTTATCTGTCGCAAAGTATATGATGTCATGGAATCTTACATCTGCCTCTGCAAGTGCAGTTACATCTTCGCTCTTTGACACTTCTTCAAATTCTTTTGCCGCCTCACGAAGCTTGTCCACATCCTCCTCTGAGATTCGGTCACATGCGAGTTCCACCGCCAATTCTTCCAATGCACTGCGCACTTCGAGCACATCGCGCAGACTCTTCTCCGTAATCTCTGCAACCTCTGCACCGCGTCTTGGAATCATCAGCACAAGTCCTTCCAATTCTAATTTGCGAATTGCCTCACGAATCGGAGTACGACTGACACCCAATTTGTTAGCCAGTTGAATCTCCATCAGACGCTCACCCGGTTTTAGCTCCCCGCGAAGAATCGCCTGACGTAATGTATTGAATACTACATCTCGCAGCGGTAAAAATTGATCCATATCTACTTGAAAATCCGTTCCCATCTTATTTCCTCCTTACATTGTGTACATTTGCAATATACACTTGCTTTGCAATCTGTAACTCGCGAATCTTTTGTTGAGCATCCTTTGCTTGTTGGCGCTCTTCAAAGATTCCAAAAACTGTCGGTCCGCTACCACTCATCATTGCATTGAGTGCACCCGAGTCTTTCATGACATCTTTGATTTGCTCAATAATCGGATAATCCCCGATAGTCACAGTCTCAAGCACATTTCCCATAGACAATGCGACCTTTTTAATATCCTGTTCCCTTAGCCCTTCCAAAATACCGTCGATATTCGGGTGTACCTCTATTTCCTGTGAATCCAGCTTCTCATACACAGTTTTTGTTGACACACTGATTCCCGGTTTTGCAATTAATATACAGCACCTTGGAAGTGGCGGAAGTGGCGATAAAATCTCGCCAATCCCCTCCGCAAGCACAGTTCCTCTTATCACGCAATATGGTACATCAGCACCAAGTAAAACGCCACGTTTCATAAGTTCCTCTTGTGAGAGTCCCAATGAAAACAGGCGATTCATTCCCACTAAAACTGCGGCCGCATTGGCACTTCCACCTGCCAAACCTGCCGCAACAGGAATATGTTTATCTAATACAATGCGAACGCCCCCTCGAATGTCAAATTCATCCATCAGAAGCTTCGCTGCTTTATATGCAATATTCGTTTCATCTACCGGAAGATAGAATAGGTTGCATGTAAGTTCAATTCCCGACTTCTCTGTCTTTTCCAACGTCACATTGTCATACAAGTAGATCGTCTGCATTACCATACGCACATCGTGATAGCCATTCTCTCTTCTTCCAAGTACATCTAACCCCAGATTAATTTTTGCAAGAGCCTTTAACGTTATGATATCGCTCATGTTTTTCCTCGCTTTTCTCGTGTTGTATTTCTTTTGTATCTTGTATACACTCCTTTTACAGTATACTCATATTCTCCTTAAAAATCAATAACCTGTCACCTGGTTTTATCTGTTCTCCACTCACTTCATTCACATCTTTGATAGCATCCATGGTTGTACTATAACGTTTTGCCAACGTCCACAGGTCATCCCCTTCTTTTACCAAATATCCCACAATGCTTGGTCGCTTTGCTTCCTCTCCCATATCAATAGGTTCTACCCGTATATTTTGAATCATTTCCATCTGTCCTTTCCTCTTGAAAAAACCGTGAAATGCCAACGCCGCCTTCACTTCTATTTCATCTCCACCTTGCAGCGTAATACTGAGTTGTTCTAGATTTACAGATATATGATATTTCAAATGTTCATCCGTCTCATTACACTCAATCAGATGTGTAAATGGAACAACACCCTGCCATGTATCAAATGGCATGTTATCATTAGCCTTTACATATAAGAAACTAATATACAAGGCACCTTCTACCAAAATACCATCTTCTCTCATATCCATTTTATCAACTCGAACATTTCCACTGCTATGACATATCTGCAAAATATCCCCACGAAGTTCCGGAAGCGAAAGTCTCTCCATCACTTTACATTTTGAATGATTCTGAAGTACAAGCCGCTCGTATTCCATAGGCTTTTTTTCTAATACACAATTGTGCTCAAGAGAATACAGATCCTCAAGAACATCCATTTTTTCTTCTTCATATACAGCAATAAAAAGCTGAAGCGTTCCTTCTATACCTATGACACGCATTTCGCCATCCTCATCCACTCGCACATCTGCATGTACATCCTCCATATTTGCCTGCACATGATGAAACATCGTCTCATCCACTCCATAGCATTCCACACGGCCTTGATACGGAACTGCTTGCTCTATCCAATCAATCTTGCCATCCGGTGATTCATAGAAACAGAACACGAGAAGTTCACCTATAATCTGTAATTCATCCACTGCAAGCTTTGTGTCTATTCTTCGATTTGCAATATCCGCCCAAAGCATCATGCCAATGGATTCTTTCGTTCCCGGAAGTGTAATCTCTTCCTTAATCCGATAGGTATCCTTTTTGGACGTTCGAATCTTGAGCATATCCATTTCTTTTTGCTTTTTATACACTCTGGCATTGCTCTCCACATCCGTCGGAATCTCCCATGTTTTTTGTTTTTCCGATTCTATTTCCATCTCTACCATTGCTTTAATGCGAAGTTTTCTAGAATGTATCATATGTACATGAAGTTCCGCCCTTGCACCCTTTACATCCATATTTGTGTCCGCGCCATCTTCAACATATACCATCTCCACAAACGGAATCTTATCTTCAATACTTGAAAAAGTAGGCTCTATTCCCTCTGCTACATAAAGAATGTGAAACTCAATTTTACCTTGAATACGAAGATAGTTCTCTACGGGTTTTATTTCGTCAATGCGGACACGTCCTTCACTACTCACAATTTTTTCTACATCATTTTTACTGTCTGGCACATTGAAATCTTCATCCAACATAAACTGGTCAAAAAGTCTTTTATCCACTTGATTTGTCTCCATTTGTCTTGTTATCACTTCCATGCTTTGACTCCTTTACTCAAACACAACATTTTTATCAATAAACTCTGTTTTAACCACGATATACGGATACGTTGCCCGCTCCAATATCTTTTCATCTTTTGACGGTCCAATCAGGTTCGTGTGTATGTAGATGGCATTTTCTGTCTCATAAAGTTCAGCCACCTTGATGCTGTAGCCACTGGTTGACTGTTTACCATAACCCACCGCAATATAAAGTGTGCCATCATCCGCATAAGTCAGTTTGAAAGGATTCTCGTCCTTCTCGTCAATCATCTCCTCCAGTTCTTCGGGAATGTCCTTATTCGGAACGACCGTAAACTCAATATCTCTCAGTTTTTCCATGCTGATTTTTTCTGTGGAACAGCCTGCAAATAGGCATAAGATGCTCATACATAATATGGCTAGGATATATTTTTTCATAGCAACCCCATATATGATTTCACTACTATCATACACAGGATAACGAGGAAAAAGACCTGGAAATTGCAATATTTCACAATTTATGATATATTCTTCTTATTATTATAATCGAACGAGGAGGCTTATATGTTTGAATTTATATGTGTTACTGTTGCGATAATTATTATACTTATTGCCACATCTTTTGGAATCAAAAACCGAAACGACATGAGCAAATGGATTTCCTGCGTTTTATTGGGTATTTTCTTCTCAGCCTTCTTTATGGTATTACCTACAGAATGGGTAAAGGAGGGCAAGATTGTTGAAAATGCAGGGCTTTATTCAATCCTCTCCTCCCTACTTTATAGTTTCAAGGTATTAGGAGGCAGACAAGATATTGCGCAATTAGAAACAATTGCATTGGACGGTGTTTTTAAAACAATATACATATATGTCAACTATATAATGTTCGCCTTATCACCTATTTTAGCTTCCAGTTTGATTTTATCGTTTATCGGTGATACCGGCGACAAAATCCGTTATGTCTTTTCATGGTCACCAAAATGTTATGTCTTTTCCGAAATTAATGAAAACGCTCTTGCCCTCGCTAAGGGATTAGCAAATAAATCAGGCAAAAAAACATTAATATTTTGCAACGCCAAAAATGCGGATAAAAGTTTCATTACAAAAGCCAAAAAAACAGGCGCACTTTTACTTTATAAATCCTGCGAAGATATAAAAATCAATAAAAAATTTAGAACATACGAATTCTGTCTTATCTCTAACGACGAAGACAATAATCTCAAATTAACTGAATCAATCACTACTAAACTCAAGCCTTCAAAAAGGACTAAAATTATCATTAATTCGTTTGTTGAAAGCGGAACTAATGTGAAATTTTTGGAAAGTGTTTTTAAATCAAAGAAAAACATCGATACAAACATGGAACTTCGGTGCATTGACGAAATAGCTTTGTTTTGTAACCAGCTGATTTATGAGCATCCTCTGTATAATACAAAAGACAATGGCAACAACATTTCCGTAGTTATCATCGGTTGTGGCAAAACGGGTATGCGTATGCTGAAAACAGTATACTGGGCAGGTCAAATTGACGGATATAGTCTCAAAATAAGAGTGTATGATAAAAACGCCGAAAAAATACGTAAGGAATTTTATGGACAATGCCCAGGGCTTAAAGATGAAAAAACAATAGGGTTTATCGAAACAAATGTCAACACTCTGGATTTCAAAAAGGAGTTACTGTCTCAGGAGAACAGTTTAGACGCAACATATATTGTTGTTGCAATGGGTGATGACCAGTTGAATCTTTCCGTATCTGATGATTTATACAGGATATATAGAAAAAGTCGATCATTTAATGATGGGCAAATGCCAGAAATCTTTACACGTGTTCGCTCGGAGGTTAAAACTAATTCATATTTTGATAATATCAAATTCTTGAATGACCGCCATATTCATCTTTTCGGCACAACCGAATCCATTTTTTCGGATACAACATTATTTAATACCGAACTTGAAAATATGGCTTTTGCTGTTCATTTGGCTTATTGGAAACGTCTGAACACCGAGAAAAGCAGCGAAGAATACAAAGAAGTGTACCGTGACTTCAAAACAAGCGAATATGACCGACGCTCATCAATGGCTACGGCATTACACATACCTGCAAAACTATGTATGGTTGATGGTATTCCAAAGTCTGATAAGAACATTTTAACGACTGAAAACATCAACATGATTGCAGAATGTCTTAAAAATGATAAAGATTTATGTAACCGACTTGCTATGAATGAACACAAACGTTGGAACGCATTTATGCTAAGTGAAGGTTATCAGACCGCCACACTCGAGGATATGATGCTATATTCCAAAACCACGAAAGAACATAAAGATGAACTGTCTATGCTCCATCCTTGCATAACTGATTGGGATGCATTGGATAAGTTGGAGAAAACATTTAACGAGGCATATAATAAGGATAAGCAATTTAAATTCTATGATCAGGAAATTATAGAAAAAATTCCTGTTATATGGGAAAAAACTCAGGAAATGAATGGAGATGATTAATATGTATATACCAAAACCAATTGATACAACAAGTATTCATCTGTCAAACGATTTATTAGAACTCACAGAAATAATCGCCGAAAATGTTCACGAAGTTTGGGCGGAAGGTCGCATTAAGGAAGGTTGGACTTACGGAACAGTGCGAAACGATGAAAAAAAAGAAACGCCTTGCCTCGTTCCTTATCATGAACTTCCCGAAATCGAAAAAGAATATGACAGGAACACGGCGATGGAAACCATTAAGCTGATTACTAAGCTTGGATACAAGATAAAGAAAGGGGAATCATATTATGAATAAAGCAACTGATTTTCATCCGGATAATTATGATGCTTTTATCAGTTACAAGCACCAAACAGGTTTTTATATGGCACAAGTAATATACGATAAACTTGTACAAAACGGTTACTCGGTATTTATGGACAAAAGATTAGAACGAGGGGAATTTGAACCGCAAATCAAAGCTGCCATTGAAAAAAGTCGCAACTTTATCCTTGTTTTGTTCCCGGAAGATTTAGATAATTGCGACAAAAACACCGATTGGCTTAGAAAAGAGGCGGATTGGGCGACAGCCACACCGAATATGCATTTTATCCCTGTCTTTTGCGAAGACTTTAAAATTGATGAAGTTAAAGCAGAATTACCTGACTGTATAAATAAAGTTCTTTCTTCTAATGGAATTAAAATACATAAAGACTATGCTCTTGATACTGATTTAGACGAGCTATGTGATATTGCATTAAAAAATGCGAATCCGGTAAGACCACTTATAAACACTGAAGAATTTTTTAACAGTAATCTCAATGAAAAGAGTCATTTGTCAGTCAAAAGTATTGATATGGCTTTTCATGGTGGCGCAGCCTGGTTAAGAGCAGGTACAAAAAAAGAGATTTTGGATAGCATTTTGAAAAGAAAAATACCGACACGTATCTTAATAAATACTCCGGAAGCAGCCGAAAGTATTGCCAAACATATGCGTGATGAATATGCACTATATTTCCCTTTTGAACAAGCGGGAAAATTGTGGAGTAAATATGCAGCAGACTATTCTGATGTATTGCAGGTTAGAGTTTCATCAATACCTCTCCTTCGTGTATATCACAACATTAAATTTAATGAAGACCAACTAAAGAATACGCATGACAGAATGCATATAAAATACTATGTTTACCAAAATATGAACCTGGAAAAATCTTTCGAACATGAATTAAGTAGTTTTTCAAAGTACTATGAAATCTATCAAAAAGAATTCGAATTCCTTTGGAGTTCAAGCACCCCAGTATAGAAAAAGGCTATCATTTATGATAGCCTTTTTTAACAATTTACTTCTGTCTTATCTTTGGCAAAGCAATGTCATGTCCGAATTTAGAGAGTAAAACAGCCAGATTGAAAAATTTAAAAAGTGCTGTAGCATAATTTTCTGTTTTATCAGTTAAGTATACATCTCTGCCGTCAAATTCCGCCCCAAAACGAGCCACAATCTTGGAGATATACTTGCTGTATGGTGTAATATCATCGTTGCACCAATAAAATTCCTCAAATATTTCGCCCTCATACTGGCCTTTTTTTCTATCGCTAATACGGATTTTCCCATTTTCGAGCGTTTCTATCTGGAAGAACATGCGGGAAGATGAAAGAGAACAGCTCGCATCTACTCTACAATAAAGGCCCTTGTTTTCATCATAGGAAACACCTATTCCTTCCTTCAAAGTGTCTAGTAGAATCTTTGCATCAAGAATCTCCGCCTTTTCTGTCTCTTTATAAGAATAATCCTTATCTTTGTAGCATAAGAAGCATTTCGCTTTTGTATAATATAAGTCTGCATGAGCAACAAATATCAGCATTTTCAAATATTCAAAAAAGGTGAACGTACTAAGGAAACTACCGGTCATTCTCCCCCTAGTAATCCAACCGGAATAACACACCTTTTTGAGGATATGTTCACACTTTTGCTTATCCTTAACTCTCCTTGACAAATGCCTGATTGCGCAACCATTGTCATGAACATAAAAGATTCCATCCACTTGATGTAGAGATAATTTCAAATCAGCAGCGCCAAAGAATTTCGGTAACCTGAACGTAATTTCTTTTTCAGACATTTCTTTTACTATATGTTCAAAAAACATAGCAAGAACCTCTTCCGGTTCCGCAAACTTTGGTGCAGGCTTCCAATCTCTGATTGCCTTGGCCTGATCGGATTTCTTTTTGAGTTCACATCGAATATTTTCAATATTATCGACAACATAGTCGTAGATATTCTCATCTGCATCCTGCAAAAGAGCAATGATAGATTCTTCTGACGAAATACTTCTGAGTGCATTCTTATACGATTGATGTAATTCTTTTAGGGCGCATAGAAAGATAACATCTGATGATAATACTTTTGATTCTCGTACCGAGACAATCTTCTCGCAAGAATCTATATCAAATTCCTCTTCGCGCACCTCGCTTTTTGCATTGCGTGACAAACGCAATCTAAAATACGCTGATAATCTGACTTCTTTGGAAAAAATATATCTCAATCGTTCTTCTTCAAATCGTACATAACCTGTATCTGAAACACAAAATCCGGTGTATTTTGTCTTACAGAAATCTGCGACTGCTACAACGATATGCGAAGCACAGAGAAACTCACCACCGAATTCATTTTTTATTTCATCTGCCTTTTCTAGAATGGCCTTAAGCAACTCCGTCTGTACCATAAAACACCTCTTTAACGCCTTAATATTTCAATAGCTTCTTTTACATTTGTTTCATCTAACCCATCATGGTAATTAGAAGTTTTCACAAAATGTCCTTCTAAAAATTCTGCACCTAAAAACATGTCATCAAGAACAACAAAATTATCAATATTCGAATGCTCATTAATCCAATGTTTAATTTCCAGTTCTCTCCTTAAATGTAATTTTGGTGTTTTGTCAAATATGCTGAGACCATATTCAGCAAAAATGGCATCGATTTGTTTGCCTGTAGCACTGCATTCAGATGACTTTTTCTCCCAATGTTCACGCCATGATGTAGACAAAACAATATTGGCATCGGTTGCATCAATGACTTGCTTTAACAAAAGCATTCTTGTGGGATCGATAACAACTCCGTATTCTCCGCAGTTCTGAACATATTTTTCTGAATTTAACACTCCGTCAAAATCAAGAAATATCACTTTCATACCTTACTGCAATTCTCCCCTCAACCGATAATCTCCATAAAAATCATACCCAATACTATATAACTGAAACGGTTTAGTAAAATCTCCATTTTCATCAATATATGTATACAGCGAAAGCGATTCATAATCTTCAGCTCCAAATCCCCATGAGTCCATCCAATATCTGCCGTCAGGTCGCACTGTCCAAACCATGATAAATCTGCTGTCATCAATCTTCTCAAATAAAACTTGATATTTGACAATCGGCTCTATTATAGATTTACCTAGTTCATCTTTTATTTTATCTGTGTATTCGACACCCGGAAATTCGCATATATTCCCATCTTTATCCACAATTTGCTTTTTAATATCCTTCTCTTCATTGACAAATATAACGGTATAATCTTGTTTGATAACGAATTCATAATTTGGTTCACTGATACAGTATTGGGTTAAATATATCTGTTCTTGCTTCATTCTTATACTAACTCCACATTCTTTTTGATCGTTTCCTGTATGATTGCCTGACACGTCGTTCCAATCACTTTTTGCTCATCTCTACTCAAATCCTTCGGATATATTGGTTTCCCGTATTCAATCACCACATGTGTCTTTTTAAGCTTTGGAAGATGGTTCTCAAATATCTCCGCTGAGTTATTAATCGCCACCGGCACAATTGGACATCCAGTCTTCAGTGCAATCTTAAACGAGCCTTCTTTAAATGGAAGCATACTGAGTTCTTCACCATTATTTCTGGTTCCTTCTGGAAAAATTGCAATGGATACACCTTGTTTAATGTATTCTATTGCCTGTAGAATTGTCTTCATTCCCTGCTTAATATCTTTTCGATCAAGGAATAGGCAATAGATATATCGCATCCAAATCCGAAGAGACGGAATCTTTCCCAAAGAATCTTTCGCAACAAACCCCATCAATTCCTTATACTGCGTACACATAATTAAAATATCAAAAAAACTTCTGTGGTTTCCAACATACAAAGTTGCTTGATTCGGTATGTTTTCTTTACCAATCACAGTCACCTTGGTTCCACTAATAAAAAGCACGACCTGAAATCCCCACTGAACAATACGCAGGGAAGCATAATCCTTGGTCTTCTTGTTACATTTTCCTACAATCCACAAAATCGGATATAATAGGTATGACAATAGCAAGAATGTAACAACAAATATTACAGCTAAGATAAAACGAATCATATCCTCTCCCCTTTCTACTCCACCAAATCCTCCATAGTACACCCCAAAACCTTTGCAATACTATAAATTGTATCAACACTTGCTTTGTTAATATCCTTATTACGTTGCTCGTACATCTGAATAGAGCGAAGACTAACACCGGAACGTTTCGCAAGTTCTGCCTGTGTGAGGCCGTAGGCTGTGCGAATGCGCTTCAAATTAGTTGTTGGAAAATGCTCTTTCATACGAGTTTCTATAATATCTACAAACTTGGAAATATCTGCTTCGTGCAAGGTGTAATACATCATTTGCAAGTCCTCAAAAGAAACCACTTTAAAAATATCGCTGTATTTTCTTCCCGAACACCATTGATAATAAGCCACTGCCCAGCCAATCCAATATTCTCTCGAACGCCCCATATGCTCCTGCAATTCGATATGCAATTCTTGCCCCTTGGTTTCTGCCATAACGTCAACTACAACTTCTATTCCACTCTTTCCTGCGAGAAACGCCGGCTCGCCTCGTTCCATTCGTTTACTGATACTGCTAACAATAAACAGCTTAACAAAGTCCTCACTTGGAATTCCACAGACATTAACCGCATAATCGAATGCATCACCCAATACAGATTGTGCTTTACTCAGATAAATTTCTTGGTATGCGTGAGTCATCATTTTTTATGCCTCCCCTCATAATGTCCTGTATATACAACCCGTCAATTTCTTCCTCCAGCATTTCTAAATAACGCTGATTTGCTTCATCATCTCTCGACCTTCGTAAAACATAAAAAATTTCCTTTTCTGCAACGTCAAAGCCTTCATATTTCAATTTTGAGAAAGCATACTGTGACTTAATAACAATCTGCTCTCCCAATTTCCCCAGCCTCATGGCGCGGGCCAATTGTTCGACTGAAATACCATTATTTAAAAACGATTCTGCGTAATCAAAATAAGAATCATCTGCGCGATATCCTGTAACGATGTCAAAGGCATTCACGTTAACACCAAAATTGTCAATCAGATAGTGCTTCGCGCGTCTTGCTACCGGAGTTTTGATAGAGAATAGTCTGTGTTGCAATAAAACGGCAATCCAATTTAGAATAGTATAATCCGGACTATTCAAATTTAGAATATTCAGATATTCTGTATCTATCGAGTAGCGATTAGAAAAACCATCTTGAAGAGAGGAAACAGCCCACTCTCTTGCGAGGTCATCACTCTGAGTACAATAGAATCCCAGACCAAAATCATTGTTCTTCTTCCCCAAGCCAAAAGCAGGTACTTCTACAATTTGTTTAGAACCATGGTATAATGTGATAAGTTTATCCATTTCTGTTTCCTCCTCTTTATTTGATTTTATTGTATCACTACAGTGATACTTTTGTCAATGACGAACTTGGCAATAACAAATGTCAACTACCGTCCGTATAAACGTGTAATTCTGGCAAGTTCTTTCGCCAGTCCCTCCGTCAAATCTTCCTTTTTATAGCGCCATGCCCAGTTATGTATCTCTTCTCCTGAAACACCTGGTGTATTCATACGTCCTTCACTTCCCACACCAAGCACATCCTGTAATGGGAAAATGGCATATTTCGCAACTGTACCAAGACATGCACGAATGAAATCCCAAGAAATGAGTCCCCCATCGGTGTTCATATAACAGCGTACTTTGTCTCTGGAATACTCTTTGGCACTCTCATACCAACCGCGTGTTGTATCATTGTCGTGAGTCCCCGTATAGCATACACAGTTTATATCTGTAAATTGATGTGGAAGATAGGTACTCTCTCCCTCTGCCTCAAAAGCAAACTGCAGAATCTTCATACCCGGAAAACCTAATTTCTCGCGAAGCGCATGTACCTCTGGTGTGATAAGTCCCAAATCCTCTGCAATAATCGGAAGGCCCTTGCCGAGTTCTTTTTCAATTGCGTCAAACAATTCTTCTCTCGGTCCCGGAACCCATGTGCCGTTTATGGCCGTCTTTTCGCCCGCAGGAACAGACCAATAACTTTCCAATCCTCTGAAATGGTCAATTCGCAGAACATCACACATCTTTAACTGCTGGCGGACACGTGCTATCCACCATTTATAACCAGTCTTCTTATGCTTCTTCCAGTCATAAAGCGGATTCCCCCAAAGTTGCCCTTCCGCGCAAAAATAATCTGGCGGAACTCCCGCAACTGACGTTGGATATCCCTTGCTGTCTAATTGGAATAATCCTTGATTCGCCCACACATCGGCGCTGTCCAGCGAAACAAAAAGCGGAATGTCTCCTATGATTGTAACCTCTTTTTCGTTGGCATATGCCTTGAGTGCCATCCATTCTTTGTGAAACATAAACTGCACAAAGTAATAATATTTTAACTCTTCGGCAAACTGTTTTTTCATCCGTTTTTTCATAGAGGCAGTCGGCTTACGATATCCTTTTTCCCAATCCAGCCATGATTTGCCGTCGTGATGGTCCTTGCATGACATATAAAGTGCATAGTCCTGAAGCCAAAACAGATTCGCACTAACAAACTTATGATATTCATTACGCAACTCTGTACGTGCTACTTTTTCGAAGCGACCTGCTGCCATTCGCAAAATCTTTGTTTTCCAAGGAATGATATATCCGTAATCCACCTTATCACCGCTTCCAGCGGGACAATCATCTAGGTCCTCTACTCTGAGAAGTCCCAGTTCCAGCAAATGCTCCGGACTTACAAGAAGCGGCTGTCCTGCAAATGCAGAAAAACTCTGATACGGTGAATCACCAAATCCTGTCGGTGTAAGTGGCAATGTCTGCCATATATGTTGACCGGACGCTTCCAAAAAATCTATAAATGCATACGCTTCCTTCCACAAATCTCCGATTCCATAAGGCGACGGAAAGGATGTTGGATGAAGCAATATTCCTGATAATCTCGTTTGCTTGATGTCACTCATGTTTTTATCCTCATTTTTCGTTCACAATATAAATTATTATACAAAACTATCTTTCCAAAGGCAAGATTTGTGTTATACTAATTAGAAAGGGATTTTTCTCATACATACAAAGGAGTGACTATAATGAACAGACGTAATCTAACCCTATTAACTGATTTGTACGAATTAACAATGATGCAGGGATACTTCGAAAGACAGGAAAACGAAACTGTAGTATTTGATATGTTTTTTAGGTCTAATCCGAACAAATCCGGCTACTCTATCGCTGCCGGTCTCGACCAAGTAATCCAGTACATCAAGAACCTTAACTTTTCTTATGATGATGTAGAATATCTTCGCAGTTTGAATATTTTCAGCGAAGAATTTTTAAATTATCTGAGTGGCTTCCATTTTAGCGGAGACATTTACGCAATTCCGGAAGGAAGCGTTGTATTTCCAAAAGAACCTCTTATCAAGGTTGTAGCTCCGATTATGGAAGCTCAACTGATTGAGACATCGATTTTAAATATTATCAATCACCAATCTCTGATTGCAACAAAGGCTGCACGCGTCGTGCATGCTGCAGAAGGAGATGGTATCATGGAATTCGGTCTTCGACGTGCACAGGGACCGGATGCAGGACTTTACGGTGCAAGAGCTGCTATGATTGGTGGTTGTATCGGAACCTCCAACGTGCTTGCGGGACAACTCTTCGATGTGCCTGTAAAAGGAACACATGCACATAGCTGGATTATGAGTTTTGAAGATGAATATACCGCATTTAGAACTTATGCAAATCTTTATCCATCTGCATGCATTTTGCTGGTTGATACCTACGATACATTAAAATCCGGTGTGCCAAATGCCATCCGCGTATTTACAGAAATGCGTGAAGCCGGTATTGAACTTAAGAACTATGGAATCCGTCTTGACAGCGGTGACCTTGCATATTTATCAAAAAAGGCACGTAAAATGTTAGATGAAGCAGGCTTTGAGACAGCGGTTATCTCCGCTTCCAACGACCTGGACGAATTCCTGATTCACGACCTGAAGATTCAGGGAGCAAAGATTACTTCCTGGGGTGTAGGTACGAACCTTATTACTTCCAAGGACTGCCCTTCTTTCGGTGGCGTATATAAACTTGCTGCAATTCAGCAAGAAGACGGAAGCTTTGTTTCCAAGATTAAACTGTCTGAAAATACAGAGAAGGTTACAAACCCTGGTAATAAGACTGTTTACCGTATCTATGACAACGAAACAGGTAAGATTCGTGCAGACTTAATCTGCTTTGTGGATGAGACTTTTGATGTATCTCAGGATCTTCGTATCTTTGACCCATTGGAACCTTGGAAAAAGACAAAGCTTTACGGTGGAACCTACCACATGCGTGAAATCTTAGTTCCGATTTTCCAAAATGGTCAATGCGTATACGAATCCCCAAGCGTTATGGAAATTGCTGCTTACTGCAAGCAGGAAAAAGACACCTTATGGGATGAGACAAAACGTCTCTTCAACCCACATAAAGTTTACGTGGATTTATCACAGAAATTATTCGACGAAAAGCAGACCTTATTGAATCAAATGGGAGCTACAGAATAATAAAGGAGTATATCGATTATGAAAATTGTTGTATTAGCAGGTGGCTTAAGCACCGAGCGTGACGTATCTCTCGCTTCAGGTGCCGGAATCTGTAAAACACTTCGCGAAAGAGGACACGAGGCTTTCCTTTTGGATGTATACCTCGGATTTCCTTACGACGCAGATAAATTAGAAGAAGTATTCACACTTCCGGGTGCGGGACTTGAGATTGCAGAAGGCATCAAAACTACAGAGCCCGACCTTGTAGCTATCAAAGCTTCCAGAGAAGATCAGTCTGACTGCTTCCTCGGACCAAATGTAATAGAAATCTGTCGCATGGCAGACATCGTTTTCATGGGACTTCACGGCGACGTAGGTGAAAATGGCAAGTTACAGGCAACCTTCGACCTTCTTGGCATCCGTTACACAGGACCGAACTACTTAGGAAGCGCCCTTGCCATGGACAAAGGTATTGCAAAGAAGATTTTCAAAATGTCAGGTGTTCCGACACCACTTGGAACATCTATTAAGAAGGCACAAAAAGATGTTGAACTCGCAGAACTCGGTCTTAAACTTCCTGTTGTTGTGAAACCATGTTCCGGCGGTTCAAGCATCGGCGTATATATTGTAAATACAGAAGAAGAATACAGAGAAGCAATTGAAAAATCATTCAAATACGAAGATGAAGTTGTGATCGAGCCATATATCAAAGGACGCGAATTTGCCTGCGGTATCATCGACGGCAAAGCTCTTCCGGTCATCGAAATCATTCCAAAGACCGGGTTCTTTGACTATGCCAACAAATATCAGGCAGGTGCCACTGAGGAAATCTGCCCGGCTCCGATTCCTGATGATATTGCCGAGAAAATGCAACGCGCAACAGAGCTTGCATTCAAGTCATTGAAGCTTGACATCTACTCTCGCGCCGATTTCTTGTTGGACGATAAAGGAGACATCTACTGCCTCGAAGTCAACACACTTCCAGGTATGACAGCGACTAGTCTTCTTCCTCAGGAAGCAAAAGCAGCCGGCATCGAATACGGCGAGCTCTGCGAACTGATTATTGAAAAATCATTAGCGCGTTATAACGCTTAATTGGAGATTTGATTATGAAAGCAATGACACTGCGAGAAATCGCCACTGCATGCAGCGGACATTACTACGGTGATATAACCAAATTAGATATGGAAGTGACGGGTGTTGCCATCGACAGCCGAAAGGTAGAAGAAGGTTTCCTCTTCGTACCAATCAAAGGTGCTCGCGTAGATGGACATTCCTTCATTCCGCAGGTGATGGAAAAGGGTGCCCTCTGCACCTTAAGTGAGGTGGCATTAGAGGATGTTTCTCATCCATACATAATGGTAGACTCCTCTGAGCAAGCACTCAAAGACTTAGCCGAACACTACCGCAAAGCCCTGGATATCAAAGTAATCGGAATCACCGGAAGTGTCGGCAAAACAAGCACGAAAGAAATGATTGCTTCTGTCCTTTCACAGAAATATAACGTATTGAAAACAGCCGGAAACTTTAACAATGAGATTGGTCTTCCACTCACCATCTTCAATATCCGCGACGAACACGAAGTGGCAGTGCTTGAGATGGGTATCAGCGACTTTGGTGAAATGCATCGTCTCGCGAAGATGGCAAGGCCGGATATCTGCGTGATTACCAACATTGGACTTTGTCACCTTGAAAACCTTGGTGACCGAGACGGCATCCTTAAGGCCAAGACTGAAATGTTTGACTTCGCACAGCCAAATGCAACGATTATTCTAAACGGCGATGATGACAAACTCATTACCGTAAAGGACTGGGATGGATATGCCCCTCTCTATTTTGGATTATCCACAGGGATGAACGCTTTTGCAAAAGATATCCACAGTCTGTCGCTTAAAGGAACATCCTGTACGATTTGTCTTGGGGATAACTCATTTGAAGTTACGATTCCAATTCCGGGACACCACATGGTTTATAATGCACTTGCAGGTGCACTTGTAGGCCTTGAACTCGGATTGAACGCGGAAGAAATTAAAGCCGGCATCGAGGCACTGGTTCCGGTATCCGGAAGAAATAACCTCATTGAGACCAACAGCCTTATGATTATCGACGATTGCTACAATGCAAACCCAGTATCAACAAAGGCATCTCTCGATGTACTTGCGACTGCTGATACAAGAAAAGTTGCTATCTTAGGGGATATGTTTGAACTTGGGGAAAATGAAAAAGAACTCCACTACGGCGTTGGTAAACATGCTGCTGAGAAAAAAATTGACCTAGTCATCTGTATAGGTGAACTCTCTGAGAATACCGCAAAAGGTGCATCGTATTCTAATACAGAAGTAAGGTATTTTGAGACAAAGGCTGAGTTCTTATCACAGGCTGACAAATTCCTCAAAAAAGGGGATACCGTACTTGTGAAAGCATCACATGGAATGGAATTTCCGGAGATTGTCGAGAAGTTGAAAGAATTGTCATTATAATAAAAAGCGACTAAAGTTTAGAATTCACTTTAGTCGCATTTTTTTATTTTTCTAACAATAACTTCGCTCTTGCATGTATCTGACTTTCAATCAATTTTAACCGATTCTCAGGCAAGTTATAACGTGGATGTTTTCGGAATTTAAAATCTAGTAATTGTCTAAGTCCTTCTCTATGTTCTGATGTGAGAACTTTTTTTGCTGTTCCTATAAAATCATCATAAACACATGGCAGTAATGTTTCTGCGTAATTTGCAAAAGACTTTTCTGAATCTAAATCATCGCCTGCTGCATAATTAAACAGAGAATTACCATGGTCAAACAATGGTGCCGGAGCCGCAATCTTGTTCGTTTTATTATCAACTAAGACCCCGAAATTCCCAAAATGTCTATCCGTGTTGCAGATAATAGCATCGAACACAAACATATCATGTAATGCCTTTACATACTCTTTTCCAAGTTTTTCATAATACTCAGCTACTGCCTGCATTCCACCTGTTCTTACAATTCTACCAATCGGCAAATAAGAGTAGTCCTTGCTTGTAAAAAGTTCACAGGTAGAACACAGTAATCCTTCCCATTTGCTAAGACTATAATCAATCGCATTTATTCCAAGTACTCGTGCCACCTGTACAGCATAATACTCGGAATAAGGCTCATTTCCAGTATTACATGCTCCACTTGTACCACCTTTATATAACTTAATTGTACTCTCACTTCTTCTCCAACACTTTGGAAGCATACCATTTGTCGTAAACTCCGGACATGAAGCAAGTGATGTGCGCACACTACTGCCGTAACCAGTAAAGGCAATGAGTGCAAGTACTTTACTAAAACGATTCTCATAAAGATTATATTTCTCGAAGGTACCTTCAAATCCTTCTTCTACTACCCAATAGCAATCATTGAGCGATAGCCCTTTGGAAACACGAATAATATTCATTGGACGATTTAAGTTCAACCCACATTTGCTCAAAAAATTGTGAACATAAGCACGATTCTTTGGAATCGTTCTATGCTTGAGCCATTTTGCAATTCCCTCATTTGAAAATTCCAAATCAAGCGGGAGAAGATGCTTCTTGTCTTCATCATACCACAAAATATTAATTTCAGGAGTATTGCTATCTTCCGTAGCCGAGAAACGAACTAACGGTGTATTAAAATGTCTCAATTCGTAATTCATTCCCTCTCCTCCTTTACAAATCCGAACCCTTTTATAACTGCATTATATCCATTTTGCAGAACAATATCAACCTCTTTCGGAACAATAGGGGTGTTTTACGGAACAATGCAAAAGAATGACGCGAGACATTGTCCCGCGTCTGGCTGTTCTGTATTCTCTGTTGAGATTGGTGGATCTGTAGCAGTTACATCCTGATTTTCACTTGGTGTAATTGTTACACTTGGTGCACTCGTTGATTCTGGTGAACTGGTTGCTGCCGGTTCACTTGGGACAACCGGTGTATTGGTTACTTCATTTGTTGTCAACACTTTTGACTTACCACCAATTCCAATTTCCCGTCCGTCAGCAATTATCATTTCCTCTGCCTCTCGAATCGGCTCACCACTGAAGCTTCCCCAACAAGCAATAATCTCAACAGTGGTTTCTTGCATCACTGCTATTCGAACTGTTCGAGATATCATCTGTGTTCCATTCTCATCAACCACACCGATTTGATCAGTATAAAAACTTTGTTCTCCTATCTTGATTTCGCCATAACCTGTAGATGCATTGCCAATCTTTGTCAAAACAAAATCATAGACACCCGGTTGAAGAGTATATGTCTTTTCACCCTCGTGTGCCGCACTCGATGTTTCCGTTTGTGGTTCAATTTTCTGAACTTCCAAATCAAAACTCGCCGCCTGTATCTGATTCATGCTAGAACTCACACTTGCTGTAAAGAAGGCATACGCAGTAAATCCCATCGCAGACATGCAAAGCACAATACATGTAATGGATACTGCCAGTCGTGCGAAAAATACCTGTTCGCCCATGATGCCTTTGCCTTCTTCCGGTAATACAAAATACTTCTGATATATTTTCCGCAAAACTTCCTCCTCCTTTACTAGTCTAATGTTCCTCGTTGCGAAGCCAATACCGTGATTCCCAGATCCACTCTCGGAATATCGTCTCCACGATAGTTCGCTTCATTCCCTACTTTCTCCGGCATATACAGAATGAGTGCCGCATAATCAACGCTATCCTCTCCTGCTTCAGCCTCTAACTGTCCAATGCTGGACGAATATGTGTTTAAGGGTAGCATCTCCTTAGAAGGAGCACTGCCATTATCTAAATCTTCTATCGCAATCGCTCTCGCGACTTCTCTCGTGAGTGACTGCTCATCCTTCTCAATCAATGCGCCAAACTTCAAATAATTTGGCAAATAGATTAGTTGTCCTGCCTCATTGACTCCCGGCACAAAATCATTCATATTAACCGAAAGCTGATAGTCAAATTCTACATCGCCTTTATTGACAATCTTCAAATACACAACCTGCGTATAACCCGGCTCGTAAAGTGCTTCCTCGTCGAATACTTTTGTCTTCTCATCTACTAATACCCATTCTTCATCGCCTTCTGCATTAGTAACTTTATAATAAACCTCCAAATCAAAGTCTGCAAATTCAAAACTATTCACAAGTTCCGGCGTCTCGTCCATAAACCACGCAATCGAAGTACCGGTTCCAAGAAGCCCCCATAAGAGAAGCAAACAGATACTGAGGACAAATGCAACTTTTGTAAATTTTCTTTTTTTCACCATGCTGTCCCTCCTACTCTGTCTCTGTTTTCTCTATTTCTCTTCGTTTCCTTACTATCAAAATAATTACTACCAGTGCTGCTGAAGTACCAACCCCGGCAATCCAAAGCCACCCTTTTGATGCATCACCTGTCTGGGTGCTTCCATCGTCAATCTCTTCCACCAAGAACTCCCAATCGAGATATCCAACTAATTTCTTATAGTTATTGTCAAGGCTTGTCGGCACCTGAAGCCCAACCATAAGTTCTGCCTCAGCACCTGCGGCAAGCACGCCGATTTGTCTCCATTCTTTCAATTGTGCTGTCTGGTCTGCCGGTGCCTCAAAAAGCGGTGTATCGGTTACTTTCTCCACATAAAGATTCAGTTTTGATAAGAAATCTTTGGAATCCTCATGTGCGCCAAGCGCCCGCATAGATATCTTCACATTCTTTTTCGCGTTGTTTTTTACAACAATCTTCTGTGTCAAAGTATCCCCCGGCATCACATCCTTGAATTCCGGAAATAAATCCGTCAAAGAATGCTCACTGCCCGGTGTAAAAATGAATTGTCCCGCATTTCCACTATATATTACATTTCCTTCTGCCGCTGTACCTGTAATAGTTGACATTGTCATTGTGAGCAACATTACTAATACAAGTACTCCTCTAGTCATCCGCTTCATCCTGCACCTCCTCTGGCCATCCGAATGCGGTAAATGTATCCGTGCCCTCGATAGGATTATGCTCACTCTGTACGGCATGAGCGATAATAGACAACTCTAACGTCTTTCCAAGGTAACTATTATCCACCTTGCTTCCCACAATCTCAACCTTCGAGAATACATCCGGTGTTGTCTGATATGGCTCAACAATACCGGTGTAATAGTACCATCCTTCATGGTATTTCCAATTCGTTTCATCAATATTCAGTTTGAAACAATCCTCCGCAGAAAGTTCCTGTGAATCCACTCCGTAGACAATCTTCACACGCAAATAAAACGGATGTGTGCAAATGTTCTCTACACTCACCTTCTTGCTCACAATATCACCCGGAATAATGTAGACTCCTTCCTTCGGAAACTCCGTTCCCTGGTCTGTTGTCTCGTGAACCACAAACTGAATATCACCGGAGGTCACAACATTGGTAGCTTTTCCGACTGTGGAGTAATACGCTTGTGTACTTTGGGTGATAAATGTAAATGCAATGGCAATATATGCTATGGTAATAAATTTTAGTCTAAGCTTTCCCATGTGTAACCTCCTTCCTATTGTAATATTCAATCAAAAGACACAATGGACTTGTGTCCTTTGATTGCTCCCCCACAAATGTGGGGGAGATAGTGTTACTATTATTCAAAATATTTACCGTAACGTTCAATCATTGCAATCAACTCTTCTACTGTCAGATTTCCTTTTCCAATAGAAACTTTCAGGTATTGTCCTCCTGCAGTATCAAACATTTTTCTTGATAATTCAGCATATTGTGAAAGTTCTTCATATGTAAACAATCCATATGTTTCGATATCTCTAGCCATCGCTTCGTAATCGTAAGTCATCGTTTCTGCCTCTACATCAAAGATATTAAACAATCCACCTACTCCACCCGGCATTGAAAGCATACCATTTACGAAGTAGCAAAGGTGTCCGGCTGTAACTGGACTCCATGCAGTTGTTGCTTGGTCTTCAAGAATAACATCCACTAACTTAACCTTTTCAAGAACATCGCCATTTTGTTTTGCAAATGTATGTCCGATATATTGGTCTGCATTTCTGTCAAGGTATACATATTTATTCAAATCGTAATCCCAGAAACCATGTTCTGAAATAACTTTTACTTCTGTACCATCAGAGAAGTAGAGTTTGATTACTTCATAAGTTGCTTCAGGATCATTGTCTACAAACATAATCGGTGCAGAATCCAATGAACCAGTTTCCATGTTCCATACTAATAATTGTTCTGTGCCAGTCAGAGAATCGACACGTACTTGTGAACCGTCAGCAAGCGTGATGAGGGTATCTGGGGTAATACAATTTTTCAGTTGTTCTAAAGTACCCGAACAAAAAGCACTATACTTATATTCTTTATCTTTATTTTCTTCCACAGACCATGTATGACTGAATTTCAATTCATTTCCATTATTGTTGTCCTTAAAATAATAAGTTATAGCAATAGTTCTTGCTGAATTACCAGTATTAACCAATCCATTACTAGACGAGGCCACAAAGTATAATTTACCGTCACAAACAACAGGCATTGCATAAACACTATTGCCAGAATGAACCGCCGTTTCATTCTTGATAGTTAATGTGAAATCATCATTATCATGAGTATAAGTCCAATAATTATTGGTGCCATTTTGCTGCCCCTCCTCTGTAGGAGTATAATCAGACAGCGTAATCGTCTTATACTGTTGCTCGGCTACGCTCCAATATTTAATCTGAACACCCTCCAACACAGGAGCTGCACCATGCCATGTTCCACCATAGCTGGATGCTACGCACAAACCCGCCTCATAGTTAGATGCAACCAAAGAAGGGCTTTCTTTACTCGTCTCTGTACCAGTCACTTTATAGTGAACGATATATTCCTTATCGTTCATCGTTGCGGTCAATTTATAAGTAGTACCACCAGCCACAACCGCTACAGGAGAAGCAGGCTTAGCATTGCCGTCCACCTTGAAGTCGGTCATATTCACACCGTTTACAGATATTATCAACTTGCTGAAATCCAGAGCGTAACTATTAAGTCTGTCCAAATCCACATTCAACTCATAAATCCAACCTTCCGTACCATAAGATTTGCCCGTGGTCAATCCATCAGAAGTGTCGGAATAGTTCACCGTAATAATGTCAGACTGCGTACTAGGAGCATATTCTCCAACTTCTTTGGTGGAGGTGTCTGTACCGTTGGTATTCTTGTAGGAATACACACAGGTGGTCAAAAGAGAATATTGAACCTCAGCCTTCCCATATGGTACAGTATCTTTGTTGGTACGATTATCTGTAACAGTTGTCGCATTAACATTGTACTCTCCATCAGCAGGCATATAAGCAATACCCAGATTCAATGATTCATTTGTCCCATCATCATTGATATCATGGAGATATTCGGTCTTCTTCATTACCTCATCAATAATGGCCTGCCCCTCACTAGGTACATACTGTTTGTCGCCCTCGTCAACCCATGCATTTTGAACCAGAGTACCCTCCAGGGTAATCGGGGCGGCCTCGCCACCAACAGAACACATTACAAGAACGCTAAAGCCCATCAATTTCTTGCTGTTGTCATATGTCGAAGCGGTCGGTTTCTGCACCAATATTACGTCACGCAAGATCAAACTGTTCGCTGCGCCCACCAAAACAGAAGCAACTGCGCCGCCTTCAATACGGGAGTTGTCAATAACGCAGTTGCCACCAGACACATTTACCGCAGCACGCGCACCTGAAATTCTCGAGTTAAGAATCTGACTATTCCCAGATGCCATTACACCACTCTTTGCGTTATAGTAGCGTGTTTTACCACTTGTATCTGTTTCAGAACGATTGTCTGAACTTGTTAAATTACTTTTATACAAAGCTGCATAGTCAAAATTCGGACATACAATCTGCACATTATCTAATGTACCATTGTTCAGTATTAAAAACGCATATCCCATATCTGAAGCCGTCGAATCACTTCCACAAGTCATTGTGAAACCATTTCCATACAGTGCGTAACCATTGGAAACAGTTAGAGAACTAAATCCACAGTCATTCAACAAAACAACATTATTCGCCGTTGCGCTAGTAGCAGTAGTTGCATTCACAGCATCCACAACCTCAACAGTTAGTTTAGTAGGCTTGCAGTAGTTGTAGTCTTGGATGGTAATAGTCACAACACCGGTGCCTTCAAATTTGATCTTACCGTCTTCCCATTTGTCGGTCGTACTCTGCGTAAATGTGCCAGATACATTCATATTTTCATTAAGTTTTTCAATTGCAACCCAAACACCTGAAATAGAAATATCTTCAGATATTGTTTCAAAAAGAGAACCTATTGCAATCGAGTTTCCATTACCCACACGATAAAGGAAATTGCCGGTAAATTTCTTCTTAAACTTCTCTTCGGAATAACCCTCACGTTCAAGAATTTTAATATCCAAGTCAGGGTAGAGAAGTTTACCTGTACTATCTGTAGTCTGATTAAGGTTTGCACCTTCCTCCTCGGAAATCGGAATATGCTTCACGCCCCAGCCATAACCTGTGAACAACTGATTGAAAGGCAGGTAAATATGTTCGTGATCTTCCTTGTGGTCATTTATCTGACCATCTCCATTAACATCAAAGTCCTCAATTTCGGACATATCATGTGTCCAACGAGTACCATTTACAAAGTGATAGCAAGTTGCATTTTCTGTCTTATATCCTTCTCCGTTGAGTACAACATAATTGTATTTTCCTTCAGTAGGAATGGCTTGTACAGTGCCGTCAGTTGTTGTATAGGTCATATTATCATCATCAACAGCAACAACCTGTGTCAAACGACTGAACTGATAGTCGTGAGTATAGGAAGCAATGCTATTATCAACCAATTCGCAATAATAGTAATCGTTCCATTCGTCAAAACGAACGGTACAGGCTTTTGCCGTAATCATAGTCAAATCTGGAACGGTATATCCGTCAGCATCCTCGGTCATATTGTAGTTCGTTCCAATCATCATACCTGCATAACGATACCAATAATACTGATAGTTTCCACATACATCATTGTAAACATCTATCTTTGCAGCAACATGGCAATTATCAAAGTTCACCTCACCTTTACCACGGAACATACCCATAATACCGCCACAGGCAACATCCCAAGAACCCCAAAGTGCAGAGATCGTATTGGTATTGTCAACAGTGATGTTAGTGAAACTGAGAGTCTTTCCTTCGTCCCCGTTAGAATTACCACCAACTCCTACGATACCACCATTGCCGGTATTGTAAACACGAGGATTACAGTGAGTAATCGCAATATTTTTAAAATTAGAATCAACTGCATAAGCAGCGATAACACCCGTAGGCGTAAATTCTCCATCTGACTCAAAGTGATCAACAGTTAAGTTTTCAATAGTTCCACCGTTTACATAGCCGAACAGTCCCATTGCATCCTTATAGTAGTTCGGTGTTCCGCTATATCCGCTATTGTAATCACCAAACATTTCCCATGTATTCTGATAGAAATTAGAGATGGTATGACCGTTACCATTAAAGGTTCCACTAAAGGAACTAACATTACTAACTACATCCTCTACGCCCACGGCATTGTTTCGATCATATTTGTCTTGGTTATTGTAATAGCCGATAGGATAAAAAATGTTGCCATTCAGGTTAATATCAGCAATCAGTTTAATTGTTTTTCCGGCAAAATCATTATCTTTGCCAACCATTTTAGAAAAACTATTCAATTGGTCGCCATTTGTAATTATCAGCTCAGTAGCATCCGCATCGTACCAAGTATCATCAGTACCTCCCTGCCAAGCATTTCCTGTATCAGCAACCAATGCAACCTCAGAAAATGTTGCCATTGCCACACTGACCGCCCCTGTATCAGAGTCATAAGTAAATTGGTTATGTGCAATAAGAGCGTCTTTGTCGGCTACCAAATTCATTTCTTGGTTAACGCCATCCTCCACGTGAATCAAGCGATAGTTACCCATGTTCAGATACTGCGGTAAAACTTCGCCGAGATCTACAATGATTGGCACATTATTAGTGTCTGCAACTCCTTCAATATGCACATCCATAGGAATGAGAATTTCATCATTTACAACGTCAATATCACTGGTTGTGTTCTCGAGAGGCGTTACAGTAAGAGTTAACTCGGTAATACCATTCTGCAAAACAACTCCCTCTGGAACAAAAGCAGAAACTTCTCCACCATTTAAAGTAACACCGCCTGCAGGAACCTTGCCTTCAACTGGTGTAACTGGTGCAGAAGCAGAGCCTCCTGTTAGTATTGTAGGAAATTTAGCTTCTGCATCATAATCACTGCCAAAAGAATCTTTCTCAAAAGGCGCCTGAGTTGCCAGTGCTGTAATAGTGAACTGACCTGCATCCTCGTTTTGATAGTCATTACCGGCAGAAGTAAGCATATTCATGGCCATGGTCACGATAACCTCACCTGACGGATGCAGAGGGCTGGATTGTTCTGCTGCCAATAGGGTACCATCTGCAGTAGCACCACCATTTAATACGTTATTAAGTAAACCTATTACCTTTAGGTTCTTCAAATCTGAGCGTTGTTCTACATTTACACCGCCCTCAGCAAAGTACACGTTAATAACTTCAGCTAGTTTGCCCACACCATTCTGAGGCGTGAGAGATAACTTATAGTTAAGAGCAAGTTCACCGGCATTAACCAATTTTATGTACTTAACATCAGTGTATCCCGGCTCCCAATTATCATAGTTGAATATAGTATTATGTCCGTCTTCTTCAACATTGCGCCATTCGCCACTATTAAGGTCGTCCGTCCAATACATTTCTAAATCCAAGTTTCCAGCTGTAATAATATTATTACTACTAGAGATTTTGTCGCTGAACCACGCAAATGTCGTGCCAATGAGCATAGAAATGCACAACAGCAAGGCTATTACACTATGGAGCAACGAATTTTTAGTCTTCTTCATGTCTGTATCCCCCTTTGAATATTGCCATTACAGCAATCAAAAGGCACAAAAAATTCTTTATGCCCTTTGATTGCCGCCTATCCCTAGTAAATAGAGATAGGTCGGACTTATATCATCTGATTCATCAGATAAATTTTAAAGCACTAAGGTTTAGCTATGTCTTCCCAACCATCGTTAGCAAGGTATCTGCCAAGTTCACCCTTGAATGTACCGCCAGTGATAGTAACATTCTCTGTGGTAGTCTTTGCATTTCCACCACCGAAAACGACATCATTATTGAATGTACCACCATTGATAGTAACATCCACATCAGCAAAACTCTGTCCATATGAATATGAGTAGATAGATAAACCACCTGTACCATTCAGAACTCCACCATTTACAGTCAGATTAACATCTGGAGCATCTGCTGGCTTATTGCTAGGCAGTTGAATCTGAACAGCACGAGCACCGGTAATGGTTCCGCCGTTGATTGTACAATTGATAGCAGCACTGCCGAAAGGACACAAACGGATGGCATTCTTCTGGCTTACAACCTTACCACTATTGATAATCAATTCAGCACCGGCAGAGCAGTCGATAGCAACACTAGAGCCTGAATTAGTTGTATTGATTACAGTTGCGCCGTCAATCACAAGTTTTCCAGTGTTATTGATAGTGTTGGTGCCATAACCAAAGTTAGGATCGCCAACGCCCTCATAAGTAACTGTACCACTCTTAATCGTAAGTTCACCCTTGTTGACAATTGCACTAGATGCAGCTGCAGTTGTGTTCTTAGTAGTAATGGTGTTGCCATTTAAATCAAGTACTACTGCCTTGTCTGCTGGGACAGTAATGTTTGCTTCACCAAGGTCAACATCCGCATCTAAAATAATGTCTCCACCTTTCGCAATAGCATCTGCTAATGTAACAGCATCAGCAACCTTCTTAGCACCGAAGGTGTAAGAATACTTGCCGATAGTGATGTACTCGCCGGTCTCGTCGTTCTTAGGACCAGTGGTGGTATTAGGATCACCTTCGGTCTCATACAGACGAAGCTCAACGGTCAGAGTAGCTCCTTCCATAGCTTCCTGATTTACAGCAAATGCACCGCAGGAGAACTCTTTAACAATGCCGCAGAGTTCTTCATAGTTCATAGTAATGCCAGCAGTTTCGAGCATACGGATAAAAGAACCAGCAGGGATAGCTACGTCATGACCTAAAAACTCACTGAGCTCGAAAGCGAGCCAACCGGTAGAGTATGAATCATACTGACCTGCAAGACCTGCATCGTCACTGGTTATATCCTTATCGATAGTTGCAACGAAGTCAGCATGCCAGTAGCGGTGCTCATTCATCTGAGCAGCGTCATAAGATTCTGTGGTGTTGAAAACATAACCGGTGTCAAGAGCCACGGTGTTGCCGCCAAGAGTAGTAACTACAGGCATCTTAGATAGAACGGTGGTGCGAGCAGCAGGAACGCCGTCAAACATGGCGTTTGCATCGTACTGGTTGTCGAAGCTATCGCTTTCAGAAGTGTACTGTGTAGCCATAAGGTTGATACCCAAATCAATCTGCGGTGCAACCTCACCTGTACGGTAGTTTGCTTCATTACCTACTGTTTCAGGCATATAAACTACCAATGCAACATACTGTTCATCTGCACCTGCTTCGATGCTACCAGCCTTAGTATAACCAGTAGATAAAATAGCAGAATTAGTCACTGCGGCACGTGCAGCTGCACGGTCTGCATATGGTGTAGAAACATCGTCTATAGCACCGAACTGGATGTAATCAGAAAGGCGCAGTGCCTCACCTGCAACATTGATAGATTCGACCTCATTAACAATGTTAATACCCAACTGATATTTCAATGCAAGAGTTCCAAGATTAGAAACCTTTAAGTAAACAACTTCTGTGTGTCCAGGTTCCCAAAGAGTGTTTTCTTCAAACACATTAGTATTAGCGGTAACTTTCTCCCAGCTATCGCCATCGTAGTATTCCAACTCAACATCAAGATTACCGGACTTGATGATATTGTTCGTGCTGGAAACACTATCCGTAAACCAAGCGAATGTCGTTCCAATAAGCATTGCCATGCACAGAACTAGTGACAACACGCTTGATAAAAGTGCACGTTTTGTGCTTTTTTTGTTATTCATTTTCATTTCCTCCAATTAAATCTGTCTTAACTAACTAGTCTTCATCAACAAATGCTGTTCCGGCTGTCCAGTTAACATAAGCAAACGCCTCGACTGCATTATCGCCTGTATTATCTCTTTGTAATGCATCAGCTGACACAACAATATCAAACTCATTATTGATTTCAGCCATTTCCTGTTGAGTGAACTCTGTAGGAATATTTACGTTTGTAAATAAGACCTCATCACTACCTGCCGGAAGTTCTCTGTTAAGATAGAGATACCATGTAGCCTTGTCATCTTGAACAGCCACTTCATCTTCTACCAGAAGCCATTTGCTAGTTATATCTGTCCCAACATTAGCAGCCAAGCCATAGCTAGAACCCTCAAATAACTCCGTGAAAACAAGAGAGCCACCTGCTGCTTTCCAGCCACCTGCCTTATTCAATGTTACTGCCACACGAATCCATTGTGTATAATCACCTGTATTTGTGATTGTAGGATCCTTAGCGATATCATCACCTGGGATTACATCATAATATGTAACACCTGTAGTTGTTTCATTACCTTCAAGGTCTGTTTCTGATACTTTTACTGAAAATTCAGGATCGGTATCATTTTCACTTGTAGCAACCTTGAATGAGTTGGTAACGCTCTTGGTATCATTAAACCAAGCCAATGTTCCCAATGATAAAATTGCAACCAAAGAAACAGCTAACGATGCAGTCAACACTTTTTTCTTATTAAGTTTCATCTCTTTATCCTCCTTTCCCTCATGATATTTATTTCAAAATCATGCTTGCCGGAATTCCAAGAAGCAAACACGATTTCAAAATCACTATTTTTGTAATTCTTTGTTAAAAGCATTTACCTTGATATAACAATCCTCACACAACTGCCCCACGCCATTGATATAATGCTTCCTTGCATCCGCCGGCAGATTAGTTAACACTCCAGTATCATTTCCACACAGAATACATTTTTCTGTATCTGTCGAAACCTTTTCATATGATTCCTGCCGGGCTGTTTTCTGCTCATCTACAACTTCATCCTCTGCCTTCTTCTTTTTAAAGAAATCCGGTAAGAACACAATTAGAATAAGTACAAATCCAACTCCTACTGTGATATACATTCCCGGTGGATTCTGAATGAAGTCAGACACATATCCCAATAAAGGAATGCTAAACTTCGGCACTCCGATAACATTATTAAAATGCACCGGCGAAGCATCCGCTGTATCATTTGCATCTCCTTTGGTATAGAAGTGTTGATTTTCTTCATCCACCTCCACAACTCTATGTGTGGCCACTACCAGATTCTCGTTTAATACAAATGTAATCGGTGTTCCCACCTCTACCTCATAAGGATTCACATCCTTTACATAGATGAGGTCTCCCACACTGTAGGTCGGTTCCATACTGCCGGATATAACATTGAACACCTGATACCCCAGTAATCTTGAGCCCATTAGGAACACGGCACATAGCACAAAAAGCCCTACTAAAAATGTAGAGCTGACATTCCATATTTTCTTTAACAAATCATTGCGTTTCATCTTAGCACCTCCCCATATCAAGCCTTAATAACGCACAAATGGTAAGAGAGAAAACCATAGTTTTCGCCTTTTTTTAATCCAATATTTCTGTTCTCTCCCTTTTGTCCTCCCAATTTCACTCCTTAATAATTTCAATTCTCTTTGAAATCTTAAAAGCCAATTTACAAATCTAGCCAAAATCATACATCCTAAAAACACAATAACTATCACAATGATTACGTCTAAACCAAATGAAGCCCCTGTCTGTTCCATTATTGTGTCTCGCTTTCTGCCTGTTCATTTCCTCGCTGACGAGCAAGTTCCTCTTTTAGTGCCATTAACTCTTCCATCATCTTGGCACTTTCCACACGCTCCGCCTCTATCTTTGCTCTCTCTGATTCCATCTCCTGCAGTTGTTCTCTCTTATATCTACGGAACAATCGGATTGTATTCAGTCCTTGATAAAGAATCAGGAGCATAAAGGGTATGAAAATGCATACAAAATATCCTTGTGTTGTTTTAAGAAATGTAAAGAAGGTACCAATATTCGGAATTGCCTTTTCATATCTTCCCAGAACATAAGGGTAAGTTACGATTGTCGCATCGTCTGTATCTGTTGTTGTACCGTATGTAATAAATCCCGGATTACCGTTTGCATCTGTTGTCAAACTTCGAACTTTATGGGTGATGGTCTCTCCAAAGCTCTCCGGATTCTGCGACATGTATGTGATAATGTCACCCTCTTTGATTGTTGCAGGGTCAACTTCTTTTGCCAGAATCAAATCGCCCGCATCAAAATCAGTCTTGCTCATGGAATCGGATGTGACGATATACGCCTTGTATCCGAATAAGCTTCTGTCATTTCGATTAAATGTGGTGACTGAAATAATGGTAAATATCATCATGCATACAGCTAAAATGACAACCATCCACACTAAAATATTTTTTGCGATATTGAATACTTTTTTCACAACCAAACCCCTTTTCTTATGCAAATCACGCTTCATTGTCGTCACGTGACTATTTCTCCCTATTGTGCGTTGATTATACCGCTTAAATCGGTATAAGTCAACTAAAATCGGTACTTTAATCGTGATTATTACCGATTTCTTCGGTATAAACTGTACAATAGTATGCAGAGAGGTGGTCAATGTATGGACGTAAATTTTATTAGAGACCGAATCTCCCAACTAAGAACAAATCAGGGAATTTCCGAATATAAGATGAGTTTGGACTTAGGGCACAGCAAGAGTTATGTACAGAGTATTTCTTCCGGAAAGGCTTTGCCGTCCATGGCAGAATTTCTTTATATTTGCGAATACCTTGGCGTGACTCCTAAGGAATTTTTTGATGGAGATGTGGCAGAACCGCAAATGATTCAACAACTCGTTAACTATGCATTACATCTATCAACTGATGATTTGCTATTATTGGTAGATTTGGCGAAACGTTTAGACGCAAAAAAATAAGAGGCAATCATTTGATTGTCTCTTATTTTGTTCTAATGACATATGTTTTAATCTAATTCTGCAATCTCATGATACAGATCTGAATATCTTCCGCCCAACGCAACCAACTCCTCATGGGTTCCGCGCTCAATAATTCTTCCCTGTTCCAGCACCATAATCGCATCTGACTTGCGCACTGTCGAAAGTCTGTGTGCAATCACAAATGTGGTTCGATTCTCCATAAGAGCATCCATGCCCTCTTCGATATGACGCTCAGTTCTGGTATCGACCGAACTTGTCGCCTCATCTAGAACAAGTATCGGCGCCTTGCTAATCATGGCGCGCGCAATGTTGAGAAGCTGTCTCTGACCTTGCGATAGATTCATACCATCATTCTCCAAGACAGTATCATATCCATTTTCCAGATTCATGATGAAGGAGTGTGCGGATGCAACCTTCGCTGCCTCAATGACTTCCTCGTCTGAGGCATCCAACCTTCCATAACGAATATTTTCCATAACTGTTCCGGTGAACAAATGGGTGTCCTGAAGCACCATTGCAATGTTGGATCTAAGCAACTTCCGGTCTATCTGCTCGATTGGAACACCATCGATTGTGATTGTACCCTCTGCGATATCATAGAATCGAGAAAGTAGATTTGTAACAGTTGTTTTTCCTGCACCCGTAGAACCGACAAATGCTATCTTTTGTCCCGGTTTGGCGTATAGCGAAATGTTATGTAGTACTTGAACGTCCGGTTTGTATCCGAAACTTACGTTATCCAGCACAACATGACCCTTGATTGAGTCAACCGGCTGCAGATTCTCATCCTCTTTTTCCGGCTCTTCAGCAAGCACCTCAAACACTCGCTCTGCACCTGCAAGCGCTGAGAATACCGTATTCATCTGTGTGGAAATCTCGTTGATTGGTCGGTTGAACTTTTTCGTATAATTGACTGATATGGTGAGTCCACCAATATCGAATCCTCTTGTCACAACCAGAATAGCTCCCACACATGCTGTGATCCCGTAGGAAATATTACAGAGCTGATGCGTAGCCGGTCCCATGATTCCTGCACAGAACTGTGCACGAATCTGTGCCTCACAGAGTTCTTCATTTAGAAATTCAAACTCTTCCACTGCTGTTTCTTCGTGGTTAAAAACTTTAACTACCTTTTGTCCTGTAATCGTCTCTTCCGCGAATCCATTTAACATACCAAGGTTCTTCTGTTGCTTAGAATAAGCACTTCTGCCCCATTTCATAATCCCCCGGCTGACCATCGTAAGGATTGGTGTCATGATAATAGTAATCATTCCAAGTATCCAATTGGTATAAAGCATAAGTATAATCGTTCCCACAATCGTAATCGCACCGCAGATAATCTGAATCAATGTTGTGTTCAGCATATTTCCAACAGAATCCACGTCGTTAGAAAAACGGCTCATAATATCTCCGGTGGAATGTGAATCAAAATACCGCACTGGTAAAGTCTGTAGTTTTTCGTACAAATCTGCACGCATTTTCCGTAAAGAACGCTGCGATACCGTGAGCATCAACCGTTGCTGTAACCACTGTGTGAAAACGGATACTGCATAGATTAACGCCATCATTGCGAGTCCACCTATCAGCCCCTGAACGCGACCTGTCAAATCTGTTTCATTTGGGTCATAATATAGAAAAGCGTTCATAATCGGGCGCAACATGTAAGAGGCAATCAGCATTGCAAATGTATGGATGATTGCACTTACTACTGCAACGATAAAGAGCGTCCGTTCCTCAGCTATATATCCGAGCAACTTCCATAGTGTACTCCATGCGTTTTTCGGCTTTCCGGTCTTACCCATCGCATTTTTTGCCATAGCTCCGCCGCCTCTTCCAATTGTCATCGTTGCCTGGCTTCTGCGTGTTGAGGTGTAATTCTCATATTTCTTCATGAGACGTTCTCGTTTCTTCTGATCCATACCTGCACCTCCTCGCGCTCTTTCTGTGAATAGTAGATCTCCTGATAAGTCTCGCAAGTACCGATTAACTCTTCGTGCTTGCCGACACCTACAATTTTTCCACCATCCATGACGACAATCTTATCGGCATCAATCACAGATGTTATACGCTGTGCAATGATAATCTTCGTTGTTCCATCAAGCTGCTCACGAAATGCCTTTCGTATAGAAGCCTCCGTAGCCGTGTCAACTGCACTTGTCGAATCGTCTAAGATAATAATTCTCGGATTCTTAAGCAGTGCTCTGGCGATACAAAGTCTCTGTCTCTGACCTCCGGACAGATTTGCCCCACCTCTTCCAATATCACTTTCATAACCATCTGGAAATGAACGAATAAAGGAATCTGCCTGTGCAATCTGAGCCACGCGAATGATTTCCTCATCTGTTGCATCCTCTTTGCCCCAACGAAGGTTTTCAGCGATTGTTCCTGAGAACAAGGTGTTTTTCTGAAGTACCACTGCTATATGCTCTCTTAAGTTTTCAAGTGCATAGTCTTTTACATTAACTCCATCAACCAGGACCTCTCCGTCATCCACGTCATAGAGGCGTGAGATCAGAGAAACTAACGTTGACTTTCCGGAACCGGTGGAACCGATAATTCCCACTAGTTCCCCTGCTTTTATATGTAGATTAATATCATCTAGAACATGGTCTGTGTTCTTTTTATAATATCGGAAATTCACATGTTTAAAATCAATCTCCCCATATCCTACCACCTTATCCTTATGAGAAGCATTTTCATCAGTTAAATCTATTTCTGCGTTCATCACTTCCTGAATTCTTCGGTGAGAGGCTGCTGCCCTAGCTCCTTGAAGCACAATGTTTGCAAGGAAGTTGAGAGACATCAATATCTGTGACAGATAGGTAATAAATGCTGTCAGCGTTCCTATTTCCATGTCGCCCACCATAATCGGCTTTCCTGAGAACCAGATTACTAAAAGTGTTGTTAAATTGATGGCAAATGTCGACACCGGATGCATAAAAAGCATGACCTTCAATGCTGACACACTTTTTTCCACCAACGCATCATTGATAACGGCAAACTTTCCAATCTCATATTCCTCACGCACAAACGATTTAATGACCTTTTCATTCGTAATGGTTTCACCCACGCTATTGTTAAGTCCATCTATCGCCACCTGCATGGTCGTATATCGCGGTGATGCCGTCTTTATAATAATGGTAATCGCGAGGGCTAAAAACGGAACAATCATAAAAACAACAAGAGCCAGTTTCGGTTCCAACACAAAGGACATGACAAGCGCACCAATGAGCATAATCGGGCTTCGAAACATACCTCGAAGCAAGGTCTGGCTGAACTGCTGGATATGGGTAATATCATTTGTAATTCTGGTAATCAGTGAACCGGTTGTAAATTCGTCGATATTTGCAAAAGAGAACTTCTGAATTCTGCCAAATACATCTTTTCGAATGCCTGCTGCCAATCGCGACGAACCTCGAATGGCAAAATTTGCTCCAAGGATTCCGGTAACTAACATAAAGATAGCTATCAGCGCCATGTAGATTCCATTTTTTATGATATAGCCGATGTCTTCTCGAACTACACCCTCGTTAATGATATTTGCATTAATATATGGTAAAATAATTTCGCCAAGTGCCTCTAATATCATAAAAAATGGACCAAGCAAAAAACAATACCAATATTTTTTTGCATGTATTAAGTAATTTTTCATCGTTATCATCCTTGCATATTTGCATAAAAATTTGACAGTTTGATTATACACCCAAACTGTCAAATTTTGTATTTATTTTGTTCTATTTTTCTGCAAGAACCGCCTTCAAGAACTCCCACACTCTTGCAATCGAACTGATACTAATCACTTCATCCGGTGTGTGCACATCTCTCATGTTTGGTCCTAATGAGATGCAATCCAAGCCTTCAATCTTATCCGCCAACAGACCACATTCCAAACCTGCGTGAATCACTTCAACCTTTGGTGTCACACCTGTCTGCTTTTCATATACTTTGATACAAAGGTCACGAAGTTTTGATTCTCTTGCATATTCCCATCCCGGATATTCCCCGTGATAAGAGATCTCCCCACCAAGGCTCTTCGTAATCTGCTCTAGTTTTGCTGCGAGATATTCTTTTGCTGTTGCAACAGAACTTCTAATTGAGAAACATGTCTGAATTCCTTCTGCATCAATCTTCATCACACCCATGTTGAGCGAAGTCTCTACAAGTCCCGGCAAATCTTGGCTCATTGCCTGTACACCGTTTGGCATCAGGTTGAGGGCTGTGATTGCTTTTTCCTTAGAAGCATCTGTAAGAACTGCGCATTCTGCCACATCTTTTACTGCAAGCACAATTGCAATGTTCGAATCCGTCACACCATACTCTGCTTTAATCATCGCATTGAATTCTTCTACTGCTTTTTTCAAGGCATCTACATTTGCCTCTTCCACAATAAATGTAGCATTTGCATTCTTCGGAATGACATTATCCTTCACTCCACCTGCCATGCTCACAACATCACATGCAAGCTTATCTTTTATACATAAGAAGAAACGTCCCATCATTACGTTGGCATTTGCACGACCTCTGTCAATTTCAATTCCGGAATGTCCTCCAAGAAATCCTGTAGTCTTAATCTCGCATACAACACCACTCTTTGAGGTCATTGTCACCGGAATCTTGCAGTCGGCTCTCATACCACCTGCACATCCCGCTGTGAATACACCTTCGTCCTCTGAATCGATGTTGAGAAGTCTCTTCGCCTTACAGCATGACAAATCAATTGCTGATGCGCCCTCCAAGCCAGTCTCTTCACAGATGGTAAATACACACTCCAAACGTGGATGCGGAATATCATTTGCATCCAAAAGTGCAAGGCCGTATGCGACTGCAATGCCATCATCGCCACCAAGCGTTGTGCCGTCTGCTGTAATATAATCTCCATCCACCATGATGCGGATGCTTTCTTTCTCCATATCAATCGTGCATTCCGGAACTTTATCTCCTACCATATCCAAATGTCCCTGGATAATAATCGGTTCCACATCTTCGTATCCCGGTGTTGCCTCTCCGATAATAATCACGTTACCAAGTTCATCCTGCTCGTAATAAAGTCCTCTTTCTTTTGCAAATGCAACACAGTAGTCACTGAGTTCTTTCTCATGATAAGAAATGTGTGGAATGTTGCAAATGTCCTCGAAAAATCCAAGCACCGATGCCGGTTCATATCCGTTTAAAACTCTCATGTTGTTTCCTCCAAATATTACTCAATACTTATCTACTATTTTAAAGCATCACTTAGAACTTTTCAACCTAAAAAGAGACCACATTAAATGGTCTCTTCTCCTGAAAGATGATTTAATATTTCTTTTTTATATTGCAAAAATTCTTCTGTCAGTTTAAAGTCTTGCGTTCTCGACTTCAGCTCCCGAATCGCAATCTCTTTTGTAATCTCTCCCGGCTTTCCGGTAAGCAAGTAGATTCTATCAGACAGCAATACCGCCTCATCAATATCGTGCGTGATAAATAGGGTTGACAGTTTGATTTTCTCCATGACATCCAGATACCACTCATGCATAGACTGTTTTGTCAGCATATCCAAGGCTGAAAATGGTTCGTCAAGAAGTGCCACCTTCTTCGAAAACAGATATGTGCGAAGCAAAGCCGCTCGTTGCTTCATTCCGCCGGACAATTGCGCCGGATACTTCTTTTCTGTACCATCAAGTCCGAACTCGGCAAAGTAAGGTGCTGCCTTTTCCCTTGCTTCCTTCTTTTTCATCCCACGAATCATCAGTGGGAGTGCCACATTATCCAGAATCGTGCGGTATGGAAGAAGTAAATCCTTCTGAAGCATGTAGCTGACATTGCCCGGTTTCCCCGTCACGTCTTCATTGTCAATCCACACACTTCCCTCATCCGGCAGACTTAGACCTGCAATGATATTAAAGAGCGTAGTCTTTCCGCCGCCACTGACACCGAGAAGGGAGACAATCTCTCCCTCGTGAAGTTCAATTGATATGTGATTAATAATCTGTTCCTCGTCAAAGGACTTGGATATATCCTTTACTTCCAAAACTGCCATAAAGCCCTCCTATTCAGGCAGATAATCATTGGTGAATCCCGTATTTTCCGGAATATCCGTCTCTACCAAATCCTGCTCATTAAGCCAGTTGTAGAAATTATTCCAACGGGTCGCATCAATAACACCCCATTTTTCTGCATCTGCCTGATATTTGTCAGCCAAATATTTTTGACTTGCTTCTACTAATTCTTTATCTAATTCCGCATTTGCTTTGCAGAGAATTTCTGCTGCCTCATCTGGATTCTCAATTGCAAACTCATATCCTTTTGTCAGTGCTTTAAGAAATGCTTTTGCCGTATCTGGTTTCTCCTCTAAGAATTCATTTCCTGAGATGATTACCGGTGTATAGTAATCGAATACCGGGTCAATATCTGCAAATGCGAAATAATCTGTTTCCAGTTCTTCTAACTCTGTCTTGACACCTGCCCATCCGTAGAAAATCCAGATAGAATCCACAGATTTTGTCTTAAGTGCAGACACTTCATCGGTCACAGTACTCGGGATCAATTCTATTTTAGAAAAATCTCCGCCATCCTTTTCTACCACTTGCTCCAATGTTGCAAGCTCAATTGGTCCGTTCCATGTGGCATAATTGTGGCCTTCCATCCCCTTTGGCGTGTCCATTCCTTCACCTTTGCGGGAAATAATTCCGGATGTGTTATGCTGAATCACTGCTGCTACCGCAGATATCGGGAGTGCATTGTCTCCTGATAACGCTGCTGCCATAGAATCCTGGAATGACACACCAAACTGTGCCTTGCCCGAAGCCACAAGTACTTCTGCACCGTCTTCCGGCGGTTGCACAATTTCTACATCTAAACCAGCTTCTTCAAAATATCCTTTTTCTAGTGCCACATAAAGTCCTGTATGGTTGGTATTTGGTGTCCAATCCAAGACAAATGTAATTTTTTCCAAGTCTTTAATGTCTTTTTCCCCATCCTGCTTTGTTGTTCCACATGCAACCAATGCAAAAATCATTACACTTACTAATAATACTGCTACTATTTTCTTCTTCATAATCTAGTTCTCCTTTTCCCAAGGCATACATTTCTTCTGCAAGAAGTCGACTCCTTTCATGAGCAAAAGGCTGATAACGGAAATCAAAAAGATAACCGCGAACATCTTGTCAAAAGAAAATGCCTGTTTTACTCGTGTCATATATACGCCGAGGCCTTTGAAGCCACCAAGCCATTCAGAAATCACCGCGCCCACAACTGCATACGAAGCCGCAATGCGAACCCCTGCAAAGAACTCCGACATTGCGCCTGGAAACTTAATGTGGCGGAAGATTTGCCATCTACCTGCCCCCATCGCACGAAGCATATTCATGGAATCCTTATCGGCAGACTTAAAACCGTTCAAAAGGCCCACTGCGATTGGGAAAAACGTGGTAATCACAATCAAAATAACCTTCGGTGCCATCTCATAACCAAACCACAATACAAGGAGTGGTGCAATGGCAACTGTCGGAATTGTCTGTGTCAAAACCATCAGCGGGTAGAGTGCTTTATAGAGTCCGTCGAATTGATCCATCAACACTGCTGCAAGAAACCCCAGCGAGATTCCCGCCAAGAGTCCGATGAATGCTTCTGTCAAGGTAATGACAGAATGCTGTATCAGAATCGGAAACTCCATGATAAGTGCCTCTATCACTTGAATTGGTGACGGCAACATAAAACTCTCCACTAACCCTACAGATGAAACCACCTGCCACACGATTAAAATCAATACAATTGCGGAACATGACCAGATACTACTGGTGATGTTTGGTAACTTTCTTTTCAATGCTCAGTACTTCTCCTTCCGGACGGTATGTAATCTTGACATATGCAGACACAGACTCTGCACCTGCTCTTACTGCTACTTTCTGACATTCCTTAATAATGTCCATAAGTTCATCATAATCCCCCTCAATTGAGGTCTCGCATGGTCCTACATAGTAGTTTAGACCAGTGGATTTGATGTAATCAATCACCTCATCCACGATGCGAATAAGTTCTTCATCATTCTCTGCCTTCGGCAGAACTTGAATTGCTACACTTGCGTTCATAATTTGCTTCTCCTTTTTCTGTTTTGACTTGCGACCTGTTTCCTAATTTAGATACTTTCTAGAATTTGCCCTATTCCCCTCTGCAATACCCACACTTTTTAAAAATTGTGGGTATTTCATGCGCCTAAAGGCTATCCTATAGAAAATCACGCCATAAAACCACCGGAATTGAAGATTTTTTGCTTACTTCTGGGTATGGAGCTCCATGTTATACGTTTTGATACCCATTCCAACAAAAAATACCTAGGCCTCAGCCTAGGTATTTAATAGTCTTCTCATTTCTCGCTTCCTACGCTGGCATTATCCAGATCAGGTTCTCGGGTTTAGGATGACCACATCCCATCTCAGCCGGATCAATTACCAGCGCCCCTTCAATTGTCTTCCTCAGTTTACTACGCAAATTTCATAAAGTCAATATTTTTACTTAACTTGTTGGAAAAATATGTTATACTATTCAAGCAGGCCACAGACAACCATAACTTGTCATGGCCCCTCGAATACCAGAGAAAGGAATCAAGTTATGTTATTCAAATTATTTTATACATTTGCCAAAATCGGCCTCTTCACCTTTGGTGGCGGTTATGGCATGATTGCCATCGTGCAGGACGAATGTGTGGACAAAAAGAAATGGATTACAGACGATGAATTCGCAACCGTGCTTACCATCGCAGAATCCACACCGGGACCAATCGCCATCAACTGCGCGACCTACACTGGATACGCACAGGGTGGAATCCTAGGTTCCATTGCTGCAACCTTCGGAGTGGTACTCCCATCCTTTGTGATTATTTATTTAATCTCATCTTTCTTCAACAACTTATTGGAAATTGAGATTGTTGCAAATGCTTTCAAAGGAATTCAAGTTGGTGTCGGCATCATCATCCTTCGCGCCGGCTACAATTTATATAAAAAAATGGAGAAGAACGCATTTACCATTGCGATACTTATCGTCGCATGCTTGCTTATGTTGGCAATTAACTTCTTTGGCTGGAACTTTTCAACCATTTACATGCTTCTGATTGCAGGTGTGGTTGGTGCAATTTTCAGCCAGATTCAGAAAATCAAAGAAGGAAAGAAGGTGTAAGTTTGATTTACTTAGATTTGTTTTTAGGATTTTTAAAAGTCGGACTCTTCTCCTTCGGCGGTGCTTATGGTGCTATTCCCGTTATCCGAGAAGTGGTTATGGAAAACGGTTGGGTGGCGGAATCAAAATTCGCCTACCTATTAGCTATCAGTGAAAGTACACCAGGTCCGATTATGGTTAATACTGCCACTTATATCGGAAATGAAGTAGGTGGAATTCTAGGTTCTGTACTTGCCACATTTACCGTTTGCCTGCCTGCATTTATTATCATCCTGGTTCTCTCTATGATACTGAAAAACTTCTTGAAGAGCCCTTATGTACAAGGAGTTTTGAACGGAATCAAACCATGTATTATCGGTATTATCTTGGCAACTGGTCTTCACATGATTATCGAAAATGCGTTTGCTGAAGGCTTGAGTATACCAAAGAACTGGCAGTCATTTGTGATTATGGCAGTTATTATTATCGCAATGTTTATTTACAAAAAATTGAAAGAAAAAGCAATTTCTCCGATTATGCTGATTGCAGTTGCGGCTGTAAGTGGAATTGTTATATATGCGATTTAATCAAACGGGGAGATAGCACATCGTAGATGTGCTATCTCCCATTCTTTACCTCAATTCCCACGTCGCAATGTCATGATGTGGGTTTGGTTTTGCAAGCCCTATTCTTACCACTTCACCTTCAAACATTCCAAAACTATTCTGCAGAACCTCGAACGCGGTCTGCATCTGCTCTTTTGTGAGTTTCTTTGCTATCGTCGTGTGAGGTAGCCATTGAAATGGTCGGTAGTATGGACTGATTTTAATCCCATTCGTATTCGAAAGTTCATCATTCACTATCGCAGAGATTTCATGCAAATACTCGTTCAGAACCGGAATTAAGAAAATCACATACGGAAAAAACTGCCCAACCGAAGCCCACTCTAATGTACCTTGTCTTAATCTTGCCACCGCACGCTCAAGCGCATCAATTACAGCCTTCTCATTCTGCGTCTCAAATGCCGAAATCGTAATATGCGGTGGTACACTTCCATCCAACATAAAGGTATTTCCGGTGCACTCGGCCACTTTATCTATATATTGCTGAATCCTGCGATTCGTCTTTTCATCAAAATAAATAGATATCAAATACATGTACTATCATCCACCCAAACAATTGCATCAACATTCTTGTACTTCTTCTTTAAAATTTTTCTGCGGAACAAATATATAGTATATGAAAGCCATAACACAAAGAAAATAGTACAAGCAATCACAGCATTCTTAGGAGAACCTGCCGCAAAGCTCAACAAAAACAATAATGGTGCAATCATTACCATGGCAGGAAAATTGGAAAGAATGTATAAACTAGATGTAGGAGTCCGCAGACTCGGGTCAATCTCCTTCATCAGAATCATTCCGTTTGATGCAGTCCCTGTCAGAGTACCGTAACACATCAGGAACATTTCATGTTCAAATCCTTTGAAACATTCTTTGGATACAAGACGGATGTAAATATAAGTAATTACTGCACCTGTCACGCTAAGAATCAATACCGGTATAATATAATTCTTGATATCATTAATTTCGATAGCTGCTACACCTGCAACAATCATCAAATCAAAAGAAAATCCTGATATACGATCCATCTGATAATTATTAATATACTCTCGATGCATCAGATTTTTCTTGCGCAACTGTTTCACGACCACTTTAATCAACATGGCAAATAAAGAAGCCCACAAGAAGTTAAAGCCCCATGCAATACTGTTTGTAAAGTCAGAAAGAATGCCCAGTAAATACATAAATCCAAAAGAAAGCGCATAGGACAAAGCCACAAAGCCTGCCTGAATCGTAAATTTATCTACCGATTCACTATCTGGAATCTCCTGTCCACTTGGATTAGTTAAATCAATCGCATCGCCATCTATTCTGGCCTTGCGAACGTAAAGTTCCCCACGCGTTTTATAAATATTAATATACAACACTCCCAATACAGACGCCACAACGAAGCCTATCGATGCCAAAGATAATCCAAAACTGCCATTGCCCGCAAACTGTGCAGCCGGAGTATTTGTAAAATTAATATCCCAACTCAATGCATTACCCGGTCCTTGTCCATATGCCAACGGCAAAATCAAACCACAGATATACGAAATAACCTGATCCCCATGACGAGTCAATAGAAAAAGAACCAAGGTGATTCCAAGCCCCACAAAAGCTTGCAGCATATAACATCCTCCCTGCAAGGCACCAAATTCCAGAACCTGAACCTTATTGGTCCTATGTGTACTTTTCTCTGTTTTTAAGGACATGGATGCAAAACCAATAGCCAGGCAATGATATGTAATAACCTGCATGAGCCGATTATCAACTAGTACCAGCCCAAACTGTTTTGTAATCAAATTAACAATTAACAGAAGCGCCCCGCCCAACAGTGCAGATGGAATCAGACACTTTCTGAACAACGGAACTGTCCTTCCAAGAATATTTCCTAACATTAAAAATAAAAGCAACAATCCTAGCTGAACCAAAAAGCCCCAAACTGCATCGTAATTTGCCATAGTAAAATCCCAACTGGATGCGTAATTCATAAATTTCCTCCTCATATGTAACAACTTTATGATACAACTTTTCACTCCTGTTAATTATAATCTTGCCTATCATTTTCGTCAACTATTGTTGAGAAAACTCATTGCTTAAATCATACTTTTGTTATAAACTATAGTTAAGTTTTTTATAGAGGTGTACAATATGAAGCATCAAATAATATGGAGCATCCTTCGTCCATTGGTATACCCTTATCTAAAGATAAAGTTTGGTTATACCTACGAGAAGGCAAAAAATCTTCCGGAGACATACATTGTGCTCTCCAATCACACTACAGATTATGACCCAATTTTTGTATCCATGAGTTTTTCGAAATTCATGCACTATATTGCTAGTGAGCATGTGGCACGATGGAATTTTCTATCCACACTAATCAATTTCGCATTTGCACCGATCTGGCGTTACAAAGGTTCCATAGCCGCCTCGACTGTCATTGACGTATTTAAAAAAGTTAAAGATAAGAAGAATGTGGCTCTCTTTGCAGAAGGTGCCCGCACTTGGGATGGTGTCACAGGTCCGATTCTTCCTTCTACCGGAAAAATGGTAAAAAAGGCAGGTTGTGGTCTGGTTACATATAAAATTGTCGGTGGTTACTTTGCAAGCCCACGTTGGAGTCAATCCAATACTCGTAAAGGCTATGTACACGGTGCACCGGTTAATATCTATACAAAGGAACAGCTACAAGAGATGACTGTAGACGAAATAAATGAAGCTATCAATCGCGACTTGTGCGAAAATGCTTACGAACGTCAATTGCAGGAACCGAAAAAATATACTGGCAAAGACCTTGCAAAATATATGGAAAACCTTCTGTTTATATGTCCGAAATGCGGCAACATTGACACTATACAGACATCTGATAATAAAGTAACATGTTCTGCATGTGATCTCTCGTTTACATATAATGAATATGGTATGTTGGAAGGAAGTAGATTTAAGACCGTCAAGGAAATCTCTGACTGGCAACGGTTAGAAGTGGCGAACATCGCCAAGACAGACGTGGTATATACTGCATCAGGTGGTCGCATGATTACTGTAAAGAAGCATGTGGAAACACTGGTTGCCGAAGGCCCTGTGACTCTCTCCCGAGCATCCTTAATTTGTGGTGACAGAGAGATACCACTTAGCGAAATCAGCGATATGTCCATTCATGGTCGTCGTGGCCTTGTATTCACGGCACAGAAGCACTATTATGAATTGGTACCTTCAAAAGAGGCAAATGCACTCAAGTTCCTTTGGCTCTACGAAGAATATGCAAAACAGAATGCAGATATATAAATTTGTTCAAAAAGGCGAGACTCACAAAAGTATGTGAATCTCGCCATTATTATTACTTCTTCTTCAATACAATTGCACATCTCGACGGCACATAACACTGGAATCCATACCAGCCCTCCGGCGTCTTCTTTGCCTTGTAAATATATTCCTTGTCCACTCTCTCCGGTCCGCCAAACTCACCGTTATCACTAGTGAGAATCACCTCATATTTACCTTCCTTCGGTACAGGAATAAAATATCCATCAAAAGATTTTTCCGGATGGAAGTTGAAGATAAATACTACATTTCCTTTGTTGTAAATGAGCATTTTATCATCCTGATGCATCCATCGGTTCTCCGCCTGCTTCTGCAAAATCTTTTCGCTCTGAAGCAAATGTACCATTGCCTCATCAAACGCATTCAGTTCGCTAAACCTTAATTTGTCATCATCCACGAGGCTCCACTGACGTCTGCAGTAGTGGTAACTCCAATTATTTCCCTCTCTCGGAAAATCAATCCACTCCGGATGGCCAAATTCATTTCCCATGAAATTCAAGTATCCTTCTCCTGCCAAGGATGCCGTGAGAAGTCGAATCATCTTGTGAAGTGCAATTCCTCGGTCTACCACCAGATTGCCGCCAAACTTCATCATGCCGTTATACATTTCTGCATCGCAGAGACGGAACATGAGCGTCTTATCTCCCACCAGCGCCTGGTCGTGGGATTCTGCATAGCCAATGTTCTTTTCCTGCGGTCTACGGCCAATCAGTTCATACCATAGTCTCAGTACATCCCAGTCTTCGTCTTTACACTCTTTTAATGTCTTAATCCAAAGGTCTGGAACTCCCATCGACAAGCGATAGTCAAATCCGATACCTCCGTCTGATATCTTAAGACACATACCCGGCATTCCTGACATATCCTCTGCTACTGTAATAGCATTCGGGTTAAACTTATGAATCAGTTCATTGGCAAGTTGCAGGTAAGTAACTGCTTCTGTATCCGTATTCATAGAAAAATACATATCATAGTTGCTGAATGCACTTCCAAGTCCATGGTCGTGATATAACATGGAGGTGACTCCATCAAAACGGAAGCCATCAAAATGGAATGTCTCCATCCAGTATTTCAGATTTGAAAGCAGGAAGTGAAGCACCTCATTCTTACCATAATTAAAGAGTTTTGTCCCCCATTCTCTGTGATTTCCCTTTTCTCCTTCATGGAAGAACTGATAAACCGTTCCGTCGAATTCATTTAATCCCTCATTCGTATTATTGACCGCATGGGAATGAACCACATCTAAGAGAACTGCAATTCCCATCTCATGTGCCGCGTTTACGAGCGCTTTCAGCGCTTTGCTTGTACCATAACGCGATGATGCCGCAAAAAAATTCGATACCTGATATCCAAAGGAGCCGTAATATGGGTGCTCCATAATCGCCATAATCTGAATGGTGTTATAACCTAACTTCTTAATACGCGGTAAGATATTTTCACGAAATTCATCGTAACTTCCGATATCATATTTATCCTGTGCCATACCAATATGACATTCGTAGATGAATGGTGTCTTAGATGGTTTGAAACCATCGTCTGTCCATGAAAAATGCGAAAACGTGTCTTCTATCTCCGCACACCACAAATATGTATCAGGATCTTGTACAACTCTCGTCGCATACAATGGAATTCGTCGAAGCATCTCTCCGTTATGAATCACGATTGCCTGAACCTTTTGTCCTACTTGAAGCGCTTTTTCACCTTTGAGATGCACTTCAAAAACACCGTTGTTCAGTTTTTCCATCGGACAGGACATATCCTCCCATCCATTAAAATCCCCGGTCAGATACATTGCCTCGGCAGCCGGTGCCCACTCGCGGTATACCCACCCAGTCTCAGTGCGATGAAAACCGAAGTACTTATGTCCGTTGGCGAAATCCACAATGTTTTTTATCTTCCCCAACAGGTCTTTTCTTTTGTTTTTGTACAAATTCATTCGAAGATTGATATCTTCTTCATAATCTGCCAAATAAGGATCTATCTTTAAAATTTTATAAGACATGACTACCTCCTTGCATCGCTTGCTTTTGTTAAATTCTATTATACTCCTTTTTTTACGAATTTGCTATCCTTCTTTCGCATGTTTCCTAGACATAACATTTTTACAACAAATTGACAAACAGGCCTTACTAGAGATACAATAAAAATACTTATATTAGACAGAGGAAATGTTATGAAAAAGAAACGTTTATTTAAGTTCTCCACCTCGCAAATGATATTGCTGAGTTTTCTCTTGGCAATCCTTATAGGAAGCATCCTTCTTGCTCTGCCTATCAGTTCTGCGAGCGGAAAGGCGATTCCATATATAGACGCTTTGTTTACCGCCACCACCGCCACCTGCGTGACGGGACTTGTTACACTGCCGACAGTTACGACCTGGAGTGTATTTGGACAAATCGTCCTCCTGATTCTGATTCAAATCGGAGGACTTGGAATTATCACGATTATGTCTGCATTTATGATAATGCTTCACAGGAAAATGGGTATCGGGAATCGACTCTTAATTCAAGATGCATTTAATCTCAATACTTTGTCCGGTTTGGTCAAATTTGTAAAAAAAGTAATCTTTGGCACCTTCATTGTAGAAGGCATTGGCGCACTGTTATACATGTTGGTATTCATCCCGGAATATGGAGCAAAAGGAATCTGGATATCCGTATTCAATTCCATTTCCGCTTTCTGTAATGCGGGAATTGATATCATCTCAGAAAATAGTTTGTGTGATTACGCCACCAACCCGATTATCAACACCGTAACTTCTCTCCTGATTATTTCCGGAGGTATTGGTTACATTGTATGGTGGGACATCCTGCGCGTGACAAAGAATGCAAAAAAGCAGAAATGGAGATGCTTCCAAAGCATGACACTTCACAGCAAGATTGCATTGACAATGACTTTTATCCTAATTATTGGCGGCGGACTGGCCTTTTTCATTTTTGAATACAACAACCCGCTGACCTTAAAGGATTATTCGTTATTCGACAAAATCCAAGTGGCGTTGTTTCAATCGATTACGACAAGAACTGCCGGATTCGCGACGATTCCGCAACAGAATCTGTCCAACGCCTCTTCTATCGTGGCCCTGCTACTGATGTTTATCGGTGGTTCACCGGTAGGCACAGCGGGCGGTGTTAAGACTGTGACCTTTGCTGTGCTGATTGCATCGGCATTTTCTACCGTTAAAAGCAGAAACGAAGTCGTTTTGTTTCACAGGAATATTCCGAAGCAGGCGCTTAACAAAGCAGTTGCTGTAATGAGTACCTCATTTGCCATTCTGTTTCTCTCGACCGTTTTACTGTCGGCCGCGACAGATGCACATGCTCTTGATATCATCTACGAAACAGTGAGCGCTACTGCGACCGTCGGGCTTACAAGAAACCTAACACCGATGCTAAACACCTTTGGAAAACTGATTATTATTGCCACCATGTATCTCGGAAGAGTCGGTCCGATTTCACTGGCAATTGCATTTAACTTAAGAAAAGATAATCCAAATATCATCAAAAACCCTACCGAAGAAATCAGTGTCGGTTAGGAATGCAGAAAGGAATTGAAATTATGAGTATTCATCAAACATATGCCGTATTCGGACTTGGAAGATACGGAAGGGCAATCGCAAAAGAACTGGTCGACAGTGGTGCGGAGGTGCTTGCAGTAGACACTGACGAAGAGATTGTAAACGAGGCAAGCGCAGACATCCCGTTATGCAAATGCGCAGACATTACAGAACCGGAAGTCATCAAACAGCTTGGCATTTCCAATATCGATGTCGTCATTATTGCAACAGCGAGTAATCTGGAAGCAAGCGTAATGGCCACCATGCTCTGCAAGGAGGCTGGAGTAAAAACTATCATTACCAAATGTGCTAACGAAATGCATCAAAAAATTTTAAGCCGTGTCGGTGCAGATAGAGTTGTATTTCCGGAAAAAGAGTCAGGTACTCGACTTGCAAAGAATCTGTTGAGTTCCGGTTTTGTAGATATCATCGAGCTTTCAAAGGATGTGTCTATGATTGAACTCGATGTTAGACCGGAATGGATTGGAAAGACCTTAGTGGATTTAAATCTCAGAAAGAAATATTCTATCAACGTTGTTGCAATCAAACAGAACGGCGATGTCAACATTGACATTGACCCACACACCATATTGACTGACGATATGAATTTGATTGTCGTTGCAAATGTATCAAAATTAAGTAAATTGAAATAAAAGCTCTAAGATAGTCAAAAGGGGATTCGCAGTGAATCCCCTTTTCTATGAAAGAATTCCTTTGTCAAACTCAGGGTTTGTATAGTAGAAATTCTTTGCATCTAATGAGTCTTTCGTTCGTTCCAGCGCCTCTCCAAATCTTTGAAAATGCACAACCTCCCTTGCTCTTAAGAACTTCAGCGGATCGCGAACTTCCGGGTCGGTGATAACACGCAGGAGGTTATCGTATACCGTTCTCGCCTTCTGCTCTGCAGCAAGGTTCTCTGTCAAGTCAGTGATGGCATCACCCTTTGACTGAAACTCTTTCGCTGTAAACGGGATGCCGGCTGCAGCCTGCGGCCAAATGCCTGCCGTATGGTCGATATAGTAGGCATCAAATCCTGCTGTTTTCGCTTCCTCCGGTGTCAGGTTCTTAGTCAGCTGATATACCATCGCACAGATAATCTCCATGTGCGCAAGTTCTTCTGTACCAATATCTGTGAGAAGTCCGCCCACACGCTTGTCCGGCATCGTGTAACGCTGTGACAGATATCGCAGGGAAGCTGCTAATTCACCGTCCGGACCGCCGTACTGGCTAATAATAAGCTGCGCTGTCTTCGGGCAGGTCTTTGTGATGTTTACCGGATACTGTAATCGTTTCTCATATACCCACATTAGCTACACACTCCTTCCCATGGAATCCGTCCCTCCGGCCAGCAATAGCAGTCCGAATCCGGATTCTCCTTGTAGATTACACCCACGCATACTTCTGCTAAAGGATAGAACTGTAAGGCGAACTCCCTCATTAAAGAAATTTTTCGTTTTAAGGTTTCCTTATACAAGCTCAATGCATTTTTATCATCTGGATGTGTGTCGAGATAAAGTCGCAAATCATCTACCACAAATGCTGTCTGCTGAATCTGCTGCATCATTGTCTGCTCACGATTTAACTCTAACTTGGCATTCGGTGTATCACTGTCCGTTGCCGTCACGAAAAACGGCTTGTTTAATTCCGGAAATATGGTTCCCGCTTTAAACGCCTGCTCTTCATCATAGACCGTTTTCCACTCCTGAATCGGAACGGACGCAATTGCAAGATGTTTGTTTGTATCCATAATAAAACTCCCTTCTAAAAGAAATTGCGTTTCGCCCAATTAGTATGTGTAAATAATCTCTCCGTCAATGATGGTATATAATGTTCTGGTAAAAATTTCCATTGGATTGCCGGAAAAAATGGCAATGTCTGCATCCTTTCCTTTTTGAAGGCTTCCAACTCTATCATCTACCCTGCAAATGCGCGCCGCATTGATTGTGATCGCCTTTAATCCCTCTTCCATCGGAAGCCCACATTTTACAGCAAGTCCTGCGCAGATTGGCAGATATTGTACCATCGTTACCGGATGGTCGGTTGTAATGGCAAACAGAACTCCCGCTTCATGCAGCACTTTATTTGTCTTAAAATTCATATTCTTGACTTCAATCTTTGACCTGGAAGTCAAATCCGGCCCTACAATCACCGGGAAACCGGACTTTTTTACCTCATCGACTATTAAATGGCTTTCTGTCCCGTGGTCAATTGTGATATCCACGTTAAATTCGTTCGCAATACGAATCGCTGTTAGAATATCATCTGCACGATGTGCATGGACCTTCATTGGAATCTCTTTATTCAAAACCGGAATCCACGGTTCCATGTCGAAATCTTCCTGATTCAGATTGCCGGCATTTTTATCATTTTTATACTGCACAGCTTCCGTTAGCGTTTTTCGAAGTATTGCTGCGATAGCCATTCTTGTCGCCGGCGACTGATCTTTATCTCCATATGAAGTCTTTGGATTTTCACCAAATGCCACCTTCATCGCTGCCGGGAATTTTACAATCATATTGTCTACACATCTTCCCTGCGTCTTCATAAAAGCAAACTGTCCCCCAACTACATTGGAACTTCCAGGGCCTACCATAACCGAAGTAATTCCGGCCTCAATTGCTTCGTGAAACCCGGGATCCATCGGATTGACCGCATCAATCGCACGGAGAGTCGGCGTCACCGGATTCGTCTGCTCGTTGCAGTCATCGGCAATAATCCCCCACTTCTCCTCCGTAATTCCAATGTGGGAGTGGGCATCGATGATACCCGGCATCACCCATGCTCCCTGCACATCTAACACTGCTTCGTCTTTTTGCAATTGAAAAGAGGACATATCACCTATGTCCTCAATCACTTTATCCTTTGTACGCACATACCCATTTTCTATATTTTTTCCTTCCATTGGAAAGATTCTGCCATTGATAATAACCATTGTCTTACGCTCCATTTTGAAAATTCATTTATAATATCTCCAAATTGAAACCTTTTATGTGCTTTTTTGAAAATTATGGTCTTAATCCCATTCCACCCTCAAGTGTCAATGTCTCTCCAGTCAAATACTTCATATCCGGTGAAGCCAAGTGTACACATACGCTTCCAATCTCTGTCTCAGGATCCCCATAATGTCCTGCCGGCGGCATCTTCACGTTTGCCTTAAATGCATCCGGATATTCTTTCTCGAATTTCTCAAGCTGAGCTGTCCATGCAAGCGGACAGATTACATTTACATTAATCTTATCCTTTGCCCACTCAGTAGCAACAACACGGGACATACCGCGGATACCCTCTTTTGCTGCTGCATAAGAACATTGTCCATAGTTTCCAAATAAACCTGCACCGGATGCAAAGTTAATAACAGTTCCTTGTGTCTCCTTCAAATACGGATAGCATGCTTTCATATAATAGAATGCTGCATAGAGTCCTGAATACATTGCAAGATTGAATTGCTCTGTTGTGTGTTCTGCAATCGGCACGCCTGATGCAGAAGCCTGTGCATTGTTAATTAGCACATCAATTCTTCCAAACTCTGCAATTGCTTTATCCACTACATTTGCCACTACTGCTTCATTGTCAGAATTGGCACTTACATCTGCCTGCACTGCGAGAACTTTGATTCCATATAATCTCTCAAGTTCTTCCTTTGCATCTTCGAGTTTCTTCACATTACGTCCTGTAATGACGAGGTTGGCTCCCTTTTTCGCATATGCTGTCGCGATACCATATCCGATAGAACCACATCTTCCATCACTTAATACGGAACGTCCTGCTCCTGTAATAATCGCTGTTTTACCTTTTAAATATCCCATGTTACGCCTCCTTTACCATAAGATTTATTACTTTTATTATATTATAACACATATTCGGTTAGTTGTAACTAATTATTTTATTAAACTTTTTTCAAGATCAGCCAACATCACATCTAACGCCTGAACACCACCTGTAGAAGTGTACCAAACATTTGCATGTTCGATGAAGTACACAATCTTACCTTCCTTATATACATCCATTTCTTTCACAAGTTCATTTTCAATCACTTCACGCACACCCATTACGCCCGCATCTGCTGCTTCCGTCGCTGTACTACGGTCTAAGATAAACATATACTCAGGATTCAAGGTTATAATTGTTTCCCATGATGCTTCTTCCCCATGTGCCGCTTTCTCCTCTTCCCCAACAGATTCGCCAAGGTTAATTGCACCAAGTTCATTTACGATCAGGTTTAATTGTGATGTAGTACCCATAAGTCCTAATGCATTAGAATTATACATGCCAAGTACTACTTTCTTGCCTTTCAGAATATTACTGAGAGCATCAATGCGAGGCTGGAAATCCGTGAACATGGTAGCCACTTCTGCTTCTTTCCCAAAGATTGTTGCAATCGTTTTAGCATTTTCCTTCGTGCTTTCTACGATACCTTTTTCATAATCTACACCCAGATATACAACAGGCGCAATTGCTTCCAAGTCAGCATATACTGATGCAAGGCGCCCTCCAATAAAGATAATATCAGGATCGCATGCTGCAACCTTTTCTAAGTCTGCAGTTTTTACAGTCCCAAGGTTCATAATAGCACCGTCAGAATCATCCGGATTATAATCAGTCAAATATTCAATTGTAACCTTTGCACTACCAACTACACGGTCACCAACACCTAATGCATCCACAATGTCAAGAGCAGGCATATCTAAAATCGCAATACGCTCTGGATTATAAGGAACCTCAAGATCAACCATTTCTTTGTTTGCATTCAAAGCCTCTATTTTGACTGTCTCTTTTTCATAAGTATCGTCTGTCTCTGCTTTTTGGCAAGCTACTAAACAAAATGCCATTGCCATAACCATCATAAATGTAATCATTTTTTTCATAAGTTTTTACTCCTTTTTTATAATTAATAGAATACTGAAAGTGGTTTCCCATCCACATAAATGATTTCAAAATCAACCTTATAGATTTCTGCAAGTGTTTCCTTGTTAATTACTTCTTCTACCGTTCCAAATTTTGCAATTTTACCATTTACCAAAGCACAAACATAATCCGAATAGAACGCGGCATAATTGATTTCATGCAAAACCAGAATCACTGTTTTCCCCAACTCGTCGCACAAACGACGTACTGTACGCATCATATTAGATGCGTGGTAAATATCTAGATTGTTCGTCGGCTCATCTAAGAGAACATATTCTGTATCTTGCGCAATCACCATTGCAATGTAGGCACGTTGGCGTTGACCACCGGATAATTCGTCAATAAAACAATCTTCATATTCCTGCAACTCCATGTATGCGATTGCTTTATCAATCATTTCATTATCTTCTTTTGTTAAGCGATTGCCTGAGTATGGGAAACGCCCAAAGGCAACCAACTCTCGAACAGTAAGTTTCATTTGGATATTATTATGCTGTGTAAGAATCGCCAGTTTCTTAGCAAGCTCCTTGCTTTTCCATTTCGCTAAATCTTTATCCTCGAAATGGATTACGCCCGAATCTTTCGCAATTAACCTGGAAATCATGCCCATAACCGTAGATTTCCCGGCACCATTTGGGCCAATCAATGATAATACCTTTCCTTTTGGAATTTCAAAGCTAACAGAATTTACAACCTTTTTCCCGTCATACTTTTTATTCAAATCAACAATAGTCATGATTAAATTCCTCCTTTTGTGAACAGCAGCAAATAAAGGAAATAAACACCGCCGCCGATCGTAATAAACGTGCTAATTGGCACTGCATAACTAAATATGTGCTGAGAAACGAATTGCCCGGCAATGATAGCAAGCATCCCCATTAGCGCAGAACCTAAAATCAAGTGATTATGCTTATGGGTTTTTAAAAGTTGTCTTGCTAGATTTGCAATAATCAAACCAAGGAAGGAAATCGGGCCAACCATAGCTGTCGCAACCGCAATGCAAAGAACGACACCAAGCAAAAGTCTACGTACAGTCCGGTCATAATCCACACCAAGGTTAATCGCCTGAGCTTTTCCAAGTGTAATAACATCTAGTAGCTTCAAATCTTTCCATAGGAAAATCGTTAATGCTACCAGCAGTATCAAGGAAAAGTAAATTACTTCCACATTGATATTATTAAAGTCCGCAACTAGGGTAGTCAGAAGTGCATCATACTCATTCGGGTCCATCACACGTATCATTGTGGATTGAATACTTCCAAAGAAAGAGGCAAGCACCGTACCAATCAGCAATACATAGAGCACATTGTTTCCTGTCTTTTCAAACATAAAGGAATAGACAAATGTTGCAACAACCGACATTACAATCAAGTCTACTGTAAAAGACAAGTTTGCGTTCGTTGCTAAAATGCTTCCTGAACCTACCACAAATATCACCGCCGTATGCACCAAAGTATACATGGCGTTCATACCCAATAAGCATGGTGTTACGATACGGTTATTGATGATGGATTGAAAGATCAGTGAAGCGCTACTAATAGAAAAGGCAGCTATCATCATCACCACCAACGTCGGTATACGGAGCGATAATATATACCGAAACAATTTTGGATTTTCAGGGTGAGAATGAATGAACAAATACGCCGCACAGACTCCAATCACAAGAGTTAAGAGGATGATTATTTTCTTATTCACAGCAAGTTCCCTCCTTCGCTTTCCTCAAACGAATGGCTTTTTTTCCATGATTGAGTTTATAAATCAGCATTGCAATAAACAAGAGGCTCCCAATAATACCAACGATTAATTCGATTGGAAGTTCATAAGGCATAATCACACTTCGTGCAATCACATCACAACCCAGAACAAATAGCGCTCCGAGCAGCGCAGTGTCTATTAACGTTCCTCTTATTTTGTCCCCCTTAAACAGTGCAACAATATTAGGAATAATGAGACCAATGTAAGAAATTTGTCCCACAATCGTCACAACACTCGCTGTAATCATAGCCGCAATCGTCAGCCCAAGGAAAAGTACCAGTTTATAGTTCACGCCTAGATTCTGAGAAAAATCTTTTCCCATACCCACGATGTTAAAATAATTTGCAAAAATAAATGCGATGATTACGAGCGGAACAGCTAACCAAACTAGCTCATAGTTTCCTTTGATGATAAGAGAGAAAGAACCAACAAAGTATGTGGATAACTGCTGTGTCACTTCAAATTTATAAGCGATAAAACTTGTGATACCACCCAAAACATTTCCGAACATAATTCCAATCAAAGGTACCAGTACCGTATTCTTAAATTGAATCTTCTGAACGAACCAGACAAAAATCCAGGTCCCTAAAATCGACAGTCCAAATGCTAACAACACTCTTCCCCACAATCCGATTCCGGGAACAAACACAAGAGACAATAAAATACCAAACTGCGCAGACTGAATCGTTGCACCTGTACTTGGAGATACAAACTTATTCATACAAAGCTGCTGCATAATTAAACCTGCAACACTCATTCCCACGCCAGTACACAAAATCGCAAGCAATCTCGGAATTCTGCTAAACAGAAATATTTTTAGTTCCATCCCTTCCCCACTTGATAACAGCGCACTTATATCAATATCAATCACACCAACAAACAGTGACCAGATGGATATGATTAACAGCAAGGTTCCCAAGAGTATCGTTGATAAATATTTTTTTATAATGATACACGCCCCTTTCTGTGGTTAGTTTTGACTAACCGTTCGTTTTAAAGAAAGTCCGCATTGAAGCGAACAATCTACATTATATCTTTTTTATCCCAAAAAACAACAACCAAAATATGGAATCAATGGAGTGGCAGCAGAACGTCAAAAAGGATATTTCCTAAATTTCTTTAGAAAATATCCTCTTCTTATTACTTTATTATTCTGATTTCATCGTTGGGAACAACAATACATCTCTAATAGCCGAACTGTCTGAGAACAGCATACACATTCTGTCGATTCCGTAACCGATACCACCTGTAGGCGGCATACCGATTTCCAATGCGTTTAAGAAATCTTCATCGGTTGTGTTCGCTTCTTCATTTCCCTGAGAAAGTTGTTCTTCCTGGTCTTTGAAACGTGCTCTCTGATCGATTGGATCGTTAAGCTCTGAGTAAGCGTTTGCCATCTCCCAGCCGTTCATGAAGAACTCGAAGCGTTCTACATATTCCGGATTCTCCGGTTTCTTCTTTGTAAGCGGAGATATCTCGATTGGATGGTCCATTACAAATGTAGGCTGAATCAAGTGTTCTTCAACATACTCCTCGAAGAACAAATTAAGAATATCGCCTTTCTTATGACGTTCCTCAAATTCCACATGTTTTTCCTTAGCAATTGCTCTTGCCTCTTCTAATGTATGAATCTCATTCCAATCAACGCCTGCATATTTCTTAACAGCGTCAATCATAGTGATTCTCTCAAATGGTTTTCCAAGATCCATCTCTACGCCATTATAAACGATTGTTGTTGTACCAAGAACTTCCTGTGCCACATGACGGAACATGTTCTCTGTTAAGTCCATCATGCCGTGATAGTCTGTGTATGCTTGGTATAATTCCATCAATGTGAATTCCGGATTGTGTCTTCTGTCAAGACCTTCGTTACGGAATACACGTCCGATTTCGTAAACGCGTTCCAAACCGCCTACAATTAATCTCTTTAAATATAACTCAAGTGAAATACGAAGTTTGAAATCTTCGTCCAATGCATTAAAGTGTGTCTCGAACGGTCTTGCTGCTGCACCACCTGCATTTGATACAAGCATTGGTGTCTCTACTTCAAGGAAACCTTGTCCGTCTAAATATCTTCTGATAGAGCTTACAATTCTAGAACGTTTGATAAATGTATCCTTTACTTCCGGATTCATAATAAGGTCAACGTATCTTTGACGGTAACGCAAATCTGTGTTGGTAAGACCATGATATTTTTCCGGAAGAATCTGAAGACTCTTAGAAAGAAGTGTTACTTCCTCAGCGTGGATAGATATCTCTCCCATCTTTGTGCGGAACACTTCACCCTTGATACCAACGATATCACCGATGTCCATTCTCTTGAATGCCTTGTATTCTTCTTCACCGACGCAGTCTCTTGCAACGTATGACTGAATGGTTCCTTCTAAATCCTGAACATGACAGAATGAAGCTTTGCCCATCACACGTTTGGACATAATACGTCCTGCGATTGATACTTTTTTACCTTCCATCTCCTCAAAATTGTCTTTGATGGATTGGCTGTGCGCGTCTGCATCATATTTTGTAATTTGGAATGGGTCCTGCCCATTTGCCTGCAATTCTGCTAATTTTTCACGACGCACTTTTCTTAATTGATTCAAGTCTGGTTCTTGAACTTGTACATTATTTTGTTCTGCCATGTCTCTTCCTCCTCATTTACTGTAATTAGATGCTTCTGTCGATCTTCAATACCTTATATTCCATTATTCCGACCTGTGTCTCTACGGAAACTTCTTCTCCGATGCCTTTACCGAGTAATGCCGCGCCAAGTGGAGATTCATTGGAAATCTTGCCTGCCAAGCTGTTCGCTTCTGTAGAACCTACAATTTTGTATTCTACTTCTTCTTCGAATTCTACATCATACAACACTACCGTGCAACCAACGCTGATTTTGTCAAGATCCACTTCTTCCTCATCTACCACGTCCGCATTCTTTAGAATCTTTTCAATCTCTTCAATACGCGCTTCAATATCGCGTTGCTCATCCTTTGCAGCATCATATTCTGCATTCTCTGACAAGTCTCCCTGTTCTCTGGCTTCTTTGATTTTCTGAGCCACTTCCTTACGTTTTACTACCTTCAGTTCCTCAAGTTCATTTTCCAATGCTTTGAGTCCTGTGTAAGTAAGAATGGTTTTCTTTGCTGTCATGTTTCGTACTTCCTTTCTGACATATTTTTCCTGATATATTTACTCTCGATTCCTCGATAAATCAATCTATTCTCACAATTTCAACATTATACATGAATCGGGAATTAATGTCAATCTTTTTTCATTTTAGCAATGCTACTAATACTTGACATATGTCGCTCTGCCAAAGTAGAAATAACGTAGCGAATTCGGGCTTCATGCTAAACTGAAAGTCGATTCTCCAGCAATTTTTCCAATTCCTCGTAATATTCAACAGCATTTATTTCCCCGCGAAGTTTCGCCGAGTTGGGAAGCCCTGTCGTATACCATGATACATGTTTGCGCATTTCGCGAATCCCCAGATACTCTCCTTTATACTGTATTTGAAGTCTCGCATGACGAAGCATCATCTCTTTCAGTTCCTCATTACTCGGTCTCGCCGGCATCACTCCAGTCTTCTCATACTCCACAAGTTCTGAAAATATCCAAGGATTGCCCTGAGCACCTCGTCCAATCATCACGCCGTCGCACCCAGTTTCACGCATCATTGCAAGCGCGCTCTCTCCCGACACAACATCGCCATTTCCGATTACCGGTATGGAAACTACCTCTTTTACCTGACGTATAATATCCCAATCTGCTTTTCCGGAATAGTATTGTTCTCTCGTTCTTCCATGCACTGCGATTGCTGCCGCACCTGCATCTTCGATAATCTTTGCAATTTCCACTGCGTTTATACTCTCTTCGTTAAATCCTTTTCGAATTTTTACTGTGACAGGCTTTTGAATCGCTTTGGCCGTCTTACTTACAATCTCATAAACAAGCTTTGGCTGATTCATAAGCGCTGAGCCTTCTCCGTTTCGTACGATCTTTGGTACCGGACATCCCATGTTAATGTCTAGTATCGCAAATGGAAGTTCTTCGATGCGCTTTGCAATCTCGCTGATGACCTCCGGGTCTGAGCCAAAGAGTTGAAGCGAAACCGGCTCTTCCTCCGGATGAATCTCTAAAAGAGCTTTTGTATTTCTATTATTGTATTGTATTGCTTTTGCACTTATCATCTCCATACAGAGAAGTCCGGCGCCCTGCTCTTTGCATAGCAAGCGAAATGGCAGGTCTGTTACGCCTGCCATAGGTGCTAAGATGTATGAATTTGCAAGTTCAACATTTCCTATCTTCAACTTCTTCATTCTATTTTTCTGCCTTTTTGTGCTTTTCGTAAATCATGCGAAGACCTTCTAGTGTCAACATTGGGTCATAGATGTCAATTACATCTGTCTCCGGTACGATAATATTTCCGAGTCCGCCGGTTGCAATTACTTTTGCATCCGGATAGCCTGCTGCCTTTAGTTTATTTACAATATACTCAGTCTGCCCGATGTATCCAAAGACCAACCCCCCCTGCATGCTGGATACAGTCTCTTTTGCTACAACTGACTCTGGCTTGCGAATCTCAATCTCAGGAAGCATTGCAGCTCCGCCCCAAAGTGCTCTCGCTGAGGTTCTGATACCCGGCGAAATAACACCGCCTTCAAACACGCCATCCGCCGTCACAATATCATAAGTCGTTGCAGTACCAAAATCCACCACAATCACAGGACCACCATATTTCTCATAGGCCGCTACTGCATCTACAATACGGTCAGGACCGATTTCCTTCGGATGCTCAGTGTTAATCTTAAGCCCCATATCCAAAGTGCTCGGCACAATCGGTTTTACATGAAAATACTTGATAATCGCACTTCCTAGTGAATGCATGACATCTGGAACAACCGAAGAAACAATGACATCCTCGATGTCCTTCACATCAAATCCTCTGTGCATTAACATGTCACAAAGCTGTATTCCGTATTCATCCGACGTTCTAGGTTGCTTTGCCGTCGCGCGAAACGTCGCTTTTAATTCTTTTCCGTCAAACACACCCAATGTGATATGTGTGTTTCCAACATCAACTACTAATAGCATTAAGCTTCCTCCCCCAAGAAAAATACCTTGTAATACATCTGCAGTGCTTCTAAAAGCTCCTGCTTGGTTCTCTGAAGTTCTTTTATTTTCAGATGACTTCCTATTTCGTCAAAGAAGAAGTCATTCTCTTCATTTGACACCTCAAAACAAAGTTCTCCATTTTCTTCAAATACAAGCGTCAGGATTCCCCCTACATCTTCCGTAAATAGTACGCACATCACCTTGAGCTCATCCTTTACGCTGTCCGGAAGAGTCTCGAAATCTGGATTGAGATAATATTTTTGCTCATAAGAATTCGCGCCACACAGCACTATTTTTTCTTCGTACATACTTCCTCCTAAACGTATCCATAAACACCTCGCACAGATACTTCTCCCGCATAAATGCGTCTTTCTTCTCCCTCTTTCGTGTGAACCAAAAGTTCTCCCTCCGAGTTAATTCCCTGTGCGTAAGCTATATATTCATTTCCAGGTTCTAACACCCGTACCTCTTTACCGACATTGACCAACATGTCATTGTATGCTTCTTTTAGAAACGACAAATCCTGCGCCTCTAAAAACTGCCGATAGGATTGATCAAAATATTTCGCAACTGATTCAATCAATCTTTCTCGGTCAAATATTATACCACTCTCTAGATAGAGGGATGTGGCAGTATCCTGTAGCTCCTTCGGGAAGCTGCTTGTGTTCACATTAATCCCTACTCCCACCACGACGTAATCCATCTCAGAATCTTTTAACTGCATCTCGGTCAGTATGCCACAGATTTTCTTGCCTGACAAAACCAAATCATTCGGCCACTTAATCTGCACCTCTGAAAATCCCAATGCTTTTAAAGCTTCCCCCACACTGTATGCCATAACAAGTGTGAGCATCGGTGCTTTATCCGGTACACAATTCGGTCTTAAAAGAATCGACATATAGATATTTTCTCCTGCCGGCGATTCCCACTGTCGTCCCCTTCGACCTTTTCCTGCAGTCTGCAATTCCGCCACAACTACTGTACCATGCTCTGCCCCTTTTGTGGCGAGTCTTGCAAGCTCCGTATTGGTTGAATCTATTTGTTTGTAATAAATAATCTTTTTATTCTCCAAGTGTAGCCACCATTACTGCCTTAATTGTATGAAGACGATTCTCCGCCTCATTAAATACAACATCCGCATGTTTTTCAAATACATCTTCTGTCACTTCGTTACCCTTTACTGCCGGTAGACAGTGCATAAAGATTGTTTCTGCCTTTCCTGTCTTATCCATCAGTGCCTGGTTAATCTGATATGGGTGTAAGAGTGCAATACGCTCTACTGTCTTGTCTTCCTCTCCCATTGAACACCAGACATCTGTATAAAGAACATCTGCTCCTTCTACAGCATCAACAGAATCTGTAATTGTAACCGTTGCACCGGATTCCTTCGCATAGTTTTTACAAAGTTCTACAAGTCCCTCCTCTGGCCATAAGGCTTTCGGAGCAATAATTGCGAAATTTACACCAACCTTTGCACAGCCAATCATAAGACTGTTCGCCATGTTATTGCGGCCATCTCCAAGGTATACGAAATTCAAACCTTCCAAATATCCAAAATGTTCCTTCATAGTCAGAAAATCTGCAAGAATTTGGGTCGGATGATAGTCATCCGTAAGTCCATTCCAAACAGGGACACCACTATACTCTGCCAATATCTCTACATGCTCATGCTTGAATCCACGGAATTCAATTCCATCAAACATTCTCCCAAGTACACGTGCCGTATCCTTGACACTCTCTTTATATCCCAACTGAATGTCATGTTGAGAAAGATATGTCGGAAATGCCCCCTCATCATTTGCACCAACCGTAAATGCACAGCGTGTTCTGGTAGATGGCTTTTCAAAAATCAGTGCAATATTTTTACCCTTCAAAGAATTGCCGGTAATTCCCTGCTTTTTCTTCGCTTTTAGGTCTGCCGCCAAATCAAGCAAATACAGTATCTCGTCTTTCGTAAAATCTTTGAGTGTCAAAAAATTACGTCCCTTTAAGTTCATCTCGTAGTCCTTTCTGAGATTCATCAGAATATGAACGAATCTCGGTAAATCTATTGTGTCTCTTTCTTTTTGATATTTTTCTCTTACTGCCTGCTCCAACTCTTGAATCGTATAGATTCGATACTTCGGGATGTGCAGAAGCTTTGCACTCGCCTCAAGCATGGCAAGATAGAATTCTTCGTCAGAACATTTTCGTGATAAACGCAAAATAAATGTAATCTCTGCCTTCTCGATATCACTCAAACCTTCCAGTATCTCTCTATAATACCATTCTTCGCGCGTTTGTTCAATATAATAAATTCGACCTGCAAGGCCATAAATCATACGTTTTGCATCAAAATATCCTATTTTTAAGTTCTGTCTGCTTCTTTTGCTCTGAAATTCAATAATACTTCCCAATTTTACTTTTGGCGCAATCTCATAGAGAGTTGTATCTTCATCCGCCTTCACTCTCGGTACTCTTCCCGGTCCGTAAATACGAATCTGAATAATATCTTTGTATCCTCTCTCAAGCAGGGAGTTAATTGGAAAGTTGTTCACAATCCCGCCATCTACATAGGTTTGCCCATGTAATTTCTCTTTTTTAAATCCAAAGAGATACGCACTTGCAAGGAGAAAATCTTCCAAAAGCCCCTCCGGAATATCGTGGATGCTGAGGTCCATTTCCTTCATCTGAGAAACCGAAAAAGTAAGAAGACATAATTCTATTCCACACTCCCGAATCTTCTTCTCATCCACATGCTCATGAATCAAGTTGCGCAGAGGCGCGATATCCACACCGCCATCTGACAATATCTTTCGGAATTCACTGACAATCTCACGTAAGCCGTTTTCTTTGTTAAAGAGACGTTCCATCCATTCATCATCCACGTCCATGACATCGGAAAATGTCATGTCATACCATATCTCTTCCGCTTTTTGGGGGTCACCCATACAAATAAGGGCCCCATTCAAAGCACCCACAGAGGTTCCTGCAACTGCATTCACTTTTACCCCCGCTTCACACAGTGCTTTCCACGCACCTATCTGATATGCTCCCCTAGCGCCACCGCCATCTAGCACAAGACCATATTCTTTTGTCAAATCAATTATCGGATTCATATGTTCACCTCGCTATGCAGTACAAAAACACATACAGGGGCATGCTCCTTGGCACACCCCTGTATCTTTTCACATTTAATCTTCTTTTGCAACTTCCACAACAGATTTTGCAAGCCCTGCAATCCCCTGAAGTTCTGACGGAATAATAATCTTAGTAGCCTTTCCGTCTGCAGCACGTTCAAATGCCTCCAAACTCTTAATGGTAAGTACTGCCTGGTCTGCTCCTGCTTCCTTGAGGAATCGAATACCATCTGCATTTGCCTGTTGTACTTTAAGAATAGCTTCTGCTTCACCTTCTGCTTCTTTGATGCGTCTTTCTTTTTCAGCTTCTGCACGGAGAATTGCAGATTGCTTCTCAGCTTCCGCTTCGAGAATCACAGATTCCTTGTTACCTTCTGCGACAAGAATCGTAGATTTCTTTTCTCCTTCTGCGCGAAGAATAGCTTCACGACGTTCACGTTCTGCCTTCATCTGTTTTTCCATGGCATCTTGAATCGCTGCTGGTGGAATAATATTCTTAAGCTCTACACGATTTACCTTGATTCCCCATGGGTCTGTTGCCACATCGAGAGATGCTCTCATCTTCGTGTTAATTGTTTCTCTTGATGTTAATGTCTGGTCTAATTCCAAATCACCGATAATGTTACGAAGTGTTGTCGCTGTCAAGTTCTCAATCGCCATAATCGGATTGGCAACTCCATAGCAGAATAACTTCGGATCTGTAATCTGATAGAATACAACCGTGTCAATCCGCATCGTAACGTTATCCTTTGTAATAACCGGTTGTGGCGCAAAATCTACAACCTGTTCTTTGAGATCTACACGTCTTGCAACACGCTCAAGAATCGGAATTTTAAAATGGATACCTACTCCCCATGTTGCCTGATAAGCACCTAATCTCTCAACAACGAGGGCCTGCGCCTGTTGAACCACTTTTACACAAGATACTAAAACTATTACTACAATCACTGCCAAAATAATTCCAACTAATCTCATTTTTATACCTCCTGTTTTTTCACAATTAATTTTACGCCCTGTATACCTTCGATGATGACTACTTCACCTGCTTCAATAATCATATCTGCGTCATCCGTCTTGGCAGACCATTCCATTCCATTTACCTCTGCACGGCCAACTCCATGCAATGTGTCAATTGTCTCTAAGACCACTGCATTTTGTCCAATCAGACTTTCCGCATTTGTTTTCTGACGTTCCTGATTGAAAAACTTCATCGCAATCGGTCTTGTGAGAACCAAAAGAGCGATTGACACCAATAAGAAAACAATAATCTGAACCGGAAGTCCAAATCCAACATATGCAAGAACAAATGCTACAATAGCTCCGCCTGCAAACCATATCGTTGTCAATCCCATGGTAAGAATCTCAATCACTAATAAGACTGCAAACATAATTAACCAAAACATTGTTTCCATGTGCCCGCCTCACTTTCATACTATGATTTATATCCCAATTCTACTACATTCATTCTAATATTGCAACAAACAGAGAATTACAATATTGTTACAAAAAAAGAGACAGAATGAATCTGTCTCTTCAAAACTCCCCTTTTTTAGCGGAAATAGTGGTCACCCAGTTTATAACCTTTCGTACTAACTCTTCCCGTATTAAAGAACAACGCATTTCCAACCGGATTTGCACCGTTCATTGCATCCCTTGCAGCTTCATAACATGAAGCAGGAATACGATTGCTATTTAAGACTCTAGCAAGTTTTCCGTTCCTTGCAGGCGTAAACTGACCTCTCTGATAAATAACACCTTCCAATGTGTTTGGAAAACGTTTACTTGCGATACGATTCATTACTACCGCACCAACGGCAACTTTTCCATCATACGGCTGATTACCTGCCTCACAATAAATCAACGCTGCCAACAATCTTACGTCAGCTTCTTTTTGCTGTGCCTTAATTGCTTCCATCGTCTGTGCATCCCTTGTTCCTGCTGCACATGTTGTCTTTGCTCTTTCCACAGCTGCACTTCCAAACAAAAGTGATTCACGTTTTACATAACCCGTAACAGAACCAGAAGAAATTTTACACCATTCAGAGCTTTCTTCTTCTACAGTAACAACTGTATTCTTGTACATCTTACCAATCACAGTACCATTTGCTTCTGCGTAAATATCAGCAGTTGAGTCAGTATTTGCCAAAGCTTTTCCGTACCATTCCTGGGTGTCTACCGCAACACTTGCCATTGCAGAAATCTGTTCTAACGCTGCTGCAAGCGGTCCTACATTAATCTCATAGTTGATAGTTTCAATTGCCTGAGTCTCAGATTGTGGAGCAGCGGCAAATGCTTGAAATTCTGATGTGAACAAAATACATCCAGCAAGCAAGAGACCAACGTACACTCTCTTTTTCCCAAAAAACATAATAACCTCCTAATTTTGTAACAACTTGTTGACATGTTTCTATTACATTACTATGCCCAATTTACTCATTTTTATTACAAATTGTTACGCAATTGTTACAAACATTGCAACTTTTGGCATGTTATCATGTTTTTTTTTGTGTGTCAACCCTAAAATTGTATTTTTTTGAGTACAATTTCAGGATTACTGCCTTCTTTGTCTCGCAACTTCAAACATAAATACAGACGCTGCAATCGCTGCATTTAAGGATTCTACCTGGCCTTCCATCGGAATTCTCACCCAAATATCTGCCTTGTTTGACACCTCATCTCGAAGTCCATTGCCTTCATTTCCAATTAAAATTGCCGTTCCTGTTCGGTAGTCTTCTTTATCATAAGAATTCTGACCATCCAGATGTGCAGCATAAGACTGAATTCCTTTTTCTTTAAATATTTCCAATAATTTGACAGTATCTTCTATATATATAGTAGGCATGCGATAAATAGATCCCATCGTGGAACGAATCGTCTTTGGATTATAGATATCCACACAATCCTTACTCATAAAAACGGCATCCACTCCGGCTCCTTCAGCCGTTCGCACAATCGTTCCAAGATTACCCGGATCCTGCAGATTATCCAAAACAATAAAGTGTGGATTTTTTATGTTAAGAAGAGTATTTAAATCATATTTTTTTTGCTTTACAATACATAAAATTCCTTGCGGTGTCTGAGTATCTGAAACATGGTTAAACACGCTGTCTGACAGAATTTCAAGTGTTAATTTATCCCAATCCAATTCGTGTTTCTTCTTATTATAGAGCGTCTCTGAAACATACACCTTTTCCATGCGCTCTTGTGGCACTTCTACAAACATTCGAAGTCCTTCTACCACAAAGACACCTTCTTCATTTCGCGCCTTACTTTTCCTCTGCAGTTGAAGCAAACGCTTCACCTGCGGATTGCTTGTACTTGTTATCAATTTTCTCATTCCCTCTGCTCGTAAACTATACTTTAAATCTGTAACCAACACCCCAGATTGTCTCTATATACTGTGGTTTTGAAGTATCAAACTCTATCTTCTCGCGAATCTTTTTAATATGAACTGTTACTGTCGCAATATCGCCGATAGATTCCATATCCCATATTTCACTAAAAAGCTCATCCTTAGTATACACGTGATTTGGATGGGATGCAAGGAAAGTTAGTAAATCAAATTCTTTCGTTGTAAACGATTTTTCTTCTCCATTAATCCAAACACGCCTTGCAGTAATGTCAATCTTGATTCCTCGAATCTCAATGACTTTGTTTTCTTCTACGGCACTTCCTACCAAACGCTCATATCTCGCCAAATGTGCTTTCACACGTGCCACCAATTCACTTGGGCTAAATGGTTTCGTCATATAATCATCTGCTCCAAGCCCCAAACCTCTGATTTTATCAATATCATCTTTCTTTGCGGAAACCATAATGATTGGCGTATTTTTCTTTGCACGGACTTGGCGACATATTTCAAATCCATCAACCTCCGGAAGCATTAAGTCTAAAATGATAAGATCATATTCTTCGGATAAGGATTTTTCTAATCCTGCCTGTCCATCACTCGCAACCTCCACATTAAATCCACTGAGTTCCAAATAATCGCGCTCTAAATCTGCAATTGTACTTTCATCTTCTACAATTAAAATCTTACTCATTTACCGGTACCTCCTGATATTTTCTTATCACAAAATACATAATTGTTCCTGTTCCCTCTTTACTAGTAGCCCATATCTTACCACCATGCTCTTCAATAATCTTCTTTACGATTGAAAGACCAATACCACTTCCACCAGTTGCGGAATTTCTGGATGCATCTGTGCGATAGAAACGTTCAAAGATATATGGCAACTCTTTTGCACCAATTCCTTTGCCGTTATCCTCAATCTCTACTTGAACAAAATCACCGACATCCTTCACACGGAGGTGAATCTGCTTTTTCGATTTGTTCATATATTTTGCAGAGTTGGATACAATGTTGTTAATGACACGTTTCAACTGTTCTGCATCCGCAATAATTTTCACATCACGATTTACATAATTAAGATAATCAAACTTAATACCTCTAGCCTCAATATCAATTTTCAAATCTTCTGCGCAATCATCGAAATAATCATTTACAGAAATCGTACTAAAATTATATGGAATACGGTTGGCATCAATCTTGGAGTAAAGCGTTAACTCATTGATTAAGTTATCCATATCATTTGCCTTGTTATAAATGGTACGGATGTAGCGGTCCATTTTCTCAGGTGTATCTGCAACTCCATCCATAATTCCTTCCACATATCCCTTGATAGCTGTGATCGGTGTCTTGAGGTCATGTGAAATATTACTGATAAGTTCTTTGCTTCGCTTGTCGTACTCCACCTTCTCGCTGGAAGTCTCTTTGAGACGCAGACGCATTTCCTCAAAATCCCGACAGAGTTGCCCGATTTCATCATCAGTCTCTACCTCTAACTCAAAATCTAGGTTTCCCTCCTTGATATTCTGTGTCGCAATTTTCATCTGCCCAAGAGGTATCGCAACGCCTCGATAAATCCAGATAATCATGATTCCTGCCGTCAAAGCTAAAATCAATACGATAGAAACCAGCATATTACTAATATATTCGCGCACCTCCGGTATCGCGTCATTTACATTGGTGACAATGTAGGCACTTCCCTCTTGCCCATTCGGATAGAGAAAATCAATTTGCTTGATAAGTGCCTGAATATCGCCTCCGACATACACTCCATTTTCCGAAGAAGATTCCTTTGTACCGTACTCAGGAAGAACATTGACAATATCCTGTGAGATGTTTTCGCCTTGATACTCAATCTCACCGTCGCGGCGTGTAATCAAATATGCATTCATCATCTCTAATTCTTTATTAATTTCTTCTAAATATGCATCCTCTTCCATTTGAGAAGTATCCCTATTCGCTGTGATGGACAGCTGATGAAATACTGGTTCCGTAACTTGATTCAACGCACTGATTGGATTAGTTATAATTGTGTAGTCCGCTCCCGTGATGCCATAGTTGCGCTCGATAGAACGAATCTGCATTTGCCCGAAAACGGTAATAACCATCAATGAGAGTATCAGCGGGAGTATCATTACCGTTACAAAGCCCATGATTAATCGTGTTTTTAACTTCATATATCCACACCTTTATTTCCAATAGTTATGTGTATTATAACATGTAGACAAACACATTACACCAAACCAAATGGAAATATTTATAAAGTTTTTCTAAAAAGATACTACGAAAGGCTCTGCAACATCACTGTCGCAGAGCCTCTGCCCTTTCTTCTTATAAATAAGATTTCATAACATCTACTTTGTCTAATTTTTCCCAAGGTAAATCTAAATCATTGCGACCAAAGTGTCCATAAGCTGCTGTCTGCTTGTAGATTGGACGTCGAAGATCTAACATCTTGATGATGCCTGCTGGCCTTAAATCAAAGTTCTCTCTAACGATGTCCACTAACTTCTCTTCTGACAATTTACCTGTACCAAATGTATCAATCATAATAGATGTTGGCTGCGCTACACCAATTGCGTAAGACAACTGAATTTCACACTTATCAGCCAAACCTGCTGCAACGATATTCTTTGCAACATAGCGAGCCGCATAAGCTGCTGAACGGTCAACCTTCGTGCAATCTTTACCAGAGAAAGCCCCGCCGCCGTGACGAGCCATTCCACCGTAAGTATCAACGATAATCTTACGTCCTGTAAGACCACTGTCTCCATTCGGTCCGCCAATTACGAAACGTCCCGTTGGGTTGATGAAAAATTTAGTATTCTCATCTACCATTTCTGACGGAAGAATCTCGTCAAATACGTGTTTCTTGATATCTTCATGAATCTGTTCCTGTGTCACGTCCGGATCATGCTGTGTCGAAAGAACAACTGCATCCAGTCTCTCTGGAACACCATTCTCATCGTACTCTACTGTAACCTGTGTCTTCCCATCCGGACGAAGATATGGAAGTGTGCCATTCTTACGAACTTCTGTAAGACGAAGCGCCAATTTATGTGCCAAAGAAATCGGATATGGCATATACTCTTCTGTCTCATTTGATGCGTAACCAAACATCATACCCTGGTCACCTGCACCGATTGCCTCAAGTTCCTCGTCAGACATCTTATTTTCTTTGGCTTCTAACGCCTTGTTAACCCCCATAGCAATATCTGATGATTGCTCGTCAATGGCTGTAATAACTCCACATGTATGCGCATCAAAACCAAATTTTGCACGATTGTATCCGATTGCATCAACTGTCTCTCTTACAATCTTTTGAATATCTACATAGGCACTAGTTGTAATCTCACCCATAACTAACACAAGACCTGTTGTAACTGCTGTCTCACAGGCAACACGACTCATTGGGTCCTGTTCTAACAATGCATCTAACACTGCATCCGAAATCTGGTCACAAATTTTATCCGGATGACCTTCTGTTACTGATTCCGAAGTAAATAATAATCTTTCCATCTCATTCGTTCCTTTCTGTATCTAACTTATCTTATACTATAAAACCTGTTAACGTCAAGGTGTATTTTCAATACCTTTATTTCCCTTTGTATGGTGCATCTGCAGGATAGCCTCCAACAATCTTCTGCATTGCTCTCTGCAACGCATCTCTGGAATTTTTCCAATCTTCTTCTTTATAACGATAATCGAACTTCTTCTCCAACCAATCAACCTCTTCCAACACACGTTGCAGATTAGCTTCCATTTGCGGAAATAAGATATCCCTAAGACCTTTCTGTTCCTTATCGCTCAGATACAACGGCGCCGCATCCAAAATATCCGCCAAATGATGCAGACAAAGACCTTTCCCTTTCTTCACTAACTCTAAAAATTCTTTGTCACCCTTTTTATATAAGTAGAAAAATGTTGCTATGTATCGCTCGTAGTTGCGCTTGATATGGTCGCAAATATAACACGACTCCTCTTGCTCACGAATCCATCGACTCACATTATTATTCGCTTTCGACTTATCCATGTCCTTGGATAGTTTGTCAATCATTCCCACTTTAGCCAAACTCGAATAATGCTTTATTTCTTTTTTCATTTCTTTTAAAAGTAACTGCAGTCTTGTATCTACAATAAGTGCATTCGCCAAGGTCTCCCCATATGCAAACATCTTCTGATAATGTTCCCTACAAAAGCCAATCTTGTCCGTCTCTGCGCGAACATGGTCTTGCATATAAGAAGCCTGTGGCCCTAATACAAAATCAAGTGCATTCTGCTCAACATCTCTTTCAATATAGCAGAATGGGCACTCATCCTCGGCGCAGAATGCGTCCATTAATGGAATTGTATATAGTTGTTCTTTCATGTGTATTCCCTCCGAGATTTTCTTTGAATTCAAGTTTAATAGAATCTCCATGTTTTTTCAACTAACTGACCATCTATTTTTAAATAACTGTGATATTTCCCATCGAAACTAACCTCTATTGAATGTCCGTCAATATGCGCTTCAAGCGAGTGGGAAAACTCAACCAATGCCTCTATTTCATCATACACTTAACCTTATTAAGTTTATTCTAACGGTTCTGGCATTATAAATCAATAAAACCAGTCTTCACCACCTCATGTTTTGTAACATTTTGTTAAATTCGGTTTTCAAAAGTTCAAATTCCTCTTTGTGATAATGTGAGCTTTTATCTACTTTTCTATTGTACCGGTAGTAACATACTCCCTCAACAATTTTATTTGTTGTTCTGACACTTGACTAAATGATGTAGTTTGAGGAATTTCATTAAAAACAGCACGATATATCATATGTGCGCCTACATAGCCCGCAAGAGGAGTACTATGTTGATGTTGATCATCAATACAAAATTCGTAATAATCAATTCCTCTTATGATTAGTATGTTGATTTCCTTTTTCCAGTCGATTAGTACGGCATTGGGATACATAGTAGCAGCATCTTTAATCAGCGAAATATCTTCATTATGTGCCGGAAAAATAGCAATCTTTGTGTTAGAATACTCACAGGCATCAACAATCTTTTCCAGTTCTACAACATCACTATAACTATAGAGCCCGCATATAAATACAACTGAATAGTCACCCCTACGAATATTTTGCAACATATAATCATCTTGGGCATATGTCGCCACACTGGCATATCCTCTTGAATGCGCTTCTACGAACAAATCCGAGCCACACATAGTCTGCAATATATCGCCTACATTTGACGTGTTTATAAAACTGTTGCCTAAAATCAAAACCGTGTTCCGGTTATCCTGGATTGGCAGCACTCCCATATAGCTCGCTTCCGGTGACGCATCTGCTAATGTTTCCGACTCAGAGTCGGTATTATCATTTTTGCATGCCCACATTGTAAATACTATAAAAACACATAAGAAAACTAATAATATTTTTTTCATAATAACCACCTCTTATCGTAATTTTACCATTAAGAATTAAACCATGAAAGATGTACACAGAAGTGACTAATCTTTTTTGCATCGTATTATTTAAATATACGAGACGTAAGTGTTTGATTTGAATCGTCATGTTCAAAAATCACTTGTATCCCTGTAACATCAGGCGAATATTCCTTATAAAGCGCAAGTTGGGAATTGAAGAACTCTACATTATCATCAAGATATTTCTCGAATTTTGCTTTTGCACCGGACACGTCCGCAAAATCAAACCGAATCCGATAGGTATATATCATAACCTTATCTATATTACCACCCACTTCTAAAATATAATCACCATTAAATTGTTTATTATAATCAGAAACTATTCCGTCCATCTCAGAAGTTAAGAATATGAACGACAGTGGTCTGCACCAATCTCTGCAATGTTCAAGACCTTCTGTTGCATCGTAAAAAGTTGGCAGAGCAATATCTTCTGTTTTGACACCACTGGTTGTGTTTTGCGGTATTTGCTTAATTGGCTTTTGTTCTTGCGGTTTGGATGTAGTAGCATCCTCTGATTCCGGCGTTGCCGAGTGATTACTCAGCTTGTCATCAGAGGATTCCGGTTTCGAGTCTGTAATTTCATTCTTGGAACTATCTAATTCTGAATTACTTTGTACAGCACCATCATTGTCATTTGATTCATTTGATGAACTGTTTTGACTAACATCAGGCAACGCAGATTTTGATTCTTCATCCTTATGATCCTTTTTTGTAAATCCGATAACTATTTCAACAATAGCAATTATTAAAACAGATGAAACCAATATAACGATACATTTGTTTAAAGCGGATAATGGGGCGCGCGTACCACAAAAAGGACAACGGGGCAACTCGTTACTGTATTTCTCATTACAATTTTTACAAATTATCCTTTTACTCATTTCATTCATCCTCTACTGTAATTGGATTTGTTTGGTAAATTATACTATAACACAATCAATCTCGAAAAGAAAGAAATGTTACTGTTTCACAACAAAAAAACAGCACAGTCGATTTGACCATACTGTTTTTGAAGGCGCCAACCAGATTTGAACTGGTGATAGAGGTGTTGCAGACCTTTGCCTTACCACTTGGCTATGGCGCCATATTAACTATATTGCAGTTTATTCTGCGAATATAGTTATTATAACAAAATTGTCATTTTTGTCAATCCTTTATTAAAGAAGTTACAGAATCCATCAACAACTTCTACTTACTAATTTTACTTGCTCGCAATTACGTCTGCAAACTCAGCCTCCGTAGCCTTTAATAAATCGCCCGGATTTAATATTAGCTGCAATCCAATTCTGCCTCCACTCACGACCACTTTGTCATAGAGCATTGCATCCTCTTGAATGACTGTCGGGAACTTCTTTTTCATTCCAATTGATGTGCAACCACCACGGATATATCCTGTTACAGCTGTCAAATCTTTTAGTGGTAGCATCTCAAGTGCCTTCTCGCCAACTACACGTGCCGCTTTCTTAAAATCAATCTCCTCCGCCACCGGGATTACGAATACATAATAATTCTTGCTCTTGCCTACTGTAACAAGTGTCTTATACATAATCTCATAAGGCATTCCGAGCTGGTCTGCTATATGAATTCCGTCAATAAATTCATCACACTCATAGGTGCGCATCTCGTATTCTATTTTCATCGTTTCTAAAATGCGCATGGCATTTGTCTTATTTTCCTTTTTCACCATAACTCTAATGCCTCTTTGCTATAAACTATGTTAGAACAATTATACTCTTTTTCTTCAATACATTCAATGCGATTTCCATTTATAAGTTGCAAATCCCTAGACCCTCTTTTTTCCCATAACACTAACACCCCAGTTGTATAGGTGGAAAATCAATTTACAAAAACAAAAACCTCAAGAACTTACGATTCCTGAGGTTTTAAGAGGCGCCAACCAGATTTGAACTGGTGATAGAGGTGTTGCAGACCTTTGCCTTACCACTTGGCTATGGCGCCATATATAATCGTGTAATTGAATTTGCCTTGGCAAATTCACACGCGAGACGCGTTTGCGAAGCAAAAATTACCTTGCGCGTCTCTGCGCTCCATGCGGAGCGTCGTTGTGCGTAGCACAATGACTCCTACGGGAATCGAACCCGTGTTACCGCCGTGAAAGGGCGATGTCTTAACCGCTTGACCAAGGAGCCTCAATTGTATAGCCACTAGTTTCCTGTGAACCCAACGCAAATTATAATAACATATCATTAGCTCTTTGGCAAGAACTTTTTTAATTTTTTCAAGCTATTTTTTCAAAAGTTCTTACCAAAGATTTATGTGACTAATTGCTTTGAACGTCACTTGCAAACTTACAAATAAATGCGTTCGGTAAGTATCTTCCCAAACTGTTTTTGCTGGATGGTCTGCTAATGGTTTTTCCTCTATAATTCATGATAGAGGAACTTCCACCATCTAAATTCATGGCTTGGTATGCTTTATGTCTAAGCATAATTTCTGCGAGGTCATTTACAGTCGCCCCTATACTATGTCCCACTTGACGGCCATCCACTATCAGCATTAAAAATTCTCCACTCTGAGTTTGTCCAACTGCGCTTCTTGGTTGAAGCCCATAACCAAATGATCCTTGAACATATTTTGAACCATCGACTATTAGCGCCGGACTAAATTGGATTCCCCATTTATAGTCTGTGATTTTCTGAGCATTATAATTCTCTATATATAATTTATTATCTTCTTTAAATCCGAAAAATTTCAGGCGTCCTATTGGGTTTCCGTATTCTACACCATCAAGCACCATACTTCCCATGACGGTACCGCCATTACCCTTCATATTTTCATCCGCAAACCCACTTGCATTGATTGCAACAAGCGCTTGATTGTCTTCAGCAAACTTTGTAATCAAATTTCCATATGAACCAAGTGATTTTGATTTCGCAACCGTAACTTGCGCCGAATTCTTTATGATTGCCAATAATCCCTTATATTGTTCCCCAGTCACCTCTACAATCAATAGATTATTTTCACTGTCTAACACTTTTATTTTTTCCCCGAATGTAGTTGTAATATTTACATCACCACTCAAATTTTCTATCAGCAAGTCTTTATATGATGAAATTTCATTGTCAGACATATATGTTTCCAATGAGTTTTTATCTACTTCCCAGAATTTTTCGTAGAATGCTTCCTCCTCTGTTTGCGACGTTGTATTATTAATGTCTATTTTGTCTGATTCCCACTTGCTTTCCAAACTTTCTTGTATAGCTTGCCCTTCCATAGCTTCTTGCATTACATCATCTATGATATATCCCGGAATAAACGCAGTTGCCAACCATTGGTGTCTTCCCGTTGTCATAGCAGTCTCGATGTATATGCCTCTCCATTTTTTAATAAATGGAATATTAGAAAACACTGCAGTGCAATATCCAAATACCATAAACAGCAGAATTGATACAATCCATATCACAATTTTTTGTTTCTTAGACATCTTTCTTTTCTGATGTACCTTATTTCGTTTAGACATTTTATCCCCTTTTTCTTCTTTGGTTATAGTAATATAAAAAAACCCATAAATTCAATGATTTACGGGTTACATAGCTCCCCCTGTTGGACTTGAACCAACGACAACTCGGTTAACAGCCGAGTGCTCTACCGACTGAGCTAAGGAGGATTATCCTGAAAATATATCTTCTTATTTATATATCTTCAAAACTACACACAAATATACATATCTTTTCATCTTTTCTTGTTCCTATCACCTTACCTTGGTTATGCCCTCGACCTATTAGTAACAGTCAGCTACATGCATTACTGCACTTCCACCTCTGTCCTATCTACCTCGTCG
>JAFQDE010000031.1 GCA_017416155.1 Tyzzerella sp.
ACCATAATCATCATAGGTGAATTTCATCTGCTGTCCACTTGTAGAAAGTGCATAATTCAAGACTTTTGTGTTTTCATGGTATGAATAAAAATAACGGCTGCCTGTTGGATTCAATAATTTGGCCAGATTGTTATTATTATATGCAAAGGTTGCCTGTGATTGTGCCTCATCAACTGTACTGATTACATTTCCACTCGCGTCATAATCATAAGTCTGTCCATATTGTTCCTTATATAGATATGCTCGTGTCAAATATCCTCGATTGACATTATAACTATAGGTGAAGGTAAAATCAATATAGTCTGTGTCTTCTTCCAAAATAAACGTATCCCCTGCCATTTGCCACCGCCAATAGGATGAATTAAATGGAAGATACACTTCTCTCCTTGAATCACCATATGTAATCTTAATACCGGCAGTTGGTTTATTGGTTGCGTTCTCACTATACTTACTTGTTCCTACACTTTCAACCCATCCCCAGCCGCCAAAATTAAAGACGTCTCCTGCATTACCTTTTACGATCACATGTTGAGTAACTTCCTGTTTCGTGCGTGCATTTCCATAGATTTTTATAGTGTTTTGTCCATTTCCGCGACTAGGATAATCATACTCTGTACTAATTGTCGGTGTATCACTATATGTCCATGCACTTGCTCCTCTGTCCAGATTGCTGTTTTCAAGTAAATTATATGGATTTGCCACAGCGCCTGGTTCTAATTGGAAACAATCTGCAGATAATTGTCCACAGGAATCATATGGGAATATCAATTCAGCATGCACTTCATAGCCTGTATAATAGAAAGAAACGCTCACACGCTCCCAACCATCTGTTTCTGGAGAATCACTCTTAATCATTCGTTCTGATAAATGTAACGTTGCATCACTTCCGTCTGCTTTATAGTCGATTATACGCAGATATGCACCGCCATTTGTCAGGGTTGTACCATCGGTATTATAATACATGGAAAACGTGTACCACCCTTCGCACGGTAGCGTCGGTACTTGGTAATAAATCATGTGCATACCACCAGGAGAATCACGTCTAAAAGACATGTAATGACCAATCGAATCACCTGAATCATTGCTACCATCAACACCTCCGGTACAATACGTTTCAGTAATATTACATACACTAAAAGAAATATATTGACTGAATCCTCCTCCAGCATTAAAACTAGGATTAACAATGTAATTATCAACACTATTTTGTAATTGTGTGGAACTTAACATTTTGTTTTCTGTTCCGTGAGTTGTTCCTGTCTGTCCCGGCATTCCAAACTCATAGTATTGACCCATACCTGTACTTTGGTCTACTACACCTACTGTTTGACCTGCACTGTTAAAATGATAATATACTTTTTGATTGTCCTTATCTGTAATAATGGTCATATTATGATGATACGTAAACGAGTAAGACTTCAGTTCTGCATCAAGATTATTCTTATATGCCATTTTTTCTACACGATATGGTTCTGTTGATGTATATACTATCTCTACATAACAACCATCCAATCCTGTAATTCTGATAGGCTGATTACGATAGTTATAGGTGATAATCGTACTTGCATTCGTGTCGCCAGGATAAGTGACACTTTCTAATCTTCCACTTGTGCCAAGTCCAAACGAAACTGTACCGTCCGGAGCTTGAATACTACTTATATAATTGCCGGTATAGTTAAATTGATATACCCTTGCTGCTCCGTCGGTGATTCTATCAATCTTCGTGAATCCGTCTGTCCAATTGACATAATTATGGTTTCCTACGCTATTTATAATGTAATACAATTGTCCATTCCAATTGAAATTCATTTGTCCGCCATCTTTATCCTTAACACGATAGAGGACATCATATTCCCTTACTACCTCAAGCGTATACCCCAATCCATCTTCATCTACATATTTACCATTCTTTTCATAAAAATAGTGGTCTGTACCATCCATGTCCGTAAGATAATACGGATAATTTTGTTTTAAATCAGCAGATGTTGTTTCATGCATCATAAACAATTCATAGTTTGTCTTCCAACTTTTCGTCGAGTCATTGTATACATGATAAACGGAAAGTGGCAATCTGTTTCCATCTACACCTGCGTCAGTATTTATCACGGTTAATTCTCCGTTATAATTATTTACGTATGCTGTTGCTGAGCGACCTCCACTCATGGATGTATAGGTCCATTGAGGTTCCATTCCTTTAGCATCTCGATAATTGATGATAAATGTTGGATCCATGTATGGAGTATTGTTTGATTGTGGATTATAGCTGTCATAAGCTGCATGGTCACTATCCAACAGACCAACAATATTACCACTTTGCACATCATTAGCTTTTAACATGATTCCATAATTAGGCTCTCCGTCAGCCCATTGTTGTGCTACACTTGTAATATCAAATTCCAACAAGCCATTCGCATAAGCGGCTTGACTGTCCGTGATGGCATAATCAGCAATCTCGCCATGGTATGTAGGTCTTTCACTATTTGTTAAAAAACCATTCTGTTGTCCCCATTTTGCATCCCAATTACTGGTAATGCGAAAAGCATTAATCTGCATACCCTGCGTATTTGGAATAACTGCTCCAGGTATGGAATAAGCATATGTGTTATAATACATTCTTAAGCGAGCATCGACAATTCGTTTTCCTTGTATATCCAGGTCCGTATGAATATATGACGCAAGTTCCCGATCTTTCCAACCAACTTTTAATATTGTTGGAGACAAATCGCTGATCTTTGAATTAAATGAACCTACCGTGTCATGAATTACATCATGACCTGTTTCAATAAACATTGGGTCAATTGTAACCGGAAACTCTCGTTCGTCAGCGTTTATCCATGTTTCATCTGCAACAATGGATAATGTATATTTCTTTTCGTTACCACTTGATGAAAGTTCATAATGTACCTGTTCTGAATACACACCTGTTGCATCAGACATATTCGGTGCAGGTATGATGAAGCGTTCTTCTCCTGCTTCATCACATACATGAATACTGCCATCTTCTTTTAATTGTAATGTTACACCCTTTACTTTTAATTCAAATGTGTATTTATAATTATCTTGTGATTTATTAACAATAATGTTTTCTTTCACACCGGTTGGTGTTATGATGTATTGCAAATCGATGTCTTCAAAGATATTTTCATATATCATCTCAGACCCAATGTTTGTCAACGACATGGGACTGTCTGTTTCGTTTGTGTAATGATTTGCAACGCCAGTCACTTTATTTTTCTTCGGAGATACAACGGACCAACTGACCGCCATATCTTCCCTTTTCAGTTTCATTAAGAACTGACTGTTGGATTTCTTGGCAAATTTTACATCGAATCTTCCTGCCACAGTATCATACACATCGTCCGAGCCTTCTAAGCTATTGTCGACATCTTCCCACACACCTTCTTTTTCGTAATGAATCGGTGAATTGTATTTTGCCAGAGTATAAGAACCATCACTCATTCGAAATGTTTTTGAACTTTCTGTGCGTTCTTCTTCTACCTCTGCTACAGCATACACTTCTTCTGAAGAAAGCTGTTCTTCAACTGTAGGAAGTGAGGTGTCTATTCCAACTTCCTCAGCTGCTTTTGTGACAATCGGCAAATCTGTTAATACAATTGCAATTGTCAATAAATATCCCAGTAACATTTTTAGGTGTTTTCGCATGACATTTTCTCCTTTCATACACCACTATCTCTGTGCATTTGTGCATTGGAGAAAAATACAAAAAATCTCAACACAAAAGCACGTCTGATAACATGCCCTTACATTGAGATTAATTGTATTATATCACGCCTTGAATCATCTGACAATATGCAATTATTAAATATTTTGCTTACGCAATTATTTTTTTGATAAGTAATTCTTCTTCTACAGGGTTATCTACGACTGTATATGCCTCTAATAACCGCAGCTTCGCCTGCTCAAGCTTCTCCTTATCATTCGCATGAATGGTTGCTAACACATCTCCTGCTGCAACTCTATCTCCACGCTTCGTATGCAGCATAACTCCAACGGTCAAGTCTATCTCACTCTCTTTGGTCTCTCTTCCTCCACCGAGCAATAGTGAGATGCGTCCAATCTCTTCTGTCTGTATCTTCGCGACATATCCATCCTTATCCGCTACAACTTCTTCAATATGTTGTGCGACTGGGAGTTTCTCCGGATGTAATACTTCGTCTTCACAGCCGCCTTGTGCCACGACAAATTTCTTGAATACTTCAAACGCAGAACCGTCTATCAAGGTTTGTTTCAACTGTTCTCTTGCCTCTTCAACTGATTGCGCCTTTCCGGCCGCAACCACCATATAAGAGCCGAGTGTCAGCACTAATTCTTCCAAGTCTTTTGGTCCGTTCCCTTGAAGCGTATCGATAGCTTCTTTGACTTCCAGAATATTGCCGACTGCATTTCCAAGCGGCTGGTCCATGTCAGAAATGATTGCTGCCATCTTCTTTCCTGCAAGTTTCCCGATGCTGACCATCGCTTCTGCAAGTGCCATGGAATCTTTGAGTGTCTTCATAAATGCTCCATCACCGGTCTTTACATCCAGTACAATCGCATCTGCTCCGGAAGCGAGTTTCTTACTCATAATACTGCTTGCAATGAGGGACATCTGGTCTACGGTTCCTGTTACATCGCGAAGTGCGTAGAGTTTCTTATCGGCAGGTGCAAGGTCTGCTGTCTGTCCTGCGATTGCAATACCAATTTCGTTGACATTTTGTATGAAGGTCTCTTTTGAAAGTGCGGTTGTGAATCCTGTAAAACTTTCTAATTTATCAATGGTTCCTCCTGTATGACCGAGTCCCCGTCCTGACATCTTTGCAACGGATACGCCGAGGGCTGCCACCATTGGCCCAAGTACAAGAGATGTCTTATCCCCTACGCCACCGGTACTGTGTTTGTCGACTTTGATTCCTTTTATCTCAGACAAATCTAAGATGTCGCCACTTTCTGCCATGGCGAGTGTCAGATTCTTGGTTTCCTCCGGTGTCATTCCTTGAAAACAGATAGCCATCATCATCGCTGACATCTGGTAATCCGGAATATTTTCTTTGGTGTATCCTTCAATCATATATCGGATTTCGTCATTTGTAAGCTCGCATCCTTTCTTCTTTTTCATGATCAAATCATACATATTCATAAGTTAGTCACCTTCTTTGACATTATTGATTTCGTGAAACTCTCTTCGTCCCATACGGACATCGTTCATAAAGTCTGCTAGTGTCTCAGACAAACCTTCAAACAGATAAGAACTTGTTTTCTTGCTTTGTTCTAAATGTTCTTCATGAAGTTCGCGGTTCATGATAATAATCTCTTCTCTGAGTTCTTTTGCTGAGATTCGGTGCGCTCCCTGACCGAGAATAATCATCTGCTCCAATGCATCGGAGGTCGCCACAGTTACATGGTATTGTCTGCCGATGTCCTGCACAGTCTTTTCAATGTATTGGTCGGCTGTCTCTGCTTCTTTCGTATAGACAACATAAATGTTGTGATACTTTATCACTTCGCCCGGATTTCCTTTTACTTTATATCCGTCAAACACAAGAATTACGATATTCTTGCGGTACCCCTGGTAATTACAGAGTACGTCCATGAGTTTCCCTCGTGCACCTTCGATATTCACTTGTGAGAGCTCTTTTAAGTCTTCCCATGCAAAGATAATATTATATCCATCAACCAAGAGAACTTCCGGTATCTGTTCTTGTTTCTTGACTTTCTTTGGCTCCGAATATGCTGCAGTAACGATTCTGGAACTGTTGCGTGGTTCACGTTTATTTGCCCCAAAGGTTCGTTCAAAGATTGCCTCTATCTCATCTTCATCGATGACAGGTGGCAACGAATAAGTGTTAACTATAGTTGACTGTGCTTTTTGTCGTCTTAAATAACTTTCCGTGTGCATGTGTGCATCCACTTCATCCCAAGGTACGACAAATCCTGCGCCATGAGCACAGAATACCGAGCATGTCGGATTCTCCATATCACTCTCAGAATCATAGCCGATCCTTGCAATCACTTCATCTGTATTATGGCATGGTTCATATCCTTTTAATGTTGTAAACAGTCTTCCGTAGCCTTTGGTATATGCAACAACCTCCATCTGGTAGTTTCGCATATTCACAACCGGTGCTGTACCTTTTAGGATGGACATGTCTCCATCCGTTTCCGGTGCCAAAAATGTTCCACTCATCTTCTGTATATCAGACATCGCATGCCCAATCATCTCTGACGGTACTTCCAGTTGATATTCATAGACAGGCTCTAACAGGATGCTCTTTGCCTTCTTTAATCCCTGTCTTACAGCACGATAGGTTGACTGACGGAAGTCTCCGCCCTCGGTGTGTTTATTGTGCGCACGTCCGTTTACAATTGTAATCTTCATGTCTGTAATATCAGAACCCGTCAGGACTCCTTTATGCGTCTTTTCTTCCAAATGTGTTAGAATGAGGCGTTGCCAATTCTTATCTAGGATGTCCTCGTTGACATCGGTTGAAAATGAAAGTCCGCTTCCACGCTCAGCCGGTTCTAACAATAGTCGAACTTCTGCATAGTGACGAAGTGGCTCATAATGTCCATTTCCTTCGACGGTATCTTCAATGGTTTCTTTGTAGACAATATTTCCTTCACCAAACTCAACTTTAACATCAAATCGTTCTTCAATGAGACTCTTTAGTATCTCTATCTGTACTTCCCCCATCACCTGTGCATGAATCTCGCTCAAAGATTCATTCCACACGATATGAAGTTCCGGTTCTTCCTCTTCTAATTGTTTGAGTTTTAGGAACATACCATGTACGTCTGTTCCCTCCGACAATTGAATCTGATACGTCAATACCGGCTCTAAGATTGGCGAGAAGGAATCTTTTTCAATGCCTAATCCTTCTCCAACTTTGGTGGATGTGAGTCCTGTGACAGCACAGATACTTCCTGCAGATACTTCACTCACTGCCTCATATGAAGTTCCGGAGTAAATGCGAAGCTGGTCTGCTTTTTCATCTCCTTTAATGATATTCTTAACCTTCAGTGTTCCACCTGTAATTTTCAAATGTGTGAGTCTCGCACCTTGCTTATCGCGTGATATTTTATAGACCTTTGCACCAAATTCATCCGAATAGTTCTTTGCTTTTAGATATGTTTCAAATTCCTGCAAGAATTCTTCTACACCTTGCATTTTAAGTGCGGAGCCAAAGAAACATGGGAACAGTTTTCGTGTTGCAACTAGGTTTTGTATATCCGATACTTCAATCGAATGTCCTTCTAAATAGCTTTCTAAAAGTTCTTCGTCGCACATAGCAACACTTTCTTCAAATTCTTCCGAAGATTTGTCTGTGGAGAAGTTGATACATTTTTCGCTGAGTCTCTTCTGTAACTCTGCCATTAAGGAATCCTGGTTGGTTCCCGGCTGATCCATCTTATTGACAAACAAGAATGTTGGAATCTCATAGCGTTCTAACAACTTCCACAGCGTCTGTACATGTCCCTGCACACCGTCAGCACCACTGATGACAAGAATCGCATAATCAAGCACCTGAAGTGTGCGCTCCATTTCCGCGGAAAAGTCCACATGTCCAGGAGTGTCAAGCAGAGTAATCTCTGTCTCATTCAGACGCACTTCAGCCTGTTTGGAAAATATCGTAATACCACGAGTGCGTTCCATGGCATTATAATCTAAGAATGAATCACCGTGATCCACTCTTCCCATTTTACGTATATTTCCACTGAGGTATAAGATACTTTCTGCTAATGTCGTCTTTCCGGCATCTACATGCGCCAGAATACCGACCACATAATGGTTTTGTTTCATAAGTTACTCCGTATACATCTTCCCATGCGTTGTAATGATTGTGTCAATGAGACGGGACATCTCACTTCTGGTCAAGTTTTCAGGATTGTCCTGAATGCTAATATTGTGATAAGTACATAAAGATCTTAAATATTCAACCTGTCTCAATGTACAAGGCTGCACTTTCTTTGGTTTGAGTTGCAAAGCTTCCGGCATAAATAATTTTGATTCTTTATTCTCAAAATCATGTGCCAGATGATGATAGATCTTAGCCGTGGCAAGCGCATCATGATAGGCACGATGTGCTGCCTGATTGATAATTCCATAGTGCTTGCACAATGTGCCAAGACTCTTGGAATCCAAGTTGCAAAGTGCTTTTCGTGCGATTTTCAAAGTATCAATGCCTGACTTTTCAAATGCAAATCCATATTCGGATGCGTATTTCTTTGTAAATTTATAATCAAACATAATATTATGACCGACCAAAACAAAATCACCGCAAAACTCAACAAAATCACGGATAATATCGCGAGTATTTCTCGCGCCAGTTACCATTTCATTTGTAATGCCTGTAATGTTTGTAATCATCGGCGAAATCGGTACCTGTGGCTTTACGAACTCCATAAAGCGTTCGCAGACTTTCCCGTCCCTTACCTTCAGGGCACCGATTTCAATTATGTAATCTGTTTCTACATTTAAGCCTGTTGTCTCTAGGTCAAAGGCCACATAATCTTTAATCATCTAAAATCCTTTCGCAAATCACAAGTTGTAAATAAGGTATATGCATTTCGATATACGTAAGTTGTAATGCCTTCTAATGGCGCTAAATAATAGTTCATTTTGTCAATCTCTCAATAATCTTCTTTGCTTTTTCTAATCTTACATGAAATTGTGTATAGAAATCTTCTTCCTCAGAATATCGTTCTATGAAAAAGTGTTGCAAAATAAACAAATCAATCTTTTTCATGAGTGCTTCATCTTCCATTTCGGATATCTTATCCTGTATGTCGTCGATAAAATAATGCCAATCAATAATAAATTTCTTATTTTCCTGTAGATTCGGTGTATCAATCCATTTCTTAACTTTCACTTTTGTTTTGTTAGGATTATTACACTCATGAACCTGCAAGAAATACTTAAAGTCATGATTCTCATAGAATCTTCCCAATGGAAATAGTCTACAGATTCCAGGTCGAAATGCATGAATAGAACATCTTCCTTCTTCATTTAAGAAATAACATGCTTCTTTTGCATTCTTCATACTCAAGTTCGGCAATATTACGCCATCAACAACATTTAATTCAATAGCACCTGCTAATAATTGTTCAAAACTAGTATTCAAACCTATTGTCAGATTGTAAATGTCAAGCGGGTCTAATTGAATGGATTCTCCCATTCCCTGACAGCATGCGGAGCAGCCTTTGCAATCATTACAGTCTGCCTTGACCATATCATTCAAATCATACAAATTTCCATCTGATATTTCTTTCATCTCTACGTTTCGTTTCATAATCTTCTTCCAATCTAATTCTTTCGTAAAATATCAAGTGTATGTGCGCTCGCACCCAACAGTTCAAGTCTCTCACAAGTCGATAAATGATATTGAATAAAGAGTTCATATGTTTCTTCATCCATCGCATTTAACGTCTGCCGCATATAATTGGCCGGTCCGTCTGCTGCAATAATCTGAATACGTTCCAAACCAACTGCATCGTTGTAGGAATTGATGTCCTCTAAACGAACATAATCGTACAAATCCTCCGGTTTCGGCGTCACTCGGAAGTGTTCATTTACTTTTCCTTGATTGATAGACTCCTTGATATAGCCGTCCTTAAAGCCGTGTAACACAATACTGTACTCATTCATGCAGTATGCAACCAAAATGATTCCGCCAGGCTTTGTAACACGCTTCGCCTCGGACAACGCTTTCACTTTATCTTCAGTTGTTAACAGATGGTACATTGGGCCAAATAAAAGTGTCAGGTCAAATGTATTTTCTTCAAATCGCTTCAGATTTAGTGCATTCCCCTGATATGCCTTTACATTGCTATTTTTCTGTTTTAAGATACCAAGGTTGTATTTCACCAATTCAACCGCCGTGACATCATAACCTTCCTCTGCCAATGCTACAGAATATCTTCCGGTTCCCGCTCCGATATCTAGTATTTTGGCATCCTTGGACATAGTTTCAAGATATTTATGGATATACTTCATAGACGTGATAAATTCTACGTTTCCATGACGTCTTGTTAATCGTTTTTCTTCACAAAATTTATTGTAATAAGCTTCTAATTCTTTTGACATATTCTTCTCTCTTTTTAATTATTTGTCTAGATATTTTAACATGAAAAGCGTGGTGCTTCAACAGATTCTAGAAAAACAAGAGAAATGGGTATTATACCTGTTTTCCTAATATGTTATACCCACTATCTCGCAAAAAACAAGTTGATAAAGCATGTTTAATTACTATATTTTCTATAAAACGACTAAAGTATCCAAAAATGCCCACGATTTTGAAGAATCGTGGGTATAAAATCAACGAACATACCACTCTATAGAAATTCATGCCAAAATAACAAGTTAAAAACGCATTCAAAACATCATTATGGGTATAAGCAAGCAAATGAACTCAATATATACCCAGCCAACAGCAAAACCTCATTAAAAATAAAAATGCTGTCACATTTACGAATTATGAGGTGACCCCAAAAAGTTAGACTTTTAAGCGTAGCAGTTTTAATGGCTGCTACGCTATTTTTATGCAGCCAAGGCGGACAGTCTGTATTCAACAGGACTCATCCAACCAAGTTTCTCTTTAATCCGTTTTTCATTGTA
>JAFQDE010000011.1 GCA_017416155.1 Tyzzerella sp.
AGATTACATAGTGTTCTTTAATGAAGAAAGGCCAGCGTATTCTTTGAATTACCTGACCCCAAAACAGTATAGGGAGTATTACTCCCTATAGACTGTGCCTAAAAATTAAAAATTGTGTCTACTTTTTGTTGACTAGTGCATAATGGAAGTGAATTGGGTGTGGAAGCAAGAAAAGTTGACTATATACCCATTAACAAGCAAAAAATAAGACTGAAGACAAATATAAGTCCTCAGTCTGTAAAATTATAATCCTATAATCGCGAATACACCTGTACTTGCAACTGCCATAATAATTCCGGCAATAATAACACCGAGAATTACAGCTTTTGTTGTTTCTTTAAAGCCCATGTTTAAGAAAGATGCTGCCAATGTTCCTGTCCATGCACCTGTTCCCGGAAGAGGAATTCCAACAAAAAGCATCAGCGCAATAAACAACCCCTTTTTACCGGCTTTTTCAGTCAATTTCTGACCACCTCTTTCACCTTTTTCAATACAGTAAGTGAAGAATTTACCAATATATTTCTTGTCGCGTCCCCACTCTAGCACTTTTCTTGCAAAAAGATAGATAACCGGTACCGGTAACATATTTCCAATAACACAGATAATCAGTGCAGGGAAATAATCAATCCCCATACCGAGTGCAATCGGAACACCGGCGCGAAGTTCGATTAACGGCACCATAGAAACTAAAAAGCATAATAAATATTTTTGAAGCATATGTTTCTCCTTTCATCAAACCATATATAAGTTACAATAAACCTTATCGAAAGTCAATATTTTGGTATTGATTTTTTCCTGACTTTAGTGAAAAATAGAATTGTTATAAGTGTACGGAAAGGACAAAGATATTATGAGTCAGATGATTAGAAAAATGCAAGAAAGTGACCGAACGGAAGTGCTTAACATGATGCGCGTATTCTATGCATCACCGGCAGTGCTCAGCAATGGCTCAGAAGAAATTTTTCAAAATGATATTGACAACTGTGTGAATGATTCTCCTTATTTGGAAGGCTACATATTTGAAAATGATCAGGAGATTCAAGGCTATGCGATGATAGCAAAGAGTTTTTCCACAGAGTTTGGCAAGCCATGTATCTGGATTGAAGATCTGTACTTCAAACCGGAGTATAGAGGCTTGGGACTTGGCTCGCAATTCTTCAAAATGATGGATGAAACTTATCCACATGCTGTACTGAGACTGGAAGTGGAAGAGGAAAATGAGCGAGCAGTACATGTCTACAAAAAATGTGGGTATGAAGTGTTACCTTATATGGAAATGAAAAAAGAATAGATCGAAGACCATAGCGACATGAGGATTGAAAAACATGTGAACTATGGTCTTTTTACGTTGTTTAGAAGAAACTTGCAGTTCAAAATTGCGCGACTATTTAGAATACAAGTTCTTATTTTTTGAAAATATTGACAAGCAATTAAAATAGTGCTACAATATAAACGAGGTTAGATGTGTAAGGTACATACCATATTCATTTGTATAGTAAAAGCAGTTTGCGAAGGAAAATGAAGACATGTGCACCTATATCATTTAATCCTTTTTTATTTAAGGAAAAATAGGATGCATAAAACATTAGGCAACTATGAGGAGGAAGAGATATGAAGAAAAAAATAATTGCATTTTTAATGGCGTTAATTGTATTTTGTGTATCTGATATAAGCGTATTGGCTAACATGATATCAGACAAAGAAGAAGCGTATATGGCTAAACTTCCTGGGGTCATACATGAGGACGGATCCTATCAGTTTAGTTCAGAAGAATTAAGTCGTTTGAATGAGTATACTAGTAGTAAAAACAATTCTTATGATATAATGCAAGCAATTGAGTATGCATCACCACAATATTATGATGCTATTGTAATTAAGATATCAAAAACACTGGAAAAAATGAAAGTTACTAAAAGCATCGGAGAAATTGTTTCGCAGAATAATGTACGAGCGAATTGTCATTTTGAATCAACTTATATTCCTGGAACCTACATAACGATTGGTAGATACGGAAGTAGTTTGAGAAGTATTTCTCGTATGGAAAGAAATGACATGGATGTACCAGAAGAATGGGGAATGTATGTTGTAATCAATCAAATTTTCAATAGTGCAAGAGAACGAGTTGGTTATTCTGTTAATGTATCAATGACGGCACAACTTTCGGCAACGACAATTATTGATCCGCCTAGTGGAAGTTATTATCCTTACGGATATTTTGAGATTCCATGGTATTGTACTGCATGTATAGCATGGACAAAAAGGAGTGCAGAAAGGCATGCTACTGATTTAACTCTAAGTTATGTGAACCCTTATGAATAAAATGAGAACGCAACATGCTTTTATCTATTCCCAAAAGGAATAATCATTCATAAGACAAAAAGGAGTGTTCGATGAGAAAGGCCAAAATTTCAATTATAATAAGTCTATTATGTTTATTAACTGCTTGTGTCTCGAAAGATAAAATTCCAAAAGAAGTGAAGACAATAGGTAGTATGGATGTGTCAGTGCTGGAGATGCAGGAATGTTTTGAAGTTGCTTATAGTTGGACGTTTCTCAATGAACATACTCTATACTGGGATAATGAAGAATCACAAGTTGTACTTGATTTTTTCTTTTCTAATGGTGTGCCAAAGTGGCAGATAGAGTCAGCACAACAATATGGTATCGATACATTCATAAGTAAGAAATTCCATAATTTGTCCCCACAACAATATCAGATTTGGGCGCAAGATAAACAAATAAAGCAGATAGTTGTTCGTATATATATTAAGGATGTTTTATATATTCAAGACTACTATATTTCTTCAAAAGAATATTATGTGGATGAAGAGTATCACTATCAAAATGAGAGAATCGTATTGGAAAATTAGTTGTAGATGATAGCTTGCACCAATAACACTTCAAGAAGGTGAGTATATGAATGCGTGTGTCTTATTATACGAATATCCTCAAATTTTTTAATCTAGAATCGAAGGATCTATAAATAGTAAACCCAAAATGTTAGGAGTTGATTTCATTTGTAGTGAATGAATCAACTCCTTTTAAATTTTCGTATTATAATACCCGTACCTCAAACGCCGTTGTCTGTGGTGGCAAGCTTGCGGTCACAAAATTCGCGTGGCGTACGCGCACGCGCATGCCCGGACGTAGTCCTGAGAATTGCGTTGGCCTGCCAAAGCGATCAAAGTAGTTTGTGTTATCAGATGTGTTAAAGCGAATCACCGTGGAGAAATCTCGGTCAGTCATCGTTGTAAAACTACGGTTGTTTCGATTGATGTCGAGAATTCTGCCGATGGTAATATTGTCCGGCCTTTGTCTTCCCATGATTCGAATCAGATAGGCGTTGGCTTGCGGTGGTATGCTTCTGGTCATTTCAGAAGAAAAGGAAGCATTAATATTCATTCCTTCGCGGAGAGCAGAAGCAGGTATCGGTTCGCCACGTGCATTTAAAACAATCGTGCGGGGACCGACAACTAATCTTACAGTCTGTTCTTCCCTCCGATTGCCGAGTCTGCCCATGTAGGTTACTAATGAGAGGGTATTGCCGCGGTCAGAGGAAATATTTTCAATAGTACCGTTTGTGATATGTGTTACCGGCATGATGATGCCCTTTCTCTTTTTTAATAGTATATTCCAAGTTTGAGAGAATGGTGTGGCACCACTTAACGCTCCTTCTTGAAATCCCCGGTAGCAGGGTTATCGATTAACTGTCCGTCATGTGTAAAACGAGAACCGTGACAAGGACAGTCCCAGGTGTGCTCTGCAGGATTCCATTTTAGTGCACAACCTAGATGCGGGCAACGTTTCGTAGTCGGTGTAAGCAGGTTGGTTGCCGACTCGAATGCATTTACAAAAAGTTGCGGACGAACGATGCTTCGAGATGGGGAGAATACAGGTGCATATGGATTCTCTTTTCCTAAAACCATGTCCCGCAGAATCATAGCCGCAGTCATGGCAGAAGTCATCCCCCACTTGTTAAATCCGGTTGCAACATAGAGAGAAGGAGTGTTTTTGGAATACTGTCCGATATAAGGAACTTCGTCTAATGTCATGCAGTCCTGTGTTGCCCAGCGGTACACTTCTTTTGCATTCGAATAGTGCGTCTTGGCAAAGGCAGATAATTCCTGCCAGTTGCCACCATGTTTTCCTGTGCGGTGGTCTCCCCCTCCAAGCAAAAGCAAATTTTTATAGTTACGAAATGAGAGCCCTTTTAGAGACTCATCTACATACATTCCATCTACATTTGGTGCATGTTTATAAGCAATCACATATGAACGATGTTGGTACATTTTTAGAAAGTAACTACCATGCTTATTTAAGAATGGGAAATGCGTAGTCACAATGATGTTCTTTGCCGTAATTTTTCCGTGTTCTGTAATTGCAAGATTCGGTGCAAGTTCTTGTACTTTGGTTTGTTCATAGATGTTTAATCCTTTGGCTATTTCCGATAGGAATTTCAAGGGATTGAACTGTGCCTGGTGCCTGAATCGGACAGCACCTGCAGTAGGAAATGGCAGAGGAAGTTTGTCTTCGTATTCTGCATGGAATCCAAGCGTGCGAAGTGCGTTGAGTTCTTTCCCAATTTTGTGTGAGTTGTCCAGAGAATACACATAAGAGTTCTTGGCCTCAAAGGAGCAGTCAATGGATTTACATAATCTACGATATTCTTTTAAAGCGGTCTCGTTAGCGTCAAGGTACATGTGTGCTTTTTCTACACCGAAGCGCTGTATTAATTTATGATAGATAAGTCCATGCTGTGAGGTTATTTTCGCAGTTGTGTTTTTCGTAATACCATTGCAGATATGGTCTGCCTCAACAAGAACATAATTAATGCCAGATTGCTGCAACTGATAGGCACACAAAAGTCCTGTGATACCACCACCAATAATCAGTACATCTGTGTGGATATCTTTTTTTAGTTTATCAAAGCTTGGAAAATAAACGGAATCTGTCCATACGGATTGCATATTATCACCTCTGGTGTTAGTATGGGAGATAAAGGAGAGAAATATGTATGAAGAAGAATTTAAAAACCTTAGTTAGTTATTATAAACCTTATAAATTGCTGTTTTTCAGTGACCTGTTCTTTGCAATTCTCGGCGCTGCAATTACACTGATCATACCGTTGGTTGTGCGTTATATTACAAATGAAGTCATTTATTATGACGGCGGACAGGCTTTGAAGACGATTCTGGCACTAGGTGGTCTTATGGTTGTGCTTGTACTTGTGGAGATGGGGTGCAATTATTATATCAGTTATTACGGGCATATGATGGGTGTCAAGATGGAAGGCAATATGAGACGTGATATCTTTTCACATTATCAGAAATTATCCTTCGCTTTTTTCGATAACCGCAAGGTGGGTGAACTGCTTTCTCGTGTCACAAGTGATTTATTTGAGATTACAGAACTTTTGCATCACGGACCGGAGGATGTACTTATCTCCATTATTAAATTAGTAGGAGCTTTTGTAATTTTAATTCATATTAATCTGCCACTCACAATGGTGACCTTTATCTGTATTCCGTTTATGGTGATTTTAGGAATTCACTTTAATCGTAAGATGAAGCGTGCATTTAAAAAGAACCGTAAGAGAGTCGCAGAGATTAATACCAGGATAGAAGACAGTCTCTCCGGTGTGCGTGTGGTCAAATCATTTGCAAACGAGGAGATTGAAATTGAGAAATTCCAAGAGGGAAATCACAATTACATTTTGTCAAAGAAAGACAGTTATCGTTATATGGCGGGGTATCATTCCAGTATTGGTGCAATGACAACGATGGTAACGGTGATCGTCATCGTTGTAGGTGGTAGATTGATGACAACAGGTACTATTGAAGCCACAGACCTTATTACATTTTTACTATATATCAATAACTTTATCGAACCTGTAAGAAAGCTCATTAATTTTGCAGAGCAGTTTCAGAATGGTTACTCCGGATTCGAGCGTTTTATGGAGATTATGTCGATAGAGCCGGATATTCAGGATGCCAAGGATGCAGTTGCAGTGAGAGATTTGAAGGGGAACATTGTATTTGAAAATGTTTCTTTCCGTTATGAGAGTACTCATGAAGAGGTGCTTCGAAATGTTGATTTGAATGTAGAAGCGGGTGACTATGTTGCACTAGTCGGTGCATCAGGAGTTGGAAAGACGACGCTTTGCAGTTTGATTCCGAGATTCTACGAAGTGAATGAAGGGGCAATCAAAATCGATGGTATGGATATACGCGACATGAAGCAGGCAAGCCTTCGCAGTCAGATTGGTATTGTGCAGCAGGATGTATATTTGTTTGCAGGAACGATATTGGAAAACATCCGCTATGGTAAACCGGATGCGACCGATGAGGAAGTTATGCTTGCAGCGAAACGAGCCAATGCACATGATTTTATTATGAGTTTTCCAAATGGATACAACACGGACATCGGTCAGCGCGGTGTGAAATTATCCGGCGGACAAAAGCAGCGTCTGTCAATTGCAAGAGTGTTCCTTAAGAATCCTCCGATTCTCATTTTTGATGAGGCAACTTCGGCTTTAGACAATGAGAGTGAACAAGTTGTACAGCAGTCTATGGAAGAACTTGCAAAGAACCGTACAACATTTGTTATTGCGCATCGTCTGTCAACGATTCGCAATGCGAAACGTATTTTGGTATTAACAGAAAACGGTATCGAAGAAGAGGGTACGCATGAAGAATTGCTTGCGAAAGATGGAGCGTATGCGGCGCTTTATCAATTGCAATTTCGTTAATAAAATCTACCAAAAGTGTCAAAGATATGTTATGATACTAGAATTGAAGTAACAAGGAGAGAAAAACGTGGGAGAGATACAGTTTAGACGAACGGAGCTAGAAGACCGGGAACTGATGCATTCCTATTTTGAACACTATCCGAGCAGAAGCTGTGAGAGAACCTTTGCAAATGCACTTCTCTGGTCCAGACATTATCCGGTGACATTTGCCATTATTGAGAATACACTGGTGTTTTGCTCGATGGGTCACGGGGAATCCTATGCTTATCCGGTGGGGGAGCCTTCGGATGTGAAACGGGCTCTGGATTATCTGATGCAGGATACAAAAGAGAGAGGCATTCCATTTGTGCTATATCACATTACGGCTGAGCAATTCACACAGATTGACGAGTGGTATCCAGGGAGATTTGAAATAGAGTTTGACCGGGATATTGCGGATTATATCTACGAATCCGAAAAGCTGATTACTCTATCTGGAAAGAAGCTGCATGCGAAGCGTAACCATATCAACAAATTCAAAGCGACATATGAAAATTGGAGCTATGAGACGATGACGGAGGACAATCTGGAGGAATGCTTCCAGATGGCTCTGAAGTGGAGAAATGAAAATGGTTGTGACGAAGATCATGACAAGAATGCGGAAATGTGTGTGACACTGAATTCGCTGAGATTGTTCAAAGAGTTGGAACTCACCGGCGGTATTCTTCGTGTTAACGGAGAGATAGTGGCATTCACAATGGGCGAACCAATCAATGATGATACTTTTGTTGTCCACATTGAAAAAGCATTTGCAGACATACAGGGTGCATATCCAATGATTAATCAGCAGTTCGTGGAACACGAATGCGCAGCATATAAATACATTAACCGAGAAGAAGATACTGGAGCAGAGGGGCTTCGCAAGGCGAAATTATCCTATCGTCCGGTATTCCTCGTAGAAAAAGGAATTGTAAAGGAGAGAGTACAATGATAGCAGAGAAAATGCAGAACATGGTAAAGAATAGTTCGGCAATCCGTGCCATGTTTGAAGAAGGAAACCGTTTGGCAAAAATATATGGTTCGGAGAACGTATTTGATTTTAGTTTGGGAAATCCAAATGTGCCGGCACCACAGGCAGTTAAGGATGCGATCATTGAGATTTTGAATGAAGAAGACCCAGTGGCACTTCACGGTTATACGAACAGTAATGCCGGTTATGAGGATGTCAGAGAGGCAGTAGCAGCATCATTGAATGAGAGATTCGGTACTGCTTTTGCAGGAAAGAACATTGTAATGACAGTCGGTGCAGCCGGTGGACTCAATGTCGCTCTGAAAATTTTATTAAATCCAGGTGATGAGGTTATCACATTTGCTCCATACTTTGGTGAGTACAGAAGTTATACAGCGAATTTTGATGGAGTATTGGTTGCAATCTCACCGAATACAGAAGATTTCCAACCGAAGTTGGATGAGTTTGAGGCGAAGATTACGGCGAAGACAAAAGCGGTAATTGTGAACACACCGAACAATCCGACCGGTGTTGTATATTCAGAAGAGACCATCAAGAAGATGGCTGCTATTTTAGAAGCAAAACAAAAAGAATTTGGCACAGATATTTATCTGATTTCCGATGAACCATACCGTGAACTGGCATATGATGGCGTAGAGGTTCCATACCTTACAAAATATTATGCAAATACAATTGTTGGTTACTCATTTAGTAAATCCCTGTCACTTCCGGGAGAGCGTATTGGATATCTTGTAATTCCAGACGAAGCTTCCGATAGCGCTGACTTAATTTCAGCGGCAAGCGTGGCAACACGTATTTTGGGATTCGTAAATGCACCGACACTCCAGCAGAAGATGGTTGTAAAATGCTTAAATGAACAGACAGATATTTCTTACTATGATAGAAATAGAGAAACGCTCTACAATGGATTAAAAGAGTGTGGATTTACATGTATCAAGCCTGAGGGGGCATTCTACTTATTTGTAAAATCGCCGATAGAAAATGAAAAAGAATTCTGTGAGGCAGCTAAGAAGTACAACATCTTAATTGTGCCGGGTAGCTCATTTGGATGTCCGGGCTATGTGAGAATGGCATACTGCGTTGCTTATGAGACAATTGTAAATGCACTACCGAAATTCAAAGAACTTGCAAAGGAATATTTCTAAGATGAAAGCATTTGAAAAAAACATTCGAAAAGTGGAGCCTTATGTCCCTGGCGAGCAGCCACAACGTAAGGTTATCAAATTGAATACCAACGAGAATCCTTATCCGCCGGCGCCTGGAGTATCGGAGGCACTTCTTTCTATGGATATGGAGAGACTCCGACTTTATCCGGACCCGACAGCAGGTAATCTCGTACATACATTAGCAGAATACTATGGAGTAAAGGATGAGCAAGTATTTGTGGGTGTGGGCTCGGATGATGTACTTGCAATGTGTTTCCTTACCTTCTTCAACTCAGATAAGCCGATTCTGTTTCCGGATATTACTTACTCGTTCTATAAGGTGTGGGCAGAACTTTACCGCATTCCTTACGAGTGTCCGAAACTAGATGATGAATTCCGGATCGTGAAAGAGGATTATTATAAGGAAAACGGAGGAATTATTTTTGCGAATCCAAATGCGCCGACGGGTATATATGAAGGGTTAAATTTTGTAGAGGATATTGTAGAACATAATCAGGATGTGATTGTGATTGTGGATGAAGCATACATTGATTTTGCCGGAAAGTCAGCAATAGAGCTTGTAGATAAATATGAGAACCTATTAGTAGTTCAAACTTACTCAAAATCTCGCTCTATGGCGGGTATGCGTATTGGCTATGCAATCGGTAATCCATTGCTGATTAAGTATCTGAACGATGCGAAGTATTCATTCAATTCATATACGATGAATCAGACATCGCTGGTTTGCGGTGTGGAGTCGTTAAAGGATAAAGCGTACTTTGAAGAGCAGGTACAGAAGATTGTGGACACGAGAGAGTGGACCAAGAAGGCTTTGGCTTCGCTTGACTTTAAGTTCCCGGATTCACAGACAAACTTTATTCTTGCTTCTCATCCAAAATGTTCGGCAAAGGAACTCTTTGAAGCACTCAAAGAAGCAGACATTTTTGTCAGATATCTCAGTGGGGAGAGAATTAAGAATTATCTTCGTATCACAGTTGGAACACAGGAAGAGATGCAAATGTTGATTGAATTTATTAAGAATTACATTGGCAAAGGAGCATAATGATAAAAAGATGTGTGGGTAAATCACACATCTTTTTTCGTATATTTTTCATTCGGTTGCAATAACTTCAAATATTTCAACACATCCTGCTTGGTTTCTGCAGGAAGTGTCCGGTATATTTGAATCACCTCTGCATCAAGAACCTTTTCGTTGATTGGAGGACGTTTCATGCGCTCAACATGAAAGGAATCTTCACCGGTCAGTAAATAATCAATGGACACTTCGAAATAATGAGATAATATTTCCAATTTCTCATAGTCCGGTTGATGATTTTTCGTTTCATAACCTGCAATAGTTGCGCGAGACACACCGAGTACTTTGCCGAGGTCTTGCTGTGTCATTTCTTTTATATCTCTCAAATTCTTTAATGTTTCACCGAATTTCATAACGACGCCTCCTACTATTTTAAACATTGTAGCAATACTTACACGAAAAAAGTCGAAAAGTGACGATTATCAACACAAGCAATAAAAAAGAAGAAATGCGGAACAATATTAGAAAGCATTGACATAAAATGCGAAACTTTTTATAATCTAAATAGAGTAAAAGAAAATGAGGTGTTAGAATGTTAATGAGACAAAAAGATGAAGAAAAAAGAAGTAAAGCATGGACCATAATAATGCTTGTATCTTCTGTCCTTATTATACTCGGAATTGTGTTTTTTATTACAAAAGTAGTAGTTGGCAACCCATTAGAAGGTGAGTGGTATTCCAAGGCGAACGGATACCATTTGGAAGTGGAAGATGATAATGAAGTCACATTACAGGGAATATTTAATGGTACCCACATGGAAATCGATTTGAAATATACAATTGATAAATCAGAAAAGGTTATCTCAATAAAGCCAAATGCAGAGTCTTATGCAGATGCAACAGAGGATTCCAAAGGGGAGATTACTCCGGGAGAACTTGATGAACTGCTTGCAGATTTTACAGTATCATATAATTACAGCCTGGAAAATGACACGTTGACTTTGACAGAACGTGAATATGGAGAACAATATATATTTACCAGAATTGAGAAATAATAGTTTGTTTGAGAGTTCGCTTGCGGACTCTCATTTCAAGTTGGAGGATTTTATGAACAGGGAGAATACGAAAGTTATACAGATAGGAAATGTAAAAATCGGTGGTGGGAATCCAATTGCAATCCAGTCGATGACCAATACAAAGACAGAGGATGTTAAGGCAACTGTAGCACAGATCCTCGCATTAGAGGCAGTTGGATGTGAGATTATCCGCTGTGCAGTTCCAACAATGGAAGCAGCACAGGCGCTTCGCGAGATTAAGAAGCAGATTCATATTCCGCTGGTGGCCGATATTCATTTCGATTATAAGTTGGCGATTGTTGCGATTGAAAACGGAGCAGATAAGATTCGCATCAACCCGGGGAATATCGGTGATGTGGAACGTGTGCGTCAAGTTGTTGAAAAAGCGAAGGAATATAACGTGCCGATTCGTGTGGGTGTAAACAGTGGTTCCTTGGAAAAGAATCTGGTAGAAAAATATGGTGGCGTGACCGCAGAGGGTATCGTAGAGAGTGCGCTTGATAAGGTGCACCTCATTGAGAACATGGGATATGATAAATTAGTCGTAAGTATTAAGTCTTCTGATGTACTGATGTGCGTAAAAGCACATGAACTTATATCAGAACAATGTAATTACCCGTTGCATATCGGAATTACGGAGTCAGGTACTCTGATTTCAGGTAATATCAAGTCTTCAATCGGGCTTGGAATTATGCTCCATCAGGGACTTGGTGATACGATTCGAGTGTCGCTTACAGGAGACCCGCTTGAAGAAATCAAATCAGCAAAACTAATCCTTAGAACACTTGGACTTCGCAAGGGAGGTATTGAAGTAGTTTCCTGCCCGACCTGCGGAAGAACGAAGATTGACCTCATCGGTCTTGCGAACAAGGTGGAAAATATGGTAGCTGACATTCCGCTTGACATTAAGGTCGCAGTCATGGGATGTGTGGTCAACGGACCGGGGGAAGCAAAAGAAGCAGATATCGGAATCGCCGGAGGCATCGGAGAAGGACTCCTCATTAAAAAAGGCGAGATTATTAAGAAAGTAAAAGAAGAAGAGTTATTAGAGACTCTTAGGTCAGAACTACTGAACTGGGAGAAATAGATACGAGGATAGAAGATGAACAAAAAGTTTTTTGATGTATTTCCGACATTGAAAGTGAATCAGGAGATGCGAGCCTTGTTTGAGGATGTGGAAGTGACAAAGGTTGCCACCAACTCAGACAGGACTTATTTGCATGTCCATTTATTCAGTATGCATTTGATTCAAAAAAGACATATCTGTGCGATGGAAACGGCCATCAAAGAACAGCTTTTTGCATTGAATCTGATTCAGATTCAGATTGTGGAGCAGTATCAGCTCTCCGGACAATACACACCGGAAAATCTTCTGCGAGAGTATCGTGAGAGTATTTTGTTGGAGCTGAAGAATAGAAGCGTTGTGGAACACAATATGTTTGCCAATGCGAAGTTCCGTTTTGAAGAAGATAAGATTCTATACATTGAATTTGAAGATAGCATTGTTGCAGAAGGAAAAGCAGAATCGATTCTTGCACTTCTCAAAGAAGTGTTTGAAGAACGCTGTAACATTCCGGTGGATATTCGTGCTATTTACCACGAAGCGAAGAAGAGCAAGATGCAGGAACATAATGCACTGCGTCTGCAACAGGAAGTCAATGCGATTGTGGAACAGAATACTGCGAAGCAGGATGAGATGAAGGAAGCAAAAGAAGCAGAGCGTGAAGCAAAGAAGGTTGCGAAAGAAGAAAAAGCGGCCAAAGCAGCTTCCTTTACGAAGAAGCAGGATACATACCGTGCAGCTAAAAAGTCAGACGATCCAAATCTCATCTACGGACGTGATTTTGAAGATGAACCAATGGAACTTCGTCATGTCGTAGGCGAGATGGGTGAGATTACGTTCCGTGGACAAGTGACTAGCTTTGATACGCGAGAGATCCGAAATGAGAAGACAATTGTGATGTTTGCAGTGACTGACTTCACGGATACGATTATGGTGAAGATGTTCGTGCGAAACGATCAGCTTCCTGATATTGTGAGTGAGATTCGCCCGGGTGCGTTCCTCAAAATCAAAGGGATAACAACTATTGATAAGTTTGACCATGAACTTACCATTGCATCTGTTGCAGGAGTAAAGAAAATACCGAGTTTTATTACGAAACGAAAAGACACTGCACCGGAGAAGCGTGTAGAGTTACATTGTCACACGAAGATGAGTGATATGGATGGTGTTTCGGATACAAAGGCAATCGTAAAACAGGCGCATGACTGGGGGCATTCTGCCATTGCAATCACAGACCACGGTGTCGTGCAGGCGTTCCCGGATGCAAACCATTATATAGAAGATTTGGACAAGGAGGATCCATTTAAAGTTATTTACGGAGTGGAAGCATACCTCGTGGATGATTTGACGGATATTGCAGTTCGTGCCGGGAAACAGACCTTGGACGATACTTATGTTGTATTTGATATAGAGACCACAGGTTTCAGCAATGTGGAAGATCGTATCATTGAGATTGGTGCCGTAAAAGTAAAGGATGGAGAGATTGTTGACTCTTACAGTACTTTTGTCAATCCGGGAATACCAATCCCATTTGAAATCACCAATCTCACGAGTATAACGGATGAAATGGTAATGGAAGCTCCAAAAATTGATGTGGTACTGCCTGAATTTTTGGAATTTGTGGGTGATGCTGCTTTGGTTGCACATAATGCTAGCTTTGATGTGGGATTCATCGAGCAGAACTGTAAGAATTTGGGACTGCCTCATAAGTATACCTATCTGGATACGGTGGCACTTGCCAGAGTATTGTTGCCGACATTGGCAAAATATAAATTAAATATTGTAGCAAAAGCACTTGGCATTTCGTTGGAAAATCATCATCGTGCGGTAGACGATGCAGGAGCAACTGCAGAGATATTTGTAAAGTTCGTGGAAATGCTCAAAGAACGTGACATTACAACACTTGCAGATGTCAATCGATTTGGAGATACGAATGCAGATGCGATTAAGAAGATGCCAACTTATCATGCAATTATTTTGGCGAAAAATGATGTAGGGCGTGTGAATCTGTATCGTTTGATATCCATGTCTCATCTAACATATTATTCGAGAAGACCGAGGATTCCGAAGAGTGAATTCTTACGTCACAGAGAGGGATTGATTATTGGAAGTGCCTGTGAAGCCGGTGAACTTTACAGTGCGATTATCGATAACAAGCCGGAAGAGGCGATTGCAAGGCTCGTGAATTTCTATGATTATCTGGAGATTCAGCCACTTGGAAACAACCGTTTTATGATAGACAGTGACCGCTTTGAACATATCCGTTCGGAGGAGGACTTGATGGAAATCAATCGCCGTATTGTCAGACTCGGTGAGGAATTCCATAAGCCTGTTGTGGCAACCTGTGATGTGCATTTTTTGGAGCCGGAGGATGAAGTTTACCGCAGAATCGTTATGGCAGGACAGGGCTTTGCAGATGCAGACAACCAGGCACCGCTATACCTTCGAACAACAGAAGAGATGTTAGAAGAATTCGCATATCTGGGCTCTCAGAAGGCATATGAAGTCGTTGTTACGAATACCGTGAAGATTGCCGATCAGATTGAAAAGATATCACCGGTGCGACCAGATAAATGTCCGCCGGTTATCGAGGATTCAGACAAACAGCTTCGCAACATTTGTTATAATAAGGCGCACAGTATGTATGGTGAAGATTTGCCACCGATTGTTGTGGAGCGTCTGGAGAGAGAACTCAATTCCATTATCTCGAACGGCTTTGCCGTGATGTATATTATTGCGCAGAAATTGGTGTGGAAATCTGTGGAGGACGGTTATCTGGTTGGCTCCCGTGGTTCGGTAGGTTCCTCATTCGTTGCGACGATGGCAGGGATTACCGAGGTAAACCCACTTAGCCCTCATTATTATTGCGCCAAGTGTCACTACAGTGATTTTGAATCTGACGAAGTTAGAAAATATGCCGGAGGTTGCGGATGGGATATGCCGGATAAGAATTGTCCGGTGTGCGGAGAACCTCTTGTTAAGGATGGTTTTGATATTCCGTTTGAGACATTCCTTGGATTCAAAGGAAATAAGGAACCCGATATTGACCTTAACTTCTCAGGAGATTATCAGAGTAACGCACACAAATATACAGAGGTTATCTTCGGTGACGGTCAGACCTTCCGCGCCGGAACCATTGGTACCTTGGCGGATAAGACGGCCTATGGTTATGTGAAGAACTATTATGAAGAGAGAAATCAAGGAAAGCGTAAATGTGAGATAGAGCGTTTGTTACAGGGCTGTGTTGGTATTCGCAGAAGTACCGGACAGCATCCGGGGGGGATTATTGTTCTTCCAATCGGACAGGACATCAACTCATTCACACCGGTACAGCATCCGGCAAACGATATGACAACCGATATTGTCACGACGCATTTTGATTATCACTCCATTGACCATAACTTGTTGAAACTCGATATTCTCGGTCATGATGATCCGACAATGATTAAAATGTTGGAGGAATTGGTAACGGAGATTACCGGTGAACCATTTGTGGCAACAGAGATCAAACTGGATGATCCGGGAGTTATGAAATTGTTTGCAGATACAAGTTCATTAGGTATTACACCGGAAGATATCGGAGGATGTCCGGTTGGCTGTCTCGGAATTCCGGAGTTTGGAACAGATTTCGTTATTCAGATGGTTGTGGATACGAAACCGAAGACATTATCAGACCTAATTCGTATTTCCGGTCTGTCACATGGAACTGACGTATGGCTTAACAATGCACAGACTTTGATTCAGGAAGGCAAGGCGACGATTTCAACGGCTATTTGTACCCGTGATGATATTATGACCTTCCTCATTAACAGTGGAATGGAAAGCGAGACATCGTTCAAGATTATGGAAGATGTTCGTAAGGGTAAAGTTGCAAAGGGTAAATCAGGCAAATGGCCGGAGTGGAAAGAAGACATGCTGGCCCACGGTATACCGGACTGGTATGTGTGGTCCTGTGAACAGATTAAGTACATGTTCCCAAAGGCACATGCAGCAGCATATGTTATGATGGCATATCGTATTGCCTACTGTAAAGTATATTATCCGCTTGCTTACTACGCGGCGTACTTTAGTATTCGTGCCAATGCCTTTTCTTATGAACTGATGTGTCAGGGAAAAGACAAATTAGAGTACTATATTCGTGATTACAAAAAGCGCAGTGACAGTCTTTCTAACAAAGAACAGGATACACTTAAAGATATGCGTCTTGTGCAAGAAATGTATGCGAGAGGATATGAATTCCTGCCAATTGACCTTTATAAGTCCAAGGCAACTAAGTTCCAGATTATAGATGGGAAATTGTTGCCTCCATTTAGCAGTATCGAAGGCATGGGAGATAAGGCGGCAGACGCGGTGGAAATGGCAGCACAAGATGGACCATATTTGTCGCTGGATGATTTCAGACAGCGTACGAAGGTAAGTAAGACGGTCATCGAATTCATGGCTGATTTGGGACTGTTTGGTGACTTGCCGACATCGAATCAGTTGTCGTTGTTTGATTTTTAATGGTATTATTGCAAGTGTGCTGTGGATTATTGGATGTTTGCCACTTCTGAGAATCGGCACATCTACAACGGCACTTTACTATGCAAGTAAAAATAGCAATCTTGAGTTTATAACGAACTCTAAGATTGCTATTTTTTTATTCATAATTCCGATATTCTTTCGGAGATTTTCCACATTTTTTTTTAAAGAAACTAGAAAAGTAGTACTGGTCTGCAAAGCCTAACTGTGTTGCAATTTCCTGCAACGGAAGTTGGGAGCCGCAAAGTAGTGTTTTTGCGGCATCAAAACGTTGGTTGTTCAGATACTTATATGGTGTATCGCCATATATCTTACTGAAAGCGCGAATTGTCTGTGAAACGGACAGATTTGTGATGGCAGCGCACTTTTCTAAATTCAATTCCTCATCCAAATGCAAATCAAGGTAGTTCTTTAACTCAACAATATTCTTTGGTATATCCGAAATCTCATCATGTGGCTTCAAAGAATTTCTAAGAAACTGGCAAAGCCTTATAAACACAATAAAGCTGCGGTCAAATACCAGTTCCGGATTTCCTGGGATGTAATGTATGGAGATGCAAATACGACTTATGATTTCCGTATCACACCGATTGAGAATGCACAAGGAGCTACCGAAGTCTTGGTAGAATATAAGAAGTCAACGGATACTAAATGGCAAGCAACCTACTGTCAGAAGAGCACATGGGTAATGGATAGCGATTTATATGGTATCTATACCGCAACAGGAAATCAACAGTTTGGAGATTTTAGCGTGGTGACTTCAGACTATACCAGATTAGATACGAACCGTTATAAAACGTTAGAAGGATTCTTCCTCGGACTTAGAAAAGGCGGCGTACAGGTAATGTCAAATTTCAGCACGGTACTGGATAAGTCAATTGATTTATCTTCAAGGAACTCTTATGTACTGGAAACTTCTATGAAGATGGTAGAAGACCCGACGAATTCCATCAAGGGTCTAATATTTAATTATAATGAAAAAGACAAGAGTTATATCGTGCTGGATTATCGACAAGATAAAGATAAGAAATATTATATTTTTGCACGTCATTTTGACGGAAAAAAATGGGGAGAAGTAAAAGGTTTTGATTTCCCATTGAAAGCGGGCGAGTGGTATGACTTTAAATTGAAAGTTGTAAACGGTAAAAATTCAACGGAGATGATTCTGGAATACAAGACAGGTGAGGATGACTACCAGGCAGTTATAAGAGCATTTGATTTTGCTACCGCCGGACGTATGGTTGGATATAGTAGTACAAAAGCAAACGGAATGCAGTTTGGTGGAATTTCTCTTGGTTCTACTACCGTAATCAGTAGCGGTGATGAGCGCTATGATGTAGTGAAGGGTGCGTTTAGACGCGTAGATGGAGGCGTGCAGGTAGCAACCGGAAACAGTATGATAGTAGATACATGGATAAACAAAAATAAGCTTAATTCTTATGCATTTGAATCCGGATTCCAGATTATACCGGAAACTAGCAATGTTGATTTGAGTGGTATTATGCTGAATTATGATAAGAACACAGGTGCATACCTAATTCTAGATTATCATAAAAACAAAGACATCGGAAATCAACTATGGATTCGGTATCATGATGGAAAGAATTGGGTAGATGCGAAGCACTTTAGTGTGATTTTACAGGAAAATGCATGGTATGACTTTAAGGTTAGTGTAAAGAACAGTAAACTGAAGAGGAGAATGGTGAAAAATTCGAATTCAAAAATGTGCTCCCGATTATTCTTTGCTCGGCAGTAGTGAGTGGTGTGTCCTACATGCTTCAGTTAATTGGAGCAGTAAATCTTCCGGCAACGGTGTTGTATCCGATTGTGTCAGGAGGAAGTATTATATTCTCAACAATCGCGGGTATGATTTGCTTTAAGGAGAGGCCAAATCTGTATCAGAAAATAGGTGTGGTACTTTGTTTTGTTGGAACATGTTTGTTTTTGTAAACAAATATTTGTTAAAAGTTGTCCTGCTCCGAATGGGGCGGGACATTTTTTGAAATTTTGTTCTTGCGTTTTCATACAGTTTGTACTAAAATGAAATTCCACACAAGAACAATCTTATATAAAGGAACGGTCAAGTTGTTTTATATCGATTATCTTATTCTCGGTATCCGAGAGATTTTTTCAAAAAAATACAATTTAATAAAGTAAAAATGTAGCGAATTGTTTTACGCTAAATTTTACAACAGGAGGAGTGCGCTTATGCAGAATAAACAAGACAAAGAAGAAATGCTAGAACAGGTAGCGGATAGTAGTACCGAAAAAATTAATATTATCAAAGATGAAAATGGTAAAAGTATAGTTATTATTAATGACATACGATTTAAAGGTAGGCAACATATAGATTGGCAGGCAGTAGAACAATATTTAAAAGAATATGTGGGGCGCTATTATGAAATAATAGAAACTTCTGATAAGATATATATTGGAACGGATTTTCCGAATGAATTGAAAGGTTCAGATGATACAACACGTCTTAAAGGCGCTAATGCAAAGGCTAAAGCGAATTCGACACAAGAAATTCCATTATTATTGGAGAATGCCACAAATAAAAGGTGGAGTGAGAATTTTAAAGATAAACATGGAGTGGATGCCAAATTCGGCTGGTATCGATATACTTCACGTTTTGCGTTGCCAACGTATTCTAACGAAGGTGAATTGATGAGGTATAATGTTTTTCGAATTGAAATGCTTGTGAGACATGCATCAGATGAAAAGCTATATCTTTATGACATGGTTAATGTCAAAAAAGAAAAGGAAACAGAGTACCCCGCTTAGGCGATAGCCGTACGGTAACAAACCTGTTTCCTTTTATATAAATATAGTAATTGATAATAGAAGATTTGTCAAGAAAATAAAATAAATTTACTCTATCATTGGACAAATTAGTACTTTAATTCGTCAAAGTGTTGTGCTATACTAGTATATTATAATTTGATGAAAATGGAGAGGACGGAAGAAAGATGTCTAACAAGAAAGTAATCATGCTTGGAAATGAAGCAATTGCACGCGGTGCATATGAAGCAGGTGTTAAAGTATCTGCAGCATATCCTGGAACACCAAGCACAGAGATTAGTGAAAATATTATTAAATATAAAGACGATATTTATTCGGAGTGGTCGCCAAATGAGAAGGTGGCAGCAGAGGTTGCAATCGGCGCAAGTATCTCAGGTGTACGTGCAATGGCGTGCATGAAACATGTGGGACTTAATGTAGCGTCAGACCCACTCTATACCGTATCATATATGGGTGTAAATGGTGGTTTGGTATTAGTAGTTGCCGATGACCCGGGACTTTATAGTTCGCAGAATGAGCAAGATACCCGGATGGTTGCAAGAGCAGCACAGGTGCCTGTATTAGAGCCATCTGACAGTATGGAAGCAAAAGAATATATGAAAGCAGCATTCCAAATTAGTGAAGTGTTTGACAGACCGGTTATATTAAGAACAACAACAAGACTTGCGCACTCACAAGGTTTGGTGGAACTCTGTGACCGAGAGGAAGTCGAAGATGTACCATATGAAAAGAACATTGCAAAGACGGTTATGATGCCGGGTAATGCAAAACTTCGCCATGTGGAGATTGAGAAGCGCAACTTGGAACTTGCAGAAGCAGCCAATACACTTCCAATTAACACAGTGGAAATGAACGATACGAAGATTGGTGTCATTACAAGTGGTATTCCATATCAGTATGTAAAAGAGGCACTTCCAAATGCATCGGTATTAAAGCTCGGTATGGTAAATCCACTTCCAAAGAAACTGATTACAGAGTTTGCTTCAAAAGTAGACACACTCTACATTATTGAAGAATTAGACCCAGTGATTGAAGAACAGGTAAAATCTTGGGGAATCAAAGCTGTTGGAAAAGAACTCTTTACAGTTCAAGGTGAATACAGTGCTAATATGATTCGCAAGGCCATTTTAAAAGAAGATATCGGAACAAAGGCTCCGGCAGCAGCGCCTGGAAGACCGCCGATTCTTTGCCCGGGATGTCCACACAGAAGTGTGTACTATGTGCTGAACAAATTGAAAATGCACGTTGCCGGTGATATCGGATGTTATACACTTGGAGCAGTTGCACCACTTAGCGTTGTGGATTCTGTTATCTGTATGGGTGCAAGTATTTCCAGTCTTCATGGTATGGAAAAGGCAAAAGGAAAAGAGTACATCAAGAACTGGGTAGCAGCCATCGGTGACTCTACATTCTTACATACAGGTGTGAACTCCCTGATGAACATGGTATATAACAAATCTACGGGAACGGTTATGATTCTTGACAACTCGACAACCGGTATGACAGGACATCAAGACCATGCTGCAACAGGTAAGACACTGATGGGTGAACCTACAAATGCGATTGATATTCCAAATCTCTGCCGCGCAATCGGTGTGAAGAATGTTGTGGAAGTCAATGCGTTTGACATTAAGACATTAGAGAAGGTAATTAAAGAAGAAGTGGCAAAGGATGAAGTGTCTGTCATTATCACAAAGACTCCTTGTGTACTTTTGGATAAATCAAAGAAACCGGTATACATAGCACATTCGGACAAATGTAAGAAATGTGGTATGTGTATGAAACCGGGATGTCCGGCGATGACAAAGAATGCGGACGGAACTATCCGTATCGATGATACGATGTGTACAGGTTGCGGTCTCTGTGAGACATTATGTAAATTCGACGCAATAGAACTTTTGAAGGCAGGTGACAAGTAATGGCAACGAAAAATATTATGATTGTAGGTGTAGGCGGTCAGGGAACGCTTCTTACCAGCCGTATTTTAGGCGGACTTGCCATTGCAGGCGGTTATGATGTGAAACTTTCAGAGGTTCATGGTATGGCACAGCGCGGTGGAAGTGTTGTTACATTTGTGCGCTATGGTGACAAGGTGGCAGAACCGATTGTAGAAGAAGGTCAGGCAGATGTCATCATCGCATTTGAGAAATTGGAAGCACTTCGCTATTCACATTTCTTGAAAAAGGACGGAGCTCTCATTATCAATGACTGGAGAATTGATCCGATGCCGGTTGTTATCGGTGCGGCTCAGTATCCGGAAAATATTATTGAGAACCTTTCAAAAGAGCATAAAGTATATACGGTGAATGCGACAGAAGAGGCAAAGAAACTCGGCAATTCTAGAGTGTTTAATATGATTGTACTTGGTATTGCTGCACAGCACATGGATTTTGCGAAAGAAACTTGGTACGAAGTAATTGAAAACACAGTACCGCCAAAGACAATCGATATTAATAAACAAGCTTTTGAAGTTGGATACAACATGTAGAACAGGAGGAAGGTGCCATGGAATGGACAGAACGCTATTTTGACAAAGAAAAGGAATGTATGAGCAGAGACGAAATGACTGCTCTGCAGAGCGAGAGATTAGTGAAGCAGGTTGCTAACGTTTATAATAACGTTGCCTTCTATAATAAGAAAATGAAGGAACTCGGTATTGAACCGGGGGATATCAAAGGAATTGAAGATATCAATAAACTTCCTTTTACCACAAAAGAAGACCTTCGCGACAACTATCCGTTTGGACTTTTGGCAGTTCCAAAATCAAAGGTTGCCAGAGTGCAGGGTTCTTCCGGTACCACAGGAAAATTAACACTTGCTTCTTATACACAGGCAGATACAGAACTGTGGGGTGAGTGTGTGGCTCGTTGCATGACAATGGCAGGTCTGACTGATGAAGATATCATACATACATGCTACGGCTACGGTTTGTTCACGGGCGGACTTGGAATTGATTTTGGCGCGAGAAAATTAGGTGCAATGGTCATTCCAATGTCTTCGGGAAATACACAGAGACAGATGATGTGCATGGAAGACTTCGCTGCCACAGCAATCGCATGTACACCTTCTTATGCACTTTACCTTGCAGAATCACTTCGTGACGCAGGATTAGTAGATAAATTAAAAATAAAAGCGGGTATTCTCGGTGCTGAACCATGGACAGTAGAGATGAGAGAGCAGATTGAAAGCATTCTTGGAATCAAGTGCTTCGATATCTATGGACTATGTGAGATTTTAGGGCCGGGTGTTGCGATGGAATGTGTTCATCATAAGGGACTTCATATTCACGAAGATTATTTCTATCCGGAAATCTTAAATCCGGCTACAAACGAAGCATGTGCAGACGGTGAGACGGGAGAACTTGTATTTACAACACTTACCAAAGAGGCAATGCCATTGATTCGATATAGAACCAAAGACCTTACAAGCATCGACCACAGCGTTTGTGATTGCGGAAGAACTCTTCCGAGAATTTCAAAATTCAAGGGACGTACTGACGATATGAAAGTTATTCGTGGTGTCAATGTATTCCCGACTCAGGTAGAAGCTGCGCTTCTCAGCATGGGTGGAGAGGTTGCACCTCATTACATGATGATTGTAGACCGTGAAAATAACATGGATAAATTAACTGTTATGGTAGAAGTAGACGAGCGTTACTTCTCAGATGAAATCCGTGAATTAGAAGGACTGAAGAATAAGATTGCGGGTGTATTAAAACAGGCACTTGGAATCGCAGTTCATGTAAAATTAGTTGAGCCTAAGACGATTGCACGTAGCGAGGGAAAAGCCAAACGTGTCATCGATAATAGAAATCTCTAGGAGGTAAGAGGAATGACAATTAAACAATTATCTGTATTTTTGGAAAATAGAGAAGGACGTTTAGATGAGGTGCTTTCTACACTTGGAGCAAATGATGTAAATATTGTGGCCTTAAGTCTTGCAGATACAGCAGACTACGGCATGCTTCGTATGATTGTTTCTGACCCGCAAAAAGGGAGAGCAGTGCTAAAAGAAGCAGGCATCACGTCTATGCTTACAGATGTTGTAGCACTACGTGTACCACATGCAACAGGATCACTTAGCAAAGCCATGCATGAACTGATGGCAGGAGGTGTCAATGTAGAGTATATGTATGCATTTGCAAACGGTGTAGATGCATCAGCCATTTTGAAATCTGATAATCCTGAAAAAGTTGTTGCAATTTTAAAAGAGAATGGATTTGATGTGTGGGAAGCTGATGAGGCATATCACGCGAATTGTTAATAAAGACAAAAAAGAATCGGGCTCCGATTCTTTTTTTGTTTTCTTTTTTTGAGTTATATGGTATAATTAATAAACTGAATCACATTCAGGGTGTCTATAATCAACAAAAAATTCCTTAAAACGCGTCAGGAAATTCGAATTCGTGTGTATATATTATAAAAAGGGTAAATATATCTTTTTTAAGACAAAAAGATTTTATAAAGCTTATACCATTTTTATTCTAAATTGATCAAATTTTCAATAATTATAGTATAAGCAACACATATTTCTTTGGAAACCGGACAAATCATTTTATCAGTGCAAAGTAAATTGCAGAGCGAATCACGAGACTTTATGTAATTATATAATAGCTCGAGAAATTCTTTGTTAGATGGCTTGCTTGTGCAGAATTTACTTCCGAAGATTTTGAGAATTAAGAATTTGTTTTGAACAGAGTGTTTCCATATAATTTCAATAGCTTTGCGTATGTTCCGTTCAACACAAGTGTCGGAAGTGTGAAATTCTCTTGCTATGTCAAGATATAAAACCTTTGTAATGCTCGCAAGAACGCTTTCATCTTGCTCAATAAGCTCAATTGCATACAGGATATAATCATATCCACTGTATGATTTGCCGATTCCCAGTTGGTGCAAAATACTGTTTGTAGTGAATTTATCCTCCATCGTGTTTCCTCCATGCATATGCATATAGTTATATCGTAATCCCAGACAATAAAGAACACAACAAAATTGATTCGACTTTAATCGACATAAAAATTTTTGAAAACAAGTATTTATAAAGCGATCATCTTGTGTTACAATATCTAAAAGTGGGTTACATAAGTAGAGGTCGAGAATCATGGAATACAAGATGATAAAAGATGAAAAGTTTGATCGGATTTATCGAACTTATCAGAACGATGTTTTTAAAATAAGTTTATATTATACGAAGGACGAGTATATTTCACAGGATATTACCCAGAAGGTGTTTTATCATTTTTTCCTTCATTTAGATAATGTGAAAAAAGATAGTATACGCGCATACTTAATACGATCCGCTAGAAATCTGTCGTATAACTGGTTGCGGGATACCAAACGGGAAGTAAATGGGGTTCTTTTGGATATCATTCCGGAGGAGAACGTACCGCAGTATAGCACAGAGGATGAGTATATTCGCGATGAAGAGGAACGCGAGAGAAAGGTATTCGTAGCCATGCTTATGGAGCGCCTGCGCGAAGAGAATGAGTCATGGTACGATGTTGTGAATCTCGTCTTCTGCATGGAGAAGCCTCATGATTTGGCAGCAAAAGAGTTGGGAATCACCAGAGAGGTTCTGTATAATAGATTGTATCGGGCGAAGAAGTGGCTTCGCAAGAAATTTGAAGATGAATATAATAAGTTGTAAATAAGGTTGACCAAATAAGGAACATCATTCATAATAAATTTATGCATGATGTTCCTATTGTTTAGGGCATATTACGAAGTAAGAGGTAGTTATGAAGAATATAGCAGGATTAATAGTAGTGTTGCTTTTGTTGACGGGATGCGCAGGTAATATGAAAGATGGAGTTGCTTTACTGGAAAAGGGTGAATATCAACAGGCAGCGGAAGCATTTGAGAAGGATATTAAAAAAGAGCGAAATCTGGATGAAGCATATCATGGACTCGGAATTGCTTACTTTGAACTTGAAGATTATGAGGCTGCAGTAGAAGCATTTGAGCTTGCGTTAAAGCATGACACAAAGGTAACAGCAATACTTTGTTCTTTTTTGGGTGCGAGTTATCTGGAAACAGAGGAATATGATAAAGCACTGGATGCCTACGAGCGTGGGTTGTCATGTGAAGATTTGACAGAGGAACTGGAGCAAGAGATACAATTTAATCTGATTGCAGTCTATGAAAACATGGCAAATTGGGATGCCGCAAAAAAGCAGATGGATAAGTATGTGGATAAATATCCGGAAGACAGTCGAGTGCAAAAAGAGGCAGAGTTTTTAGAGACGAGGTAGAGAATATATATGGCAGAGATGATTGATTTAAAAGAGATGCAGGAGCGCGTCATCTTAGTCGGTGTCAGCACGAGCGACCATGATGATACGGAGAAATCTTTGGATGAATTAGAGGAGTTGGCAGCTACGGCGGGAGCTGTGACGGTAGGACGAGTCATTCAGAATTTAGACCAGATTCATCCGGGGACCTATGTGGGTAAAGGAAAATTAGATGAAATCAAGGATTTGATATGGGAGACGGAAGCGACAGGTATTATCTGTGACGACGAACTTTCTCCGATTCAACTTGGAAATATGGAAGACGTACTGGATACGAAGGTTATGGACAGAACCTTGATTATCCTAGATATCTTTGCAGGGCGTGCTTCAACAAATGAAGGGAAAATTCAGGTAGAGTTAGCGCAACTGAAGTACCGCCAGTCAAGACTGACCGGCCTTGGCAAATCCCTATCAAGACTCGGAGGCGGAATCGGTACGAGAGGTCCCGGTGAAAAGAAACTGGAAATGGACAGGCGTCTGATTCGCGACCGCATTGCACAACTCAATCGTGAACTTAAGGATGTGAAACGTCACCGTGAGATTACGAGAGAGCAGAGAAGTAGAAATAAGATTCCGGTAGTTGCTATTGTGGGATATACGAATGCCGGAAAATCCACTTTATTAAACACACTGACCGGTGCAGGTGTGCTGGAGGAGGACAAGTTGTTTGCAACACTTGACCCGACAACACGTAACCTGAAGCTTCCGAGTAAGCAGGAAGTACTTATGACGGATACGGTAGGGTTTATACGAAAACTCCCTCATCATTTGATTGAGGCATTCCGAAGTACCTTAGAGGAAGCAAAATATGCCGATATTATTCTTCATGTAGTGGATGCGTCAAACCCACAAGTGGATGAGCAGATGTATATTGTGTATGAGACACTCACCAATCTGGAAGTAAAGAATAAGCCAATTATCACTGCATTTAATAAGCAGGATAAAGTGGAAGGAGAAACTATTCTCCGTGATTTCCGTGCAGATCACATTGTGCGTATTTCTGCAAAACATGGAGATGGTTTAGAAGAATTGAAGAGTATCATCGAAGAGATTTTGCGAGGACAAAAAATTTTGATTGAGAAGATTTACGATTATTCGGAAGCAGGAAAGATTCAGATGATTCGCAAATATGGTGAACTGCTTGAGGAAGAATACCGTGGTGAGGGCATTTACGCAAAAGGTTATGTGCCTGCGGAAATCTACGAGAAAGTGAATTGAGAGGAAGAAAATGAGTTTACAATTTATCATGGGACCTTCCGGTTCAGGAAAGTCCCATTATCTGTATCAGTGGGTAACTTTAGAGGCATCAGTGCATCCGGAAAAGAAGTATATCGTTCTTGTGCCGGAGCAGTTTACCATGCAGGCCCAAAGGGACCTTGTTATGGCGAGCCCGAACAAAGGAATATTAAATATTGAAGTTTTGAGTTTTAATCGTTTGGCGCATCGTGTATTAGAGGAGACCGGAGAAAACCGTCGAATGATATTAAATGATGTCGGGAAAAACTTTGTCATTCGAAAAGTTGCAGGGGATCACGAAGAGAAATTAACAGTCCTTGGCCGCAATCTGAGAAAGATGGGATATATCAATGAAGTAAAGGCTGCCATTTCAGAATTTACGCAATATGATATAGCACCGGATGATCTTGATGAGATGGTAGAGAATGCGAAAGAGTATCCAAATCTGTATTACAAACTCAAAGATATTCAAGTGCTCTATAAGGAGTTTCAGGAGTTCTTAAGAGGCAAGTATATTACAGGAGATGAGGTGCTGGATGTACTTTCCATGGTTGCAGGAAAGTCAAAACTTCTTAAGGATAGTGTGATTGTATTGGATGGGTTTACCGGTTTCACACCGATTCAAAACAAGCTTTTGCGCGAAATTCTCACTGTGTGTGAGAAAATGATGATCACCATCACAATGGATAAGCGTGAGAATCCGTATGTATACCAACATCCGTATCAACTTTTTGCACTTAGCAAGCAAATGGTGACAGGTCTTGTAAAGATTGCAAGAGAAATAAAAATAGAATTGGAAGAGCCAGTCTATTTATATGAGAAACCGATATATCGATTCCGAGAAAATAAAGCGTTGGCGTTTTTAGAATCATATCTTTTTCGTTACTCGAGGGAACGATATGATGCAGAGCAAAGTGCGCTTCAAATATGGTGTGCACGGAATCCGAAGGAGGAGATTGATTTCGTTGCGCAGAAAATTCGCTATCTTGTACGTACCCAAGGGTATCGCTATCGTGATATAGCGGTGCTTGCGGGAGATGTCAATGCGTATTCGAACCACATCGAGCAGGCATTTTCGAAGTATGATTTGCCTATATTTATGGATCATAAGAGAAGTATTCTTCTTAATTCATGCGTAGAATACATTCGCAGTCTTTTGAATATGGCAGAGCAAAATTTTACTTATGAAAGTGTGTTCCGTTACCTGCGTACCGGATTTTCCAATATCTCTCAGAGAAATGTAGACATATTGGAAAACTATGTGTTGGCACTGGGGATACGTGGATATAAGAAGTGGCAGGAGAAGTGGGTTCGTAGAACAATAGGAATGGAAGAGTCAGCACTTGCTGAAGTAAATCGCATCCGAGAGGAGTTTGTTGCGAGCACTGAGGAAGTTATGGCGGTTCTGAAGAGTAGAAATAAGACAGTTTACGATGTAACCAAAGCATTACATAGTTTTTTTATAAAAGGCGAACTGCAACAGCGAGTGAGGGAATATCAGACAAAGTTTGAGATAGAGGGAGAACTGTCGCTGGAGAAAGAGTATGCACAGGTTTATCGAATTGTCATAGAACTTTTGGACCAGTTTGTAGAACTTATGGGTGACGAGCGCATTTCCATAAAAGAGTATGCAGAACTTTTGGATGCAGGACTAGAGGAAGCGAAAGTAGGGATTATTCCGCCGAGTACAGATCAGATTGTTGTTGGTGATCTTGAAAGAAGCCGTATGAAAGATGTGAAGGTCATCTTTTTAATTGGTGTAAACGACATCTATATACCGGGAGTTTCAGAAAAAAGCGGACTTTTGTCAGAATATGATAGGAAGCGATTAGCGGACCAAGGGGCTGTTTTGGCACCAAATGTGAAGGAGCAAACTTATATTCAGAAATTTTATCTATATCTGATTTTGACGAAACCGTCAAGTCAGGTCTTTTTGACGTACAGTAAATCATCGGGGGACGGCAAGGCAATACGTCCGGCATATTTGATTTCAGATTTACTAAAAATGTTTACAAAATTAAGAGTACATGAGGTTTCGCAGTCAATTCGAGATAAAGAATTGACTGTGGAAGGTGGTGTTGACGCCATTGTTGGCGGACTTCAAAGAAAACAAGAAGGATTCGAGAGTGCGTGGAAGGAACTTTACACATGGTATAAGAAACATCCACAGTGGTGCGAAAAGATCGAGCAATTGGTGGAGGCAGCGTTCTACTGCAACGAGGAACGGAGGCTTACAAAAGAGACAGCCAAAGGGTTATATGGGGAACTTTTAAAAGGCAGTGTGACAAGGCTGGAAAAATTCTCGGCATGTGCTTATGCACATTTTCTAAAATATGGCCTTTGTCTTAGGGAACGTGAAATGTATCAATTTCAGGCAGTTGATATGGGAAATTTGTTTCATGGTGCTATTGAACGTTTTGCTAAGAAATTGGAGCAGGCAGGCTATGGTTGGACAGAGGTGCCGGAAGGGATGCGTGAAACTTTTATACAGGACAGTGTGGATGAAAGCATTGTAGATTATGGGAATTCCATTCTCTACAGTTCTGCACGAAATGAATATAATATTCTGCGTCTGAAGCGCATGCTGCGTCGTACCGTGTGGGCACTGACTAAACAACTTGAAAAAGGGGATTTTGTCCCGACAGGATATGAGGTGGTTTTTGAAGGTGGTAAAATTGATCGCATTGACGTGTGTGAGGATGAGGATAAATTATATGTAAAAGTTATTGATTATAAAACCGGAGAAAAAACATTTAACCTCGGTGAACTTTGCTATGGGCTTCAGATGCAGCTAGTTGTATATATGAATGCTGCTTTAGATATTGAGAAGAGCAAACATCCGGAGAAGATAGTCATTCCTGCAGGGCTGTTATATTATCGTATGAAGGATCCGATTGTAGATAAACCGGCGAATGATAAATTAGCAGAGGATGTCATTCTTCAAGAGTTGAGACCGGATGGCGTGGTTCAAGGGTCTGAGGAAGTATTAGAACATTTTGACAGGGGATTTACCGGGACATCCCAAGTGATTCCCGTTGCAAAAACGCAGGCAGGTGTATTGAGTAAAACATCAAAGATTCTGTCTGAAGAGGAGTTTTATATCATTTCTGAGTATGCTAAGAAACAGGCACAGAAAGTGAGAGGGGAAATCCTTGACGGAAATATAGAACTGAATCCCTATGTATTGGGAGGCAACACCGGTTGTGACTATTGCCCGTATCATTCTGTATGTGGTTTCGATGAGAAAATAGATGGACATGAGTATCGAAGATTAGAGAAATTAGATAGTGGCAAGGCATTAGAGAAGATGCGCAAGGAGGTGGATATATGGGAGTAGTGTTTACAAAAGAGCAACAACAGGTCATAGACCTTCGAAATCGCAATATCCTTGTATCTGCCGCAGCAGGCTCAGGAAAAACAGCTGTGCTTGTAGAACGTATTATTACAAGATTGACAAAAGACGCGAAGCCACTCAATGTGGATGAACTTCTTATTGTAACATTTACAGAAGCTGCCGCATCCGAGATGAAAGAGCGTATTCACGGTGCAATTGAAAATGCATTGGAAAACGAGCCTGACAATGTACATCTTCAGCGCCAAGCAACTTTGATTCATCAAGCACAGATTACGACGATTCATAAGTTTTGTCTGTCTGTTATCCGAGATTATTTTCACACAATTGATTTGGATCCCGGATTTCGTGTAGGTGAAGAGGGAGAATTAAAACTTCTAAAACGCGATGTTGTAGAGGCTGTTTTGGAGACAGCTTATGAGAAGGGTGACGACGGCTTTATTCGTTTTGTGGAGAGCTATGCAACGGGCAGAGATGACCGCAAATTGGAGGAACTGATTCTACAATTATATGAGCTTTCCAGAAGTTATCCGAACCCGAAAAAATGGTTAGATTCCTGTGTGGAGCAATATCATGTACAAAATGTAGAAGAATTGGAACAGAAACCATTTGTACTTGAGATGATGCAAGAGGTAAAACAGTATCTGAGTGATATACAAAAGTTATTGGAATTTGGCATTACTGTCTGCGATGAGGAAGATGGCCCGGCTGTATATCGAGATGCATTGAATTCAGATTGGATGCTCATGACACAACTTCAGAGAGCGGATAGCTTTGAAAAGATGCAAAAAGAACTTCAGAGTGTCAATTGGGCAAAACTGGCAGCATGCAGAGATAAAATGGTGTCTGAAAAAAAGATTCAGCAGGTGAAAGATATTCGTGATGAGGTGAAGGGACTTGTGAAAGACCTTTCAAAGCAGTACTTCTTCGATGATGTGTATGAGATACAAGAGGAGATGGCACAGTCAGAGCAGAATATGCGAACCTTAACTGAACTTGTAAAAGCATTTGCAGAGGCGTTTTCAGAAGAAAAGCGACGTAAAAATCTGATTGATTTTAATGATATGGAACAATATGCACTGCAGATATTAACCAGAGAAGAAGAAGGCAAATATGTTCCAAGTATTGTTGCAGAAAGTTATCAAGAAAAATTTGCTGAGATTATGATTGATGAGTATCAGGACAGTAACCTTGTTCAAGAAGCAATTCTGACAAGTGTATCTACCGTGTCAAAGGGCATCTATAACATTTTTATGGTTGGGGATGTAAAGCAGAGTATTTATCGTTTCCGACTATCCAGACCGGAACTCTTTATGGAAAAGTTCCACAACTATAGCCTGGAGGACAGTAAAACACAACGCATCGACCTTCATAAGAATTTCCGAAGCAGGCGGGAGGTCCTAGACAGTACCAATTTTGTCTTTGAACAGATTATGATTTCGGAATTTGGAGGTATTGCTTACGATGAAAAGGCGGCGCTCTATGTGGGGGCAGATTATGAGGAACGCGTTGACAATGAAACAGAAGTTCTTATCTTAGAGGCTCCGGAAACAAAGACAGAAGAGAGAATCGAATTGGAAGCAGAGATGGTTGCCAAGCGAATCAAAGAACTGATGGCAACGCACATCGTCTATGATAAAGAAACAAAAAGTTATCGCAAAGTACGATACAACGATATTGTTATTCTTACACGCAGTTTGAAAGGTTGGACAGATACTTTTTCTACTGTCTTAAATAGTGCCGGGATTCCGACTTATACCGGTTCCAAGGAAGGATATTTTCAAACACATGAGATTGAACTTGCACTTCAATATTTGAAAATTCTCGACAATCCAAGACAGGATATTCCGATGGCGGCAGTACTACTGTCAATGTTTGGCGGATTAACAAGTGAAGAATTGGCCATCATTCGAAGCAGTACGAGGGAGAAGACACTTTATGAAAGTATCCGGGCATACAGGGAGCATGGTGAGCAAGTTAAGATTCGAGAGCATTTAGACACATTTTTAAATATTTATGAGCGATTCCGTGAGCAAGTGCCATATAAGGAGATTCATAGACTATTGTGGGAGTTGATGGATGAAACCGGTTATATGGACTATGTGTCTGCACTTCCAAGCGGAGAACAGCGTGCCGCGAATCTGGAAATGTTGTTGGAAAAAGCAGTGACTTTTGAGGGTACCAGTTACAAAGGACTCTTTCATTTTGTGCGTTATATAGAACAATTGGAAAAATACGATGTTGACTACGGAGAGGCAAGTCTGATGGATGAAAAGATGAATGTCGTCAATCTGATGAGTATTCATAAGAGTAAGGGACTGGAGTTTCCTATTGTATTTGTTGTAGGTATGGGTAAGCAGTTTAATATGCAAGATACGAAACAGAGTATTGTGGTTCATCCGGAACTTGGAGTCGGTGTAGATGCAGTCGATACTGTTCTCAGAGTGAAGACTTCGACACTACTTAAAAAGGCGATTCAGCACAAGGTTCAGATAGAAAGTAAGGCAGAGGAACTGCGTGTATTGTATGTTGCCATGACTCGGGCAAAGGAAAAGCTGATATTATGCGGGGCGACTGTAGATATGGAGAAAGAACTGTTTTCTTTGGCATCAATTATCACGCGAGCAGAACGCAAACTCTCCTATTACAGTTTAACAAAAGCAAATAAATATATGGACTGGGTGTTGCTGGCACTTGTGCGAAATAAATGCTTTGCACATATATTGGAACAATATGACATGGTTGTGCCGTACGGACTGTCTATGCATGCTGAAGATGTTCCACTTCAAGTGAAGATTGTGACCGTGGATGAGCTGATTCTTCAGGAAGCAGAGGAACAGATAACGGATGGAGTGACGAAGCATGCCCTTGAACATTGGGATACTAGGTGCATATACGACGAAGAAATGAAGCAACAATTCGAAGAGCAATTTGCGTATCAATATTCTTATGATGATAGTTGTACGATGAAGCAAAAACTGTCTGTCTCAGAACTTAAAAAGAGAGCATACATGGAACAGGACGGTACGGAGGTGTTCAAGGAAGAAGAGGTTATACCGCTATTGCCGAAGTTCCTTGAGGAGAGTGAGCAACTTACCGGAGCCTCCAGAGGTAGTGCCTACCACAAATTCCTAGAACTTTTGGATTATACGAAAGAGTATGATGCGACAAGCCTTGCCATAGTGCTTGCCAAGAACGTACAGGAAGGATTGCTCACAACAGAGATGGCGGATTGTATTCATGTACAGGACATTCTTACCTTTTTGGGCAGCACAGTTGCACGCCGTATGAGGCAGGCGGCTTTACAAGGCAAATTGTTTTTAGAGCAACCGTTTGTGTTAGGTATGGAAGCGAGGGAACTCTATTCCGAGACAGAATCTGATGAATGTATACTGGTACAGGGTATTATTGATGTCTATTTTGAGGAAGAGGACAGTCTGATTCTTCTAGACTACAAGACAGATAGAGTCTCCGAGGCTCAAGAACTTGTTGACAAATACTGTGCACAGCTTGAATATTATGCCCGAGCCTTACATCAATTGACAGGAAAACAAGTGAAAGAAAAGGTTATCTATTCTTTTGCACTTGAGAAAGAGATTGAGGTGTATTAATGGAGGTCTTGATAATCTATGGGACACTAGTAAATGTAATTGCTTTTTTCCTGTATGGAATCGACAAATGGAAGGCTAGAAAGGACCTGAGAAGAATTCCGGAAAGGGTGCTGCTTGAAATAGCTGTTATAGGAGGCAGTGTAGGTGCTTATGTGGGGATGCACCTTTTTCGTCACAAGACACGAAAAGTAAAATTCAGTGTGGGAGTGCCAATTATATTTTTTATCCAGATAGGAATCTTATTGTATATTTATCACTAAAATGGAATAAAGCTATCAAAATAGGAAATCCTCTTACCAAAACGGAAAGGGGATTTTTCTATGGCTAAGAAAAAAGAAATACGTCTGTCAGAACTAACAGAGGAAGAAAAAATGAAATATGAGATTGCAGAGGAGTTGGGCCTTTTGGATAAAGTGTTGAAAGAAGGTTGGCGCTCTTTAAGTTCAAAGGAAACAGGAAAGATTGGTGGGCTGGTGACTAAGAAACGTCGGGAGATGAGAGTTGCCAAATAAAGGAAAATCTGCTATAATCAAAAGACTGAATTTTATCAGGTGAGGTTATGGACGAGAAAATACAAGTATTAGATTTACAAATTGACAATCTTACAGCAAAGGACGCGGTAAAACGTGTCGTGTCATATATGGAGACGGAGCTGGTCAATGTAGTTGAGATGGTTACCATGAATACATTGGCAAAATTCCAACAAGAAGAGATGGCAAAGGAATTGTTTGATAGCTTTGATATTGCGTTGGCAAGTGATAAGGGAATGCTGGAAGCGGCCGGTGAAACAGATGAGAGACGGCTGAAAGAAGTGGACGAGTTACTATTTATCAAGATGGTGATGCGTTTTCTCCATAAAAACAGTGCCAGAGTATTTTTACTTGCAGAGGATGATGCTGATTTACAGAAGCTTGAGATGTATATGCAGAATGACTATTCGAATATACAAGTGGTGGACAAGGCTACCATGCAAGAAAAAGGAACTTCAGACGATATGCTTTTGAATTTGGTAAACGGAGCTGAAGCAGAGTGTATTTTGTCAGCACTCCCGTCGCCGATTGAGGAGCAGTTTATTTACAGAAATAAATCTTTAGTAAATGCAAGGATATGGCTAGGATTTGGTAATCTGCTGGATGAGTTAAAGAAGGAAAAAACAGGTTTTCAAAAAATAAAAGAATTCATATTACGACAGCTTTTGAAAAAAGAGATGGCAAAAAAAGGGGAAAATGCATAAAAACATGCGATTTTCCTCTTTATTTTTTTGCGATTTTGCATTAAGATTAAAAGAGGTTACTAATTATGGAGGGATAAAGATGATATCGAATCAAATACTTCAGAATACAGTTGAAGGAATGAAGGCAATCACAAGAGTTGATTTGTGTGTCATGGATATAGACGGAAAGATTCTTGCAAGTACGTGTACAAAGACGGAAGAGGTGATCACAGCAGCAAGGTCATTTGATGAATCAGAAGAAGATGGCATAAGTATACAGGGTTTTCAATTTTTTAAAATATATGATGAGTGTCAATTAGAGTACATATTAGTTGCTTTTGGGGAAGGAGAAGAAGTTACTACTGTCGGTAGAATGGCTGCATTTCAGATTCAAAGCCTCTTAGTTGCGTATAAGGAACGCTTTGATAAAGATAACTTTTTCAAGAATTTGTTACTCGACAATTTGCTCTTGGTAGATATATACAATCGTGCAAAAAAATTGCATATTGACACGGAAGTAAAACGTGTTATCTTTATTGTGGAAATGCCTGTTGAAAAGGAAATTCATACATTGGAACAGGTGCGCATTATTCTCAGTGGCAAAAAAAAGGATTTTATTACGGCAGTAGATGAAAAGAATATTATTGTTGTGAGAGAAGTGGAAGCAAACGAAGGTTACTGCGATATGGAAAAGTATGCGCAAAACCTTCAAACACTTTTGGAATCACAGGGAGTAGACGGATGTCATATTGCATATGGCACAATTGTCTCTGACATTAAAGAAGTCTCTAAGTCTTACAAGGAAGCGCATCTTGCGTTGGATGTAGGAAAGATTTTCTTTGAGGAGAAAGATATTATCGCGTATAACACACTGGGCATCGGACGTTTGATATATCAATTGCCAGTACCTCTTTGTAAGATGTTTATCCGTGAGATTTTTGAGGGGAAATCCCCGGATGATTTTGATGAAGAGACATTGACAACGATTAATAAGTTCTTCGAGAACAGTCTGAATGTTTCAGAGACATCCAGACAATTGTATATTCACAGAAATACTCTGGTATATCGTTTGGATAAGATTCAAAAGAGTACCGGACTTGATCTCCGGGTGTTTGAGGATGCAATTACATTTAAAATTGCATTGATGGTTGTGAAGTACATGAAATATATGGAGACATTGGAGTATTAATAATTTAGGAGGAGCGTATGATTGAATTAAAAGAAGTTACAAAAGAGTATTCAAAAGGGATAGCAGCACTTAACGGAATCAACTTAAAAATTGACAAAGGTGAGTTTGTGTTTATTGTTGGTGACAGTGGTTCCGGTAAATCCACTTTGATTCGTCTCTTGCTGAAGGAATTGGAACCGACGAGTGGAACCATTACCGTTATGAAAAAGAACTTGGGGCTTATGAGACATAAGGCTATTCCGTTTTATCGCAGAAAAATGGGTGTTGTATTTCAGGATTTTCGCCTTTTACAAGATAGAAATGTATATGAGAATATTGCATTTGCACTTCGTGTAACCGAAACACCTACCAGGGTATTAAAGAAAAAAGTACCGGCAGCACTTTCATTGGTAGGATTGGCTCAAAAATACAAATCATATCCAAACGAGTTGTCGGGTGGTGAACAACAGAGAGTTGCGATTGCAAGAGCAATTGTAAATGAGCCTTCTATTCTGCTTGCAGATGAGCCGACGGGTAATCTTGACCCGGCGAACTCATGGGAGATTATGAAGCTTTTGGAAGAAGCAAACAATCGTGGAACAACCGTTGTTGTTGTTACACATAACCATGAGATTGTCAGTGCAATGAAAAAACGCGTAGTCACAATGCAAAAGGGGAACATTGTGAGTGATACGAAAAAGGTGGGTGTATAAATGAGAGTCAGTACTATTCGATATACAATCAAGCAAGGGCTACGAAATATCGTGAGAAATAAGATGTTTTCAATTGCCTCAATTGCTACAATGGCAGCATGTATTTTTATGTTCGGTATTTTTTATTCACTAATTACCAATGTTCAGTATATTGTGGAGAAAGCCGAAGAGAGTGTTGCAATCGTCGTGTTTATGGATGAAGATGTAACAGAGAAACAGTTAAAAAATATTGAAAAGAAATTAAGTGCAAGAGACGAGGTTTTGGAAGTAAAATATATTTCTGCAGAGCAGGCGTGGGAGGATTTCGGAAACGAGTATTTTGGTGAGGACAGCAACTGGGCTGAAGGCTGGGATGTCAATCCATTAGAGAACTCCGACAACTTTGAAGTGTATATGAAAGATATTTCAAAACAAGCAGAACTAGTTGAGTATGCCGAGGGAATTAAGGGCGTTCGCAAGGTAAACAAGTCAGAACAGGTTGCAGATGCTCTTAACAATTTTAATATGCTGATTGCATATGTGTCCGGAGCTATTATTCTGATTCTTTTGGCAGTTGCAATTTTTCTGATTAGTAATACCGTATCTATGGGTATTACCATTCGTAAGGAAGAGATTGCAATCATGAAATACATCGGAGCAAAGGATTCTTTTGTAAGAGCACCGTTCATTTTTGAAGGTGTTTTGATTGGTATTTTTGGAGCAACAGTGCCTCTTGTAATACTTTACTTTGCATATGAGAAAGCAATCAATTATATTTTGACAAAGTTTTCGATTCTGAATACACTATTAGATTTTCTACCGGTATCAGCAGTGTACAAGACATTGCTTCCGGTTGGATTGGCACTTGGTGTAGGAATTGGTTTTGTCGGAAGTTTCTTCACAATTAAAAAGCATTTGAAAGCATAGAGGTATAGGCATGGAAGATATGGAGCAGAAGATAGAATCAACTCCAAAGAAAAAGGGAATAAGAAATTTTTGGAAAGGTGCACTTTGCGGTGCACTTTTCTCGCTGGTTATATGTACGATTGTAATGCTGGCAATTGGTGTATTTAAAAAGCAAGTATACAGTGGAGAACTTGTGTCAGCGCAAACGGAATTAAAACTCAGAAATATCCGTTCCATTATTGAAGAAATCTATCTATATTCGGATGATATTGATGAAAAACAATTGCAGGATTATATTGTCAGGGGATATGTTGCCGGACTGCAAGAACCTTACACCGTATATTACAATGAGGCAGAGACAACTGCACTTTTTGAATCTACATCAGGAACTTTTGGCGGAATCGGTGTTGTGATTATGCAGGACCGCACGACAGGGCTTGCAACATTTACAACTATTTATGATGGCTGTCCGGGAAAGAAGGCAGGCTTTAAATCCGGCGATATTGTTTATAAAGTCAATGGTGAAGATGTCTCCGGCATGGATTTGGACTCTATCGTAACACGGATTCGAGGTGAGGTCGGCACAGAAGTTGAGATTACAGTTCTCCGCGGAGAGACAGGAGAAGAATACACAGGTGTTGCAACACGTGCACTCATTGAAAATGATACCGTAGAATATGAGATGAAAGAAGGGAAACTCGGATACATTCAATTGACAGCTTTTGAGAGTGTGACCTATGAACAGTTCGAGGAAGCACTTGAGAAACTGACCGAGCAGGGAATGAAGGGACTGATTGTAGACCTTCGAAACAATACCGGCGGTAATCTGGATACGGTATGCGACATTCTTGACCTGATTCTTCCAAAAGGAACGATTGTATCGATTAAGGATAAGAATGGAAAAGGTGAGGTATTCACTTCGGATGACAAACGCAAATTGGAAGTTCCTTTAGTTGTTCTTACGAATGGGTATAGTGCAAGTGCTTCTGAAATCTTTGCAGGTGCTGTACAAGACTACAAGATTGGTAAACTTGTGGGAACCAAGACTTATGGAAAGGGAATCGTTCAAAACATTTATTCCTTGGGTGACGGTACATCACTCAAGGTTACAAGCTCAGAGTATTTCACGCCAAATGGAAGAAATATTCATGAGAAAGGCATTGAGCCGGATGTGCAGATTGAGTATGTATACGATGAGACAAATCCAGATAAAGATAATCAATTAGATAAGGCAATAGAAGTTTTAAAAGGAATGTAATTTTTTACATTCCTTTTTTTATGGTGTTATGGTAATATAAAGATAGTGTGTAGTTTTATGCTTAATTCTAAAGGAAAAGGTAATTGCAGTATGAAAATTTTGATTCAAAATGGATATGTACTTGATCCCGAAACTAAAAGAGAAGGTGTCTTGGATGTACTGGTTGAAGATGATAAGATTGTGAAGGTGGCTGACAAGATTGAGGATGCAGCAGACCGTGTAATTGATGCAAGTGGTTGTTATGTCATGCCAGGTTTTATCGACCTTCATGTACACCTTCGTGACCCGGGATTAGAATATAAAGAAACATTGGAGACCGGTGGCAAGGCAGCGGCACGTGGCGGTGTGACTACCGTATGTGCAATGCCGAATACAAAGCCGGTTACAGATAATGCAGAGATGATTACTAGTATTCATGAGCGTGCGAAGACAGAATGTCCTGTCAACGTGATTCAGATAGGTGCCATCACCGTAGGTCAGTTAGGAGAAGAACTTGCCGACATTGAGGGAATGGCAAAGGCAGGATGTCACGCAATCAGTGAAGATGGTAAATCTGTGATGAATGCATCATTGTATCGCAAGGCTATGAAGATAGCGAAGGAAAATAACATCTCCATCTTCGCACACTGTGAGGATATCACAATGGTAGAAGGCGGTGTGATGCATGCCGATGAAAAGGCGCAGGCGCTTGGACTTAAAGGTATTACCAACGCAGTAGAAGATGTTATCGTAGCGAGAGACATTCTGCTTGCAAAGGAGACAGGCGTAAGACTTCATCTGTGTCACTGCTCAACAGAAGATAGTGTGAAACTTGTAGAGGCAGCGAAGAAGGAAGGCCTTCCGGTGACTGCGGAAGTCTGTCCTCACCACTTTGTAATGACGACAGATGATATCACAGAGGATGACGGAAACTTCAAGATGAATCCGCCACTCCGAGGGAAATGTGATGTGGAAGCATTAAAAGCAGGGCTCAAAGCTGACATCATGGATGTGATTGCAACCGACCATGCACCACATTCAGCAGAGGAGAAGAACTGTTCTATGAGGAGAGCAGCGTTCGGTATCGTTGGTTTGGAGACTATGGCGGCACTGACATATACAGAACTTGTGGAACCGGGTATCCTAACACTGATGCAGATGGCAGAGAAGACAAGCTATAATCCGGCGAAGATTCTCGGATTGGACGACAAGGGCGCAATTGCAGAGGGCAAGGTTGCAGATATCGTAGTATTTGATCCGACCAAAGAATATGCCATCGACAAGAACACATTTTTATCAAAAGGCAAGAATACACCATTCCATGGTCGCAAGGTGAAAGGCGAAGTTGCTTATACCTTGGTTAGTGGTAATGTCGTATACGAAAGATAATAGTATCAGGAGGATGAGAAGATGATTAACAAATTAGTAGCAAACATTAAGAAAACAAACGCACCAATCGTAGTGGGATTAGACCCAATGTTAAACTATATTCCGGAGCACGTGCAGAAAAGAGCATTTGCTGAATTCGGTGAGACTTTAGAGGGAGCTGCAGAGGCAATCTGGCAGTTCAACAAAGAAATCGTGGACAAGACATATGACCTTATTCCGGCAGTAAAACCACAAATCGCAATGTACGAGCAATTCGGTATTCCGGGACTCGTTGCATTCAAGAAGACTGTTGATTACTGTAAAGAAAAAGGACTTGTAGTAATCGGTGATATCAAACGTGGTGATATCGGTTCTACATCTGCAGCTTACGCAGTGGGACATGTGGGACGCGTACAGGTTGGAAGCAAGACATATGTACCATTTGATGAAGACTTCGTAACAGTGAACCCATACCTTGGCTCAGATGGTGTAGACCCATTTGTGAAGGTTTGCAAAGAAGAGAACAAGGGTATCTTCGTACTCGTCAAAACATCAAATCCTTCCAGTGGTGAGTTCCAAGATCGTTTGGTTGATGGAAAACCATTATATGAAATCGTTGGTGAAAAAGTTGCTGAGTGGGGGGCTTCCCACATGGGCGATGACTACAGCTACGTAGGAGCAGTAGTTGGAGCAACTTATCCGGAAATGGGTAAAGTTCTTCGTAAAGTAATGCCAAAAGCATACATCTTGGTACCTGGTTACGGCGCACAGGGTGGAAAAGGAAAAGACCTTGTACATTTCTTCAATGAAGACGGACTTGGAGCAATCGTAAACTCATCTCGCGGAATTATCGCGGCTTACAAACAAGAAGCTTATGCGAAGTTTGGTGCAGAAAACTTCGGTGAGGCATCAAGAGCGGCAGTCGTAGACATGGTGGAAGATATTCGCGAAAGCCTTGAGCAGCGCTAAAACACTTGGTAGCAAAGTGGCTGCTTGCAGACATCTTTGGTATAAAGTGTTTTTGTGGGGCGAATGCCCGCGACCGAGAAAATCTATGATTTTCGAGGTGGCATAACGCTGCGAAAGAAAGGAGATTACAAATATGACACAAAGAAAAAAGGAAACCGCGATAATAGTTTCACAGGAACAACTCGCAGACAACATTTTCAGCATGTGGCTTCAGACAGAGGCTTCTCAGGCTGCAAAACCAGGACAATTTATTTCCATGTACACAAGTGATGGAACAAAATTGCTTCCAAGACCAATCAGTATCTGCGAAATCGATAAAGAAAACGGCCGTCTTCGCGTGGTTTACCGCGTGACAGGTGAAAAGACAGGAACAAAGGAATTCTCTGCATTAAAAGCCGGAGATACCATTCCGGTTATCGGACCACTTGGAAATGGATTCCCTCTTGAGAAGGCAGAGGGCAAGAAAGCATTTTTGATGGGCGGTGGAATCGGTGTTCCTCCAATCTTAGAACTTGCAAAACAGCTTACTTGCGAGAAACAAATCGTGGTTGGTTACCGCGATGAACATACATTTTTGAAAGAGCAGTTCGAGGCAAATGGTAGCCTTTACATTTCCACAGAAGACGGAAGCGTCGGGACAAAAGGAAATGTTATGAATGCGATTGCTGAGAATGGTTTGAGTGCAAATATCATTTACGCATGTGGTCCGACTCCAATGCTTCGCGCAATCAAGAATTACGCAGAAGAAAACGGAATCGAATGCTACATTTCCTTAGAGGAGAGAATGGCATGCGGAATCGGTGCTTGTCTTGCATGTACCTGTAAGAGCAAAGACAAAGACCATCACACAAACGTACACAACAAGCGTATCTGTAAAGATGGTCCGGTATTCTTGTCTACGGAGGTGGAAATCTAATGGATATGAGAGTAAATATCGCAGGCGTTGAATGGAAAAACCCTGTAACAGTGGCTTCCGGAACCTTTGGCTCAGGAGCAGAATTTGTAGATTTCGTGGATCTTAATAAATTAGGTGCAGTCACAACGAAAGGTGTTGCAAACGTACCTTGGGCAGGAAATCCGACACCGAGAGTAGCAGAGACCTACGGTGGGATGATGAATGCCATCGGACTTCAGAATCCGGGAATTGACCTTTTCTGTGAAAGAGATATCCCATTCTTGAAACAATACGATACAAAGATTATCGTGAACGTTTGCGGTCATGCACCGGAAGAGTACTTTGCAGTAGTGGAAAGACTTGCAGATGAACCAATCGATATGATGGAAATCAACATCTCTTGCCCAAACGTAAATGCCGGATTCTTGGCATTCGGACAAGATCCAAAGCAGGTAGAGAAGTTAACTGCAGAGATTAAGAAGCGCGCAAAACAACCGGTGATTATGAAGCTGACACCGAACGTAACGGATATTACAGAGATAGCGAAGGCTGCTGAAGCAGGCGGTGCAGATGCGGTATCACTAATCAACACATTGACAGGTATGAAGATTGATATCAACCGTAAGACATTTGCAATTGCAAATAAGACTGGCGGTGTATCCGGTCCTGCAATTCATCCAATTGCGGTGCGCATGGTATACCAGGTTGCAAATGCTGTAAACATTCCAATTATCGGTATGGGCGGAATTGCAAGCGCAGAAGATGCAATCGAAATGATACTTGCCGGCGCAAGTGCAGTTGCTGTTGGAACAGCAAACTTCCATAATCCGGCAGTGACCATGGAGATTATCGATGGCATTGAGGAATATATGAAGAGAAATGGATTCAATGCTGTTAGAGAGATGGTTGGGTTGGTGAAGTAGGATTATTATAGAAAAGGAGAGGTTTGCGTGATACCGGAAATTAACAAACGTGAAACAGGCATTCGATTGCGTAGAATCATGGATAAACATGGAATAAGCGTAAAAGACGTGCAGCGTTATCTTGGTCTTGGTAGTGTGCAGAGTGTCTATCATTGGCTGAATGGTATCAGCATGCCGACCGTTGATAATCTATATGCACTGAGCGAACTGTTTGGTGTATCTGTAGATGCAATGTTGTGTGGGAATAGAACATATCTTGCACCGGAAATTCACACCAGAGCAAGCGATTGTAGAAGAATACAGTTATATTATGAAAAATTAATAAAGGCAAGAGCTGCGTAGAATTATACTACAAGTTCAATGACAAACAATGAGTTCCTCCTTTAGAATAGTATTTGAGATACTAATTCAAAGGAGGAATTTTTATATGGAAGAAAAAACTACAAAAGAACTGTCACCGCAGGAAAGTAAACAATTACCCGATATAGAGATATCAGAGGTTACGATTAAAAACTTAATACATGTGGTTCGTGGACAGCAAGTGATGTTAGATAGTGATTTAGCAATGTTATATGGCGTGGAGACAAAAAATCTTAATAAAGCGATGAAGAGAAATGAAAAACGATTTCCAGAAGATTTTTGTTTTCAATTAACCAAGGAAGAATATGAATACTTGAAGTTCCAAATTGGAACTTCAAGTTTGCAAGATATCGAAGTGTTATATGAACATGGTGGAAGAAGAAAACTACCATATGTTTATACAGAACAAGGAATTGCTATGCTGTCAGCAGTATTAAGAAGTGATATTGCTATTAAAGTTAGTGTTCGCATAATGCAAATTTTTGTAGAATTAAGGCGATATTTTGCACAAGGAACATTTCTAATAGAAAAGGTGAATGATTTAGAAATAAACCAGATTGAGGAGAGAATATGGAGAAAACAACACGAAGAAAATACAGAGAAACGGTTTGAAGAGGTTTTCGATTACATAGCAGAACACAAGGAATCAAATCAAAAAATCTTTTTCGACGGACAGATATATGATGCTTTTAGTCTGCTAGTCGATTTGGTATCTCGAGCAGAGAAAAAACTGATATTAGTAGATAACTATGTTGATGTAGAGACGTTGAATATATTGGCGAAAAAGAAAACAGGCGTGGAAGTTGCTATATATACATCTAAAAAGACAAAATTATCGAAAGTGGATATCGAAAATTTCAACAAACAATACCCGACAATGGAAGTGAAATACACAGAAGTATTCCACGATAGGTTTTTGATTCTTGATGACGAATGTGCGTATCACATAGGTGCGTCCATTAAAGATGCGGGAAAAAAGTGCTTTGGCATCAATAAAATTGAAGATATTGGGATAGTAAGAGACATCATGGAACGTCTGGGATTCGAAACGGAGGGAGCAATTTAATGATATACATAACAGGAGATTGTCATGGTAACTTTGAACGTTTTAATAACAGCATATTTCCGGAACAAGAAGACATGACAAAGGATGATTTTGTTATTATCTGTGGAGATTTTGGTGGTATATGGCATAAGGATGTGGAAAGCGAGCAGGAAACCATGATTTTAGATTGGTTGGAGTGTAAGCCGTTTACCACACTCTTTGTATGTGGAAATCACGAAAACTTTGACAGATTATATAGTTATCCAGTAGAAGAATGGAATGGCGGCAAGGTTCACAAAATCAGACCGTCAGTGATTCATCTGATGAGAGGGCAAGTTTTTACACTTGATGGCAAAAAAATCTTCACTTTTGGTGGCGCAAGCAGCCATGATATAGATGGCGGAATCTTGGAATTAGATGATCCGTATTTTAAGAAAAAGAAAAGAGAGTTGGACAGGAACTGGGAACTGTATCGCATCAATCATCTGAGCTGGTGGAAAGAAGAATTGCCATCCGAAGAAGAAATGGAAGAGGGACAAAAGAATCTGGAGGCGAATCAAAATGCTGTTGATTTTATAGTGTCGCATTGTTGTGCATCCAGTACACTTGCATTATTGAGTAATGGAACGTACAAACCGGATATCTTAACGGCATATTTTGAAGAGTTACGACAAAAGGTAAAATTTAAGAAGTGGTTTTTCGGGCATTTTCATGGTAATATGAATGTAAATGCAGAAGAGATTCTTTTGTATGAGCAAATCATTCGAATTGCGTAAGTATAATTTAAGGAGGAGACGAAATGTTAGTATTAGTTTATAGAAAATGTAGCACTTGTCAGAAGGCGTTGAAATGGTTAGAGGAACACAATGTAGAATTTGATGAGCGTCCAATTGTGGAAGAGAATCCAACTTACGAAGAATTAAAGACATGGTACGCCAAGAGCGGAATGCCATTGAAAAAGTTTTTTAATACAAGTGGACTGTTATATAAAGACATGGGATTAAAAGACAAACTTCCTACCATGTCAGAGGATGAGCAATTAAAACTATTAGCTACAAATGGTATGTTAGTAAAGAGACCATTGGTTGTGGGAGATGATTTTGTTCTGACTGGATTTAGAGAAAAAGAGTGGGAAGAAAAACTTAGATGACTAATGTAGACATGTTCTGTTATTTGTGCTAATCTAAGAGAGCAATGCAGGACAAATCTATTAGCATTTCAATGTATATTAAAAAATTATATTATTTTAATTTACCCTAGTACAATATAATATGGTTTATAGTTCTTTTCTCAAAATTAGATTGACATATTTTCGGGAAAAGGGTAGTATAATTATATAGATGGCAACAAGAGTGTCGTCTGAGTGATGATGCAAAGTATTGTTTCAAGAGGCTGTACTTTGTTAGCTCTATAAGGGTTGTACATTTACCACAACTTGAATAGGTAAAATATTGCTGAAAGAAAATGTTCAAGGAAAGTCCTGTTATGATACAGGGCTTTCTTTTTATTTCTGCTTGCAATAAGAAAACATACAAAGGAGGAATATAGATGCATAATATTTATGATTGTGTAGATGCTTTCAGCAGACTTTTAGATAAGCAATATAAAATAGTGGTTGGTAGAAAAGGTGTGGCAAGGACATTATATATTAATTTTGCAAAAAGCGATTGTTTTCATCTGATGGGACTTCAATATTTAAAAGATAGAGAAGAGCTGAACAAAGATAGGGCAAAAATTTTTGATGAAATAAAAGATAGAAAGATCGATGCAGGACATATTGAGAAGTCGTCATTTTATGGAAAAATACAAGACAGAATAGATATGTTACCTATGTTAGAAATGTTGTTTGATAGTAATGATACAATATTTAAATATAATAGTCATCAAAACTCATTTTCAATGATTCAAGCCGATTATTTGATGAAGAATACAATAGAAATGAAAAATATTTTTGTTTTTCTATCACAGGAGAGTGACAATGAATATTTTTGTCGTTCGTTTTTTGCACAAGATAAAGTAGACTATAGTGCGAATCAATCAAAGTGGACGCTATTATATAAAGAGAAAATAGATAAGAGTTCTGGAGAAAAAGAGATTCTTTATGACAGACTGAAGAAATCGTAATAAACTTTTGTGGTTGAATGGAATATACTACATCGGAGGTGTTTTTTATGTTTTCGATGATTCAATCTATGCCATATGCAGGTGCTAAGATATCCGGCAACTCTATGTACCCTGAGATAGAGGGAGAAGTTTCATTTTATGAGATGTATGGTGGGACGTTAGTAGTAGCAACTGTCAAAAATCTGCCGAATGGAAATGGTTTTCACGCATTTCATATACATGATGGCAGTAGTTGCGAACCGGGAAGAGAAGGTGGACATTACAATCCCACCAATCAACCACATCCTCAGCACGCGGGCGATATGCCACCGCTTTTAGCAAATCAGGGGACAGCATTCAGTGCGTTCTATACAGACCGATTCTATCCAGAGGATATCGTGGGAAAAGTGGTTGTGATTCATGCCATGCCGGATGATTTTAAAAGTCAGCCTTCGGGAAATCCGGGAAGCATGATAGCATGTGGAGAAATTAAGGGAAAAGACACATAAATACAGCGATGCAACTTCAAGTGGCAGAGAAAATTAAAGTTGCAAACGCAAGTTGGTAGAAAAAATATCTTTGCAACGATAGGATATCACTGTAAAATAAATACAGGAGGTGCATTGATATGGCATTTAACGAAAATCTACAGAACCTAAGAAAAATGAAAGGAATGTCGCAAGAACAGCTTGCCGAGCAATTGGGTGTGTCAAGACAAGCGATTTCAAAATATGAGAGTGGAAATGGATATCCAGAGACTGAGAAATTGATTGCGATATGTGAAATTTTCGATTGTAGCATGGACGTTCTCATAAAAGGAAAGATAACTGTGGATTCAACCGGTGAAAAAAAGAAGTATGAAAATCTTCAAAATAAATTTAGCAAAGGAATTGCTCTTGGAGTGGGGATTATTCTACTAGGTGTCACGATTCTTCTCGGCTTTGCGGGAGTAGCAAATGCAGCAACTACGGCAGCGTTGGAAGAACGATATGCAATCATGGGTGTCATTGTTCTTCTCTGTTGCATCTTAATTGCAGTTCCAACATTTATAATGCTTGGTATAGAGGAAGAAAATTTTGATAAGAAATATCCACAATTACCACATTTTTATACGGAGGAAGAAGTAGAGAAGTTTGACAAGAAATTTGTTAAAGCCATTGCATTGGGTGTGGCTTTAATCTTAGTTGGCGTGATTGCAATGATTGCTTTGTACGGATTGAGAATGGTTGGAGAAGAAAGCACAATGCCGACAGTGATTCTAATGGGATGTGTAACGATTGCAGTTCCAATCTTTACATACTTCGGAATCCAAAAAGAAAAATACGATATTGAGAAATATAATCGAATGCATTCGGAAGAAGGTAAGACAAGAGAAGAAAAGTCTGGGAAAATCTGTGGTGTTATCATGCTCACAGCAACCGCGATATTTCTAGCGAGCGGATGGGTTTTTGATTTATGGAAAATGAATTGGGTAATATTTCCGATTGGCGGAATTCTTTGTGGAATTGTTTCAACCATATTTGAAAAAGAATAATAATAAATGTAAAAATGGAGTGATGTATCATGACGTACATCACTCCGTTTTGAATTCTAGAACGTTTTGTCACGTGTTTCGCTGAGACTGTTTACGAATTGCTCCATATCTGTGCGTGTGTGCATCTGGCGGCTTCTTTCTACAGTAGCCTGTTTCTGTGCATCCGTCATGTTAGCAAATGCCACCATGGATTTTGCATTTGCTGCGAGAGAAAGACCGAAACCGATTGGCATTTCGCCACCTTCACCGATATTCCATTTGTTGTCCATAATGAGTACCATCCTATCTGTATTTTGCGTTGTAATAAATATTTTGTAAAAATTTCATAATTTTATACAAGTGTCCTGAATTCGGGACTTAAGAAACAGTATGATAAGAATCAGAAAAGAAAATTTTATTATACGGGAGAGAAAACTATGGGAGAAAAATTGTATTACATCACGGACACATATGGTTCTTTTTACGGAATGAACCAATTAAACAAATTAGTTGCTGTTTCAGATATTCAGAATGCCACAAAATTTACTTTGATAAAGGCAACTAACGTTATTCAAAACATGATAAAACCAATGCAAAGATATCAATTCGTACTAAGAGAAGCGACAACAGAAGAAGGAAAAGAACCTGAATATGTCGAAGTGAGTGAGGACGAATGTTATCATACGAGATTCGATAATATGGATACGGATTGGAACGGCTATATGGAAGATTTGATAAGTTTTTGCTCGCAGTTGTCTCAGTATCAAACGAATCTAAATTTCATGTTATCGGAAGTAGATAAAGAGATATGTGACCTTATGCATTACATCGAATTTTATAATTTGGATGCAGCAAAGGGATACAAAATGTACAAGATGTTGAAAGATTGTAGGTTGCGTAGGAGAAAGATCAAAGATGAACGCGAGAAGGTAAGTGCAGCAATACAAGCGGTTGGCAATTTAGAATTTGTTGAAAAGATTAAAGCTTGTTTGTGTCAAATGAAAGGTTTGGACAAACGAAAATATACGCCGAGGATATTGGATGAGTTGTTTGAAGAAGCATCGTAAGGAATGGAAGGAGAGAAAATGATGAAGGTTAGAAATTTTGTATCGGATTTAGCAGTATGCAGTTTGCCAATGATGTTTATAGTTTTGATGATGGTGCATTGGTTTGCATTTGGATACTAGGAAGATTGTCATATCACGAGTAGTATGCTAAAATCATTTGTAAGAAAATACCAAAATAGTGTGCGAGGTAAATATGGAAGGCGGCAACAATCAAAAACTAAAAATCCTATATTTGATGAGAATATTATTAGAGAAAACGGATGAAACGCATAGTATCACAATGCCGGAAATTATTGCAGAGTTAGGGGCATATGGCATAAATGCGGAGCGTAAAAGCATCTACAGTGATATTGAGAATCTTCGCTTGTACGGATTGGATATTATCGGCGAAAAGGAAGACAAAGTATTTTCTTACCGCATTGGCAACCGTCAGTTTGAGTTGGCAGAATTAAAGCTACTCGTGGATTCTGTGCAGTCGTCCAAATTCATTACAGCAAAGAAGTCGAATCAGTTAATCAAGAAGATTGAAGGACTTGCGAGCAAATATGAGGCGGCGCAACTACAACGCCAGGTATATACGACTGAGCGTATCAAAGCAGGAAATGAAGGCATTTATTATAATGTCGATCAGATACATTCAGCGATTGCTTCCAATGTGCAGATTACGTTCCAATATTTCAATTGGGATGTAAATAAGAAGCAAGTGCTCAGAAAAGACGGTGCACTGTATCAGGTGAGTCCGTGGGCACTATCGTGGGATGATGAGAACTATTATATGGTTGCATACGATAGCGAAGAGGGTAAAATCAAGCATTTCCGTGTAGAAAAAATGTTACATATCAATCTTGCCGAAGAAAAAAGAGAAGGAAGTCAGAAGTTCAAAGCCTTTGACATGGGCGCGTATGCAAAGAAGATGTTCGGAATGTTTGGCGGAGACGAAGAGATGGTCAAGATACTCTGCAAGAATGAGCTTGCAGGTGTTATGATAGACCGTTTTGGAAAAGATGTAATGTTGGTGAAAGTGGATGCGGAACACTTCTATGTCAATGTCAAGGTTGCGGTTAGCGGACAGTTCCTGGCGTGGGTGATAGCACTTGGTAACGGGGCGAAGATAGTGGCACCGGAGCGAGTGGTAGAGAAGGTTAAGGAAGAGATTGGACGATTGGTGGAGCAGTATTTAGAATAGCGGATAATGGTGAAATCCTCTTATTATAACCCACGCAGGGACTATAATAGGAGGATGTTTTTATGAGAATAAAAAAAGAAACAAGCACCCTTTTCCAGTCCGAAGACCTTACTCAGTAACAAAACCCGTTTCTTGAGTCCATGATATGAAATTTAAGAGAAATGGTCAAGAGGAAAATATTATAACGTTCAATATATTGAATGTTAAAGAAAAATGTTGGGGAAACGGGTGTTTCTCTCCCTAAAAATATTGAAAACATAAAAGAATATGCTATAATAATCTAACCACAAAACTTTCAAAGTTTCTATTTCGATTAAGAAATCAAGAAATCAAAATAGCCGTATCGGCGAAGAATTCAAAAATTACAACTTAATAGCTCTATGCATCCAATAAATAATTTAATCATCTTGACAATATAGGATATATCCTATAAAATGTAAAAGGAATAAAAGGATGTGGGAAAAAAGATTATGAGATGATTCCATCATCAGAGTAAGGAGAGAAAGAATATGACACATAGAATCAAAGAAGTAAAAACTTTAGAAAATTTTGTGGTATCTGTAATATTTCAAGATGGCGTAGAAAAAGAGTATGATGTAAAACAATTGTTTTCTGTATTTCCTCAATTCCAAGTGTTTGAAACGGAATCGTCACTTTTTAAGCAAGTAACAGTAGATGTTGGCGGATGTGGAATTTCATGGAACGATGAATTGGATCTTGCATCAGAAGAAGTGTGGGATAATGGCGTGGAAACCGGTGTGATTCACAAGGTTGATATTCTATCGGAAATAGGTGTGAATCTGACAAAGGCTAGAGATATAGCTGGAATTACGCAAAGGGAATTGGCTGAGAAGACGCATATCTATCAGGGCGATATAAGTAAAATAGAGAGAGGTAGCGCAAATCCATCCGTGAAAACCTTGCAGAGATTGGCAGAGGGAATGGGGATGAGAGTTAAAGTGGAGTTTGTTGAGAAGGAGAGGTGCGTATAAGTGAACCAAAAACAAATATATCCCAATATAGACATGCAACGAACCGGAAGAAGACTGAAACAAATGATTGAATCTGCGGGCTATACGCCTCGAATGATTCAAGACTTTTTGCATTTATCCTGTGTGCAGCCGATTTATCGTTGGTACAAAGGATTAATATTGCCAACTGTGGACCATCTGTTTATGCTTAGTGAATTATTGGGTGTACATATGGAAGACTTTCTAGTAAAGAAAAATGTAGTACCGATGACATACGATGTAGATCAATATTGTCTACACGAGGCGCAGAAACGTTTGGTTGCATATTACAATAAAATATATCAATACGTGGCATAGATTGCTTTGGACTAACCGTCCAATGAAAAAGGTATTGACAAATGATATCCTCTTATTATAACCCGCGCAGGGACTATAATAGGAGGAATTTTTATGGAAAGAAAAATTGACGTAATTGAAACTTTTGAGGGAAAGAAGGTGGTAGTTATCCATGATATTATTTTTAAGAAAAAGCAATATGTAGAGTGGAAAGATGTGAAAGAGTATCTGAAACGTTATGTTGGGGATGTTTATACAATACTATCGTCACAGGATAATATTTATATTGGTCCTGATTTTCCAAATGAATTTTCTGGTTCTGCTTATACATATTCACTAAAAGGTGCAAATGTTAAAGCTAAAGCAAATGCGGTTCAAGGTATACCAGAAATGGTTGAGATTGCAGTAGGCGGAAATTACAAAGAGAATGATGAAGAGAAACATAGGCGTAATGCAAAATATGGTTGGTATCGTTATGATTCATATTTTGCAATTCCTGTACATGACAATGATGGTGAAGTGGATCATTATAATGTGTTCCATGCCTCTTTATTAATACGTCATGATGAAGACGGGAAGAAATATCTGTACGACATTATTGACATAAAAAAAGAAACGAGCTACCCGCTTGAACCCTAAGGCTGTACACGACAAAAAACCCATTTCTTGAGTCTATAATATGAGATTAAAGAAAAATAGTCAAGAAGAAAATAGTATAACATCCAATATATTAGGTGTTAAGGAAAAATGTTAGAAAAGAGGTTGAAATATGGCTAGAAAAACAATAAAACTTACTCCTGAGACGGAGCTTGTAATTGAAAACATGGGAATCAGAATACAAAAAGCGAGGTTGCGTAGAAATATTTTGGCGGATGTGTTAGCTGAACATGCAGGAATTAGTAAGGGAACCTTATCGGCAATAGAAAAAGGGGAGCCAACAGTTTCTATTGGTGCATATGCGACAGTCTTGAATGTTCTTGGTATGGCAAATGATATAGAACTTATTGCTGTGGATAGAGAAGGTAGACAACGTTATCGAGAGTTGCGTTTACAAGAAAGAAAACGCGCAACCAAACGGAATACCAAGTCGTGAACATACGAAAATAACATGTGTCCTGATTTTGGGACAGTATATAAATTATAATAAGAATCATGAGAGAGAAAAACTTTTCTGGTTCTTATTTTTTTAGAATGTCAGAAAAGGATGGGAGGAGAAAAACATGTTATTAGGATTATTGAGTGCAGCCTTTATTGGCGGAGGATTAATTAAGGATCAAATTGAACAAAATCAAAAGTATTACGGAACATCACGAGACATGCATAGAAACAATACGAGTGAATTAGAACACAGAAAGGCCTGCGATGACATTATTGCAAAGCACAAAGCTGAGTATATCAAAAAACATGGGCATAGTTGGTAGGATGTATTGTAGCAGTGGATGATGAAAATTATATTACAAGTATAATTTACAAATACAAATAAACGTGATATATTGACGATGTAAAAAATCAAACATTAAGCGGATGACATATCCACAGAAAGGAAAATTATGACAACAGTTAGATTTGCGGATTACCTGAATAGGGAACGTAAACACAAAGCACTCTTTGCATTAGAAAACAAAGAGTGGTCTAATTTCGTGCGCTCATATAAGGTAAAGCAAAGGCAAAAAATAACTGTATGATGATAGAACTGTAGAAAACAGGAATACATGGATGAAGGACCGCTTATCTTTTATGAGGTGAGTGGTCTTTTTATATGCAAATTAGTCCTCCAGAATAGGGAAAGAAAGGAGAAAGCAAATGAACACATTAGAGATTAAAGGAAAAGTAAATACAGCCCTCTGTTATGCAAAAGTAGTAGAGGAAGACGCTATAGAGCAAATTCACAGAATGTGTGATTATGAGTTCACAGAAGGTTCCACAATCCGCATCATGCCGGACGTCCACGCCGGAAAAGGATGTACTATCGGAACAACAATGACAATCAAGGATAAGGCAGTACCAAATATTGTCGGTGTCGATATCGGATGTGGAATGCTTACCATCAATATCGGAAAAGATGATATTGATTTCGAAAAGTTAGATGAGGCAGCACATTTTATCCCAAGTGGAATGAATGTATGGGAAGGACGAAGAGAACGTTTTGAGCTTCAAGAACTGCGTTGTTACCGAGACCTGAAAAAGACAAAATGGTTAGAAAGAAGTCTTGGAACATTGGGTGGAGGAAACCATTTTATTGAGGTAGATGAGGCTACAGATGGAACAAAATATTTGGTGATACATACGGGTAGCCGCAACCTCGGCAAACAGGTGGCAGAAATCTATCAGCAATTAGCGATTGACTTAAATAAGGGCAAAGAAACATATTTTATACAAAGAGAAGAAATTATCAGAACCTATAAAGAGCAAGGAAGAAGAAAAGAAATACAGGCAGCATTGAATGAGATTGCCTGGGTAAAAAGAGAAACAACAATTCCGGAGGACCTTTGCCACTTATATGGTAGCTTTTTTGAGGATTATCTTCATGACGTGGAAATTTGTCAAAGATTTGCCAAAAGAAATCGTGAGATGATTGTAGAAATCATCTTGGAAAGAACAGGTTTATCCGGCTCGGATGCTTTCCATACAATTCACAACTATATTGATACAGATGAAATGATTTTGAGAAAGGGTGCTATCGCAGCGCACGAAGGTGAAAAAGTCTTGATTCCGATCAATATGAGAGACGGCAGTGTGCTAGCAATCGGAAAGGGCAATCCGGAGTGGAACTACTCAGCACCGCATGGCGCAGGACGAGTGATGTCGCGTACTCAGGCAAAGAGTTCGTTGAGCCTCGATGAATACAAAGAAACGATGTCAGGAATCTACACAACTTCAGTAAATGAAGAGACTCTCGACGAGGCACCAATGGCATACAAGCGACTGGAAGACATTATTGATGTCATCAAAGAAACTGTAGATGTGATTGATGTCATGAAACCAATTTATAATTTCAAGGCTTCTTAGCGGGAACACTTCTGTTCCTGCTATAGCCGGAACAGGAGGAAAAAGAAATGTTTACAATGCCAGCCATTAACATGGCTAAGACGGGACAAAATATCGTTACATTGCGTAAGAGAGCAGGATTGTCTGTAAAAGACTTGCAGGATGTGTTTGGCTTTGGTACGCCACAGGCTATATATAAGTGGCAGCAAGGCCTTGCATTACCAACCATCGACAACTTAGTTGTGTTGGCATCTTTGCTGGGCGTAAAGATTGACGATATTATTGTGACCGATATGCAAAATCAAATACAAGCGAGTGCATGAAAATAGTGTACTCGGTATACTCCATTAACTCAACGGTAGAGTAACCGGCTTTGGCGGAGTTCGTTGCGAAGGAGAATGATTAGAATATTAGTGAATAGAAGTGTTCTGTAATATAAAAAGCATTTCGGCAATAAAATAAAAATATTGCCGAAATGCTATTGAATTTTATAAGGACATGGTTTAATATTGAAATAGCAAAACGGCAATAATAATAAAATTTTGCCGAAATGATATAAGAGGAGATAAACATGTTCAAAGATAGAATGATGGCATACTATTTGAAATTTCTAGAAAATGAAAAAACTTTTTCACGAACAGAATTAATGGATATCTTGCGAATGAATGGAGAAGAAATAGGTGAAGCTTCATTCAAAGCAGCATTACAGAAACTATTAAAAGAAGGTGTAATAGTTCGAGTTGGCAGAAATGCATATTGTGTAGCGAATAACGGAATTAGGGTATACGACTATGCATATTCAGAAGAGGCAACACAAGTGGCAGAGTGTTTGAATGAGAAATTTCCACATCTTGAATTTACAATTATGGATTTTGTTCAATTGAATGAATTTGTCAATCACCAATTGTCACATAATGTGATGTTCGTTTCTGTAGAGGGAGATTTGGGAGAATTTGTATTCGACACATTGAGAGAATTATATCCGGGGAAAGTTCTTATTAATCCTTCCGTAGAGGTTTATCATCAATATTGGTATGATGGAATGATTGTAATCGGGAAATTGGTATCAGAGGCGCCGATGGGACAAAAAGAAAAATGGCATACGAGAATAGAGAAACTTCTTGTAGATTTATTTACAAATTCAATTTTGCACAGTAGTATCAGTGAGTCGGAGCTGCCTAAGATTTATGAAGAGGCTTTTGCAAAGTATGCAGTTGATGAGAGCTGTCTATTCAGATATGCGAAACGGAGAGGTGCAGAAAAGAAGATACGAGAATTTATTGCCCAAAAGACCAATGTACAATTAAGAGTGGGGTAAATATGCTTACGAGAGATAATTTTACCGAAGAATGTATTAGAGAATTGCAAAACAATAGCAAAAGAGATCCGGCACTTATAGAAAGAGCAATATATGCGTAAAAGAGAGTTTTGTAAGTATGGCTTGGTTTTCGTGGAAAGAAGTTTTTGAAACTTCAAAAATTTGTAGAGAAATTAGAACAAGTGTGATAAGATTATTTTGAGTTTTTATAAGTATTTGACAGTTCTTTAATGATGGACAAAGAATACAAAAGAAATGTAGAGGTAATGTATGAACACGAAATGCCAAGTATTTACGCCGGAAGATTATGTAAGAGAACTTCTAGATAGTGTGGAATATACACAACAGTTATATGGAAAAAGAATATTGGAAAACTCTTGTGGCGATGGCAATATCTTGGTTGCGATTGTTCAAAGGTATATAGATGATTGTCAAGCACATGGATTATCACCAACGAAAATAAAAAATGGATTAGGTAGAGATATATGGGGAGCGGAAATTGACCCTATTCAATATGAGAAATGTATAGAAAATCTAAATACAGTACTTCAGCAAAACAATATAAATGCGGTGAAGTGGAAAGTATTCAATGTTGATTATTTGCGTTGGAATGAAAAAACACAGTTCCATTATATTGTGGGAAATCCACCGTATATCACCTATAGTGAATTGAAAGAAAAAGAGCAGGAATATGTAAAAGATAAATTTACAACCTGTATCAAAGGAAAGTTTGATTATTGCTATGCTTTTATTGAGAAAAGTATTCGTTCATTAACACCAGATGGGAAAATGTCATATTTAATTCCAAGTAGTATATTTAAAACAGTGTTTGGATTAAATTTGAGAAATTTTATGAGACCATATATTGTTGAAATTAAGGATTATACACAAAAAAAGATTTTTGATGATGCGTTAGTTAAATCGGCAATTATGGTGCTGGATAAGCAGAGACAACAGGATGTGTTGAGATATACAGATATGACATTAGGTGAGAGTAGCGATATTCAAATTACTGACTTGAGCGAAAAGTGGTTTTTTACAAATGAGTTACCGGGTGGTTTGCAACGTTTCGGCGATTGTTTTAAAGTGTCACATGTTGTTGCAACATTGTTAAACGAGGCATATGTGCTTGATGAAGATGAATGCGTGGAAGTTGAACAAGGTTATCTGTATAATGGTCATTTTATCGAAGGAGACGTTGTAAGGGAAACAGCAACTCCTAGAACTTTAAGATATAATAAACGAGAAAAAATAATCTTTCCGTATCGTTATGATAACGGAAGGTTACAAAAGTTTGCAGAAGGAGAGTTTGAAAGACTTTATCCGGGCGCAACCGCATATTTGAATCAATTCCGAGAAAAACTTGATAAGAGAAAAAGTGATAAGAACTCAAAGTGGTACGAATATGGACGCTCTCAAGCATTAACAGGTTTGGATAGCGAAAAATTACTTATATCAACTATAATAACAGAGGAAGTTTCGGTTAATACGCTCACAAGAGAATGCATTCCGTATGCGGGAATGTATATTGTTCCAAGAGAAAATAATGAGAGATATACATTTGAAGATGCAATACGTATTTTGAGAAGCGAAGAGTTCAAACAATATGTGGAGGATGTAGGTATACATATTAGTGGAAGTTCCGTACGAATAACATCAAAAGATGTTGAGGACTATAGATTCTAGGAGGCAAATAAATGGAAGAGTTGAAATATATTGTTGAAGATAGCATATTAGCTGAACTGTTGGGAGTTCAAAACTTTTCTAATAAAGAATCAGCAATTTTAGAATTAGTCAAAAATGCATTTGATGCGAATGCTTTAAATGTAAAAATTAAGATTAGTAAAGAATGCATTGAGATTATAGACGATGGATGCGGAATGAGTCGCGAAGATATTGCGAAGAATTGGATGCATATTGGTAAAAGTGACAAGGGATACGAGATTAAGGATGAAAATGGAAGAAAGAGAGTTCAAGCAGGGTCTAAAGGTGTTGGGAGATTTGCGCTAGCCAGATTAGGTGCTTCCGCTGTTGTTAAATCATACAAAAAGAATTTTGATGCTATTAAATGGATAACAAACTGGGATTCGAATGATTTGCAGAATTGCGATGAGATGCAAAGTTTCGGAACGAGCATGGAAATTAGGCAATTGAGAGATAAATGGACTGAAAAGGCTGCAATTGTTTTATCAGATTATTTAGGCAGAACATATTGCGACGATGCAATGAAAATAGACCTATTTTATGAGGATAAGTCGATTCCTGTCGTTAGGGTATTTGCAAAACCTAAAAAAGGAGTTAATTATGCCACGAAGATATCTTTGAGTTTTGATGCAAAGAAAAGGAGTTTGCTATGTGAAATAGAATCAGATGAATTTCTAGATGAAGCTCAGAAGTATTGTAAAAACAATATCTATTCTTATTCCAATTTGATTAAATTAAAAGAAGAGTTTGAAAACAAATCTTTCGAAGAAGAAATTAGTAATATCGAAGAAATTTTAGATGATTTGGGAGATTTTTCAGCAGAGTTATATTTTGGAATAGATAGGGCTCTTGCAGGAGATGAAGAGAAATTTTTATATAAGAGGCGTGTGCTAGATGATAGGTATAATGTAGGTATCATTTTGTACAGAAACTCGTTTAGCATATCTTCTTATGAAGGAAAAAAAGATTGGTTAGGTTTAGGTAAACGTTCTAGAAAGTCACCTGCTGCCGCAACTCATCCTACGGGTTCATGGAGAGTGAGAGAAAATCAAATATCAGGCTTTGTTAATATTGATAAAAAACGCAATTCGAATCTACAGGATTTAGCAAATAGACAAGGGTTAGATGAAAACACTCATTATAAGGTTTTTGTCGAAATCTTGCATACAGGAATAAGTGAGTTTGAACGATATAGACAATCTATAATTAGAGATGTAAATAAAAAAAATCAAGAAGAAAAAACGAAAGACATACCGCTTATTGATAGAATTATACAAAATCCTCAATCAATGAAGAAGCTGACAAAAGATGAGGAAACAAAGTTAGTTGACGAATTGGCTAATTTCCAGAAAGAAAAGCGTGAGTATAAGAAAAATTTTGAGACTACAGAGAAACGATATAAATACGATGTTCGAATTTTGAATGTTCTTGCGACTTCAGGGTTGAAAGCAACATCCATTGCACATGAGATGAGAAATGCCAGAAATAAAATTGATGGAAACTATGAGTTTATTGTAAAAGCTCTTCAGAAATATGATTTATGGGATTTCTTGAATGATGATGAGAATACAAAAGCATCCCACTTAAACGTTCCTGAATTGTTGCGAAAAAATAAGGACGCAGGAATTAAATTGTTGCAGTTTATGGATGTTATGCTGGAGGATGTAGAAAAAGGACAATTCATGCCGGAAGAGCATAATATAAAAGAATTATTGTATAAAGTTAAGGACAATTGGGAAACTGATTATGCGTGGATTCATCTTGATATAAAGGTTGACGAACAGGCATGCTTTACACTACCGGAAGATGTTATAACAGTTATATTTGATAACTTAATTTTAAACAGTGTACAACAGAATGAAAAGAAGAGAAATAGATTAAATATGTGTATTGAAATCAGTGTGACAACGGATTTGCTTTATGTCTCGTATAAAGATGATGGGATTGGTTTGTCTGATAAATTTAAAGGTAATCCAATGAAGATTCTGGAACCACACGAAACATCCAGAAAGAATGGTCATGGTTTGGGCATGTGGATTGTAAATAATACTTTGAATATGTCGGGAGGTGAAGTGACAAGCATTGAAGGTAATGATGGCTTTAGAATTGAATTTACGATAGGAGGAAAGTTATAAATGGAAAATATTAATATACTATATATTGACGATAATGCAGATCCATATATCAGTCAATATTTGTGCGATGAATATAAATATGAAAATATAATAATTAATTACGAAGAACATACTTTTGGAACCGATGAGTCATATGATACATTGCTGGCAGAACGTAGTTTGCATATGGCAGATGTAATTATCATTGATTCTGTACTTTTTGAACATGCAAACATGTCGAGCAACAAACTTACGGGGGAAGAATTTGAAGTGATTCTGAAGAAAGTATTTCCGTTTAAAGAGGTTATTGTTGTGACGCAAAATGATGTAGATGATGATATTATGATTATAAAGAAATATAATACATCCTCAAAAGAATCCGCAACATGTTTTTTTGAACAGAACTGGAAACCTGTTCTCGACAAGGCAATTGATAAGATTATATTGTATCGAAAGATTTTGAGACGCATTGAAGAAAAGGATTATGTTGAACAATATTTCTTGGAAGGAATTCAACAGTCTTTGAAAGGCGAAAGTGGATATGATAGCTTAACGGTTGCTGACATTGACAGACTTATTAGTATGTTTGAAAGTGTGAAAAAAGAATATGATGACTAAAGATTATAGAAATACACAATATTGTCCGAGTTTGGAGAATATAGCAGATAAAAAGAAAAAACTACAGAATGATATCATTGAAAAGCACCCTAGACAGAGAAATATTTATAATAAAGTACGTGATAAAAAGAGTTCTTATAACGAGCAATTTGTTCAAATATATAATTATAAGTGTGCATATTGCGGAGTTTCTATGGATGTACTTCCTGCTCAGTTGTTTGAAGTGGATCATTTTATAGCGGAATCATTGTTTGATAATAAAAATGAGGCCGGAAAGTTAGAAAATCTTGCTTTGTCTTGCTATCAATGTAACAGAAACAAAAGCAATTTTGCTCTAGTGGGTGAATATACGAAAAAATTATGCACTGATGACGGTAAAATAGCCGATGTTTTCTGTAGAGATGAGGATTATTACATACGCATAAAAGATGAATACAAAGAAGATGAAACAATTAAGAAATTTTATGACAAACTGCAGTTAGTTCATCAAACTAGAAGACTAGATTATCTGTTGATGAATATGAAAGGATTGTATAAAAAGTTAGAGGGAACAACAGAAGGTGGAAGACTAGCACAAGCGATACTAATTATGCAGGAGAAACGTAACAAATTTATTGCCTGAGAAGGAGTATATAATGATTGACACAAAAAAAGAACAAGAACGTGATGAACTTCATCGCGCAATATGGGCTATTGCCGATGAATTACGAGGTGCAGTAGACGGATGGGATTTCAAAAACTACGTTCTCGGAACAATGTTCTATCGATATATATCTGAAAATTTATGCAACTACATAAACGAGGGCGAAATGGAATCTGGTGATGCGGAATTTGACTATGCAAAGATGTCAGATGATGATGCAGAAGAAGCAAGAGAAGGTCTTGTTCAGGAAAAGGGATTCTTTATTCTTCCGAGTGAACTGTTCTGTAATGTTTGTGAAAATGCGGTCAATGATGAAAATCTGAACGAAACATTAGAGAGAGTATTTCGTCATATCGAAGACTCTGCAAAAGGTAGTGAATCAGAAAATAGTTTTGCGGGACTGTTTGACGATTTTGATGTAAATAGTAATAAGCTTGGTGCTACAGTTGCAAAAAGAAATGAGAAATTAGTTAAGTTGTTAGTCGGCGTGGCTAATATGAATCTTGGCGATGTGAAAAATCATGATATAGATGCGTTTGGGGATGCATATGAATATCTGATGACGATGTATGCATCAAATGCAGGTAAATCTGGTGGGGAATTTTTTACTCCAGCAGACGTGTCTGAATTATTGACAAGATTAGGAACTGTGGGTAAAACGGAAATCAACAAAGTATATGATCCGGCGTGTGGTTCGGGTTCTTTGTTGTTGAAAGCAGAAAAAGTGCTGGGAAAAGATGCGGTTCGCAATGGGTTTTATGGGCAGGAGATAAACATTACAACATATAACCTATGTCGTATCAATATGTTCTTGCATGATATCGAGTTTGACAAATTTGATATTGCGTGTGAAGATACTTTGACTGCACCGCAACATTGGGATGATGAACCGTTTGAGCTCATTGTTTCAAATCCGCCATATTCGATAAAATGGGCTGGCGATGAGAATCCATTGTTGATTAATGATCCTCGTTTTGCACCGGCAGGAGTTCTTGCGCCGAAAAGTAAGGCAGACCTTGCGTTTGTTATGCATAGTCTTTCTTGGCTTGCGTCAAACGGAACAGCGGCAATTGTATGTTTTCCAGGTATAATGTATCGTGGTGGCGCAGAACAGAAAATTCGTAAATATTTAGTTGATAATAACTTTGTAGATTGTATTATTCAGTTGCCAAGTAATCTTTTCTTTGGGACAAGCATTGCAACGTGCATTATGGTTATGAAGAAAAATAAAACGGATAATAGAACGTTTTTTATTGACGCATCTAATGAATGCGTTAAAGTAACAAATAACAACAAACTGATGACAGAGAATATTCGTCAAATTGTGAATGTATTTGCAAATCGTGAAGAAATTAAACATTTTTCACATTTGGCTAGTTATGATGAAGTCAAAGAGAATGATTATAATTTATCTGTATCTACATATGTGGAACAAGAAGATACACGAGAGAAAATTGATATTGTCAAGTTGAATGCCGAGATAGAAGAAATTGTTATGCGTGAAAATGAATTGCGCGAGGCAATTCGCAACATCATTACGGAAATAGAGGTGGGCAATGAGTAGATTAGATGAATTAGTTTCACAACTTTGTCCGAATGGTGTTGTGTTTGAAAAGATAAAAGATGTTTGTGATGATGTAATAGTACCGATGAGGGATCGTCCAAAAGTTTTTGATGGTTCTATACCTTGGTGTCGAATAGAAGATATAGAAGGACAGTATTTTAATCAATCATTATCGGGACTGGGGGTATCAGAAGAAGTTGTTAAAACAATGAATTTAAAAATATTTCCGAAGGGAACGGTAATCTGTTCGTGCAGTGCGTCATTGGGAAGTTATGCAATAAACACGCAACCGCTTATTACAAATCAAACATTTATTGGTCTTGTATGTGGAAAAAGAATTTATAATAAGTTTCTTTTGTACTACATGGAAACACAAACAGATTATTTGAAATCACAGGCATCTACAGGAACGATACCGTATATATCAAGGAAAAAGTTTGAGGATATGTTAGTCCCTGTACCTCCTCTGGAGGTACAACGTGAAATAGTCCGCGTGTTGGACTCTTTCACGTTACTTACAGCCGAGCTTACAGCCGAGCTTACAGCCGAGCTTACAGCTCGTAAGAAGCAGTATGAGTTTTATCGGAGTAAGTTGCTTTCTTTTGAAAATGAAAATATTAAGTGGTTACAATTGTCAGAATTGTTTAATACACGCAACGGATATACTCCATCGAAAAATGACTCTGAACTGTGGAAAAATGGGACGGTACCATGGTTTAGAATGGAAGATATCCGTGAGAACGGTCGAATATTAAATGATGCTTTTCAAAAGGTATCTGAAAAAGCGATAAAAGGAGAAAAATTCCCTGCAAATTCAATAATTATTTCTACATCAGCTACAATTGGTGAACATGCATTATTAACCTGTGAGTCATTAGCAAATCAGAGATTTACTTACTTAATGATTAAAGATAAATATAAAGAGTCGTTTGATTATAAATTTTTATATTATTATTGCTTTAAATTGGATGAATATTGTTTGAAGTGTCTTAATCAAGGAAATTTTGCGTCTGTAGATATGAAGAAGTTTAATAAGTTTCAATTCCCTGTGATTCCTATAGAGGAGCAAAATCGCATTGTAGCAATACTTGACCGCTTTGATACACTTTGCAATGACATCTCAGAGGGCCTCCCGGCCGAAATTGAAGTCCGTCAAAAACAATACGAATACTACCGAGACAAACTACTTACATTCAAAGAACTTTCATAAGAAAGGAAACAAGCTATGACTTATTTCAACATAGTCGCACAAACAAATGAAAATACAGTTGTAACAGAATATGAATCTACCAGCACACGTGCTACGAACTACCAAAGTGAAGCTGAATTAGAAAAGGAGTTTATTTCGCTTCTCAGTCAGCAAGGGTATGAATATTTGGAGATTCACAAAGAGGCGGATTTGATTGCAAATTTGCGTATGCGTTTATCTGTTCTGAATAACTATGAGTTTACAGATAACGAGTGGGAACGCTTTTTCAATACATCTGTTGCAAATCCGAATGAGCATATTGTGGAGAAAACTCGCAAGATACAAGAGGATTACGTCCAAGTTCTAAAACGTGACGATGGAACTTCTAAGAATATTAGTCTTATTGATAAGAAGAATATTCACAATAATAGTCTGCAAGTTATTAATCAGTATGTGATGGGAAAGGATAGTGGGGCAAAATATGACAATCGTTATGATGTAACGATTCTAGTAAATGGTTTTCCACTTGTACATGTTGAATTAAAGCGTAGAGGCGTTGCCATCCGCGAGGCATTTAATCAAATCAATCGTTATCAGAGAGAGTCATTCTGGGCTGGATGTGGTCTATATGAGTATGTGCAAATTTTTGTTATTTCTAATGGTACACATACAAAGTATTACTCTAACAGTACGCGTAATAATGCAATTAAGGAATCAGAGTCTGGAAAAACAAAAAAAAGTAAGACAAGCAACAGTTTTGAGTTTACGTCGTTCTGGGCAGATGCGAACAATCGCATTATCCCGGATTTGATTGATTTTACAAAAACATTTTTTGCAAAGCATACTATTTTGAATGTTTTGACAAAGTATTGTGTTTTTACATCGGAGGATATGTTGTTGGTAATGCGTCCATATCAGATTACAGCTACAGAACGTATTCTGAACCGAATTGAAATTGCGAAAAATTATAAGAAATATGGGTCTGTTGCAGGTGGTGGATATATTTGGCATACCACAGGTTCTGGCAAAACGCTTACTTCTTTTAAAGCAGCAAGATTGGCATCACAGTTATCTTATATTGACAAGGTGATGTTTGTTGTTGACCGTAAGGATTTGGATTATCAGACAATGAAAGAATATGATCGTTTTGAGAAAGGAGCTGCAAACAGTAATACTTCTACAGCAATCTTGAAACGTCAATTGGAGGATGATAATGCGAAGATAATTATAACTACTATTCAAAAACTTTCTACTTTTATTAAGAAGTTCAAAGGACATGAGGTGTTTGAAAAACATGTGGTTATCATTTTTGATGAATGTCATAGAAGTCAATTCGGTGATATGCATGCAACTATCATAAAGAATTTCAAGAAATATCATTTATTTGGATTTACGGGTACACCTATTTTCCCTAAGAATGCAGGTAGTATTAAGAAACATCAGTTTTTCACAACGGGTCAGACTTTTGGGGACCAACTACATACATATACCATTGTAGATGCAATAAATGATAAGAATGTTCTTCCGTTCCGTGTGGATTATATTAAAACGATGGATAAGGAAGAAGATATTGATGATGAACAAGTATGGGATATCAATCGTGAAAAGGCATATATGGCTCCACAAAGAATCTCGCTTGTGGCAAAATATATCTTGGATCATTTTGACCAGAAAACATATCGCGGTAACAAGTCATATGTTTTCAATGTTTTAACCAATATTTCAGATGTTGCATCAGCAACCAGGGGGAAAGTGGAAGAAGTCAAACGTGCACAACGTGTTAGCGGATTCAACTCCATTTTTGCTGTGTCAAGTGTTCAGATGGCAAAATTGTATTATGAAGAATTTCAAAAACAGATGGAAGCCGATATTAGCAAAAAACTTCGCATAGCTGTCATCTATAGTTATGGTGCAAATGAAGAGGAAGCAGACGGTATTCTTGATGAGGAAAATCCAGAGGATACTTCTGCACTAGACCAAAGTTCGCGAGAATTTTTGGATAATGCAATTAGTGACTATAACAAAATGTTCCATACAAATTATGACACATCTAGTGATAAGTTTCAGAACTATTATAAGGATGTTTCGCTTCGCATGAAAAACAAGGAATTGGATTTGCTCATAGTTGTAAATATGTTCCTTACTGGGTTTGATGCCACTACACTTAATACGCTTTGGGTGGATAAAAATCTAAAAATGCACGGATTAATACAGGCATTCTCGCGAACCAATCGTATTCTTAATTCAATTAAAACATTTGGTAACATTGTTTGTTTCCGCAATTTGCAGAAACGTGTAGATAGTGCGATTTCTCTTTTTGGAGATAAGAATGCAGGTGGAATTGTTCTGTTGCAAAAATTTGAAGCGTATTATTATGGCTTTGTTGCTAGTGATGGAACACAAGTACCAGGATATGTGGATATGATTGAGGAATTGAATACAAAATTTCCATTATCAGAGCCACAGATTATTGGGGAGCAAAATCAAAAAGATTTTATATCGTTATTTGGTGCAATCCTTCGCATGCGAAATCTGTTATTGTCCTTTGATGATTTTGCAGGAAAGGAATTGATAACGGAACGCGATTTGCAGGATTATTCTGCAAGGTATCAAGATTTGCGTGATGAGTGGTCTAATCGTAGGGCGAATGGCGAAAGCGTGGATATCATCGATGATATTGTTTTTGAAATTGAACTTATTAAGCAGATTGAGATTAACATTGATTACATTCTTATGCTTGTGAAGAAATATCATGATACGCATTGTGAAGACAAAGAAATTCTTATTACAATTAAGAAGGCAGTTTCGGCTAGTCCAGAACTTCGTAGTAAGAAGGTATTGATTGATAATTTTATCGCGGGCATCAACGATATTGATGATGTAATTGCTGAATGGCATGAATATGTTGCAAAACAACGAGAAGAAGATTTAAAAGAAATTATTGAGGAAGAGAAACTGAAACCAGAAGAAACACGAAGATTCTTAGAGAACGCATTCCGTGATGGCGAAATCAAAACAGTTGGCAGTGATATTGATAGAATTATGCCAGCTATGACTCGGTTTGGTGGCGGGCGTGCACAGAAGAAGCAAAGTGTAATTGAGAAGTTACAAGGATTTTTTGCTAAGTATTTCGGACTGGGTGTTGTAAAATTCGTACAGGAAACGGAAAAGGTTGTAGATTTTTATAAAATCTCTGACGTGGACTTGGATTTGGTAGCAGAGCACCAGAAATATAATAACAAAAGTGATTAGTACGGAGGAAAAGTATGGAGTACAAATATCAAGTGTTTATAAGTTCCACCTATGAGGATTTGATTGAAGAAAGGCAAGTGGCAATCGATAAAGTTATGAAACTTCATCAAATTCCAGCGGGGATGGAATTGTTTGGCGCGACAGGAATAGATCAGTGGGAATACATTAGAAATGAAATTGACAATTCGGATTATTATCTTTTGATTTTAGCAGGAAGATACGGTAGTTTGCATGAGGATGGAATCGGATATACAGAACTTGAATATGATTATGCGCGTAAAAAAGAAAAACATATCCTTGCTTTTTTAGTAAAGGATATTGAAAACTTGCCGAACAAGTATTGTGAGTCTAAGCACAAACAAAAGGAACAATTACTGAGATTTAGAAACAAAATTGAAAGAGAAGCTGGTCTGGTGGCGTATTGGACAGATATACATGATTTAAGTGCTAAAATTGGAGAGAGTTTGGCTAATGTAATAATAAAATATCCGGCTAATAGCAGATGGGAGCGAGTTGAACACGTTGTATCTCGCGAGACGAATTCTACAATTGATAAAAAGGACGTCAGCGCAAAAAAAGAGTTATTGCAAATTGGAGCAGACGGATACTATCACACGCAAATTACTGAAGTGAGAAATGTTCCGTTGAAGTATAGATGTTATAAAATCAATGGACATATACAAGAGTGGGAAGCAGAAGATGCAGCAAAGACAGATTGGCTTTTCTATCATGCAGGAGCTTTTGAGGATCTTGAGATGGGAGACAAAGTTAGATTTAAAATTTTAAAGACAGATATTAATAAATGGAGAGATATTGGGATAGCAAGAAATATTTATCCGGCAGATCTTGTGAAAGAAAGATAGATTGTCTACTTAAACCAACAGCAGGGGCCTACCGCCCCTGCTGTCTACACCATATCCCCATGATCCATTTCACCGGCAATAATTTCACCATTCTTACCTGCATCCTCACCGGAAATCCCATGATCGACACGGTCTTCCCTCTCCTCATATCTTTCATCGCCCGTTCCACAACCTGCTCTGAAGTATAGAATCTATCATAATACTTTATCGTATCATCGTGCACAGCATGTTCAAAAAACTCCGTTTTTATCCAACCCGGTGCAACTGCCATTACGTGAATCTTACGGTCTCTTAACTCCAAGCCAAGCGCACGGGAGAAGTTGAGCACATACGCCTTAGATGAACCGTACACGTTGATGTATGGAACCGGTTGCCAAGAAGAGTTGGAAGCTAAGTTAACAAGATGACTACCTTTTGGCATATACGGAATGCTAAGATAACACATAGCAGTAAGTGCTTTTGTATTGAGTTCAATGATATCCAACTGTTTATCTAAATCCATCCCCATGAATTCGCCAAAGAGTCCGAACCCAGCACCGTTCACGAGAACCTGTATCTCGGGTTTGAATTCCTCTAACATACTTTTATATACATCAAAGTTATCTCTACACATCAAGTCCAAAGTAAGAGGTCGAACTTTTGCCTTACATGATTCTTGCAATTCTTTCAATCGTTCTTCGCGTCTTGCAATTACCCATATTTCATCCAAATTAAATTCTTTATCGATAGCGTAGACAAAGTCGCGCCCCATACCGCTTGATGCGCCTGTAATCACAGCTATTTTCATAAGGAGTCCTCCATTTTCGTAAAAAGTGGAATCCCGCAAGCGAGATTCCACTAAAATTTCACATGCCTATGTATAATATAATTTACAACGTTGCCCCAAAGTCAGACACGATCACCTGTCCTGTAATCGCTCTTGATTCATCGCTTGCCAGGAACAGCAGGATATTTGCAACATCTTCCGGCATACACACAGGTACAGACAAGTTCATATGTTTTCTCATCTGTCCGAACATGTCCTGATTGAGTGTTGCAGGATCTGTCTTAGCCATTGGGGTAGCAATTGTACTTGGATTTACTGAGTTACAACGAATACCTGTGCCTGCGAAACGAAGTGCAGTATGTTTTGTCGCACCGATAATGGCCGCTTTACTTGTTACGTAAGCAGCACCGCCTGTACCGAATTGGCCCGCAACGGAATCCAAGTTGATAATTGAACCGGAGTTGTTTTTCATCATTTCCTTTAACACGGCTCTTGTGCAGTAAAGTGTTCCTTTTGTGTTAATTGAAAATACGCGTTCAAGGTCTTCGTCTTCGTAGCACTCGATTGGTTTAAGTCCTGCTTCGAGAACTCCCGCGTTGTTCACGAGTACATCCACTTTCCCGAAAGTTTCTACTGTCTTAGCAACCAGATTTTCGGCGTCCTCTTTTTTAGATACATCTGTTTGTACGATAAGTACTTCACCACCGGCTGCACGAATCTCTTCAGCAACTTCTTCCAATTGTGGAAGACGGCGTGCGCTGATTACAACCTTTGCGCCCTCTTTTGCAAATAATTTGGCAGTAGCGGCTCCTACTCCGGAGTTACTTCCTGTGATAATAGCAACTTTTCCATCTAAACGTCCCATAGTAAAAGTCTCCTTTCTTTCTGTTTGTTTTCGAATATTTATAGAAATATTGTAATATAAACAAGGGGTTCGGTCAACTGTATCTTGCTCATAACATACTCGACACAACCGCGCAAATACACTCAAAACAACCGCACATTTTGAATTGTCAACACTGGAATTTTGTGCTACTATTAAAAGAGCTAACAAGTATGAAATACGGAGGAATATACATGGAACAATACAAGAAAGAGTTTATCGAGTTCATGGTAGACAGTAAGGTTTTAAAATTTGGAGATTTCACATTGAAGAGTGGTAGAAAGTCTCCTTTCTTTATGAATGCAGGCGGTTATGTGACAGGTTCACAGCTGAAGAAATTAGGGGAATACTATGCGAAAGCAATCCACAGCACATACGGAGATGATTTTGATGTGCTTTTTGGACCTGCATATAAGGGAATTCCAATCAGTGTTGTAACTGCGATTGCATACAGTGAGTTATATGGAAAAGAAGTTCGTTACTGCTCAGACCGCAAGGAAGAGAAAGACCACGGCGCAGACAAGGGAAGCTTCCTTGGAAGCAAGCTGCAGGACGGCGACAGAGTCATCATGATCGAGGACGTTACAACTTCAGGTAAATCGATGGAAGAGACAGTGCCGAAGGTAAAAGGTGCTGCAGATGTAGAGATTGTGGGACTTATGGTTTCCTTAAATCGTATGGAAGTTGGTAAAGGCGGAGAGAAGAGTGCACTTGATGAAGTGAAGGATTTGTACGGATTTGAGACAGCAGCGATCGTTTCCATGGCTGATGTTGTGGAGCATTTGCATAACAAGGAATACAACGGTGAAGTCATTATCGATGACACATTGAAAGCGTCAATCGACGCATACTATGAGAAATACGGTGTAAAATAGATTAGAAAGGACGCAAAATTGGACACGAATAAAAGAAAACAGTTTCGTACATTGGGTAAGATTCTGTTTGTAGTGTACATTTTATTTATACTTTATTTCTTGATTTTTTCAGATTGGTATGGAAGAAGCGGAGTCATGGAGGAATACCACTACAACCTGACTCCGTTTTTAGAGATTCAGCGTTTTTGGGAATATCGCGACCAGCTTGGTGTGTGGTCCGCAGTCAACCTATTCGGAAATGTATTGGTGTTTGTGCCGTTTGGTTTTTTTGAGCCGATGGCGAGCAAGCGCAGAAGTTTCTGGGGAACAGTATTTGACGGGCTGTTCTTGAGTATGGTGGTGGAAGTGTTCCAACTGGTGACGAAGGTTGGACGTTTTGACGTGGATGATCTGATGCTTAACACGCTGGGAGCGGTTATCGGATATCTGCTGTTCCTGATATGCAACGCGATGAGGAGAATGTATAGTGCAAAGAGAAAGAGAACACGATAGAGAAAGAGAACGTCGAAGACGTAAGAATAGAAAATACGGTCAGGCAAAGCTAAAGCATTCAAAGAGGGGCATTATATCCTGTGTGATTTCAGGAGTTGTGCTGGTGTTACTAACAGCGATGCTTGCAAAAGCGTATGTCAGCAGAGGAGGAGCGGCACCATTTATCGGGGCGCTTGGCCTCGTTTCCATGATATTTTCCGGATGTGGTCTGTACATGGGTATACGTGGATTTAAGGAGCGCGAGAAGGACTACCTCACTTGCAAGATTGGGGTGGCGTGCAGCGCATCTTTTATTCTCGGATTTATTTTAATTTTTTGCAGAGGTTTATTTTAAATGAATGAAAGATATGAACTTGCAATAGAGAGAATTCGCTCTATTGTACATGAAGATACGGTGGCACCGGTCTACCGTGATTACTTTCAGAAGGTGGCAGGCTTTATCTTAGAGATTGATGCAATTAAGAATCGTCTTGAGAAAAAGCCGAATGCTGAGTGTACTTTAGAGGAACTAAAAAGTGAAAATGAGAATATTTACAGAGATGTAACAGGGGAAATGTATGAAGAGAGTTTTGCAAATCCAGCTTATACAGTAAAACTGTTTGGAAAAGATTTGGGACAACTTTTGAGTTTTCTCTACACGGAGATACGAGGCGAGATTCCGTATGTATACGAGAAACGCACAGAGTATCTTGCAATCTGTAATGAGTTATTTATAGAGATATATAATTGTTTTGAAGGTGTGGAGATTCCGGATTACAAGGAATTAAAAAGCATCGTCTATTGGTATGCGAGTGATTACTGCGATGTGTTTTTGGCAGACCGCATCGAGGAGCAGTTAAATCCGGAGGCGGCATTTGCGACAGATATCATTATGCAGAGTGACCTGACAGACCTTCGTTATCTGTATTATTACGGTGAGTATGTTTCCGAAAATGAGTGGAAGACGGCAATGCATTTAAACACCCTTCCACAACAAACTATTGACCGCATGGCTGAGGTATATACCGAAGGATATCGCAAGGGATTTGAACTTGCGGGTATTGATTTATCTAAGAAATCGGTTGTAAATATCCGTTATCAGTTAGGATTCGAGCGAGTAATCAAGAAGGCGATTGAGAATTTCGCAGCGATGGGACTTCGCCCAAGCATTTACCGTGCAGCCGTTAGTGCAGTGACGAAGAAGGGACAGCACAAGATTGGGTTCTGCGGTGGCAGTCCAAACAAGCAGTATGAATATGACCATCGAAATGACCAGGGCCTTTTCATGGATAAGAAACTCATAGAGCGTAAATTAGATGTGATGAAAAATGCTTATGAACAGCACAAGGAGTTGGCGGCGAAGTTTGCAGGTCCGGCTGTGATGGAAGTGTTTGGTGAGGAGCCATTTGCACCATTACAGAAGGCGGAAGCAATTTCGCTGAGTGAAAAACAGGAGCAGCTTTCAGTAACTTATGACAGTAAGGCAGGGCAACTGACTAACCAATATATCAAGGGTGAAGAGCGCAGTTTTACAATTATTGCGTATCCGGTGCCGGAGATTGGTGAGCAGTACGAGGAGATTTTCAACGAGATTATCCGAATCAATACGCTGGATGCGGACCTTTATGCAAGGATTCAGCAGGCACTTATCGATGCGCTTGACAAGGGTGAGTATGTGCATATCTTAGGAAAAGGAAAAAATACAACTGACCTCAAAGTACAACTCTACCACTTAAACAATCCGGAGAAGGAGACCATTTTCGAAAACTGTGTAGCAGATGTCAATATTCCGGTAGGTGAAGTGTTTACGTCACCTGTTTTAGAGGGAACAGATGGAGTTCTCTATGTGAGCAAGGTTTACCTGCATGAATTGCAGTACAAGGATTTGAGACTGGAATTCAAGGATGGCAGAATCACGGACTATAGTTGTAGTAATTTTGAGGATGCCGAGGAAGGCAAGAAGTTTATCAAGAGCAATCTTTTGCACAATCACGATACGCTTCCGATGGGTGAGTTTGCGATTGGGACGAACACAACTGCATACGTGGTTGGTAAGAAATATCAGATTGAAGATAAGTTGCCGATTCTGATTGCGGAGAAGACGGGACCTCATTTTGCAGTGGGTGATACCTGTTATAGCTGGAGTGAGGAAAACAAAGTCTACAACCGTGATGGAAAAGAGATTGTGGCGAAGGACAATTCTATCTCGATTTTGAGAAAGGAAGATGTCTCGAAAGCATATTTCCACTGTCACACAGATATCACGATTCCATATGATGAACTTGCGGAAATCAGTGTCGTTCAAAGCGACGGGACAAAGACAACAATATTAAAAGACGGAAGATTCGTATTAGAAGGAACAGAGCCTCTCAATGAACCGTTTCGTGATGATTGTTTATAAGTATTTATAAAGACTATTTGCCCTGATATTGGTTGACATTCAGGGCACGTATTAGTAAAATATCTTATAACTGGAAAATGAAAGCAAAGGGAAGGAGACCCAAAATGCCAAAAGTAGGAATTGTAATGGGAAGCGACTCAGACCTTAAGGTTATGGGTAAAGCAGCAGACATGCTGGACAAATTCGGTATCGAATACGAGATGACAATTATCTCAGCTCACCGTATGCCGGACATTTTCTTTGACTATGCAAAATCAGCAGAATCAAAGGATTACAAAGTAATCATCGCAGGAGCAGGAATGGCAGCACATCTTCCGGGAATGTGTGCAGCATTATTTCCAATGCCGGTAATCGGAGTGCCGATTTCAGGAAAGAACTTGGATGGTATGGATGCAGTTTATTCTATCATGCAGATGCCACCGGGAATTCCGGTAGCGACAGTAGCAATCGACGGAGGAGCGAACGCAGGTATTTTGGCAGCTAAGATTCTTGCAACATCCAACCCGGAAATCTTAGACAAGCTCAAAGCTTACTCTGAGGAAATGAAAGAGACTGTTCAGGGCAAGGCTGAAAAGCTGGATAAGTTAGGCTATAAAGAATATATCAAACAAATGTAGGAACATACGGAGGAAAAAAAGATGGATTATAAGAACGCGGGCGTAGATATTGAAGCTGGTTACAAATCGGTAGAACTTATGAAAAAACATGTTCAGCAGACAATGAGACCTGAAGTTTTAACAAACTTAGGTGGATTCTCAGGTGCATTCTCTATGGAGAAATTCAAGGACATGGAAAAACCAACACTTGTATCAGGAACTGACGGAGTCGGTACAAAATTAAAATTAGCATTCCTTTTGGACAAGCATGATACAATCGGCATTGACTGTGTTGCTATGTGTGTAAATGATATCGCATGTGCAGGTGGAGAGCCATTATTCTTCTTAGATTACATAGCATGTGGTAAGAACGAACCTGAAAAGATTGCGACTATCGTAAGCGGTGTTGCAGAAGGATGTATCCAGTCAGGTGCAGCTCTCATCGGTGGTGAGACAGCAGAGATGCCTGGTTTCTACCCAATCGATGAATACGACCTTGCAGGTTTTGCAGTTGGTGTAGTTGATGAGAAAGATTTGATCACAGGAAAAGACCTTAAAGCAGGAGATGTTCTTATTGGTATGGCATCTTCCGGTGTACATAGTAATGGATTTTCTTTGGTTCGTAAGGTGTTCTCTATGACAGAAGAGTCTTTGAACAGAGAGTATGATGCTCTTGGATGCACATTAGGTGAAGCACTTCTTGCTCCAACTAAGATCTATGTAAAAGCGCTCAAAACAATCAAAGAAGCAGGTGTGACAATCAAAGCTTGTAGCCATATTACAGGTGGTGGATTTTATGAAAATATTCCACGTATGTTAAAAGATAACACACATGCAGTTGTGAAGAAGGACAGCTATCCAATCCCACCAATCTTCAAGATGTTGGCAGTAGATGGCGACATCGAAGAGCAGATGATGTACAACACATTTAACATGGGACTTGGTATGGTTCTTGCAGTAGATGAAAAAGATGTAGATGCTACTCTTGCAGCAATCGAAGCAGCAGGTGAAGCAGGATATGTTGTTGGTCACATCGAGGCAGGCGATAAAGGAGTTACTTTATGCTAAGAGTGGTTGTATTGGTTTCCGGAGGGGGAACAAATCTACAAGCAATTATGGACGCAGTAGATAACGGAACTATCACAAATACAGAGATAGTAGGCGTTATCAGTAACAATAAAAATGCTTATGCATTAGAGCGTGCAGCAAAGCGCGGAATTAAAAATGTATGCGTATCACCAAAGGATTATGCGACGAGAGCAGAATTCAACGACGCTCTTTTGGCGACAGTAGATGGATTCGAAGCTGACCTTTTGGTTCTCGCAGGATTCCTTGTTGTAATTCCGGAGCAAATGATTGAGAAATACCGCAATCGCATCATCAACGTTCATCCATCTCTCATTCCGTCTTTCTGCGGAACGGGATTCTATGGACTGAAGGTTCATGAGGCGGCTTTAGAAAAAGGCGTGAAGGTGGTTGGTGCAACCGTTCATTTTGTAGATGAAGGAACGGATACCGGTGCGATTATTTTACAAAAGGCTGTTGCAGTGGAAAAAGGAGATACTCCGGAAGTACTGCAACGCAGAGTAATGGAACAGGCAGAGTGGCTGATTCTGCCACAGGCAATTGACTTGATTGCAAATGATAAATTAGAAATGATTGATGGAAAAGTGTGGCTCAAATAGGAGGAGACAGATGAAAGTATTAATCGTTGGAAGTGGCGGAAGAGAACATGCAATTGCATGGAAAGTAGCCCAAAGCGAAAAAGTGGATAAAATCTACTGTGCACCTGGTAACGCAGGATGTGCAGAATATGCAGAGTGCGTGCCAATCGGTGCAATGGAATTTGACAAATTGGTTGCATTTGCAAAAGAAAATGAAATCGACCTTACCGTAATCGGTATGGATGATCCGCTGGTTGGTGGAGTGGTAGATGCATTTGAACAAGCAGGACTTCGCGTGTTCGGACCTCGCAAGAATGCAGCTATCTTGGAAGGCTCAAAAGCATTTTCAAAAGATTTGATGAAAAAATATAACATTCCGACTGCTACATATGAGAATTTTGATGATGCAGATGCAGCACTTGCATATCTCGAAACAGCAAGGTTCCCAATCGTCCTTAAAGCAGACGGACTTGCACTTGGAAAAGGTGTGTTAATCTGCAATACACTTGAGGAAGCGAAAGACGGCGTTCGTTCGATTATGTTGGACAAACAGTTCGGAACAGCCGGAAATCGCATGGTTATCGAAGAATTTATGACAGGACGTGAAGTGTCTGTTCTTTCATTTGTTGATGGTAACACGATTAAGACTATGACATCTGCACAGGATCACAAGCGTGCGAAAGATGGAGACCAGGGCCTTAACACAGGTGGTATGGGTACATTTTCACCAAGTCCGTTCTACACGGACGAAGTAGATGAATTCTGTAAGAAATACATCTATCAACCGACTGTGGATGCGATGAAGGCAGAAGGAAGAGAATTCAAAGGAATTATTTTCTTTGGTCTTATGCTGACACCAAACGGACCACGTGTTCTTGAATACAATGCTCGTTTTGGTGATCCGGAGACACAGGTAGTTCTTCCGCGTATGAAGAGTGATATTGTGGATGTATTCGAGGCTTGTATTGATGGAACTTTGGACCAAGTGGAATTAGAATTCGAAGACAATGCAGCAGTGTGTGTTGTACTTGCTTCAGACGGATACCCGCTTAAGTATGAAAAAGGATTCCCGATTGAAGGATTGGAGGAGTTCCAAAAACATGAAGGTTATTACTGCTTCCATGCAGGAACCAAATTTGATGGTGAAACAATCGTGACAAATGGTGGTCGTGTACTTGGCGTAACTGCGAAAGGAAAAGACCTTAAGGAAGCGAGAGCAAATGCTTATGCTGCGACAGAGTGGGTAAGCTTTGCAAATAAATATAAGAGAAACGATATTGGAAAAGCGATTGATGAATCTTAGAGGATAAACGTATGAAAGTGCATTCGATTTTGAATGCACTTTTTCTTTACAATTAACCATCTTGTGTTATAATCTCTATATAACAAATACACAAGAAAAGGTGAAGTTATGATTATTGAAATTAATTTTAACAGTACAGAAGCAATCTACATGCAATTGCGCAATCAGATTATTATGGGAATTGCCACGGCAAAGTTGCAGGAAGGAGATTCCTTGCCGTCGGTTCGTCAATTGGCGGAAGAGGTTGGAATCAACATGCATACAGTGAACAAGGCGTATGCCCTGCTTCGTGAAGAAGGAATCATACATCTGGACAGAAGGCGCGGTGCTGTGATTGCAATTGATATGAATAAACTGCAGGCAATGGAAGATATGAAGAGGCAGCTTTCTGTAGTGCTTGCAAAAGGAAGATGTAAGAATATTACGAAAGAGGATGTCTACACTTTAGTAGATGAGATATTTGAAGAATATTGTTAGTTGGGAGGTCAAAAGGATATGCAGAAAGGATATACAGCACAGGCCGAAAAAGTATTAATTACAGCGAAAAATCTTGCAAGAAAATGGAATCATCCTTATGTTGGAACAGAACATTTGCTTTTGGCATTAAAAAAAGAATTTACCGGCGTGGCAAGTCAGGTACTTGGTATGAACGGCGTAGAAGATGAAAAGGTTGTAAAGATTATAGAGGAACTGGTAGCGCCGGTTCAGGATATTAAACGTAAGAAAATTGCTCTAAGTCCGCGACTGGAATTCTTGCTTGATAATGCAATGCAGGAGGCTGTGCGTCAGAAATCAGAAAAAGTCGGAACAGAGCATATGTTGCTTGCAATGATTAAAGATGCAGATTGTGTTGCAACACGTATTCTTGTTACTTTGAATGTTGATTTGGAAAAAGTGCAGGATGATATTTTAGAGACAGTAGGCTTGAATCCAAAGGAATATTATGAAGAGAGTTATGAGGGTGGCCGTGTACCGGGTGGAATGCTGGAGCAGTTTGCAACAGATTTGACCATACAGGCAGCCGAAGGGAAATTGGATCCTGTGGTTGGTCGTGAGGCAGAGATTGAGAGGTTAATGCAAGTACTCAGTCGCCGAACAAAAAACAACCCGTGTCTCATCGGGGAACCGGGAGTTGGTAAGACAGCTGTTATCGAAGGCTTAGCAAGTCGTATTGCAGAAGGCGTTGTGCCGGAGGGCATGAGAGATAAGCATATTTTGACATTGGACTTATCAGGAATGGTCGCAGGCTCCAAATATCGTGGCGAGTTTGAGGAACGCATGAAGAAGCTTCTTCGCGAAGTGAAGTCGGATAGTAATGTGATTCTATTCTTGGATGAGATACACACAATCATCGGAGCAGGAGGTGCAGAGGGGGCATTGGATGCTGCGAATATTTTAAAACCATCCATGGCTCGTGGCGAGATTCAGTTAATCGGTGCAACTACCATCAGTGAATATCGCAAGCATATTGAGAAGGACGCGGCGTTAGAGCGAAGATTCCAACCGATTACGATAGAAGAACCCGACATGGAACTTTGCAAAAAGATTATGGAAGGTCTGAAGGGTAAATATGAAGCCCATCATCGTGTAAAAATAGATGAGGACGCTTTAAATACAGCGATTCAATTGTCTGAGCGTTATATTAATGACAGAAATCTTCCGGACAAAGCAATTGATGTGCTGGATGAAGCATGCTCGAAGGTAAGCCTTCGTGGATATAAGGTTCCTGAGAATTTGGAAAAATTAGAGGCAGTGCTGCAGGAGATGCTTTCCCGCAAAGAAGAAGAGATTAAGGCAGGCAATTTTGCTGAGGCATCTATGATACAACAGGAACAGGAGGAGGTTGTCAAGAAGATTGAACGCTTGAAGAAACGTTTCCAAATCGCACAGGAAAAGCAAGAACTATTTGTGACTGAAGAAGATATTGCAGCAGTCGTATCTTCTTGGACTAAGATTCCGGTGCAAAAATTAACGGAGTCTGAGGGCACACGTCTGCGTAAATTGGAGCAGACCCTTCATAAACGTGTCATTGGACAGGAGGAAGCAGTAACTGCGGTTGCAAAAGCAGTGAAACGAGGCCGTGTTGGGATTAAAAGTCCGAATCGCCCTGTGGGTTCCTTCCTATTCTTAGGACCAACCGGTGTCGGAAAGACGGAACTGGCAAAGACATTGGCAGAGGCATTATTTGGAAAAGATGATGCGATGATTCGTGTTGATATGTCAGAATATATGGAGAAGCACAGCGTGTCAAAGATGATTGGTTCGCCACCGGGATATGTAGGACATGATGACGGCGGTCAGCTTAGTGAAAAGGTGCGCAGGAATCCATACTCAGTTGTTCTATTTGATGAGATAGAAAAGGCGCATCCGGATGTGTTTAATATTTTATTACAGGTATTAGATGACGGACACATCACAGATTCGCAAGGAAGAAAAGTGGATTTTAGAAATACCGTTATCATCATGACTTCCAATGCAGGCGCCAAGGCAATCGTAGAGCCTAAAAAATTAGGTTTTGGCGCGCAGGAAGATGCTGCAGAAGATTACAAAAAGATGAAGAGCAATGTAATGGAAGAAGTCAAGAGATTATTCCGCCCAGAGTTCTTGAACCGTATTGACGAGACAATCGTGTTCCATGCATTAAACGAAGAACACATGAAGAAGATTGTGGGACTTATGTGTCGTGAACTCAGTGAGCGTGTGAAGAGGCAGATGGATATAAAACTCACAATTCGTGATTCTGTTAAGAAATATATTGTAGAAAAAGGAACTGACAAGAAATACGGTGCAAGACCGCTTCGTCGTGCCATTCAAAATGAACTGGAAGATAAACTTGCAGAAGCAATTTTGGATGGTGATGTGAAGGCGGGTACCGAAGTGATCGTCAGTGTTGCAAAAGAAAAGATTATTTTCAAGGAGGCTTAAATGGCAAAAGGGAAAAAGAGTGTTTTCTTCTGTCAGAACTGTGGGCATGAAGAAAATAAATGGCTAGGCCAATGCCCGATGTGCAAGGAGTGGAATACTTTTGTTGAGGAAACGGTTTCCGTGGCGAAAAGCAACACAGTGAAGCTGAGCAAAGAAGCGGAGATTGTTGCATTAAAAGATATTACTATAAATAATGAAGAAAGAATTTTCACGAGAATTGGAGAACTGGACCGTGTGCTCGGCGGAGGAATCGTGCCGGGTTCCCTAGTACTTGTAGGAGGCGACCCGGGTATCGGTAAGTCTACATTATTACTACAAGTGTGTCAAAAACTTTGCGAAGATAAAAAGCAGGTGCTATATATTTCCGGAGAAGAGTCATTGGGGCAGATTAAACTTCGTGCAAACCGTATGGGAGAATTTAAAGCAGAACTATATCTGCTTTGCGAAACCAATCTCGAAGTGATTCGTAGCGTGATTGATAAACGCAGACCGGATATAGTAGTAATAGATTCTATTCAAACCATGTACAGTGAAGAGGTGACATCAGCTCCGGGAAGTGTATCGCAGGTTCGAGAATCCACCAATATATTTATGCAGTTAGCAAAGGGACTTGGCATTTCTATCTTTATCGTAGGTCATGTAACAAAAGAGGGCACAGTAGCAGGACCGAGAGTGCTTGAACACATGGTGGATACGGTGTTGTATTTCGAGGGTGACCGTCACGCGTCTTATCGTATTTTGCGAGGTGTGAAGAATCGTTTTGGTTCCACCAATGAGATAGGTGTGTTTGAAATGCGCCAAAATGGTTTGGTTGAGGTGGAAAATCCGTCGGAGTTTATGCTGAATGGAAAACCGGAACACGCATCCGGTTCCGTGGTTGCTTGTTCTATGGAAGGAACCCGTCCAATCTTAATAGAGATTCAGGCTCTTGTCTGCAACAGTAATTTCGGCGTGCCGAGAAGAACAGCAGCAGGTACCGATTACAACCGTGTGAATCTTTTAATGGCAGTCTTGGAAAAACGAGTGGGATTACATTTATCCAACTACGATGCTTATGTTAATATCGCAGGCGGTGTAAAAATGAACGAGCCGGCGATTGACCTTGGTATTGTGATGGCGATTGCTTCCAGTTATAAAAATGTAGCCATCGACGAGAAGACCATTGTGTTTGGCGAAGTAGGCCTCAGTGGTGAGGTGCGCGCAGTCAGCATGCCGGAACAACGTGTCGCTGAAGCAAAGAAACTCGGATTTGAGACTTGTATTATACCGGAAGTGTGCGTGGATATGGTAAAAGGTGTGCAGGGAATCAAGGTGATTGGCGTGAAAAATATTGGTGATGCAATTCGGTTGTTAGGGTGATGATAGGTATGGGGTTTCGAACACTTGAAATCAGTCATGTGGCTGAAATCCATATAAAAGAAAGGCAACTAGAGATTACAACAGAAGAAGGAGTTGCACTTATTCCAATAGAAGATATAAGTCAGATAATGGTTCATGGTGCAAATATACGTCTCTCAACAATGGATTTATCTATATTGAGTCAGAACAAGATAGCAATCATGACACTAGATGACAGGTATTTGCCAACTGCGATTGTTCTTCCATTTGAAGGGCATGCAAGACAATCGAAATTAATGCATGCACAAGTACAGTTGGCAAGTGAAAAATATACGGAATTGTGGATTCGGATAATTAAGCAGAAAATTAACAATCAGGCAAGGGCACTCTCTATAATGGGTCTTGATGGTGCAGAGAATCTTGCTAAATACATTGATTCTGTTAATGGAAAAAATGTGGATTATTGCGAGGCGATATCTGCAAAAGAGTATTTTGAGTTTTATCACGAAGGACTAAACAGAAGAACAGAAGATCCTGTCAATAGCAGGTTAAATTATGGTTATGCGGTCGTGAGAAGTGCAATAGCAAGAAAGTTGGTGGCAACAGGTTTTCATCCAACATTTGGCATACATCATGATAATCAGCTGAATGCATTTAATCTGGCAGATGATTTAATTGAACCATATCGTGCGATTGTAGATTTGGTGGCTCATGAAAACATTGGTTCAAACGTGCAATTGTCTAAATCTGAACGAAGAGAGCTAGCGCATGTCTTACATAATGCCTGTATAGTTGATGGAATAAAAGTGAATGTTATGTCGGCAATAGATATAATGGTGGAAAGTCTGAAGAGAATTATACTGGAAGATTCAGATGAACATTTGAAATTACCTGTAATTGTTCCAATAGAAGATATGGAGGGTATAACAGAGTGAGATTGCTTGTAATACTTAGCCCTACGGATAGGTGGGGAACCAAAATGGAGTATACCAGACTTAGGAAGTTCTTACATAAAGATGGATATATACGCATAGCTCCAGAAGTATATATGAGAGTAGTGCAAAATAGAAAAACAAGTGAAAAGCATTATCGTAGGATTGAAGAGGTTGCACCGAAAACAGGAACAGTAAGACTGTTACGTTTAACTGAAAAACAATATAATAATATTTATATGGTGTCAGGACAAATGGACCATCAGGAAAAAACAGTTGGTGTGAACTGCCATATTATGTTATAATTCGGATAGGAACAATTGTTGGAAACTATATTTTGAAGTATATGGTTGAAAGAAACTAAATGTAGTACATGAACGACCCGGTAAAAATGGTGCATCGTTCAACTGAAGAATTAATTCGCCTGGGAAAGATTTATAAGAAAAAACGTAGCAGACGTAAATACTATGTACTTTTAGTGGCAGTATTATGTGCATTGGGAGTGGGAACTGTAAGTTTCGGTGATGGGAAGAAAGTATTTACGAAGATACAAGGGATATTTAATAAGGGAACGCATACAAGAATCAGTGATGGGGATGATGATAAATTCGATGGTGTGATAAAAGCGAGCGAAGAAGATGTTTATGAGAAGATAGAAGAAAAATTTGGATTTGCTCCAATCAAGTTACTTTATTTACCAGGCGGAATGCAATTTGTAGAGGCAAACATAGAGTATGAGACGCAGAATGCGCGTTTGTATTACAAAGGTAAAGAAGGAGAAAGTATCATATTTCGAGTGATTACGGACTATCGTACAGGATTAGTGAGTGCTGATATAGAAGATGTTTATATTAGAGAGTATGAAAAAACCGTAAATAACACAAATGTATTAATAACAGAATATGAAATCAAAGAGAATAAAGCATCGAGGTGGTCCGTGGTTTTTGAGCATAAAGACGCACAATACACATTGATTGCGACGGGTATTCAACAACAGGAAGTTGAAAAGATTGTAGATAATTTATATTTGTAATAAGAAAGCGTGATATTTCTCTTGCTGAGGTGTCTATATAGAAAATAGACCTAAAGGAGAGAAATAAGTGAAAAAAAGAGTAGTTGCATTGCTTTTTGCGCTTTTGTTATCAATTATGGGAGCCATTGCAGGAGATGAAAAAGTATATGCGGAGGAACCAGTACAGGATGTGGAACTGTCGGAAGTATGGACAGAGGATGCATTGGTAGGCTACGCTACCTCCCAGACATGGGGTGTATATTTGGCAGAAGGCGTATCCATTATCATGAACGACCCGGTAAAAATGGTGCATCGTTCAACCTAACGGTTCATATAAGGTAACTTATGAGCACACCCTCTTTTGGACTGCGGGATTTAGTTTGACTATCTCAAATAACAGAATTACATCTGTTTATTCCCCTTTTTATTCTGTTGGCTGGGGAAGTATTTCTAGTCCTCAATTGAATTTAAATAGCAGTTCAAAAGCCACATATAAATTCATTCATAAAGCAGGATTACTAAATACTGCAACAGGTGTTGTGGCAACTATCTCAGGAACCGCTTTACAAGTAACGAAGCTGTAATATGTAAAAAATCGATAGAAGGTGAATCCAATGAATTAATAATTTGTACTATAAGGTTTTAACAGAAATTTATATTATTTTTGAAGGAGCGTGTTGTTATGAAAAAAGCAGTATCAATATTTTTATCCATTATAGTAGTAGGAATGCTGTCATTAAACGGAAAATGTAGTAATAATGTTCCAAATGATAATTTTCCATCCAAAAACTTGCTCGTACTTGTGGCTGACAATAGCACATATGATGAGGACTTTATTAATAAAAATCCCACAATAACATATGATATCATTAAGATGAGCGAATTAGCACAATATAATCCAAACAATTATGATGAAATTGCAGCACCATATTTAAGCGATGGTTCCCTAAATGACTTTATGGCAGAACAATATGAAAATGAAAAAAAGGTGTATTTATATGGAGAATTTACACTGAACGATTTTTGTGATGTTCTAGATATTCAAAAATACTCTGTGGAGGTTCCAATAACTCGCATGAGTGAAGATTATTCAACCACAATACGAGATACTGTTACAATGAGTTACAGTGATACTTATGCGGAAGAGGAAATACAGAACGTAGTAGCATTGAAGAAGAATTCATCCGATGGACTATTAGCATTCATCCCTAAAAACTCGAATGAAGAGTATTCTCTCGATTTGTTATTGAGTGCTGTGTTTGATGATGTTTCCTGTGGAGCATCAACATATGCCACTTTAGTTTCATCTGGGTATAATATTAAAACATACACATTGGGTAGGCAATATGCAATATTGGACTGGTATTTATATAAATGTAGTGAGAATGATGCTAGTCGCGATTACTATGGCATAAAAACAAATATCGGACTTGAAGGTGGAACTTACAGCGGACTTAACTATTTAGGAGAAGGTATATATGTAAATATGGCCTGTGTATACGGAGATGATGAATTACAAGATGCTGCGCCTGGCAATAGTACTAAAGTTAGCAATTTTAATGTTAGTCTAAACTTCGGTACAAATATAAGCGGTTCGCTTGGGTGGAATTTTAGCATTGACAACAATCCAACTGTGTCAAGAACATTAAGCTTAAATAGTGATACTGTAAATTGGTCAGTAGAAGAAAAGACTTATACTTTAGATGGGCAAGTATTTTCTCCAGGAATGACATGGTCAACTCTTGAAGATCATGCCGCCTTAGACATTGAGTTCAGAGGATATTTTGAAAGTACATTTAAAGGATTATACGATTACACACCATGGAAGACTGTACAAATCAGATATGAACCATAACATGAACGCCCCGCTAAAAATGGTGCATCGTTCAACAGAAATTAGATGTTTATTTGGATAATTTATAGTAAAGCACAAAGCGTTTGGAGAATATATAAATATAATCCGAACGCTTTTATTGACAACAATTAGTTTAGAAAACTAAAGATAATATATTTACAAACGTAAACATGTATGTTATACTGTATATGTTTAGAAAGAGGTGGTATATTAAATGATTTCATACGAGAAACTGTTTTTAATGATGGAAGAAAGAGAAATAACTAAAGAAAAATTAAAAAATGAGATTGGGATATCTTCTGCTACTATGGCAAAACTTGCTAAAAACGAAGAGGTTGCTATGTCAACAATTCAAAGTTTATGTGATTTCTTTAATTGTCAGCCGGGAGCAATCTTATCATACGCAAAAGAAATAAATAAAAATTCAATACTTTTTCAACTCAGAGAAGAAAAGGATATAAAATTAAAAGGTGGATTATATCATCAAACACAAGTTAGATTGGCATATAATTCAAATCATATGGAAGGTAGTCGATTAACAGAAGACCAAACAAGAAGTATTTATGAAACCCAAACCATTGCAGTTACGGAAGGACATGAGAAGATTGATGATATTATTGAAACCGTGAATCATTTTAGATGTTTTGATTACATTTTGTCAGTGGCAGATAAAGAACTATCAGAAGATATTATGAAACATATTCATTTGTTATTAAAAAATGGAACAACAGATAGCCAAAAAGAATGGTTTGCTGTTGGAGATTACAAAAAACGTCCTAATATGATTGGTGATATGATTGAAACAACACATCCTTCAAAAGTCGCATCAGAAATAAAACAGTTATTAAAAAGCTATAGAGAAAATGGCAATATGATGTTTGAAGATATTATTGATTTTCATTATAAATTTGAAAAGATACATCCATTTCAAGATGGAAATGGTCGTGTTGGAAGATTAATTATGTTTAAGGAATGTTTAAAATATAATATTCCACCATTCATTATAGAAGATGTATCGAAGGATTATTATAGAAGAGGATTGAAGGAGTACGAAACAGAAAAGGGATTTTTAGTGGAAACATGTAGAGCAGCACAGGATACTTATAAAAAACTATTAGAGTATTTTGAATACATCTAAAAATAAAAAAGGTATTTTTGAAGAAAATAAAAAAAGTTGAAAAAAGTTGTTGACAAAGGTGTTGTGTCTGTGATATTCTAACTAGGCTGTCGCAAGAAAGCAAAGAACATTGATAATTAAACAATAGATGACAATAACAAGCATTCCTGAAAATTTCTAAGAGAAAATTTCAAGAACGGACATCGAAAAGATGACCTTAAAAACAGTAAAACAGGAACAGAATTGCTAGTAGTGATTCTGAACTTGGAACAAACACTTTTAACGAGAGTTTGATCC
>JAFQDE010000012.1 GCA_017416155.1 Tyzzerella sp.
TCTTTAGATATTTCCACACATAGTACCCTGCTGCCAGAATAAGCAATATCTTCATGGCAATCCCCATCTGCATCAATTTTAAAATGATAATGCACGCCACAATGGCTATTACTATTTTTTCTTTTTTTCCCATTATTAAAAAAACTGATAAGAAGGGACTGAACTAACACTCTCCGGTCGCTTCACAAAAGGCTCGCTCTCATTCTGCACCACTGATGTAATGCGAATCATGTTGTTCTTTAGAATATTCTCCCCACTTTTTAAGGCTCCTTCAGAAGTAAAATAGATTCTCTCCAAATACGATTCCGAAAAAACATTGCAAATAAGCGTACCCGCATTTTTGAAATCGTCCTTGTCCTCGCAGACAATGATTAACTGCAGTTTCCCTTCCTGTTTCTTTTCCTGTAAATCTACATACCCCCATAAAGCTTCCACTCTAGCTTGTAAGTACGTATTCCACTCCTCTTTTGTAAATCGCTTCGTATCTACTCTTGTAAATAAAGGCTCTACTATAGTAATAAAAGTCTCACCATTAATCTCATGCGTAAATTTGCCGTTAAAAATATACAGTGTATCGTGAAACCAGTATTTCGGCATAAAATTGAAATCTTTTAAATACGGGCTACTCATTAATTCAGAAGTAATAAGAGATGATGCAGCATGGCCCAAAATCTCGATTGGCGGTATCATATCCTTTTCTGGGCGCGAATCCGTGGCAATCTTCAGCGATTGATAAATTACCTTTGCAAACTCCGGTGTGGCAGAATATAAGACAATTTGCTTTCCATTCAAATCATAAGACACCCTTCTTAACATCCCCATGCCACACATCTTACGCATACGGTTTCTCAATGCATCCCTGTCAATACTTTTTGGGATATGTTTTTGTGGCCACAAATCGCCGAACACCTTGATGGTTGCCGCAATAACTTTCGGTATTGTAAAACGATAGAGAGACACGGCATATCCAATGTACAAATCAGAAATTGCAAATTGTTCCTCATGAAAATAGCAAGCAATTTTATCCAAAGAAGAACGACTGTCCGATTCCATAGTTTTTATTTCCATTCCCGGAATATAAGAAAACAATGCTTTATCGCCCATCATTGCCACAATCTCTCTGGCAGCTCTCGTTTCCATTTTCTCTTCCATCATCTACTCCTCCTGCAGTGTATCTGTTTCTTTTGTTTGCTCTTTACTTTCCCCAGCCATTTTTTCAAACGTCAATGCCTGAAAAACTCTTGCCTTCAATGAACGTTCCTTAATGTCTACATGATACAAAGTTCCCAAATATGAAAAGCCAGGAACAATGGAAAACTCATGCTTGTGTGACGGGTACTCTGCCAATACCTGAATATCCGGAAGTCCATTGATTTCTCCATACCAAAAATTGTCTCGTTTCGATAGACACTTAATTTTCACTATGTCGCCCTTATGATACTTTTCATGTAGCTCTTTGCTATCCCATGGATCATCAACAAGTTCTTTACGTGAACAGGAATAATAATACATTCCGTTTTTTCCATCTACTTTTGAAAGCACCACTACATCAACCACATCGCCGTAATTAACCTTTCCTTGTAGAGTTTCTGTAAAGGTTTTCTTCCAATTTCCAATGTATATATATCCTGGAATACCGACTCCGCATAAATCCAGCCATACTCCTGTATCAACCATAGATTCATCTACTTTCTTGCGTTGGACTTTCATAACCTTACCTTTTAGCACAATAGGTGTCTGTTCTTTTCTTGCAAGATATTTATCCAACTCTTTTTCTATCTCCGGTCTCTTCTCGCATCTCGCCGCATGGTGGCTAACCTCAACAATTTTTCTCTCTGCGTCAATATTCAACACTTTTACGCAATACTGTTCTTCTAACTTCTGTGCTCTATACTTTAATGCATAAGGCTTTCCGGAAATCTGGTCCGATTTCATGACTACAGTGATATCATCTTCAACAAAAGATAAATCTCCAGTTATCGCATCGGCTCTCGTAAAAGAAAGCATCAAATACTCTCCTGTCTTCTTTGCTTCTTCGTACTTTTTAAGATTTCTCGCATTGACTGTTGATACAGTTTTACTCTCCTTATTACTCAAAAACATTCCTGCTATATTATGTAATACATCCATTTTAAAATCCTCCTATACCATAAACATGCTTACCAACTTCGCAATTCCAAAAACCATAAAAATTAAGAGTGACGGAATCGTGATTATGAAGCAGGTAATCGCAAATCTACGCATTTTTTTATTCAATTTTGCAGTTACTGCAATAAATACTCCTATTCCCACTGAAAGAATTCCTATAAACAACGACCAGCCTTTAATACTTGACATGTGCTTATAAAAAACATTAGCAATGCCTCTCAAAATACGTTCCGATAGTGGTCCCTTCATAGGTATGGAATCCAAATTTTTCAACTCGTCCATTCCTTCGTTCCAACTATCTTCTATACTTTCCTGAAGCGAATCATATATATCATCATCTGCTGCCACTACCTGTACACTGCTAGAACATAACAACACAAACATCAATAGGAATAAACCAAAAACATTTTTCATCTATTCTATTTCCCTTCTATAAAATCTAATAGTAATTCTTCCACAAGTTCATGCGTGTGGTCCTCCGTTTTTTCCTCTTCGCTGTTCGGTTTCTCCACACTTAAAAATAATGATGCTACCGGATTTGACTCTCTACGCCAGATATTCCCGGCAGGCGTAACGGCAAACACTTCCTCTAAGAGCGTTAAGACATTCTCCTCCTTATTCAGATTAAGAAATGCCCCAACTACAGTAACATGCTTACCCTTGTAATTCATCGCTTGCTTTGTCGCTGCGAAACTTTCCTGTTCGCTTTCATTCATAAGCATTGCAACCGTGTCTTCTGCAAGAATATATAGGTTGCCAACCCCCAATCCCTTGAGCCTTGACAAAAGACCAATAAAAATGTCTTCCATATAACTACTTCCATACAGTCGTATTCCTTCTCTATAAGCCACAACGCGAAATGCACTCAAAAACACGTTATGCTTCTGACCCCGTAAACGATTTATGATTTTCAAGAAATAGGTTTTTCGAGGAAGCTCTGTTTTTGCATCCAGAAATAAATTCTGTACGCATTTCTTTTCCAAAACTTCACTCCTGATAAACAGAGCTAACAGACTCGATACCTTCAGATGTGATGATTCTAGTTGTATTTCTTCTTGTTCTTTGCTTTCTAAAACCCAAACCCCACAAACTTCTTCCTTCACAAAGAGCGGTATTACAATGTGCCCTTTTATTCCTACGCGTCCGTCAGAGATGCAAAAACAAGCACGCATACTATGAATCGGTTCTTTACTTAAAGCACGCTCCCAAAACACAATTTCAATATCATCTGTAATATCCGATGCTAATACTCGACACATTCCATTCTTTTCTACTTCAAAGAAGGAATGATACAGATGTGGCATAAATGCATGAATCAAGGCAAGCGCTTCTTCCATAAACTCGCTCCCACTGTTTTGATACAGTTCTACAAGTTCTGCACTAATTTTTTCAAACATCATCTGCCGCCTCCTTATTATTTGCCACCTGATTCAACAGACTGTCCGCATATTTGATTTCTTTACCTGCAAAAATCCTGTTTAATAGATAAAATTGTGTCACACCATATTCAAGTGCTACCTCATCTATGGTTTTACGCCCAGACACGATTTCAAAATATCCGTAAAGACTTCTCAGGTCACAGGACGAATATCTTTTTTTGAATCCCAGTTCATCACATGTTCTACGAAGGATTTTCCCATATGTCTGTATGCTAAGTGGCGTATCAATGCTAGAAAGACATAAATAGCCATTTAGTACATCTTCTGTCGTGTCTGTTACAGGTATTCTCTGAAGCACACAATGAGCCAACTCCATTCTTTCTTCCGGACTAAGCTTCAACTTCTTTCCTTCAAAAACAATATCCTGCACCATTTTTACATTTCCGTCCTCAATGTAACACAAATCCTTTAACTTGATTCTGCTGATTTCACTGAAACGAAGTGGTGTATGCATTTGCAAATAATACGCCGGGTAAGCACCCCGATCATACACTCTCATATGTTTTCCGAGTTGCTCCAGGTCCTCCCTTATTTGTTCTAATGTCTCTGCCATTTCTTTTCTCCTTTCATTCTATTTTTTCAAGAACGTATGGGGATTTTCTTCCTATTAATCAGGCAAATCATAGGACAAGTATTAAAATCGCTAACAGTACAATGGCTACTGTTAACCCAAGAAGACCAATAATCCAACGTGGCACTCGCTTAATAATCTCAATTTCTTTTTCCGTATTGGGAGCTACAACTGATACTTCTTTTTTCTCTGCCGCACTGCAGACCTCCTCGCCTTCTTCCTTTTTCGTTGTAGCGAAACCTAGCAGATCGGAAATATCCTCGTCAAGCATCTTCTCCACCCCGGTTTTCTTTTGTTCCTTTACTGCCGGTACTTCCATCAAAACTGGCAGGCGCTCCTCATCCTTTTTGTTTACCTTTTTTATTGGATTGAAAATCGCCGAAACTTTCCCTCTACAATATAGACACTTGAACCTGTCTTTTTTGGTGGAAATTCCCACCACTTTTTTAAAAATTTCGGTTTCTGCCAGCATATTTTGCACATAGCCAGACAGTTCATTTGCCAAATAGATGTTTTCGACCATTTTCATTTCATTTGCTATATATTCATATCTTCTTATAATTTCATCCTGCTTTCCAGCCTCTTCAATATAGGAAATATATTGCTTCATTTTCTCTTCATCTATGATATCCAAAGCACCTTCCGCATCTCGTGCATTTTTTATCTGATAATATTGTCGACACTCTCCTCGTGTTCTGGGGTAAAGAATTTTACTAAAAACATTTCGAGCAGTTGCATCTTCTTCATACAATGCATTTAAGATGCCGGCCGTATATAGCGTCTTCATGTATGCACTGCCCCTATGTATCTTTCGAAGGGAAATCACAATATTGAGATGAAAATTATCCATAAGCTCGGACAATTCGTCGGCTGTATACGGGTAATTCGGTTGCATTGCTTCCTGAAGGACCAATGTTCGAAACTCCGAATGTTCTTTAATATATTGGCGTATTCCTTCTTTACGATATCTGCTGACACAGACTACCTCATAACCATTCTCTTTACCTACTTTTGCAAGCTCCGTTTTAAACTCTTCCGAATCTGTATTTGTCAACCCGCATAATATATATAAAATCGGCGCTTTTTCTTGCATTTCTACTCTCCTTCTGTATCCATCACAGTGCATGCCGTGATAATCCACTGCTCGTTTTCCAGTTGCATACGCAATTTGATAATCTGACGTTGCATATATTCGCCACTTCCAGACACAGAAAAATACACCTCTGCCATAAGTTCAACTTCAGTTTCGCTGATTTCTCTTTTATAAATCAAGAAATCTTCAAGACGCGACTGCATATGAAAGAAGACATCCTCTGTATTTCCTTCTGACGGCATCGGCAGCAATTGTTCATACGCATCTCTTGTCATATACTCCTCTGCCCCCTCGTAAAACAGTCGCGTTGAGGTGTCATATTCATAGATTACGGAAAAGAATTCTCCTGCAACTGTTTCCGGGGACTCAGTTTTTGAATTCCTTTCTACCACTTCAACCTTCGAACCCTCTATTACAACTTTCTTCGGCTCATTCGGTAAAGTTATGAACAAACCCACCATTGCTCCTACCACCAGCAATAAATAAATTACAAGTATAATCCATTTCTTTTTCATAGATACCCCTTTCATCATTTCCTACCAAAGCATACAAAATGCTCCAAATAGTAACCAGTCAATGATGAATATTGGCACTGCGCTCCCCCTGCATGAAAAAACATATCATCACCTACATACACACCTACATGTGTAATATATCGTCCTGCATTATATGTGCCTGTAAAAAACACTAGGTCTCCCGGCGCAGCCTGCGAATAGTCAACATGCGTTGTTATGTTATACTGCTCCTGTGCAGTTCTTGGAAGTGTGATTCCGGCTGCCTGATAGATTCTTCTACTCATAGCCGAGCAGTCTATCCCAAACAGAGAATCTCCCCCGAACAGGTAAGGAACGCCTTCATATTCATCCATTACAGCCTTCATTAGATTGAAATCTGCACCGCCGACAAACATATGGGAATAAACATGTTCCACATATTTCACATCCCCATAGTTACTCCATCCAAGTCTTTGTGCCATTGTTACAGAAAACGCAGATGCACTGGCTTCCGAATGTACTCCGTCATAATTGTTTTTTATGTAATTGATATATCCTTCTCCAAAATTATAGGACTGAAGAATTGTTTTTTCACAAACACCTGCTGCCTTTCCTTTCTCCAACAAGCCAGAAAAATAACGCATTCCTTGTCTTATACTTTCTACCGGGTCTGTTATACTGTTAGGCTCTAACCCCGCGCTTTCTGAAGACTGCATGATATCCGGATGTCTGGACGAATCTCCGCCCGATTCCTGCGCTATCATAGCTAAAATAAGTTCCACATATGCTTCTAAACCCAATTCCGCAGCAATCAATACCACTTCATCCCGCCACTGCTCCACTAATGGCGAGACATTGGCTCTCCCGGGGGAATGGCTTCTTTCCAGTGCCGCACAACCGATTGACTGAAAAATCAAAACAAAAATTATCAGGAAGGTACACGCTCGTTTCCCAAATCTCATTTTTCGCTCCTCCTAGAATATACTTTTGTTTTGCTTTTCGATAATTACTCGTACTTTTTCAGCAACAGCTTCTCTTGCCTGTGCATAACGTTCTGTACCCTTTTCATACTCCGGTTGAACAGATAACTTCTTCATGACCTCATCCGTCATATAAGAGGTCTGAAGTTCCACTCGTTTTGCACGTACCTGGCTTTGTGACAATTCGACACCTTGCGTTTCTCTTACAGAAGCAATGTATTTTTCTGTTTCTACGTTAGCCTGTTGAAGAGCCCGTATGGCGACACTATTTTTCATTCCACCTGACGGTGAAATAATTCGTTTCATTGCTCTGGCACTATCCTGTTCAATCTGTACCATCATCTGTTGCCTGATAACCTCATCAGACATGACAGGCTGTGGCACATTTGTAACCTGCACCGTGCCTGCGGTATGCGGAACATTCGTACTTCGTGGAGCTACCGTAATCGGAGGTACATAGCCCGGAGCAATCGGTGCATCCTCATATGCTGTTTCAAAATCCACACCGGATGCAATGCCTGCTACCTCCTGTTGCACCATTCCCTGATACAGATTGGCACCGCCCTGTACAATGTTTCCCACCATACGGGCACCACCAATTCCAACATCTACTGCTGCAGAACCTGCCGAAGCACCACCCAAAGCACCTGCTGCCGTAGCCATCATAGTTGTCGAAGGGCCCATAAAGACACTTGCACCGCCAAGCATTACAGCCCCGGCTCCGGCTCCAACAACGGCTCCAGCTCCCTTTGCAACATTTGTCATGGCTCGCTGTTTATATAACTCTGCCATTCGTTCATGACTGAGATGTCCCTTAAATTCCGGCGATTCAAAATTGTTAATATTGGCACGCTTGCATATAATATCTGCTCTTTCTTCATCAAACGTAGTTGGGGTGCCACCTTTTGCAGAGCCTCTCATGGTTTTTGCATCACTGCGTAGCTGATTTAGGTCTCTAGTATGTGCGGCTATCTTCTGTTCCGTTTCAGCGGCTTTCAAAGAAGCATTTGCACGCTGTTTCTCCAGTGCCCTATACTCATCGGAATCCCTTTCGTGATTTAGCATCTCCCGGCTCTTCTGCTTCTCCTCCGTCTGATACTGAGCCTTTTGCTCTCGCAAGCCGTCAATCTGCTTTTGCTTTTTATCCATTTCGGATTCCATTCTTCGGAGAGCCTCGTTTCGAGTGAGTGGTTGTTTAGAACCGTCCATGGCACTACCCTCCCCTGTAGATGCAGCAGCACCCTGAGAATCTATGCCACCTTCCGGCATGTCTTCACCAAATCCGCTTTCATCATCGAGAGAATCTGTCATATCTTCTTCGCCATCTTCCTGACCGCCCTCCGAATCTTCGCCCATTTCGCCATCGTCTAAACCGTTTTCTTCGCCGGTATCTCCTTCATTTCCTAGCGGCTCATCTGATAATCCTGTTTTACTCTCATCATTATCGCTATATCCGCCTAAAAGATTTTGATTTTCTTTTTCATCAACCTCTCCGAGTTCCTCATGCATCTTACTTTTATCAAGATCAGAACGTATTTCTTTCGCCTTGCCAAAGGCTCCTTTAATTCTTCCAGCAATACCTCGTCCAAGTGATAACATCGCCATTGCCCCGAGCAATCCCATTCTTTCGTTACTTTGGATTCCAAGAAGCATTTTGATTCGGTTACGTGACGGAATAATCAGCATACACATAATGAGTTGTATAATTGCTATGCCTTTCACCACATCAGAAAGCATTAAACTCGTTAAAAGAGGCACCAACAAAAGAATCGCATCAAGTACCGGCGTCAGTAAATCAGACAACACATTCATCAACCAGTTATTCAGCAAGTCTTTCTTCGGACTTTGCACAAACAACATGATTGGAAAAGATACAAAACAAATTAATAGGTCAATGGCAAGTGCCACATAAAGAAAAGCAAAATACAGCGTTAAGATTACGGTTCCAAGATACATAATTGCATCTACAAATCTGCCTGTCCGCTCCGCATTTAAAAGGAACGCATTAGATAAAGATAGGGTGGCACCATTTGTAATCATGATTCCTGTTACATTTTTAATGCCGTATAAAATAACATCTCTTACATATATTCCTAAGTCGAACAAGTACGGCATTAAAGTTAGCATGACAAACTTAACCGCTGTATCAAAAATACTAGACTTTATTTTCTCCCTACTTTGCCCGGTCTGCCCCGTCCACGCACTTTTTGCAAGAATGAACACAAACTTCACACCCAAAAAGACAAACGCCATGCTTCTAACAACGGCATAACAAACAGATGCGGTCACTCCATATGGGTTTCCGGAACGCATTTCAAACCCGAAAATGTTTACTGAATTTGGCGAGCCACTTCCTACGCGCCCATAGATAATACGGTCTATACTTGCTCCCAGATTATCTTCCAATAAATTAATCAGACTGCTTGACGCATTACGAATTAACTCTGAAAGATACTTTTCCACTGAACCTGGTTCAGACGGCTCAATCGTGCTGTCATCTTCACCGGCTTCTACCGGGTTGGAATAAATGGAATCATCGGCATTATCTAGCCACGGTGAATCAGCAGTAAATCGGTTATTATTTGACTCGTCTACCTCATTTATCAAATCGCCATCCGTTTCGGTGGCATAGACGGTAAAAGGCATCGTCCAAAGCAGGCAGAAGAACAAAAGAAGAATGAAAGCGGGTTTTTTTCGCAAATTCTTTCTCACTTTCATAAAAACTCCTTTCTTATGTACCATACATTTCCTGAATGATACGTGGATCTGTTTCAACAAAGACTGCTTCTGCTCTTTCCAGATAATCAATTTTGCAGAAACACACTTTTCCATTATCTACAATACATACTTCGCCTTTTCGATTACCTGCATCGTCCTCCGGATCGCCACCAAGTTCCAACACCCTATCAGTCTGTCCGTTAGTTAAATTCAAAGCTTCCTGTACCCACTTCCTGTCGGAATATGACTGTTTAAATACAAACTTGGCAGCCGACTGCTTTAACAATGCTTCTGTTTCATAGCAACAGTCATAATCTTTTAATGCCTGCGTTGCCGTCCACAAAGATACCAGTCTTTTTCTGGACGTACGTGCCACATAATCCAAACTTGCAATAGCCGATTTCATGCTGAAGTTCTGATGAACTTCGTCAACGATTACTCCAAGGCACTGTGTTTTCTTCGGGTTCGTCGCATTCTTTTTGATAAATTGCTCGTTTAGAAAACTAAGAGCAATCTGTCTTGCTACCGGTCTTTCCTTTTCCGGAAGCTGCGAAATATCAATATTGGTAAAACTTTCGTTTTCATTGATACGAATTGTACTTTGGCCATCGTAATACGCCTTGCTTCCAAGAATTCTTACAATGTCTGTTCCACAGGTACATTTCTGGTAATATTCGCCATACTCTTGTTTCGTAAAAAACTTCATGCAATGAGGACAATAATAAAGTTCTCTCACACGATCCTTTAAACTATCCAGAATAATGCGATACGCCTTCGTATGTTCCCTGATATTGTTTTGCTTGTTTTTTATCAATGCCTTTATATAGAAATCACTTAACACCGGCATTTTCTTTTTCACTTTGCCACTTGTAAGGACACCATTTTTCAAACCTTTACCAGATTCGTAAATCGAACCGACCACATTATCGTAGATTCCTTTTTCCTCATAGAGTTCAGCTATAATATCTGTCACGATTCGCTCGATGTGTGTTGCAAGCGAGAAATCCGCTGGTTCTTTGTCTCCCTGAATCAATGTCATAATATCCGATTTCGCATTTGCAATCTTATCCTGCAGGCGAAGCACCTCGTATGTACCACTGATTTCAGACCATTCTTCCTCCACATCAATATCAAACAGATTGATAATGTTTCCGGAATTATTCTTAATCTCATAATTCGTTCCGCACATCATGTCGGCAAGCATCGCATATTCACCACGATTTCCCTTTGACTGTGAGTCGATGCACACAAAACGATAACCGTTTTTCGTGATATAACGTGATGCCAGAATCTTCATACAGGCTGACTTTCCCGTACCTGTCATCCCAGCGAAAACCATGTTATAGCCATTATGCTTCTTCTCATACACATCAAACGCCACCGGCATACCAGTACTCATGTTTCTGCCGATGATAATTCCGCTTTCATGGAAAAAACTGTCCTGTGTATGATTGAAGATACTTGCAAGGCTGAGTTTATCCAATGTATGCTTTTTAAGACCACTGGCCTTTATGGGACCTACTTTTGCCTGATAGCGATACACTAACGGCATGCCGGTCAGATAACTTTCCGCCTGAAGTGCATAGCAGCAAGACACTGTAATCTGCTTTTCTTTTGCAAGATTGCGAAACGCATCCGTTCTGCGATTTAATTTTTCTAGACTATCCGCCATAAGCACAAAAAGAAAATACACGTGATACAGACTGTTCTCTCCAGTTTCTATCCTTTGCGCCCAGCTTTCTGCGTCTCGTAGCTTCGCGTTTAGTTTTCGAAGCTGGTTTCGATCTGCATTCTTTTCGGCAGTAATCATGTTTGTTTCAATCTCAACAATTCTAGAATCCAAAAGGTGCGATGCCCTTCCCTCTGCCAATGGCTCAATAAACACCGTACTTGTCACGCGGTCAAAATTAAAAAGAGCTGGAAAGGTGGATGCAAATACCGTTCGCTTTGGTAGAGAATCAACCGTCAGACATCTGACATATACATCATGCCCTGCGTCATGCAGAATCAAATACGATTTGGGATTTGGATCAATGCCGTCCGGTGCAGCCACTTTTCGAAGTTCTGAAATCTTTTCCTGCTTCTGTACCTTTTTCTCTGTCACTACATCCTTTTCTGCATTCTTCTTTTTCCCAAAGAGCAGATAGATGACGAGTGCCAAGCCTCCTACAATTAGCAGGATTATAAACATACCAAGGAGAAACAGCCCCTTATTCTGTTCCCATAACAGACGCATATCACTCAACCCCTTTCATCATTTCTTCTGCAATTTCATGTACAATCTTTGCGTTCGCTTCCTTTTCTAACTCATTTAAGGAATTGCTTGTAACACAAATACTGTCATAAGCGGACCTTAAAATATCATCTGCAGTTCCATTTGCGGCAGATACCGGATGTGTGTATCTTCGGATTTCTTCTAAAAGTTCCACACCCGTCATTCGTTTTGCATGAACGCCACAGTTACGAAGTGCAGATATATACGCACTCGCCTTTGTCTTTAATTGTGTTTCCGCACGCAAGTACACTTCCTGTTCATTTAAGGACTGAGATGAAAAATCCATCGCATTATATTCCCAGTCAAAAACATAGATTTCTTCTCTTTTTGCCTCTGCATTATCCCCTGATATTGCAGCCATGTACTGAATTTGTGCATTGAGCTGTTCTATTTGATAACCCAGAGATAACAATTCCCTCTGCATCTGCTTTAACTTGTCGTAATAGATGTCATACTCTGCTTTTGTAAGTTCCGGATTTTCGGACTCTGCTTTCAAATCCGCATAATCAAGATTCAAAGTGAATCTTTTTTCTTCCAAAACTGTTACCCTGTCCTGATAAGCATGTATCAATCCTTCTAAATTTACATTTCTCGCCGATTGACGAAATTGTACCGGGCAATTATCCAGCACATTAAAAAACGTAATATATCCACGTATGGTCTGCAGCTTTTCCTCCACCTCTGCATCTGCAAACGAAAATCCCTGACACTTGATTGCACCTATGAATCTCGTTCTGCCGTTTACAACTAGCATGGAATCTGCAACATCATCAATTTTTAAATAGTCCAATATATCTTTTCGATTAAAAGAACTGCTATCTGCAGTTTCTTCCGTTTCCATTTTTTGCTTAGATTTATAAAAGTAAAATCCCAATGCACCCAATATAACCAGTATTGCTATGACCGAAATAGCAATAATCTGTATGGTGCCAACCATGTCATTCACTACTTGCATGTTCTGTTCCCTCCTTTACACCAATAATTCCGAAAAATATTTGAAAAGCCCAAGCCAAAACGGGATGCTGAACAACATAATGCCAATCAATCCTTTTAATACAGCTTCACGTTTAATTTCTTCTTTTGCCTGAGCGCTTTTTGTAAAGAAGATTCGTATTATCATATAAAAAATGGAAAACACAATTCCAATAATACCTATTGTAATACCAAGTTCTGAAGCGGATGCCGCGACTCCTCTGAGCGTTGGGTCAACAGAAATGCTTGTGTCCTGCACATAAGTCCATGGATTGATATCTTTTGGCTCGACGCTTGAAAAGTCAAACGCGTCACCTGAAGATTCCGAACAACCACCACACAAAAGAAGCACTCCAATCAGAAGAAACATAAGAACTAACTTTTTCATTACAAATCCCCCGAATACTTCTCGTCATAATTTTTGGTATAGATACACCTGTTAATCCGTCGATATAAAAGCCTTACCAGCATTTCGTCCATCGTAAGCCCGCCACCTGACAGAAACATGACATCAACTGGAAGGCGAATCATAACGGCCCCCATTATAATTAAGGTAAACAAAATCATGACAACGAGTGTCGGTACCAACATACCCTTACTACTTGCACTCATGACAACCCTGTAATCAATGATTCCGCAAATCACAAGCACTACCGCTTGTTTACGATTAAAATAACGAAACCACTTATCTTCACTTTTAAATTCTCCCGGAATTTGAAATACACCCAATCTCGACATTCATTTTCCTCCAATAAAAAAACAGGACCGTTAAAGTCCTGTTCTATAATCCCGTACCGACTGACTTGAAAAATCCTATAATACTGAACACGGAAAAAATAGCAACACCCGCTAAACAGATCACAAGCACATGGCTCTTCTTCTCTTCCTTCTTTTGCGCACTATTTGGCATCAAAAGAGTAATAGCCGTAAGGATGATAGAAAACATCAAACCAATCATACCAATTGTAAGCATCAGTTCATATCCTGACGCCCCAATCTGCTCGACTTTTTCGATTAAGGAATTAAATACACCCTCATCGCCCGGTGATTCGGTCATAAAATCCCATTCATCCGTTGCTGAAAGAAGAATACCTCGCGCTCCTGTAAGACCACCAAGTCGTTCGGCTTCACACAGTAACTTCAAGTGAAAGCCTCCTTCTCCTGTATTTGTTATAATCACGCGTGTTTTATATGAAAATCATATAAGAGATTTTTCGACATTTCAAGTGCTCCAATTCGACAAATAACGCCCTGTAACTTCTAAAAACGGACACAAACTTCCAAAAACGGACAATCATTCCCGAAAACACCCAATAAATATGCCATTTTTGAACATTTTAGTCCTGAAAATATATTTTTCTCCATCTCCATACCGTAATTTGATTGCAAAATCATTATTCTCGACAAGCGCAGGGTATCCGTTTATAATAAGAACCATAATGATACAACTTACTGGATAAACAGGAGATTCCCATGAACCAAAACTTTTTACAACGGATAGAAATTGACTGGAATGTGATTCCTTATGGAAGTTATTTACATAAAATCGATGCAATACGAGAAATTGAATCCTTGAACTTCGATACCCCTGTGACTTTCTTTGTGGGAGAAAACGGAACCGGCAAATCAACACTGATTGAAGCGATTGCGGTCTCCTATGGATTTAACGCCGAAGGCGGTTCGCTAAACTACAATTTTTCTACTTACGACAGCCACTCGGACCTTTGCACGGCGCTGAAAATATCAAAAGGGTTCCGCAAACCTGAATGGAGTTATTTTCTAAGAGCAGAGAGTTTTTATAACGTGGCTACACAAACAGAAAAATACCGAGACTTTGTCCCGGAAGAAGTCTACTACAGAAGATATGGCGGAAAAGCACTCCACAATCAGTCGCACGGCGAAAGTTTCTTGGCTCTCGCACAGGCAAACTTCATGGAGAACGGATTATACATCTTAGATGAACCGGAAGCAGCACTCTCGCCACAACGGCAACTGACACTTCTCATGGAAATACATCAGTTGTCACAACAAGGCGCCCAGTTTATCATTGCCAGCCACTCTCCTATCCTGTTAGGTGTTCCGGGGGCAAAAATACTGTCTTTTGACGACAACCACATCCATCCGATAGAATACACAGAGACGGAAAGCTATCAGGTTACGGAAATGTTTATTAACAACAGGGAATATTTGCTGAAGCGACTGCTTTCTACACAGACTGAAGATTAAGAGGTTAATTATGCAAAATAGATACGCTGGAGATGTCGGAGATTTTGGGAAACTTGGACTTCTTCGCTTTTTAGAAAATCAAGGATTGAGAATTGGAGTAAATTGGTATTTAACTGATAATGAAACCCATAATGATGATGGAAAGTTCATTGAGTACACATCAAAAGAAACCTTTGTAGGCTGTGATGATGCACTTCTTTTCGACCTTTCGGACATCATCGCTAACAACAATCGTTCTATTTATGCACTGGAAAGCAAAAACCTACTCATAAGTGACCTATATTACTCCGAAAAAATGACTTGTCCGTCACGGCAAGTACAAGAAGCTCGCGCGTCATGGCATCAGAAAGCACTCGACTGTCTCTCAGATAGCGACATAGTATTTCTAGATCCAGACAATGGGCTAATAACAAAAAGCAAGTCAAAAGGAAGTATAAAAAGCATCAAATATGTTTTTCCGGAAGAAATCATAGACTATTACATGCAGGGACACTCCGTTGTTTTCTACAACCATAGGACACACGAAAAAGAAGACGTATATCTTAAGCGTTTTTATTCTTTATTTCAAAGCAGAGAACTAAGAGATGCAGAAAAACAGATTTTGACCTTCTACAGATATTCATTAAGAGACTATGTTTTTATAATACAGCCCAAGCATAGTGCAATCATAAACCAGTCACTTCAAGACTTTTTAGAAACCAACTGGAAAAGACATTTTAAATGTATATTATAATATAACAATTAGGAGAAAACGAAAGATGAAAGAAAACGATTGGACCAGAAGCATTTGTAAAATACTACAGGCTGAGGATTTAGGGAAAAATGTATTTGTAGAGGTGTTTAGAAAACTCCCATACGCATTCGAGGTAAAATCCTTTTCGGAAGATTGGAAGATCAAAGAACAGGACGAAACTCTTTTTGAAACAGATATGTTGATATATGAAAAACAAGAGGGTCGGATTGTTCCGAGAGTCATCATAGAATCAAAAGTAGAGGATATTACCACACACGATGCTATTACATATAGTCACAAAGCCATATCTCACAAGAACGTCATTCCTTTTGTGAGATATGGGATTATGTGCGGAAATCGCGAAACATACCCTCTGCCTGGAAGATTATTTAGACATGGTACAAATTTTGATTTTCTGTTTAGTTTTGTAGGCTATGAACCAACCGCTTTTGAAAAAGAAGCTTTTATTGAAATGATAAAAAAGGAAATTCGATATTCACGACAGTTTGAAGAAATCCTGTCTAATAGTAGGAGTAAAGATAGAAAACGTTATTTCATGTTGCAAAAGGACTTTCATCTCATGGAGATGGAATAATAATACAAAAGAACGTAAATTTTGAATTTGTAGGTATAAAAAATATGAAGAAAATTATAGTGATTGGTTGCCCAGGAAGTGGTAAAAGTACCTTTTCTAGAACATTACAAGAAATGACAGGTATTCCACTTTTTCATTTGGATATGATGTATTGGAACTCGGACAGAACAACTGTAGATAAAGCGGTTTTTCGTGAACGATTATCAAATACGATTCAAAAGGATGAATGGATAATTGATGGTAATTATGGTTCTACAATAGAGTTGAGATTGCAAGCGTGTGATACGGTTGTTTTCTTGGATTATCCGTTAGATGTTTGTCTTAATGGTATCAAGGAAAGAAGAGGAAAACCACGAACTGATATGCCATGGATAGAAAATGAAGATGAAGAAGACGCGGAGTTCATTGAGTTTATAAATAACTACAATGCGGAAAGCAGGCCCAAGGTAATGAGGTTATTGGATAAATATTCTGATAAAGATATTTATATTTTTAATAATAGAGAGGAAGCAAATGAATTTCTAAATCAAATATAATGACAAATTCTCCAATTTGCAAATTTCACAAAACAAAAATTGCCGTATACAGACCACACAAGGTCCATATACGGCAAATTTTTATTCTGCCACCGGCATTACTGAAATGTTATTCGGATCATCTTCATGCTGGCGGATAATAACCGGCAATTTATCTCCGGCGGTTTCAATAATAATATC
>JAFQDE010000032.1 GCA_017416155.1 Tyzzerella sp.
AAGGAAACGGTGAAGATTCCGGCTTGCAAAGCTCCCGCTTTTAAGGCAGGCAAGGCGCTCAAAGATGCTGTAAACAAGTAAAGCACGGAGATATGAACGGCTCGGAGGAATAACACCTCCGAGTTTTTCTTTTCTGCAAGTGATCAAAAAAGTTAGATAAATTTTCTCCTATTTTGTGACCACCATCTGATTTTTGTTGTCTTTATGTTTAGAGAGTAAAGATAGGAGGTGGTACCAATGGTTTGTTTAACCGTATTTCAAAACATCCGTTTTTCAAACCGACTGAATGTGTAGTGATAGGAGGAAAAATATGACTACAAGAAAAAGAATCGTATCGTTGTTAATGGCAGTGGTCATGATGCTGTCATTCTCGCTTGTTTCATCCGCAACCGTGTTCGCCGCAGACAATTCATTCACCAGTTCTCGTTTGGCAGAAGTTCTCCAAGATCAGCTTGATGAGATGATTGACAACTCCAATGAATTGAGAGGAACGAACAGAACACTTCAAATAACTCAGATATCCAAAATCAGCGACTTTGACGGGAACACATACACTCTCGTCGAATGCGCACCCAACGGCTACATGATTTACCATGATGCCTCCGGTATATTTGTAGAATCCTCTCCCGTTGTGAATTCGCCGTTTTATGGTGAAAGCGGAACCTATAAATATGTCGGCCCCAACGAGTATTATATCATTGGAGAAGATTCCGTATGCCGTAACGTGTTAAGCGGTGTCTGTGTAGACTCCGCAACGCTGACCAAGCTTACTGAAAAATCCGAGATCATCACGCAGACTTTGGTTGAGAATAAAAACGATTATGTTCTTAACTATGTCAGCGGAAAAAGCAATGTGAGTCTCGCAGAAGTATATGCGTTAGAAAAAGAAATGGCAGCCGCCCGATCTGTCGAGGTCGGCGACTGGACCTGTGTAAAAAACTATGGTTTTTTCATGAATCTGAATAACTGCGGATATATCTCCGGCGGCAAATGCGGTTATATCGCAGCAGGTATCCTTCTGACATATGATAAAATCTACAATGGTAAAAACACCGTAACTTCCGGCACCCATTATTCTTATTCCAACGGAGTATATTCCATTAAAACGGCGCTCCCTACTGCTCTTTACAACAAGGGTGTCAGTTTGGGGTACGGAGCTTCAACAACTTCCGTAGCAATTCATTATACCGTTGAGGCGTGGCTTGCAGACAGAGGAATTACGGTGGATCATACTTCTCTTTATATTCCGTTTGGCACAAATGTTACTATTGCCAACAGAATAGATGACGACCGCCCCACCATTTGGTTCGGCAATATCAGCGACCAAACATTTAACGACACTACGGGAAATCATGCTGTAGTAGTGTATGGTTACACATACGGCCTGCTGTCTGGATATAGTTTTGTAGCACACTTCGGCTGGACTAATGCAACTGAAGTATACTATACCGGAATTCTCGGTAGCGTCTACACCTACGAATGGTAAAAAGACACGTGCAAATGTGACCAAACGCAAAGTAAAGTTGTCTTAATAAGTGAAACCGGTTTCAGAATGCAGAGAAAGGAGGAACCATAATGGATGATCGTGATATCATAGCGTTGTATTTCAAAAGATTGGAATCAGCGATTACCGAAACGGCGAAAAAGTACGGAAAGTATTGTTTCAGCATCTCCAATAACATTCTGCGTAATCGTCAGGATGCGGAAGAAAGCGTAAATGATACATATTTGCAGACGTGGAATTCCATTCCGCCTACAAAGCCAAACTGCCTCTCGGCTTATTTGGCAAAGATCGTTCGCAACATTTCGTTAAATCGAATTAAGGCCAGCAAAACACAAAAGCGCGGTTCGGGCGAATACGAGTTAGCATACGATGAACTTGCCGGAATAATATCTTCGCCGCAGACTGTAGAAGATCTGATCGACGAAATTTCCTTGAGGGATCTGATAAACAGATGGCTGGAAAGCCTATCACCAGAACAGCGTATGGTTTTCGTGGGCAGATATTGGTACTTTGATTCGGTTGCCACGATTTCAACCAAAATGGATTTCTCTGTCAGCAAAACCAAAATGCTTCTTCTTCGTTTGCGGAACGAGCTGAAGGAGTATTTAGAAAGCGAGGGAGTTCACTTATGAAAGCAGAAAAACTAATTTATTCCATGAATGACATCAGGGACGAATACGTTACTGAGTATGCAACCAAGGCAAACGCAATTAAAGCCAAAGCACTCCACCATTTCCGCACATGGGGTATCATTGCAGCTTGTTTGGCGTTGATAATCATTTGCACACCTACTTTGATTCACATTTTTAATCCTTCGGGAGTCGATGATCCGAAATCGGGTGAGCAGTACGACTTTAGCAGTTATTCAGAACTGTGTAGTGTGTTGCCGGAAGGAAATATTATTGCCGATATCCCCAATAGCAAAGGGGCAAGTATCGAAGCATATGTTATTTGTCCCGAAGGCACTACAGACTTTACAGATTACAACAATTATTCTTATTTGAGCGTTGACATTTCCTATGATGATGGTATGGGGGTTAACATTTTCTGTACAGTCAAGTCGGAAATGACGGCTGGAGAATATGTAAATAGCAAACCTACATCTTTCCCATCCGACAAAACAAGCGTGGTAACCGTTGAGAATTGCGAAGTGTACTACACAGAGTTTGAGGAAGGTACTGCGAAAGGTGTAAAAGCAGTATTCTCACTCGAAGGCACCCTTTATGATATGACAACTACCTCTTTCAACCATGAAGAATTGATTCAGTATATCGAGGATATGCTGAAATAATGTATGGGAGTCGGGCGCTTCCTCGCTCGGCTCCTCCAACAGAACTAAACAGAAAGGAGTACCCAAATGAAAACAAGAAAATTTGTAGCCATCATAACTGCCGTTATTATGCTTTTGAGCGTTGGAACGATGAATGCATTTGCGGTAGAAACCTATTCATCAAATGTACTCACTCCGCAAGATGTAACCGCTTATGAAGATATCCTGGATAGATTAAACGATGAATATGGGTATTCAATGTACTTTTCTCCGGAAATTTTTACTCGTGACAGTAAGTTTGAAAACCCAACAAAATATTCACTTTCGGAATTTGAAGCAAGCATTAGAAAAGAAATTGAAGAAGATATTGCGATTAATTTGGAGTCTCAAACGGCAATTGCAAAATTAGGAACCGTAAAATGGGAAAGCGCACCGTTTGAGGGGAAAACATATACCATACCCGCAAATGTGAGTATTTACAGTTCGGCAGTAATGAATGAAGCATACGAGAGCATGGAGCCATATATGACCTCCAGTTCAGAAGCAACAACGCAGGATAACACTCGCTCATCTGACAAGACATTGTCGAGTGTTCAGCCGAAAATCGGCCCTACTGGGCAGGTTGTGTTTATGTTAAATACGACCATATCTATAACAAGCTATTGGAAATACTCAAGCGTATCTGGTTTTAATTATGGTTTTTTTGAAGGAGCAACTTATCCAATCTATCTTCCGACTGCTATGTCATATTCTTACGCGGACAGCCGACGGACGGTTGCTGCGAACTTTACCTGTACAAGGTATAATGCCTCTGGAGTAGTTATCAACAATAATTCCTCCGTGTATAAAGAATTTCATGCAACGAGTGATTGCATAACTAACAGCCCTAATTATTCCATCCCCAAAACTTATACAAATAAAACATATAATCATATTTCAAGTGATGATTTCGGACAGAATTGTGCTGGTTATGCATGGAATCATCGAGTATTTGTTAACTCGGCCGCATTGGGCATTACAAATGCAGAAGTAAATAGTTGTTCCAGCTTGAATGCATTGCGTACATTAGTAAAAAATAAATCGGAATCCTATATGTCATCGCACGGAATCAACGCAACTGTTATTAACTCATACGATTCAACAATTAATCCTGCAACACAATATCGAGTTGTTATGAGAGTTGGCTATTACGATACAAATGGAAATGGACGATGGGATCTCAGTGTAAATCCAGGCGGAGACGATTGGGATTATCATTGGTGGATGCAGCTTGGTGATGGCTCATGGGCGGATAAACGTGGATATTTGCCATCAAGAATTGTGCCAAATTCCAACATATATAGCAATCCGGACAATATCCTGTGGACTACTTGGTTCTATGGAGAAGTAAACCACAACGACTTTTATAACAGTACGCCTGTATATTATAAAATTACTGGTTAAGGGGATCTCATATGAAAACCTTTGGAGCGAAGAAAATAATCCTACTTGGAATAATTTTTATATTTTTCTTAAGTGGTTGCCAAAACCAGACAACCGAAAACGAGTGTTTCACTTCGGAGCAGATTGAGGATATTCTTGAGTCTTCCGCTTTTGTTAATAATCCACCACTTAAAAATATAGCATTTGTCAAGTACTCAGCTGATGAGTTTTTGTTCAACAATCAATGTTTCTCTTTTTATCGTGATATGGATTATTATCTGCTTTTTTCTGCACGATATGATTTTAGGGATTCAATTGTGAATACATACCCCCCTCAGGCAGTACGAACAATTGAGAACAACGGGCAAAAATCTATGTACATTGTATATGAAACTGATGATGAAACAAGAGTATTTGTCTTTTTCTTTGAATCCGATGGTTTTCAATTTACAAGAGGATATCCAATTGTTATGAAGAAGTCATTAGAAATGTCCGATTTTTCAACATTAGAGAATGGAGATAGTATGGACGATGTGGAAAAGATTGATCCCATCGCTGCCCTGTATCGAAAAGGGTATGATACGCTATCTGATGAACTAATTCATAGCCTCTATGTAAACGGTAAAGAAACGATTTCTTCTGTACATCTGCTTACAGATGGAATTATACGGATTAACTATACTCGTAATTCTGAAGGTTCATATATCATTGAACAAATCATAAAATCAGAGAATTTCACAATACCGGTAATTGGTGGACGGTTGTGTTATTTAATTTATCCAGAGGATTATATTTAATAATCGCAATTTGCGCCAAACAGAGGCACCCAAGTGGTGCCTCTGTTAAATATCCGTCTCAATTGAAAAAATCCACAGAAAATGATATAATAGCCCTGTAGCGACAAAACGCAGGTAGCGGTCAAAATACATACCCGAAAACGAAGAAGCCGGACAATGTTCGGCTTCTTTTTGCATTTTCGGGAATACTATCATGAAAGAAAGGATGGACTATGTTATACAAAGATTGGCTCGTGGATTGGCTGATAAACTACGTTAAGCCATCCACAAAGGACAAAACCTACAGCAGATATGCCGATGTAGTGTATCAGCACTTGATCCCCAAGCTGGGAGATCAGGACCTGCGCGAGCTGACTCCTTTAATCGTTCAACGGTATATTACCGAACTGCTCCAAAACGGAAATCTCAAGACCGGTCAAGGATTGTCGGCTAATTCGGTGAACTCGGTAATCACCGTCATTCAGGGATCAATGGCAACAGCACACCTGCTGGAACTCACCGACCGATATGAAATGGATAAACTCAAGCGACCAAAGGCAAAGGAAAAACCGATAGAATGCTTTACGCCTTCCGAGCAAAAACAGATCGAGCAGGCCGTCATGAACGACAAACGAGAAAAAATGAAAGGAATCGTTCTCTGCCTTTATACCGGACTTCGTATCGGGGAACTCCTCGCATTGGAATGGAGCGATATTGACTTTTCAAAGGCCGAGCTGACCGTGAGCAAAACCTGTCATGATGGCAAAAACAAAAACGGCATCTTCTGCCGCATTACCGATACGCCGAAAACCTCACATTCCAGGCGTGTGATCCCTCTGCCGAAGCAGCTCCTCCCGCTTTTGCGTGAAATGAAAAAGCACAGTACCTCGCAGTTCGTGGTATCGGGCGGCAAGGAAACGATTTTGTCGGTCAGATCATATCAACGCAGCTTCGAGCTGATGCAGAAAAAGCTCGGCATCCCTCGCCGAGGTTTCCACGCTCTTCGGCATACCTTTGCCACCCGCGCCATTGAATGCGGTATGGACATCAAATCGCTATCCGAAATCCTCGGACATAAAAATCCGATGATCACCCTAAACCGTTACGTGCATTCTCTTATGGATCACAAGCGGGCTATGATGGATAAGCTCGGAAAAATCCTATAAAAAAAGACGGCTTTTCAACCGTCTAATAGTGTATTAGGGGACAATTATTATCTCATATTATAACATAAAATCTTGAATAAATCAATAATTATGCCTGTCATTGATTGAAAAGTCAATGATTTTTTTCATTTTAGGGCTAATAGCAGAACAAAATGCAGGTATCGTGTACACCTAATACACTAATAGGAGAATTATAAATTCGGGAAAAGGTCATCTAATATGTACGAGATATACCGTGTGGCTCTCTTCGGACATCGGACACTATACGATCTGAGGAAGGTTGAGTACAGGTTGGCTCCGATTTTGGAGGATCTGTTACGGACAAAGGAATACGTGGAGTTTTATATCGGCCGACACGGTGAATTCGACGAATATGCCGCATCGGTAATTAAACGAGCGCAAAAATCGGTCAGGGATGATAACAGCGTTATGATTCTCACGCTTCCATATTCGGTCAAAGACTTGGACTATTACGAAGAATACTACGACGAAATCACTTTTCCCGATATCGGTCGAACGCACCCGAAAGTGGCTATCACCCTTCGCAATCAATGGATGATCGATACAGCCGACCTGGTCATCGTTTATGTGGAGAATAATTCAGGCGGCGCATATAAAGCAATGACCTACGCCGAAAAGACAGAAAAACCCGTAATTAACCTTGCAGTTGACTGTGAGAAAGACAATAACAATTGGTATCGACACGCTGACACATAAATCAAGTTGAGAGCAACCGTAGCAGCGCAGTCCAAACTTCGCCGAGCGATGGATCTGGACCGGCTATTGTTTCAGCCTCGTTTGTAATCATAAGAGCAGCGTGAATTTGATACGGGTGTCGAACCCTCGACACCCAACAATAAAAGCAAGACTCCGTTCCAAAAACGGAACGGAGTCAAATAATAATTGTTCAATTATTCGGTTTGGTGTCCAACCCGTCGAGCAGCTCGGCAAGCTCCTGTCGGCTGTGGACGTTCAGTTTCTTATACGCCTTTCTGAGATAATAGTTCACCGTATTGACGGTAACGCCGGTATCCTCGGCGATCTGCTTTACGGTCATGCCGTCGGCATATTTCAGGACCGTCTCGTTTTCCTTTACGGAAAGTCCGTAGG
>JAFQDE010000013.1 GCA_017416155.1 Tyzzerella sp.
AGATTACATAGTGTTCTTTAATGAAGAAAGGCCAGCGTATTCTTTGAATTACCTGACCCCAAAACAGTATAGGGAGTATTACTCCCTATAGACTGTGCCTAAAAATTAAAAATTGTGTCTACTTTTTGTTGACTAGTGCAATTCAACATCTTTGATGCCCAGTTTTATTATAATTGTCAATTCCACAAATCTATCTACGCCAACAATAACCATAATTCGTGTGGTTACATCACAGAAAATAATGTTCTACAATCTTCTCCACTGTTTCAGGGTCAAGCGGTTGTTCTTGCGTTTCATAAGTTGTAATAAGTTGAATATGAGGAATTATTTCATTTGAAATGTAGAGTTACAATTTTGAACATGCATTTTTGCGATAAGGGATAGAAATAGGGTTCTAATAAATCTCTTAATTCCGGCGCCGTGACCATAGATAATTCTTTTTGTTCAGCTGTCGAATCATGATTTTGCAAATAAAGATTGAGCGCTTGTAGTTCTTTAGATGTACTTTCTAGTTGCTGAATCAGATATTTTTTGAACGCCAGTTGTTCTGCAGTTTTCCGTTCCTTCTTTGGGAGATATGTAGAGATGTGTCCGTCACTTACATACCATTTCTGCCATTTTCGATTAGATGCACATATTAATTTTCCTGCAGGTAATTGTTCGATTTGTAATTGTAAATTCTTGACTTGTTTCTCAAGTCGTAACTTTTCTTTAAGTATTTTTTCGTATATCAAATTATTTTCTCCTTTGTGAAAGTTCATGTCGAACTTTGATGATTGATTTGGGGTAACAATTTTCCCATCTTATGTTATGATATGTATGATACATAAATCAAAAATATGAATATAGGGGGCATTTTGTATGGGCGAAGTTCGTTATATGATTTCAGAAGCATCCAAACGTGTCAACGTAGAAGCTCACGTCATGAGACACTGGGAAGAAGAACTTGGGCTTAATATTGGGCGTACTGAAATGGGACATCGATACTATACAGAAGAGGATGTACGGTTGTTTAACTGTATTAAAGAACTAAAGGAACAGGGAATGTTGTTGAAAGAGTTAAAAGCACTGATTCCTGAGATGCTTGAGACCAGAGCAAAATTAAAAAAACAAAAACAGGCAGAGAATTTGAAAGAAGAGTCTCCTTTGACAGAATTGCAACAGGCTCTTCTCGAAAATAATCATGTGCTACAGGAAGCAATCACACAATCAGTGATAAAGGAAATGGGGTACTTATTTCTTGCACAAGAGCAACAGGAAGAAGAACGTTATAAGAAGCTTGATAGCTTGATTCGTCAACAACAATTGTACCGCAAAGAATATGCTCGTGCAACACCTTTGAAACAATTAAGAAGAATTTTTGAAGGATAAAAAGTTGTAAAACAAATTACTGGGTATGAGGGGTGTTTATCCATCTCCTCATACCCAGTTTTTACGTTCGGCCTGTTGAAATTCTATGAAAATCAACTTGATTTTCTATAATTCTGTTAACTTGCTTACTCTATACCCACGATTTCGCAAAACTGTGGGTATACGACGGTCTACAACACATCCTATAGAAACTCGGCCTATAAAGCCTGCCATTCTCATCATTTTCCAGATAAGTGTGGGTATTGGCGGACTCTCGACCACCCGCCATAGACAGTGTGGGTATAGGAAGACCCCATGTCGCTCCCCTTACTCCTTCAAATAATTTGCAAACTTTGTGTACTGTGGCAACCATGTCAGGTTGACAGTTCCAATTGCACCATTTCTTTGCTTGCCTATAATAATCTCAGCAACATTTTTGAGTTCTGTATCTTTATTATAATAGTCATCACGATAGATAAACATTACAACATCGGCATCCTGCTCGATGGCTCCGGATTCACGAAGGTCGGACATCATCGGTCTGTGGTCCGGACGCTGTTCAACTGCACGGCTAAGCTGTGACAATGCAACTACAGGAACATTTAATTCTCTGGCAATCCCTTTAAGTGCTCTTGAGATTTCCGATATCTCTTGCTGTCTGGACTCACTTCTGCTACCCACACGTGCTGTCATCAATTGCAGGTAGTCTATGATAATAAGGTCAAGTCCATGTTCTAACTTCATCTTACGACATTTTGAACGAAGTTCTGAAATAGAGATACCCGGAGTATCATCAATCATCAATTTTGATTTTCCAATAATTCCGGCACTTTCAATCAACTTCTCCCAATCAGAATCCTTTAGGTTTCCTGTACGAAGCGACTGTGCATCTACCTGCGCCTCCAATGCAAACAGACGATTCACAAGTTGCTCCTTAGACATTTCCAAACTAAATATTGCAACAGATTTATGAACCTTAAAGGCAACGTGCTGTGCAATGTTAAGAACAAAGGCAGTCTTACCCATAGATGGCCTTGCTGCTATCAAGATAAGGTCTGACGGCTGAAGCCCTGCAGTCTTGTAATCCAAATCTAAAAATCCAGTTGGAATACCGGTTACGCTACCAGCATTTTTAGATGCTGCTTCAATCTTATCCAAAGCATTTAAAACAACCTGCTTAATTGGAACAAAATCACCGGTGTTACGCTTTTGTACCAATTCAAAGACTTTCTTCTCTGTCGTTTCAAGTACTGCTTCCATCGGCTCCTTGCCGAGATAACACATATTTTCAATTTCTTCATTTAATTTTATCAAACGACGCAACATCGCCTTTTCAGAAACAATTTCTGCATAATATTTTACATTGGCAGATGTCGGTACTACTGACACCAAGTCTCTTACAAATTCCAGACTGCTGATTTCTGCCGGAACATCTTTCTCTTTCAGACGTGACTGAAGAGTAATCAAATCTACCGGTTTCCCTTCATTGTATATTTCAACAATCGCTTCGAAAATCACACCATAAGCAGTTTGATAGAAATCATCACCACTCACAATCTCTGATGCTGTCAAAATTGCTTCTTTATCCATCAGCATGGCGCCGATTACAGCTTGTTCTGCTTCAATACTATGCGGCAGTACTCGTCTAATGAGTGCTTCATCCATAATGAAAGCCTCCTATTCTTCTGTTACAATCACTTTCAACTCCGCTGTTACCTTTGGATGCAATTTAACCGGAACTGTATGAGTCCCAAGTGCTTTAATTGCATCCTTCAGCTGAATTTTTTTCTTGTCGATATCATATCCCATTTGGTCATTTACTGCAACTGCAATTTCTTTACTGGAAACAGAACCAAATGCTCTTCCGCCTTCACCGATTTTAATAGCAAGTTCTACTTTTCCTGACTCTAATTTCTTTGCCAGTTCTTTCGCTTCATCCAAAATCTGCTGTGCAACCTTTTCTTCATTGGCCTTTTGGAGTTTGAGGTCATTGAGATTCTTTCCCGTTGCCTCCAACCCCAGTTTTTTTGGAAGAATAAAGTTTCTTGCATATCCGTCATTTACATTTACAATCTCTCCCTTTTTTCCAAGGGCTTTTACATCCTGAAGTAAAATTACTTTCATATTATATATCTCCTTCTGCAATCATCGTATCAATGGTCTCCTTTAAAGCACTGACTGCTTCGTCCATGTCCGTATGTTGGAATTGCGTGCCGGCAGTATTAATATGACCGCCACCGCCCAATCTTTCCATGATAATCTGCACATTTACTTCATCAATCGCTCGTGCACTTACATAAATCTTTCCGAAATATTCAGTCAGAACAAATGACGCCTTAATTCCATTGATATTCAGCAATTCATTTGCTGCCTGTGCACCGATGATCGTCGGACTGTCAACGCCTTCATTTTCAAATCTTGCGATTGCATATTCCTCACGGAAAATCTCCGCACTGCTGACAACCTTTGAACGCTCACGGTACCAGTCCAAATCATCTCGGAACACTTTGCGTACATGCACAATATCTGCACCGCAACGTTTCAAGAACGCTGCTGCCTCAAAAGTTCTTACACCGGTACGATTCATAAAATTATTGGTATCAATCATAATGCCGGCAAACATACTGTTCGCCTCAAGCGCAGTAATTTTAATATCATCTGAAATATACTGTAACATCTCTGCAACCATTTCACATGCTGAAGACGCGTAAGGTTCAATGTAAGATAATACTGTATTTTCAATCACATCATTTGCCTGCCTGTGATGGTCAAAAACAACAATCATTTTTGCTATTTTTAAAAGTTCCGGACACTCGGTAAGTTCCGGTCGGTTCGTATCCACAACGACAACCATCGTATTGTCATTTGTAATATTATGAACCTCCGAAGGCTTGATAAACATATCCTCCGGATAATGAGAACTCTTGCAAAAATCTTCATAGAACGGGCGAACAGATGTTGTAATTTCATCAATTACAATATGTGCTTTTTTCTGCATCGTCTGTGCCGCACGATAGATACCCACGGCTGCGCCAAACGAATCCGAATCCGCCATGCGGTGTCCCATAACAATAATCTGATCTTTTGACATGATAAATTCTCGGAGTGCCTCAGCTTTTACACGCGCTTTCACACGGGTATTCTTCGCAATTTGTTCTCTTTTTCCGCCATAATACTTAATATTTTTTCCATCTTTCACAACTGCCTGATCACCGCCTCTGGCAAGTGCCAAATCAATTGCTACACGAGCATTATTATAACTTTGCGCATATGTCTCTGACGACAATCCCATACCAATACTTAAGGTTACCGGCATGGTATTTCCAATATTCACGCTCTTCGCATCCTCAAGAACGGCGAATTTGCCCTTTACCATCTCTTTGAAGTACTGTTTTTTTACAACGAAGAAATATTTATCCTTCTCCATCTTCTTTACAAGTCCATCAAAATTAGCAAGATATTGATTAACCTTTCGATCAATCAACGCAATTAGAAGTGACTGTCTGACTTCCTCAACACTCTCCATAACCTCATCATAGTTGTCAAAATAAATGAGGCCGGAAACCAACTTTTGTCCCTCATTCTCGCGCATATACCAATGAAGGTCTGTAATATCTTCTAATGTAATCGTAACAAATAATTCTCTGTCCTTTGCAAAACCAAAAGAACCTTCCAAGGCATATAGATTCTTAAGCGACACACACATCACAGTCGCTTTGTAATCTCTGCCTTCATAAGAAACTTCCAGCTCCGCCTTAACTCCTTCTTCTTTTGGAAAAACACTACGATTCAACTCATGAATATAACTACTGAGATATCGCTCGTTCCTCTGTTCCTTTTCAAAAACAGACACGAATTGGTCGTTTGCCCACAATATCTTTCCATCCTCAGCCATAACTGCATAAGGTATCGGCATCTCTGTCAGCAAAGCATTATGAATAAACCCGTACTGGTCCCATCTACTTCCCAACTTCTTGGACTTCAAAGAATGTTTTCGCATATAAATGAATAACAAAACTGCCACACATATGACGAGCAAACCACACACTATGATTTCTATTTTCATATCTAACCCTCATATCCGTTTGGATTGTTTGATTGCCATCTCCATGAATCTTCACACATTTCTTCTAAGCCACGAACAGCTTCCCATCCAAGTTCTTCTTTGGCTTTTGCAGGATTTGCATAGCACATTGCAATATCTCCCGGTCTTCTGTCTAGAATCTTATACGGCAAATCTTTTCCGCAAGCCTTGCTAAACGCCTTTACCATATCAAGTACGGAATATCCGTTACCTGTTCCAAGGTTATAAACACAAACACCTGCACCCTCTTCAATCTTTTTAAGAGCTTTTACATGACCGTCTGCAAGGTCTACCACATGAATGTAATCGCGAACACCCGTGCCATCCGGTGTATCATAATCATTTCCAAATACACCAAGAAATTCTCTCTTACCTACCGCTACCTGTGTAATATAAGGCATCAAATTGTTCGGAATCCCCTTCGGATCTTCTCCGATAGTTCCACTCTTATGTGCTCCAACCGGATTGAAATAACGTAAAAGTACTACATTCCATTCTGCATCTGAAGTATGAAGGTCTGTCAAAATCTGCTCAAGCATAGATTTTGACCAACCATATGGATTGGTACACTGACCTTTTGGACACTCTTCTGTGATTGGAATGAATGCCGGGTCACCGTAAACAGTCGCAGAAGAACTGAAGATAATGTTCTTTACGCCTGCATTTTTCATAACATCGCAAAGCACAAGCGTTCCGGCAATATTGTTGTCATAGTATTCCAATGGTTTTGCAACGGATTCTCCAACCGCTTTTAATCCCGCAAAATGGATAACCGCTGAAATATCCTCTTTTTCAAATACTTTTTGGAGTGCTTCCGCATCACGAATATCTGCCTCATAAAACGGAATTTCTTTTCCTACGATTTTTTCAACACGTTTCAAAGACTCTTTACTCGAATTGCAAAGATTGTCTACTACTACTACATCATATCCTGCATTGATAAGTTCAATACATGTATGACTACCGATATATCCTGCTCCACCCGTCACTAAAATTGCCATTTCTTGCTTCCTCCTAAACATCTATTTATACATTGTATTTTTTAACAATATTATTCATGATATCCCACTTTGTTTCCATATCTTGAATCAATTTGATATGTGTACGTGTTCTATCCAAATTATGACCCTCTCTGTGCACCTTGAAGTAAACATCTCCCTGAAGATAATCTGTAAGGAAACGCATGCCGCACTCATAAGTCATAACCTTGGCTCCCATCGGAAGCGATTCAATCTCTTTGGATGTCAATTTGCCGCCACAACCTTCGATAAATCCTTTGGCATAGACATCAAACAAGTCCATGTCACACCAAACTTTATCCAAATCCTTCTCGTCTTCAGCAGCTGTACTTGCACCAAAACGGATAGAATCACCAAAGTCATTCATGGCGAGACCCGGCATAACGGTATCAAGGTCAATGACACAGATACCCTTTCTTGTAGCATCATCGAGCATAACATTATTTAACTTAGTATCGTTATGTGTAACGCGAAGCGGAACCTCTCCGTTTGCGAGCATATCTCCAAATACATTTGCAAGATCTTCATGTTCAAGATAGAAATTAATTTCCTCCTGCACGGAAGCTGCACGTCCACACACATCGTCTGCAACTGCCTTCTTAAATACCTCAAATCTTGCCTTCGTATCATGGAATCCTTTGATAGTCTCATGCAAAGTCTCAGCTGGATAATTTGCAAGAAGTCTTTGGAAATTACCAAAAGCAACTGCACTCTGATAAAAATCTTCCGCAGATTCTACTTGATCGTATGTTCTTGCATTCTCGATAAAGATATAACATCTCCAATAATTACCCTCTGAATCTATAAAATAAGGCTTGTCATCTTTTGTACGAATGACATTCAATGTCTCTCTTTCCGGGTCTCCACCATTCTGAATAATCACCTCTCGGAGATAAGATGTCACATTCAAAATATTTTCCATCAACTCTTCCGGCTTTGTAAAAATCGCATCATTCATGCGCTGCATAATCACGCGTCCTTCGCTTCCGTCATCTTTTCTGAGAGTCATCAAGAATGTGTCGTTGATATGTCCACTTCCGTAAGGTACTGCAGACATTACCATGCCATGCAATTGGAAATTCACCAATGCTTCTCCTCTGCCACACCATACCTTCTCAGGGTAAACACCCTTTTCTTTCATCATCTTGATTGCATTGACAACAACAGGTTTATCTTCCTTATAAGTCACACCATACCATTTGTCCTGTGATGTCAATACGGTTACTGTTGCCTTATCTGCATTCAAAAGATCCGTTACAACTGTTGGGAGAAAATACTCGCATTTCAATGGATTCTGTTGAAGCCCTTCCTCCAAAAATGCTGCGAAACCTGCTTTAATTTCTTCTAAGAAACTTGCACTAAAGCCCCATAAGTTCATAGACACAATACTGTCTGTTGCAACCGGAGTCCATGTTGCTCCGTCATTCTCTGTGAATGCTGCACCATCACCTTTACGTTCAATTCTGGTACGTTCTTCCACTTTCACCAGATAATTGTTTTCATCAATTGTACAGATACCTCTGGCAACATGTCCGTTTTCAGTCAATGTGTTTTCCAATTTGTAACCAACCATTGCATAGCGGTACTTATCATCATCCTCACTGTGAGTTAAAAACTGATAAATCTTGTGGAATGCGTCTCTTCCATAATAATCATCTGCATTAATAACAGCAAAAGGTCCGTCAATCACATCAATAGCACTAAGTACTGCATGTGCAGTTCCCCATGGTTTTACTCTGCCTTCCGGAACTTCAAATCCCTCCGGAAGATTATGTAAATCTTGATATGCATATGCAACCTCAATCACTTCTTCGATACGGTTTCCAATCGCCTCTCTAAAATCTGCTTCATTTTCTTTCTTTATAATGAATACAACTTTCTCAAATCCTGCTCTCTTAGCATCAAAAATAGAGAAATCCATAATAATATGACCCTGGTCATCTATCGGGTCAATCTGTTTTAAACCGCCATATCGGCTTCCCATTCCTGCTGCCATAATTACTAATACTGGTTTTTGCATTTTTTAATCCTCCATAAATTTGCATACTATAATAGACTATTATAGTACAACTAATCCAAAAAATCTTTGTCTTATTATCTTCATCATTTGCACAATTCACCTTTTTTGCTTGATTTTTCCTTGAAAATGGGTTACCATTGTAGTATCGAAACGCATGAGAAAAAGGAGCGACTGCTTATGAGTTACATTGGAACTACCTTGGAAGATATCATTCGCATTGATGAATTGTTTACTATTCACTATTTTGAATATACCAGTGAATTTCTTTTCACTGGAGAATCTCATGATTTTTGGGAATTTGTATGTGTAGATAAAGGTTCTGTAAAAATATGCATGGACGAAACAGAACTTACATTACACAAAGGTGAAATTGCTTTTCATCAACCAAACGAGTTCCATAATGTATCAACATACAGTCAAGTCGCGCCAAACCTTGTGGTTGTCTCCTTCAAGTGCGACAGTCCGTTTATGGATTTTTTCAAACAAAAGGTTCTTAAAATAGATGAAAAGGAGCGTTCCCTCCTTGCAAAAATTTTAGTTGAAGCCCAGAATCTCTTTGAAACATCGCTAAACAACCCTTATACAAAGGAAATGAAAAAGAAACACAATACGCCAATTGGCAGTGAACAATTGATTCGTATGTATCTAGAGTCTTTTCTGTTGAACCTGATTCGGAGATACTCTTCCTCTGAGCAGGAGATTCCGCTTCCGGTAACCAAAAGTTCCACCGATATTTTTAATCGAGTTTCTGACTATATGGAAGACAATCTGTCTACAAGACTGTCAATACAAACCATTTGCAGGGATAATATGATTGGACGTACCCAACTGCAGAACGTATTTCAAAAAGAAGCCGGCATGGGTGTTATTGAATACTTTTCAAAGATGAAGATACAAAACGCGAAACATATGATTCGCATGGGCTCGCTTAATTTTACACAAATTTCCGAACAATTGGGATATACATCGATACATTACTTCTCAAGACAGTTTAAAAAGCTGACTGGGATGACCCCTTCTGAATATGCATCTTCCGTAAAAGCAATGATGGATAAAAATGCTTAGTTTGACATACAAAAAACCCGTCGCGAGTGTGCGACGGGTTTTAACTTGCTACAATTAATCTTGAACATATGGCATCAAAGCAATATGTCTAGCTCTCTTAATAGCTACTGTAAGAGCTCTCTGATGTTTTGCACAGTTTCCTGTGATTCTTCTTGGAAGAATTTTCCCTCTTTCAGAAACATATTTTCTTAACTTAGCTACGTCTTTGTAGTCGATTTCGTTATTCTCTTTTCCACAGAATACACATACTTTTTTTCTTCTGCGAACATTTCTTCTCTTCATTGGAGAATCCATTTTACTACCTTTATCAAAAGCCATTTGTCAATACCTCCTATTTTATTCTCGAACACGTACGTTCAAACCATACTACACAATTAATCGCTTAGCTGAATGGTAATTCTTCATCAATTCCGTCCGGAATATTCATGAAGCCATCGCCAATATCTGAACTTGGTGATGGTGCCGGGCTTGCCTGATAGTTGTTAACCGGAGCTGCTGAACCGCCTGCTGCTTTGCTCTCAGCAAATTCTTGTTCTTCTACAACGATGTCTGTTGTATATACCTTTGCACCGTCTCTGTTAGTATAACTTCCAGTCTGGATACGTCCGGTAATTGCAATCTTTGTGCCTTGGCGCAAATATCTCTCAGCGAATTCTGCCTGTCTTCCAAATGCTACACAGTTAATAAAATCTGCTGTTGGCTCATTTTCACGTCTGAAACGACGGTCTACTGCCAATGAGTAACGCGCAACTGCTGTTGCGTTCTCACCCTGTGAGTATCTAACTTCAGGATCTCTTGTTAAACGTCCCATTAAAATTACTTTATTCATTACGATTCCTCTTTTCTCTTATGCTTCTTGTCTAACGCATAAATATCTCAACACATTGTCCATGATACGAAGTCTTGCTTCGATCTCAGCTGGAGCTGTAGCGTCAGCTTCGAAGTGGATGAAGTAGTAGTATCCTTCTCTCATCTTCTGAATCTCGTAAGCTAATCTCTTCTTACCCCATTCATCAACGTCAGAAACTTGGCCACCGAAACGAGTAATGTAAGCTTGTACTTTCTCGATTACTGCCGCTCTAGCGTCGTCTTCGATTTTTGCATTGACAACAACTGCTAATTCATATTTGTTCATGTCGTTTGCACCTCCTTATGGTCTCTGGCCCCCGGTACTTTGCCGGGAACAAGGAATAAAATAATATATCACAATTTGGTATATTAACATATTTATGCAACTATTTCAAGCCCTTTTTAATTTCTTTTGTATTCTTCTCCACTAATTTTCTTGCAATCATAATCTGATGCCCGCATCCTACACATTTTAGTCTGAAATCTGCTCCAACTCGCAGAATCTCCCACTCAAAGCTGCCGCACGGATGCTTCTTTTTCATCTTAATGATATCGCCCACTTCATACTGCTCTGCCATACCTATTCTCCTACCACTGTCTCGCCGACTTTTACTCCATGTACAAGGAGTCTCTGGGTCTCCGTCACGTTCGTACATGTGGAGAGACTCACTATCTGTGATCCTGCATTTACTTCCACACCTGTATCAAAACGAGCAACGCTCTTTATATAATCCAGATAATCTAGATATTCTTCATCGCTATTAAAAAACCTTGTATAACTTTTGGAAGTATCCTCCACAATACACACTGCAAATATCTGATACTTTACCTCTTTGCCATCCGGTGTATAGATGTAAAAATACGGATTCTGTTCATAATACTCCTTTGTCTTAAACTTACGAAGTTGTCCAAACATCGAACCATTCTTCATATTATGTCCGTAGACAAACGTGTTGGAATCACTGAAATCTCCTTCATTACCTGCATCCATGAAAATACTTCCGGATGAATTCTTCTTTCCCTCGAAAGTTCTTGTCAGGTATTTGTCATTGTCGCTGCCCTTCACAATCGGATAATTTATTTTCTTTGGCTCATCAAACTGAATCCATCCTACAACATCACCATTTGTTTTTCTGAGTTTGTCGAAATCCACCTTAAGTGTAGTGTGCACCTTGGCGGGTTCTCCTTCCTCTTCTTTTGTTTGCTCACTATTCTCCGAAATCTGAGTTTCTATGACTTCTTCTGCAATATGGTCATATTCTTTATCGCCCTTGCGATATTCCGTATAAATACCGATTAGCTTATATGCCGAAAAAACAAATACACCTATTGCAATGACTAACACAATCGTACTTGCCACATTTGTCTTTCTTCTGCCTCCACGTCGCCTTCCGTTCTCTTTCATATGTCCCCCTCTATTTTTCTCGCATAATCTCCACAATTGTCTTTTCAGTCTCTATCATGCCCGGAGATGCAATTCTTCCCATGTTACGCATCGTTTCTTCCGGCGTTTTCCCATTAATTCCATGTACAGGAGCAATAGATACCCCTGCCATCGCCATTTCCACCGCACGAAAAGCAGCATCGACTGCTACGATTCCTTTCATCGTACATCCCTGATTGCCACCGTCACAGATCATCCCCGTAATTCCGGATGCCATATTGCAAATGACTCGCTCCATATCAGAAATATTTCCGCCCTTCAAATAACAAAGTCCGCAGGCCATTCCTGTTCCTGCTGCGATTCCACATCCACAGAATGCTGACAGCTTACCTGAATATTCTTTGATATACATCGTAATCAGGTAGCTAAGTGCTGTTGCACGAATTAGCTTGTCTTCCGTAATCTCTGTCTGGTGAATCTGTTGATAAGCAAACAGCGGCAAGGACGCGATAATTCCATGTGCTCCACTTCCGGTAATGCTCATTGCCGGCTTATCAAGTCCGAGAACTCTCGCTTCAATAGCTCCGTTGCATAGCAGTTGCGCCGTCCTCACTTCATCATCAGACAACAGTTTCCCACCATTAGTCTTCTTTAACAGCGGACCTAATGTGGTTTTGTTCGAACGAAGCCCTTCCTCCAAAAGTTCCATATTCATAGTAAAAGCTTCTCTGATAAACGCAATCTCTTTTTCATCTACACCGTCTATGTATTCCACAAAATCCCGCAATGTATATCTATGAATGACTGCAACCGCTGCTTCAGCTTGTGCTTTTCTTTCCTTTTCAAACAATACTTGTCCATTCTTTTCGATGAAATAGATATCCGTATGCCCCCCTGCAATGCGAACCAAACATTCATCCTGCTTGGTCTTTACAGTTGCATCTATCGTGATATCAGAACCAATATGGCTAAGAATAACCTTTATCTTACCTTGTTCTACAAGCTTCTGCGCAACAATGTTGTCCTGCTCGGTCACACATTCCAAGGACTCCAAACTTTTTCCAGCATCCCCTGCAACATATCCCAACGCTGCTGCAAATACGTTTCCAACCTCATCTGAATGCGGTATTCCACAAGTAAATGCGTTCTTATACATACCAGAATTCAGAGAAACACGCACTTCCATCAGCTCGCCTTCCGTATATTGCTTTGCTGTTGATACGGCAAATGCAATTGCACCAGGTTCAGTGACACCAAGCGCCGGTTTCATATCATTTTGAATCATCTGTGTAAATAAATTCATACCATATCCCCTCGTACTGTTCTAAATGAACATTTCAAATGGCAGAAAAAGGTGGGACTGTTTCCCCACCTTCCTGCTTACTGTCTTATCCTACTTTTAATTTAAACTTTTGAATCTCTTTCTCGCTTGATACGAGTTCAATCATTGCACCGATGCCACGAAGTTTTTCATCAAATCGCTCATATCCCCTCTGGATATATATAATATCATCCACAATTGTAATACCTTCTGTCGCCATGCCTGCGATAACAAGTGCCGCACCTGCTCTAAGGTCAGGCGCTCCTACTCTTGCGCCTGAGAGCCTCTCTACACCCGCAATAATTGCGGTGTTGCCCTCAATCTTAACATTGGCTCCCATGCGGGATAATTCATCTAAATATTTAAAACGGTTTTCAAAAATACTTTCTGTGATTACACTGGTTCCTTCACTCAATGCCATTGTCACACCAATCTGCGGTTGCATATCTGTTGGATAGCCCGGGTATGGCAACGTCTTTACATGTGTACTCTTGAGTCTATCCTTCGCAACAACACGTACGGCATCGTCAAATTCTTCTACCTCGCAACCCATCTCGATAAGTTTAGCAGTTGTTGCCTCCAAATGCTTTGGAATTACGTTAAGAACCGTAACATCCCCCTTCGTTGCTGCAGCTGCAAACATAAACGTTCCCGCCTCAATCTGGTCCGGAATGATAGAATATTCTGTCTTATGGAGTCTTGGTACACCCTTGATACGAATCACATCGGTACCTGCACCTTTGATATTGGCACCCATACTGTTCAGAAAGTTCGCAACATCTACCACGTGAGGCTCTTTTGCAACATTTTCCAAGATGGTCTTACCTTCTGCCATAGCCGCCGCCATCATCACGTTGATGGTTGCACCTACACTGACTACATCGAAAAAGATGTGTGAACATTTCAACTCTTCGGCTTCTGCAATCACCATACCACTCTCAATGGTTACTTCTGCACCTAATGCACGAAAACCTTTCAAGTGCTGGTCAATCGGTCTGCTTCCGATATTACATCCTCCCGGAAGAGGAACCTCAGCTCTATGATACTTTCCAAGTAAAGCTCCTAAAAAGTAATATGATCCTCTGATTTTTTTCATACTGTCATAATCAATGCTTACATTTTTTACTGTGGAAGCATTAATACGAACCGTATGTCTGTCTATACGCTGAACCATTGCACCAATCTCACTGATTGCCTCCAGCATTACATTAATATCGCTCACATCCGGCAGGTTGTCGATTAAGACAGTCTCATCTGTCATAATTGCTGCAACAAGAATTGCGAGAGCCGCATTTTTTGCGCCACCAATCTCAACTTCTCCTACCAGCGGATGTCCGCCTTTGATTATATATTGCTCCATTTTACACCTCTGTCATTATACTCCAAAAGATATTATAACACAAAATAGGAGGTTTGTTAACCTCCTATTTTTTCAAACAGTTCTAAAACCGTGTCAATGGTCTCCTCCAAATCTAATCCCTCTTCGGAAATTGTATAATCTGCATATTTTTCAAACAATTTCACACGCTCATCATACAGGTCTTTAAGCGTCTGCCCTTCTTTAAGTACAACTCCTCTGTTCTTTGCATTTGAGATTCGGTTATAGATATCTTCGTATGATGTTTTCAAATAGATAACTGTTCCTATGGCTTTGAAATGTAGCATTGCTTCTTCACAGTAAACTACACTGCCACCAGGCGAAATTACTGCATTTTCCACAATCAAATCTCTGTTTACCTGATTCTCAATCTCAAGAAAACCTTCATTTCCAACATCAGCAATGATATCTTTCAAAAGTCGAGCTTCCTGCTTTTGAATCAACAAATCTGTATCGACAAAATCATAACCCAGTCTCTTGGCAACAACAACACCGACTGTACTCTTGCCCGATGCAGGCATTCCAATAAGAATAATATTTTTCATATATGCTCCTGTTATCTTTTAGTAAAATCTGCGTCTGTCTCTCCTGTGTCTGCTTCTTCGACGGAACAACTCTTGAAAAAGTAAAATCTGTATCAAATCTCGGAGCCCTTCATTGTTTCTTGAAGCTTGCATCTCCATTTCCATGTCATCCCCTGGCTGTTCCTTCTGCACCCTGTCATAGATACGACTGCACATCAGATACATCTGTAATTGATCCGGATATTCATCATAAATCATGCTTCCTTCATATGACATCCGATCGCATTCTTCCTCCACATAAGGTAAAAGTCGTTTCACCGTCATCGGATACATACTTTTCATATACTCAAAGTCCCGTCGTTCCATTCGCTCATCGTCATACTGCATTGGCATGGGATAGGCCATGTAATATGGCAAACGATGTTCCATAACACACACTTCCAATCTAAATACACTATAATACATAGTATGCAGATTTACAAATTTGGTGCTACTTCCAATTTGCGCTCTCCGCAAGCACTGTGATTCTGTCCTTCAGTATCTCTGCGAATCCGCCGGAAATCTCTATTTTTTTCACTTCGCCACTGTCATGTACTTTCATCACACATGGTGCAAGCACCGTAGTTAGCGGAATGTGATTCGGGTATACACCCATTCTTCCCTCGACAGTTGTGAATTCCACAAAGGTTCCTGTTCCTTCGTAGAACAACTGCTCCGGTGATATGATTTTCACTTCGAATTTGTCTGCCATACCCGTCACCTCTATTTCACACGAGCGAGTACGTCATCGATATTACCTGCATTGAGGAAATGTCCCTCTGGAATGTCATCGTGCTTTCCTTCTAAGATTTCTTTGAAGCCTTGGATGGTCTCACTGATTGGAACGTAGCGTCCCTCGAAGCCGGTAAACTGTGTTGCTACGAAGAAAGGCTGAGACAAGAATCTCTGAATCTTTCTCGCACGTGATACAGTAAGCTTATCTTCTTCGGAAAGTTCATCCATACCAAGCATCGCGATGATATCCTGTAATTCTTTATATTTCTGAAGCACTTCCTGCACACCACGGGCTACCTTGTAATGCTCTTCTCCAACAATATGCGGGTCAAGCATTCTGGATGATGAATCCAATGGGTCTACCGCAGGATAGATGCCAAGCTCTGTGATTGCACGGGAAAGTACAACCTTCGCATCCAAGTGGGCAAATGTTGTTGCCGGAGCCGGGTCAGTCAAGTCATCGGCCGGCACGTATACTGCCTGTACAGATGTGATAGAACCGTTCTTTGTAGATGTGATACGCTCTTGAAGAGCACCCATCTCTGTCTGCAGGGTTGGCTGATAACCCACCGCTGAAGGCATACGTCCAAGAAGTGCGGACACCTCAGAACCTGCCTGTGTGAAACGGAAAATGTTATCGATGAAAAGAAGCACGTCCTTACCACCTTGATCACGGAAATATTCCGCCATCGTAAGTCCTGTAAGACCAACTCTCATACGAGCTCCAGGCGGTTCGTTCATCTGTCCGAACACCATGGCTGTCTTATTGATAACTCCTGATTCCTGCATCTCGTAGTAAAGGTCATTACCTTCTCTGGTTCTCTCACCTACACCGGTAAATACAGAATATCCACCGTGCTCTGTTGCAATGTTGGTAATCAGCTCTTGAATCAGTACGGTTTTACCTACTCCGGCACCGCCGAAGAGACCAATCTTACCGCCTTTTTGATATGGGCAAAGCAGGTCGATAACCTTGATTCCTGTCTCCAAGAGTTCTGCTTCTGTTGCCTGTTCTTCAAAGGCCGGAGCCTTCTTGTGAATCGGCTCATATTTTACGTCAGTCGGAGCCGGTTTCTCGTCAATCGGCTCACCGAGTACATTAAAGATTCGTCCAAGTGTATTCTCACCAACCGGTACAGAGATTGGGGCACCTGTTGCCACTGCATCCATACCGCGCACCAGACCGTCGGTCGGTCCCATAGCGATACATCTTACGACGTCATCACCCAAATGTTGTGCGACCTCCACAACCAACTTGCTGCCATCTTTTCTGGTAACTTCGATGGCTTCATTGATTTTCGGTAGGTTACTTTCCGAATATTTTACGTCCAAAACCGCACCGATAACCTGAGTGATTTTTCCTATATTCTTTGTTGCCATTTTTTCACTCCTCTATCCGATAGCTTCCGCTCCGGCTATAATTTCTGTTAATTCCTGTGTAATAGCACCCTGACGGGCTCTATTGTATTTCAGCTCCAAATCACTGATAATTTCTTCTGCATTGTTCGTCGCCGAGTCCATTGCCTGCATACGCGCGCCATTTTCACTCGCAACTGCCTCCACAAAGGCGCCATACAAAATGCTGGTCATATACTTCGGAATCAGAAGCGCAATTGCCTCTTCCTCCTCCGGCTCAAAATTCATAGGCGTGAGTTTATCAAGTTCACTCAGTTCCTCTGCATCTGCCTGCATACCTTCCGCATCTACCGGGAGCAACTTCATGAGCTTCGGTACCTGACTCACTGTATTCTTAAACTCTGTATATGCCACATAGATTTCTCCGATTTCACCATTTGCAAAATCTGAAAGAAGTCTCTCTCCAATCTCTTTCGCATCCGCAAAGGTCGGCTCTTCGATTATGTCTGAGTAATCGGCTACAATTTTGTAACCTTTACGCTCCAAACCTTCTACACCTTTTCGACCCACGGTATAAAGACGGACATTTTCTTTCTCAAATCCGCTTCCCATAACCATTCTCACAATGTTGGCATTATAGCCACCTGCAAGACCCCGGTTCGAAGTAACTGTCACGATTGCAACATTTTTCGAATCACTGCCCTTCACATATGGGTGGTCCACATTACCCGCCTTAGCGAGCATGGAGGTGATGGTCTTATACATATATGTGAAATATGCCTTTGAATTCTCAGCACGCTGTCTTGCCCTCTGTAGTTTAACTGTAGAGACTAACTTCATGGCCTTTGTAATCTGTTGCGTACTCTGGATACTTGTGCGGCGTCTTTTAATTTCTCTCATTGATGCCATGATTAAAACTCCTCTTTAAACTCCGCAATTGCTTTTACAAGCTTCTCTTCCATTTCTTCATTCAAAATCTTCTCTGCCTTGATGGATTCCGGAATCTCCGGATACTTGGTCTGAATGAATTCAAAGAGACCTTTTTCAAAAGCGAGAACATCCTCTACCTTAATGTCAAGCAAATGCTTTCTTGTAGCAGCGTAAATGATAATAACCTGGTATTCTACTGGCATCGGTTGGTATTGAGGCTGCTTTAACATTTCTTTGATACGTGTTCCCTGAGCCAAACGCTCTGCCGTATCTGCATCGAGTTCTGAACCGAACTGTGCAAAAGAAGCAAGCTCACGGTACTGTGCAAGCTCAATACGGATTGGTCCTGATATCTTCTTCATCGCCTTAATCTGTGCAGAACCACCTACACGGGATACCGAAATACCAGGGTTAACCGCCGGTCTGAAACCTGCGTTAAACATTTCTGTCTCAAGGTAAATCTGACCGTCTGTGATGGAGATAACGTTAGTCGGAATGTATGCCGACACGTCGCCCGCCTGTGTCTCGATAATCGGAAGTGCTGTTAATGAACCTCCGCCGAGTGCATCCGAAAGTCTCGCTGCACGCTCTAATAATCTTGAGTGCAAATAGAATACGTCACCAGGGTACGCTTCACGTCCCGGTGGTCTTCTAAGAAGCAATGAAAGTGTACGGTAAGCTGTCGCATGTTTTGACAAATCGTCATATACAACAAGTACATCCTCTCCGTTTTCCATCCACTCTTCACCGATTGCACATCCTGAATATGGTGCAATATATTGAAGCGGTGCGAGTTCACTTGCAGTGGAAGCTACAATTGTAGTGTAATCCATTGCGCCAAACTCTTCTAATGTCTTTACGATATTCGCAACAGTAGATGCCTTCTGGCCAATTGCGACGTAAATACATTTTACACCTTGTCCTTTTTGATTAATGATCGTATCGATTGCGATTGCTGTCTTACCGGTCTGTCTGTCACCGATGATAAGCTCTCTCTGTCCGCGTCCAATCGGAATCATCGAGTCAATCGCCTTGATACCTGTCTGAAGCGGAGTATCTACGGATTTACGTGAGATAACTCCCGAAGCAACTCTTTCAATCTCTCTGAATTTTGTTGCCTGTATTGGTCCCTTTCCATCAATTGGCTGTCCCAATGCGTTTACAACACGTCCGAGCATACAGTCGCCAACCGGAACCTCAACGACTCTTCCGGTTGTCTTAACGGTATCACCTTCGTTGATACTTCTCTGTTCTCCGAGAAGAACTGCACCAACGTTGTCTTCCTCTAAGTTGAGTACCATACCGTACACTTCGCCCGGGAACTCAAGGAGTTCGCCCTGCATCGCATTTTGAAGGCCATGGATACGAGCAATTCCATCGGCTACCTGAATAACCGTTCCGACATCAGATACTTCGAGTTCTGATGCATATCGTTTGATCTGTTCTTTAATCACAGAGCTGATTTCTTCTGGTCTTAAATTCATGGAACGAATCCACCTTCCTATTTTTATTTTAAACTTGAATACTGCGTAATTCTCTTGACAGGTTACTAAGCTTTGTCTTAATACTGCTGTCCACTACGCGGTCTCCGATGCGCACAATCATTCCGCCAATGAGTGATTCATCCACCTCATAATTCATCTCGAAAGATTCATACTTCGTGGTTGCGAGTAGTTTCTCCTCAATCGCTGTTTTCTGCTCATTGCTAAGAGGAATAGCTGTTTTGACATCGGCTTTTCCGATTTTCTTTTCTCCTTTTACAAGCTCCACAAAGTAATCGAACACTGCAAGGAAATCCTCCTCGCGGCTCTTTGTTACCATCAGAGTCAGTAGGCCTAACATTTCCTTCGGAATACGTCCGTCAAAGGTCTCCTCGATAATCTTCACTTTGTCTTCCTGCATAATCTTCGGATGACTCATTAGTTTCCCGAAATCTTCGTTCGTGCGAAGAACTTCCGCAAGGCCCACAGCTGCTTCAAAGAATTCATCCATACGGTTTTCTTCTGAAGCGACAGCAAACAATGCGTCTCCATATGTTTTTGAAACTAGCTTTGCCATGTCTGTTCACCCATTTCTTTCAGAGTCTCTTCAATGAGACCTTCTTGAACTTTTGTGTCAATGGAAGCGGTGACAACCTTCTGCGCCATCATAGTCGCAATCGCAATCATTTCCTGCTTCATATCATCCAATGCATGTTTCTTTTCTAATTCAATCTCTGCATTGGCACGTTCCATGATGCGGGCAGCCTCCTCCTTCGCTTCCGCCACAATTTTGGCTTCGTTTTTCATAGCCTTTTTGCGCGCTTCGCTGAGGATTTCTTCCGCCTCTTTCTTTATCTCTTTTAACTTTTGTTCGTACTCTTCCTTATAGATAGTCGCTTCCTGCCTCTCGCGTTTCGCGGTCTCCTGCTCGTCAAACACACGTTGTTTTCTCTTTTCCAGCATGTCTCTGACCGGATTGAACAAAAGATACGATAATAACGAAAACAACACTAGCATACTGAGTGCCAGAACAACTGCATCAAAAAGGAATTGCGCGTCAAGTGAAAATAAACGCTCCAAGGTTTTATTCCCCTTCCTATAATCTTCCTAATAATGGGTTTGCAAATAATAAGATTAATGAAATAACCAAGCTGTAAAGGCCTGTTGTCTCAGCTACTGCTTGTCCAAGTAACATTGTTGACATAATGTCACCTTTTGCTCCAGGATTACGTCCAACTGCCGCTGCACCATGACCTGCTGCGATACCCTGTCCGATACCAGGACCTACACCGGCGATCATCGCAAGACCTACACCAATTGCTGAACATGCCAACACTAAACCTTCGTTTGTAATATTACCCATAATAATTTTCCTCCTAAAATGTTTTATTTACTTTCCGGTATTTTCTGAGAGATAAATACCATTGTTAACATACAAAATACATACGTCTGAATTGCTCCTGAGAAGACATCAAAGTATGCATGCAAGACTCCCGGCCACAAAAATGCGACCTTGCTGAGCAGTCCGTAAATGAGTGCCATGATAACCGTTCCTGACAATACGTTTCCGAAGAGACGAAGAGATAAGGAGAACGGAACCGCAATCTCACCAATCAAGTTGATTGGAAATAAGAATGGCAGCGGTTTGAATAAATCAGTGAATGCGCCCACCTTGTTCCACTTAATATTGTTGTACTGAATGAGCACAAATGTAATAATACCAAGTGGAAATGTAACTCCGTAGTCCGCGGTCGGCGGCCTTAATCCTAGAAGTCCGGATAGATTACTAAAGAGCAGAAATAAAAACAGTACTCCAATATAGTTCTGATATTTCACTGCGCTCTTTCCCATGGAACTCTTCACCATACCGTCAAGCATCTCGACTGCCATTTCCATGGCATTCTGTAGCCCGCTCGGCTTCCCTTCGGTGTCCTTAAGCTTTAATCTCACGACGAGCGCCAGCAGGATAAGTCCCACACAGATAATGAGCAGACTGACATGTGTTGTTGTCAGATACACTTCCTGACCAAAGATATTTAATTTCTTCAGGCAATGTATCATAAAGTCAGCATCTGCCGCCAATATTCCTACCACTTGATCAACCTCCTTTTCTTACATGTTGAATCTTTTGAAATAGTTTGTGCGTAAATGGCTGTAAATACGCAGCTAACTTGAGCGGAAATACTCCGATTAAAAGCGTCACATAGTTTCCTATTCTAAAATAGATGACTGCTCCCGCCACAAGCAGCGTAACCACCATACGCGTTGCATATCCTAGCCTGACATGCTTTGTTGCGCCGGCTTCTCCAAGGTCAACCGCCTCTTCAATGGACCGATACATATGAATTGCGGAAAAGAGACATATCCCAATACCACTCCATAGCCCAACTGCATCATATAGATAGTTCTTCGAGACAATGAGACACACAATCTGAATGCCTATGCCAAGAGCAACAATTCCGGTAAGTAATTCGAGTAATGTCTGATTCTTTTTCATTCTTCCTCTTCCTCGTCTGCAATGGTCTTAGTTGCATGTCGCACCAATGCATAGACATTTCTTCCGCCGGCGAGTACTCCCAAAATAATAAATGGGATAGTCAGAGGTATCGATAACTTGTCCTCCAACCATACGCCTGCGATTGTACATAAAATCACCGGTGCAACCATACTGATTCCCAGTTGCGATATTAATGAAAACGTCTGAAAAACACTTTTTCTATTCTTCATGACTCCACTCCAAACGATGCAAATGTCCTTCTTTTGTCATATTTTCAAAATTGTTCTGGCGAAGTGCCTCATACAGAACAATTGCCACAGAGTTTCCAAGATTGAGAGAACGTATATCGCCCATCATCGGAATACGAATACTCTCCTCTTTATGATTGACTAAAATCTCCTCCGGTATTCCTGCGCTTTCCTTTCCGAACATAATGTAACAGTCCGGCTCATATGCTACATCAGTATACATGTTTGGCGCCTTTGTTGTCGCCATGTAAATTTTGGCATTCGGATTCTTTTCTAAAAAATCATTGAAATCGATGTATGTAGTTACATCCAAGTCCTTCCAATAATCCATACCTGCCCGTTTCAACGATTTCTCGTCCAAACGGAACCCCAGTGGCTCGATGAGATGAAGTCTCGCACCGGTAGCCACACAAGTTCTTCCAATATTTCCGGTATTTGCCGGTATCTCCGGCTCAAACAGAACAATATTTATCATTTTTCTGCCCTCAATCTTGTGATAAATCTTTCCAGTCTTTCAAATGCTACTTTGAGTTCCTCAATAGAATATGCATAAGAGATACGAAGGAAACCTTCGCCACAGTCACCGAATGCTGTTCCCGGCACAACCGCTACCTTCTCTTCTTCCAAGAAACGCATCGCAAACTCTTCAGAGGTCATGCCGAATTCCTTGATACATGGGAACACATAGAATGCCCCAAACGGCTCAAAGCACTGAATATGTAATCTCTTGAATTCATTCATGAGAAAACGTCTTCTCTGGTTGTAAGCCTCTCGCATTTCCTGCACCTCTCGTTCACAGTTACGAAGCGCCTCAACTGCTGCGTACTGACTGTTGGTCGGTGCACACATAATGGCAAACTGATGAATCTTCACCATCTGCTCGATGATTTCCTTCGGTCCGCATGCGTAACCGAGTCTCCAACCTGTCATGGCAAATCCCTTTGAAAATCCGTTAATAAGAATCGTACGTTCCTTCATACCCTCAAAACTTGCAATGGAAACGTGTTCTCCCTGATAACTAAGTTCAGAATAAATCTCATCTGAAATCACGAACAAATCATATTTTTTCACAAGGTTCACAATCGGTTGCAAATCCTCTTTTGTCATAATCGAACCGGTTGGGTTGTTTGGAAATGGCATCACAAGAACTTTTGTCCTCGGTGTAATTGCCGCCTCCAATTCTTCTGCTGTTAACTTAAATTCATTCTTTTCCTGCAGAGGAATAGTAACAGGAACTCCGTCTGCAAGTATCGTACATGGAAGATACGAAACATAAGACGGCTGTGGAATCAGAACCTCATCGCCCGGGTCAAGCATCGCACGAAGGGCAATATCAATACCTTCACTTCCACCTACCGTTACGATAACCTCATTATTAAAATTATATTCTACATTTACTTTTCTTTTTAAATATTTACAAATCTCAACCTTTAATTCCTTGAGACCTGAATTCGATGTGTAGAAAGTCTTTCCTTTCTCTAATGTGTAGATACCTTCTTCTCGTATGCGCCATGGAGTGTCGAAGTCCGGCTCGCCTACACCGAGTGAGATTGCATCCGGCATCTCACTTACAATATCAAAAAATTTACGAATGCCTGATGGTTGAATCCCAACGACTTTCTTTGCTAATGGATTTCTCATTATAATGTCACCGGCATCCTTTCTGATTCTGCTTTCTTTACAAGTACGGTTCCATGGTCTTTGTATTTCTTCAAAATAAAATGAGTAGCTGTACTGATTACTGCCTCTATCGGAGAAAGTTTATCTGCAACAAACTGAGAAACTTCCAAAAGAGTCTTACTCTCCAATGTTACAAGCAGGTCATAAGAACCTGAAATCAGATATACGCTTGTTACTTCCGGATAGTTGTAAATGCGTTCTGCAATACGGTCAAATCCCTGATTTCTCTGAGGCGTCACGCGCACCTCAATAAGTGCAGTCACCTTATCCTCCCCCGCTTTTTCCCAGTCAATCAGTGTGTGATAACCACAGATAATCTTCTCTTTTTCCATTTCAGCAATCTCATTCGCCACAGTCACTATATCACTGCCAAGTAGAACCGCCAATTCACTCAAATCCACTTTGCTGTTCTTCTCAATATATTTTAAAATCTGCTTTCTCATAAAAAAGTCCCCCTAATTCATGTCATATATTTTCAGTAATTCATCCGGTGCGGGCCTGTCTAAAAATCTCTTTTCCTCTCCACCGAGAATCAATCTTGCACTATCCGCCGTTGTTCTTCCGAGCAAGGTTGCCTGAATACTGAGTTCTTCATATCTTTGCACCAATTCTTCTCCGCGTTCCGCAAATATAATAACACTTCCCGCAGATGTCAACTGATACGGATTCAAATGACAGAACTCACAGACTTCCACCGTCTCCTGACGAATTGCCATTTGTTTCAGTTCCACTTCCATACCTACGTCGGATGCCTCTGCCATTTCCCAGAGCGTTGCAAGAATACCTCCCGCTGTAATCTGTTGCATGGCGGATGCCCCGTATTCTTTAGCTACTTGAATGGCTTCCGTTGAAAATAGTTCTGACTCCATGTGACGAATCGTATTCAAAAAAGTCGGAACGAATCTTTTTGATAATTCTTCTTCTTTTTCCCGCATCGCGCGAAATGTTCCCTCAAGTCCAATCCATTTTAAAAGCACAATATCTTGATTAGCACTTCCCATATTGCTCTGAAGGAATTCTCCTTTTTTTATCACACCCACACCGTTCATGTGTACAACAGCCTTGCTAATAACAGGACTCACTTCTGCCTTCGCGCACAGAATCTGAACAGCATGTGTGCTTCCGGCTCGTTCGATATACTCCATCATGGACTTCAAACGAGACTCATAAGCATATGGCGGAAGCATAATATGCACACTCGCGCCTATCATCTGTGCACCTCTGGTCGCCAGGTCATTCATCACATGAGCGAGTGCAAACACGCCCAAATCCTTCTCGTCTCCATACAAAACTGTATCCGAAACCAAAATCTCCTCGTCTTCTTCACAAGTTATCCCATAACACATTTCCCATGCGGAAGGTTCAAAGATAGCTTCTTCTCTATGAAATTGTAACGGTTTTAACATAGAACGCTTCAAAACAGTCTGCGATACCTTACCTATTTTCATAAATACCTCTTATTGTTGTGGTGCCTCTTCCGGCTTCGGTGTTCCGGACGTCTCCGCTGAAATCAAGGCTTGCGCCTCAGCAATAGCCGCCTTAATCTTTGCTTCATTCTTTGTTGCAATCGCATTTTTTACAATTGCAACTGCCTCTGCATTATCAGAACCTATGCCAACGTGGTATGTTGCAGGAGATGCTTTGTAACTGCTCTTATTAAACTCCTCCCTACTCACTTCAACACCATTTTCTGTGACAACCTTCCAAAGTTTTGCCTTAATTCCCATATGAGCAGAAACCGCTTTCTTATAGGTTCCAATCGGGTCTTTTGTGGACACAAATTTCTTGCCCGGATCCGTTGTGCTAAGGGTCTCGCTAACATAAGACACCTTGCGGTTTGAAGGTCTTGATTCCTTTCCGTAAACAGTGAAAGTAAGCTTACCTCCCTTAGTAATTCCTTCAATATAAATTGGTGCATCCGTATTGTTCTTAATCTTAAGATCTAATACACCTTCCGAAATCGCCGCATCCATAGATGGTTTGACATAATCAACAATCATAGAGTGTGACGAGCGCTCTACAATCTCAAGTTCTGCTAAAATCACCGCGTTGTATAAGGTAGTAGAGACTTGACAAACACCACCCCCATAACTCTCTACAGTCTCACCATTTAGGTAAGAACCTGCCTCCAAATATCCATTTGCGGCGTTTCGAGAGCCCATGGAATCACTTGCTGACATCACCTCTCCAGGCATCAAAATTGTGCCGTTGATACGAGATGTAGCATTGGCGACATTCTTTCCTCGATTATTGTTCGCCTTAAAGGTTGTACTGAAAGTTCCAAGCACATCCTTGACCTGTTGCAATTGTTCTTTCGTAATGTTAGGCTCATCCACAGTTGTCACTAAGTTGATGGTCTCAACGCCTTTGTACTTCCAATCGTTACCAAAGTGTTCATTGATAATCTGTGCCGATTTTTCCAAGTCAACTTTAACACCTGATTTCCCATCTGTAATTACAAATTGACCATTTTCACGTTTGATGGTTGCATTAATTGCTGCCCCTTCTAATCTGAAAAATTTCTCAGAGATTACCTTCGTGGTTGTTTCGGTGTCAACTTCAAAGGAAGCATCAATCGTTACCGGCTTTACCACTTTGTCTTTTAAAGACTTTATCTGCTGATAACGCGCATAAATGGAACCTTTTTTTCCATATGAAACTGCTTCTTTTACCAGTTTGTCTACATCTTGCATCTGAAAACCGAGTTCCTCCAAAGACACTTCTGCCTCGCTCTCCTCGGCAACCAGTTTGATTTTCTTTGCTTGGTATTCTGCCACAAACTCTTCCAATGCTTTCTTGGCCTTCTTGGCGTTCATACCAGACACATCCACAGTCTCTATGTATATATTGTCCCAAATGATATCTGCAGCCACTTTATTTACTGCATTTTTCATTGCAAAATACATGACAAGAAATGCGATCAAAGCCACACCCAAGACACTTGTTGCCCATATTAGTGCACGTCTCTTGAATGACACTCCTCTTCTTCTATGCCTTCTTCCTCGTCTTGCCATTCTTTTTCCTCCAATTTTATTATATCAAATACGGAATAATAGACCCCGCCACCATAGCTATGATAAGTATCAATATGATAACTGCTATTGCTCTTTTTGCTTTTGGATTATGCATGTTCATCTTCTTTGTCCTCCCAAAGTAATACTTCTTTTTATTGTAACGTGTTTGACCATTTTTTGCAAGTTTTCTTACAGATATACTATGCTTCTATTTTCATAATCAAACAACATTAGACAGTCCTTCCTACGGCAGTCTCCTGCTACGTCATAATGGAACATCTCAACGTGTGACATCTTGCCTTGCTCCCGCTTAACCTCCTTGGAAACTGTATAGTCTCCCGCAAAAGCCGGCCTACTTTTTACACGTTCTCGCAGATACATATCAAAGACCAACAGTTCTCTGTAAAGTTCTTCCTGCTCAGTGTGTCTTTCCTTTATAAACTCCAACAAAATCTCGTATCGTCGCACTCTGGAATGGCTCATCATATGGAGCGTATGCTGTTCGTAGTAGGTGCCTAATTCACAATACATCTGATATGGAGAAGAAAACTCCTTCTCCAGCTGGCGTAAGGTGTACGCAAACTGTCCGCTGTTATAATACACTTCCACCATCTCTTCTACCTTCTTGAGTTCTAAAACATCTTCATAACTCAGCCATTTCGTATAAAGCACCTCGTAAGGCGGTTTACTTTGGTACACAAGTCCATAGTTTTCCTTCTGTTCTTCCATATAGGAACCCTTCAGCACCTTTAAGAAGCCTAATTGCAATTGCTCCGGGTACAATCGATAGACATCATTGAAAGATTTCTTAAAACTCTCCAAATCCTCATACGGCAAACCTGCAATCAAGTCCAAATGCTGATGCACATTTTTCATCTGACTAATACGCTTTGCAATTCTTGCAACCTCAGAGAACTTCATGGTTCTGCGAATCTCTTTTATCGTCACTTCGTTCGTAGACTGTACACCAATCTCTAACTGAATGAGTCCCGGCCGCATCTGCTCAATCAACTGCAACTCCTCTTCATTCAACAAATCTGCAGCAACCTCAAAGTGAAAGTTGGTAATTCCTTTGTCATGCTCCATCAGATAACGCCAAATTGCCATCGCATGCTTGTGATTACAATTGAACGTGCGGTCCACAAATTTCACTTGAGGAACTTCCTCATCAATAAAGAATTGCAATTCTTTTTTTACTAAGTTTATATCACGAAATCGCAGACATTTATCCACAGACGAAAGACAATAACTACAAGAAAATGGGCATCCACGACTGGACTCGTAATAGATAATCTTGTTCTTGAAATCTTCCATATCCTCATACACAAAAGGAACCGTACTCAAATCAATCACCGGCCTCCATGCATTTACATGAATACTCTTATCTTCATCCCGATATGCAACCCCCATAATGTCCTTTAATGGATTTCCCCCACTATGATAATGCTGCATCAACTCCAGGAATGTCTCTTCTCCTTCACCAAACATCACACCAGTCACTTCCGGCAAACGTTCAAGGACATCCTCGGAATCGTAGGACACCTCCGGCCCGCCAACCCAGATTGGAAGCTCCGGCATCAGTTTTCGAATCTCTCTAATAATGCTCTCCACATAAGTCAGATTCCAAATGTAACACGAAAAGCACAAGATGTCCGGCTTCTTCTTATACAGATCCATCAGAATGTCATTCATCTGCTGGTTAATCGTATATTCTACAATACTAATCTCCTCTCGATACTGTTTGGCATAAGTCCTAAGACTGTACACCGCCAGATTGGAATGTATATACTTAGCATTAATAGCTACAAGTATGGTCTTCATAGTCCACCTCTTTTGGTAAAAAAAAATGTCATTGTATCATCAGTCTCTCAACCAGTAATGCAATAACACTTGTTCTGTCTTCTTTACGTGCGTTGCACTTCGAACTCCTTTCACGAACGTTACCTCTGCAGTTAACTCAGCCCAGGCACCCTTGCGGCACCCGGAAGGTTCTACTTAGTGCTGCTTCGTTCCCGACCTGACACGGTTCATAGATTTCCGTCGCGCAAGACCCAAACCTCTACGCCACTTGCAGAGGGCAGCTTCACAAAAGAAAGCCCTCCATGCAACATCACCCCTACTATAGCGGATTGTAGGTACAAGGTACCGCTAACACCCCGGCTGCACGGTTACTAATTATACTATCTTTTTCGTGTGAATGTCAATGCTCTTGGCGTTTTTTCTCACGTAATTCTTGAAAAAAATGTTTCATCATTTGACTGCATTCGTCACCCAAAACACCAATTTCCAATTCCACCTGATGATTGAATTCTTCTATCTGTAATAAATTTAAAATAGAACCGGCACATCCCGCCTTAGGATTCATACAGCCAATCACTACTTTTTTCATGCGCGACTGTACAATGGCGCCGGAACACATCTGGCACGGCTCTAAAGTTACATACATCGTGCAGTCCTCAAGCCTCCAGTCTCCCATCCTCTTGCAAGCTTTCCGAATAGCCGCAATCTCGGCGTGCGCCAACACATTTTTATCAATGGTTCTGCGATTATATCCACGTCCTATGATATTCCCATCATAGACAATCACGCATCCGATTGGAACTTCTCCAAGGGCATACGCCTTTTTTGCCTGCCTTATGGCCTCTTTCATATATTTCTCATCTTGATTCATCTGTTGTTCACCTGTTTTGATTCTTTCTGCTTTCTATTATACCCTATCCTTTCGGAATCTGTCGACACCAATATCCGAAATCTTCATAGGTATTTTTTTCATTCTCCTCTAACTGAATCTCATTATTTGTGAGTCTTCGAAACTTTGGAAATCCAAACGCACTAGCCGCCTCCTGCTCCTTCTCATGAAAAATTCCGGGAACACCAATCAAAACATTTCCGTCTTCCTCTATATAAAGTAAATGATGATAGTTGTAAAAACCATGCAAAAGAAAACTGTTATTTGCAATTCTCCATTCTCTTCGCGGCAACCGAGACAATCCTTGCCTTTGAATCTTTTCATAAGTGACGTTACGTGGTGTGATGTATTCCTCTATTTCCCTCTCCTGTTCCTCGATAGGTTCTTGTGGTGTCACCTGCGTTGTTGGTACTTGCATTGTTGTTTCCAGCATTAAATTATTCTGTGAAGGTTCTTCCTCCACTTCAAACAGTTCGTCCTCCCAGCCCGCAGTATACTTCTCACCACTATCTCTTCGAAATACAATTCCCACGACATCGTCTATCTCATTCGCATAGATATGTACCACACTTTTATTCATTGATTCTTCTATCTTCAAAAATCCGAGGTTGCGGGCCCTTCTACCGTTACGGTACTCATACAAATATTGCTTATTCTGCTCCATACATAATCTCCTTTTCGAACACAGTCTACTATTTAATGTATTCATCTTGTCCGAAAAAAAGAACCCGGGATTTTCTCCCGAGTTCTACTATATAATTGCATTTAATTCCTGATACAATCTCTTCGCATAACTATCCGTCATACCGCATATATAATCCGTGACAAGCAAGAATCTTAAATACAGTTTTTCGGCCTCACTTTTTCCTTCTGCCTGCTTGTGGTATGCACTCTTATAGTTTTCTGAAATAAATGACACCAATCTCTTCTCAATTTCACCCATTTTTACCTCTGTGTCATAATAGAGCACTGCATGTACGAATTTATCTATGAGGAAATTAAGTATCACGGACTCCGCAACCTCCATCTTATAAATAGTCGGTGTCGCGAACACCCTGCGATATGCCATGTCGCCAAGCAAATGCATCAAGCCTTCTCCGTAAGTTCCGCTGAAAATATCTTTTTCATAGGTTCCATTCATAATCGCATCATAATTCTTAGTAAAGCCAAACGTTGCGCAATTAATCAAAAATCCCTGCATCTGCACAATCCAATTCTTTACCGCATATTCTTCCGGATTCTTAACGCCACGTTGAATACCACTCTGATACTTATGTTCTAATTTTTCCAATGGCTTAAACGTATTGTTCGGTTCTCTCTCCTCAAGAGCCTTAAGTTCTTCCTTCAACTGATGATAAGAAATAAATCCTTTTACAAATGCATCTTCAATGTCTGCAGTCTTATAAGCAATGTCGTCTGCCGCTTCTAAGATAAATGTGAGCGGATGACGCTTCCCTTCGGTTCCCGTTTCCTTAGCAATCACCTGATAAACATCTTGGTCTGCAAGATAATAACCCATCTTCTTGTCTTTGATATTGCCGGTAGTCTTATCAATTCCTGTTGACGAGACCGGATATTTCACAATCGTATTGAGAAGCGCATAAGTCAGATTCATTCCGTTTTCATCTACCAGATAATGGAGTTTGGTTACGAGGCGCAGAGCCTGTGCATTTCCTTCAAAATGATAGAAATCCTCCTTCATCTGCTCTGTAAGAATGCTCTCTACCAGTTTTCCTTCGTACATCATGGTTGAAAGATTTTTCTTAAACCAATCACGAATAATACATTCTCCAAAATGACCGAATGGCGGATTACCTATATCATGAATCAGTCCTGCACATTCAAGAATATGGCAAATCTCCTCTTTATGCCTCCATGTAAAACCGGGATCTTTGATATATGTCAGAATATATTCGCCAATATTTTGTCCCAATGATTTTCCATAGGAGGAAACCTCAAGAGAATGTGTTAACCTTGTACGTATAAAGTCACTCTTATCTAGTGGGAAAACTTGTGTCTTATCCTGAAGTCTGCGGAAAGAAGCACTTCCGATAATTCGATGGTAATCTTTCTCAAACTCACTGCGCAAATCCTCTTTTGACTTTGTACTGCCTACCGCTTCACGATGCCTTTTGGTAGATAATAACTTCTCCCAATTCATAACATCTCTTCCTTTCACTGCCTAGTCCAAATAAATCGGTGGTCTGTAATCTTTTCCAAGCAATTGTTTCTTTCTCTCCTGGTAACCGAGGAATGCCCACTCTGTCATATCCGTCCACTTGTGTTGTTCTCTATCGTATACCTGAACATAGCCAATTTTCTTCGGATGCATACGAACACTGTTTGTCTCGTACTCTTTTCTTGTATATGGATTAATTTCACCGACTGTCTGCTCTTCTTTGATATTTGCAGATGCGCCTGTCTCCAGACTACCTTTTCTAAAATATCCTTTGATTCCCTGACGAAGAATATCTCTTTCTCTTGTGTCTTCTTGCGAAACAACAAGCTCTTCTTCCACCGGTTCCACAACATCTCCCTGCGTCGGTTCTGCAACTTCTTCTGTCATCGGCTCTTCAATCACAGACTCTACCAACTCTCCAATTGTGATGTCTCTCGTCTCATGATCCTCTGCTTCAGGCTTCACCACCTCTGGTCCCATGATGCTGAGTGTAAATGTGCACCCAAGAATATCTGCAATCATTCTCATATCCTGCTCCTGGAAATTGTCTCTTCCCAATCGCTGTGTCATATTTTGGCGAGACATCGGTTTCCCCGTATACTTTTCCACTTCTTCTGCCAGCTGCTTAATAGTCATGCCTTTTCGACTTAAAATAATCTTTACCTGTTCTCCAAACGTCAAATTCATCATTCTATTGACCTCCTTCTTCCGCTTGATAGTGCTCTTGCAGATACTCTTCTAAAGTAACACCGAGTTGCTTAATCTTCGCCGCGTGTTCTTCTCCAACATAGCGGTAATGCCATGGCTCATAAATAATTCCTGTAATATTTGTCTTTTCCGGCGGATACCGCAAAATAAAGCCATATTTATAACAATTTTCAGCAAGCCACTGTGCTTCCTTTGTTTCTTCCTGTTTCTCATCTAATTCTGTATACTGGTTTGAGATTAAATCGAGTGCCAGCCCCAAAGCATGCTCACTTGTTCCCGGAATTGCTACATTCAAAGTCGTCTCCTCATAAGCCTTCCAGTAACTCATTCCACTCTTGACACGCTCTTTCATGGAATCTCCAAACACCTGCTCTTGCCGCTCAACCGAACGGTAAGCTGAGCAAATCTCCACATGAAGTCCTTCCTTCTCCGCATCGGAAAGCATCTTTCGAGTTGCATTTGCGATTCTGGTATCCACACTATATCCCGGCTGAATCTCTGTCAATTCCGGAACATACCCCTCCTCCATCGGATGCAAACCATTGACAAGCACAAGGTTCCATGGAAGTTCTACCGAATGGTCGTGAAGCTGATCCTGTAAAGCATATAACTCCTTTTCCACAGAATCCAGTTTTTCTTCCGCCTTCTTCTGTACCTTTGCAACCGCCTCCTGCACTTTCTTTTCGGACCTTTTCTTTTCCGAAGCCTTTCCGATTCCGTTGCCCATAAAACATCCTGCCAGTAATGCTATCATGGCAACTATCGCCAATTTCTTTTGGGTCGGTGACATGCGACGGATTTTCCGTCTGATTCCTTTGATGCACCAGCCAATATATTTCATAATCGTCATTAAAACCTTCATTTCTTATTTCCCCTTAAACAACCTACATCCATCATATCATAGAAACTTTTATATTTCTATGAAAATTTTTATAAATCTTACTTCCCCAATATTTTCCCGCGAAATCTCCCCCATATCTGCGCTTGAAAATATCGATATGCCATGTCATAGATATAGAATACCGCTTGTCCCAAGAATAGGAGCAGCATTGCGGACAATCCGTTTATTTTACCTGTAAACAGAATGCGTGGTGCCAAAAACAGTGTCGGCACATAGAGCAGATTAAATATAAAATACTTTCCAATCCATAAAACGACCATTCTGTTTTTTACTTTTTCACTCCCGGCAAGCTGCTCCCACAGCCATTCGGCCAACCAAATATAAATACCCATTCCTGCAAGCGTGAAACAATATAGTTTACTAGGCGCAACTAAAAAATTCAATCCTGTACTTGCAACCAAGAATGCGAATCCTAGTTTCAGGCCCCACTCGCGAACAGCAATTCCAACACAAAAAGACGCAGCTCCAATAAAAAACAAACTGCTTGTCTCAACTACCGAACTCAACAACATCATAATAACAGAAAAGGCCACCAGCAATCCCGCTGTGGCCATCTTTTTTGTTCCTACATACATGCGCACAAATCTCCTCCCATACACTCACACATGGTGTCCAGACACCACAAATCACAACAAAGGTTACCGGTTCCATATGTTTGACGTCCGTAGCCACCACCCATCGTCTGATAATGCTGTCCTCTAAACTGGAGTTGATTTGCGAAGTTCACATATTCCATGTTGTTTGGTTCCATAGCTGCTGCCTGCTTTGCATGATCGACTGCCACAAGATTATTACCAATACCCATATTGGCAATTGCACTATAATAATACCACATTGCCGTACGGTTTCCGATATTTGAAAGAACATTCAATGCCTCATGAAACCTGCGATTATTGATAAAGTTTCGAGCGGCCTGCAACTCTGCCGTTTCCTGACTGCTGCTTTGAGTCTGTCCGCTTGAGGAATACGCATATCCGCCACCTTCCCGTTCCTTCATAATCTGTTCATAAGCCGCCTGCACTTCTTTGAATTTTTCTTCTGCCAAGTCAGCAAGCGGATTGTCCACATAGGAGTCCGGGTGATACTTCTTGCACAATTGCCTATATGCCTTTTTTATCTCATCATTACTTGCATTACGAGATACACCAAGTATCTCATAAGGATTATTCACCATCTTTTTTCTTCCTCTTCTGATTAAATTTGTCCCAAACACCTGCATACAGAATGTTTCGGAGAATCTCTACATCCTCTACGCAAGGAAGTTTTTCAAATCGATGTGAACATTCTGCTAACACAAAATTTAACATCTCTTCACATTTCTCATCAAAATCTTCCCGCTTTGACAGGGATATCAAAGCATTGTAATTATTTTTCTCAATATCCTTCTCAATATCATCGTACGCATCTAATAGATAAATGAACTTACCAAGATAGAATCCGAGCTCACGAAGTGTTTCTTCCCAGACGTCCTTTTTGAAAACAAAAAGTTCTCCCATCAGTTCTCCGAAGCAGCGCGACACTAGATCCACATTCTCTTCCTTACGAGCCTCACATTCATGTAATGCTTCAAGACTCTTTCGAATCACTTCGCATTTTTCCGGATATTGATTCTTTAATTCACGGAACGCCCTTCGATATGCCCGATGTCCCAAGTATCCAACCTTACTTTTCTCGTCTTCCCAGTCATCAAGCAGCTTGTAATACGTCAAAACTATATTCATATCTGCGGCATATTCTGTAATCTCATTGTACAGCATCTTTTGCTTCTTCGCAGGATGAACAATGCATCTATGTTCTTCCTGTTTTGTTTCACTCTCGTAGAGAGAGGTAAGCAAAATCACTAGAAATGTCATGTCATAGGTCAATGTCACCTGACCGAGAAATCCATATCTCTCCCGAAGCATCTTGCAAAGTCCACAGTAATATGCTTTATACTTATAGAATTCTCGCATTCGAAGCTCCGGCTTGTGTGCCGCCACATAACCAAACATGTTTCTATTCCTTTCCCGTGAATTTTTACTATTGTATCACACTAATCTATGTTTTTGTAAAAATACACAGAATTTTTATAATTTATCTAATAAAGAGGTTCCAATACATCCCTGTGGCATATCTAAATCAAAATTATCGGCAATCGTCGCACCAACCACAGCAAACGTATCCTGCTCCTCCAGCGCACCGCCCTCTTTCATAGATGGTGACCATGCAAGAAATGGCACTTTTTCCCGCGTATGATCTGTTCCGGTATATGTCGGATCATTTCCATGGTCTGCTGTCAGAATCAGCAAATCGTCTTCTCTTAACACTGAAAGAAGCTTCCCTAGTTTCTCATCAAATCTCTCGATCTCCTCCGCATATCCTTTTACATCCCTTCGATGTCCCCAAAGAGCATCAAAGTCAACTAAATTTGTAAAACATAAACCTGTAAAATCACGCTCAGCAATCTCTATGGTCTGCTCCATGCCTTGTACAGAAGACTTGGACTTATTAGACTCTGTGACTCCTTCGCCCGCAAAGATATCAGATATCTTTCCAACCGAAATTACATCATATCCCCGCTCCTTCAAAGCGTTCAGAACTGTCTTTCCACTTGGCTTTACAGCATAATCATGACGATTTGCCGTTCGATTAAACTCACCCTTTTTCATCCCTACGTATGGTCTTGCAATTACGCGCCCGACCTTCCACTCGTCCTTCATAGTCAGTTCCCGTGCAATCTCACAATAGTGATACAAGGTCTCAAGCCCCATCGTCTCCTCATTCCCACATATCTGAAGCACAGAATCTGCGGATGTGTAGACAATCAAATGACCTTTGTGAATCTCTTCTTCTGCAAGTTCCTCCAGAATCTCTGTTCCGCTCGCACTCTTATTTCCAATCACTTTGCGCCCGGTTCTTTTCTCTAATTCTTCAATCAATTCCTGCGGAAATCCTGTTTCGGTAAATGTCTGAAATGGTTTATCCGTATAGATTCCCATCATTTCCCAGTGTCCCGTCATCGTATCCTTCCCAAGACTTCTCTCGTTTAATTTCGTAAATTTTGCCATCGGTGCTTCCACCGGAGAAACATTCGGCAGTTCACATAGATTGGCAATACCAAGCTTCTGCAAGTTCGGAATATTGAAATCTGCCGTGCGTTCCGCAATATGTCTTAATGTATTTACACCTTCATCTCCATATTTCGGAGAATCCTTCATCTCACCGATTCCCAAAGAATCAAGTACAATTGTAAAAATTCGCTTATACTTTTGCATATATACTCCTTTCTTCAGAAAAAATTCAAAAAGTGCTTGCATTTCTCTACAAAGCGTTATATAATACATCTTGCGTTATGAAATGCAACGCGCGATTAGCTCAGTTGGTAGAGCACCTGACTCTTAATCAGGGTGTCCAGGGTTCGAGCCCCTGATCGCGCATAAGCCTTGAAATCTAAGGATTTCGGGGCTTTTTTATTTTACTTTTTTGTGAAGCGTGAATCCTCTTCCCATAACTTCCTTCGCTTCATTGATAATAATGAATGCCTTTGGGTCAATATCCAAAACAATCTGATTCAGTCTGGCTATCTCGCGATTCGAAACAACTGTCATAATCGTCATAGAATCCTCTCTCAAATACCCCGACTCGCTCTTGAGAAAAGTTGTACCACGATCCAGTCTCTGTTGAATCGCCGTGTTTATTTCCTCATAACATTTACTGATAATCTTAACTTCAATCTGACTCTTGCCACTTACCAATACCTTGTCCATCACAAATGTATAGATAACCACCAGCAAGATTCCATACAATGTTTTCTCTCGGTCTCGAAATATCATCTGTCCAAGCAAAATTACAAAATCACATGCGTAAAGACCGACTGATATCGGAACTCCCATTTTCCTATTCAAAACCAATGGTGGAATGTCCACACCGCCTGTAGAAGCGCCCGCGCGAATTACAACACCGATACCGACACCGATGAGCAGACCTGCACAGATTGTCCCAAGCATAGGGTCTTCTGTAAGAGTCTGTAACACTTCAATTTTTTGAAAAGCCCCTAAAACGACCGGATAATAGAAGGAGCTTACCATCGTTGTCATCGCAAAAGAAGCGCCCAGCACAAACCACGCTACCAAAAACATAAGAATATTAAATGCTGCTGCAAATACTTCCACCGGAATGCTGAAATAATGTTCTGCAATAAGACCAAGTCCGGTGGTTCCTCCTGTGATTAATCCCATCGGAAGAATAAATCCCACAACTCCAATACAATAAATGGTATTACCCAATATGACCCAAAATAATCTCTTGAAATTAAATATATATCCTAATTCCTTTTTGTAATCTATTTTCATTTTGTACTTCTATCCTCTCTCATCAAGGCATTAATTACAGTTCCCCTCTTTTTTATTGCGGGGACATGTAAGCTTGTATCCCGGATTCAACAACTTATATACTTCCCAAAACGAACTGCGACATTTACGTATTTTTCTGCGATATGATCTTCCACAGTAAAAAAGATGAGACCTATGCTTCATGCTTAACACCAATTTCTTTTTACTATTAGAATATGCAGATTCGTAAAACTATTTCCTGGTCGCAATTAATTTGTGAATTGGATTACCCATAGAAGAAAACTTCTCCTCATATTCCGTCATTACATTCCCTTCATTCATCTGCTCATCATGATGCAAATCAAATGTCTTTCCAAGCAATCTCCAACCTGCTTCTTCTACTTGCCCAAGCGAAAACTCAAAAAGCGGACGGTTATCTGTCTTAAATTCCACCACTCCCTCTTTTGTCAACACCTTGTCATACTGGGCAAAAAATTGTGTAGATGTCAATCTTCTTCTCGCATGTCGCTTCTTTGGCCATGGGTCCGAAAAGTTCAAATAAATCTTTGCGACCTCCCCATGTTCAAACACCTCTGGAAGCTCCATTGCATCCATACAAATGAATCGAACATTTTTCAGCTCACAAAATTCTTCCGTATCATATTTTTCCAGAGCTCGGAGTAACACACTGGAATATCTCTCGATACCCACATAATTAACGTGCGGGTTTTGCTTCGCAAGATTTAAGATAAACTGCCCCTTTCCCATTCCGATTTCAATATGAATCGGATGCTCATTTTGGAAAATTGCATCCCATTTCCCTTTAAAATCTTTCACATTCTTAATGGCAGTCGGATGATTCTTTATTACATCATCCGCCCCCGGTATATTTCTTAATCTCATATGTCTTCTGTCCCATTTCTTATATAATGAATTTATTATACTTTACATCGACACAAAAAGAAAGAGTTTTGGGATTTTTCTTATCCCAAAACTCCTTGGCTTATCTAAAGTCTTCCTCTTTTAAAATAATTCTTCCGGCATCATCTTTGTTCTTACCTGTCATTTTATTTATGATGTTTTTCACGCTTGGCTTATTAGCATTATCAATTGCATCATCAATGATATTCTTGACATCCGTAACGGTTACAATCCTCTCGTCTCTCTGTAAAATGTCAATCTCGCTATAAAGTGCAAGAATTCCCATCTCATCGATCTTATAGCCATTTTCTTTTGCATAAGTCTGTGCAAATGTTACAAGCTCATCGTTAATAAATACCGGCAATTCTATACGTGAAGTAAACTTCTTTTTAAAGTTCGGATATTCACTGAACAGCTTATCAATCGGCTTTCTCTCATCCTCTAACACAACAAGAAGTTCTCCGGTCTGTCCTTCCATTATCTCACACAAATCTTCAATTGCTTTGCGTTTCAGTTTTGAAGCCTTCTCAATGACAAGTGCTCCGCCATGTAACTTTTCAACAATCTCCTTGACATCTTTCTTATTCAGAGATTCTGCCTTGACGATTGCCACCTTGCCTTGTTTCATCTTTCTTGACTTCTGAATTGCCTTTACAAGATCAACTGCAAGAACTGTTTTTCCGGAACCCTTACGTCCGACAACGATAATATTACCAATTCTTGATGTACCATATCTGGAAGTACATGCTTTGTCGTCCTGCAAGACCTTTACAATCTGCTCACTCATGCCATGAACCGGAACAAAGTATGAGAATAACTTCTTCTGTTCCTCTGTAAGCCCTGCTTTCAAACCAATCTCACTCTGCGCTTCCAAATCATATCTACCTTGAACTACGAAGCCCGTATCAAATGACGAACCACCTGTAGCTACAGTATCCGGTGTTACCGGTGCCATCGGCATAACAGGTACTACTGGTTCTTCCGGAATATCAATCTGTGGAAGTTCTACTGTTGCGGCATTTGCAAGCGCTTTTGCCACAAGTGCCATTGACTGTGTATCTCCTAATTTGATTCCATCATCTTCTTCTATCTCTTCAATTGGCTCTGATTCCTGCCCTTCTGTAAGAATCTGATCGCCCACCACTTCAACAGACTTCGCCGGCATCGGTATATTTACATCCAACGCAGCCAACTGTTCAACAACTTTCTGCAATAACGGTTTCGGTTCCTCTTCTTCCACGGTTTCTCCTGCAACGACTGTTTCGTCCGTTTCCGTATTTGTCTTCTGCGCTTCAATCTGTGCAGATTCCGCTTCTAATTCCTCCATTAATCTTCTGACATCATCAGAAAGAATCTCTTCTTTTTCTTCTTGGACTTCTTCCGTCTCCGCCTCTTTCTGCGCTTTTTTCTGCTCTACTCTTTCGAGTTCTGCCTGAATCATCTGTGCGTTTTCTTTTTGTTCCTCTTGGAAATTCTGAAGAAGTTCTTCGATGCTGAGAGATGGCTTGTCCTCTGTAGGCTCCTGTGCCTCTTCTGTAACATCTGCTTCTTCCAAAGTTTCTTCTACAGCAGGCTCCACAACCTTCTCATCCAATCGATGCATATACTTCTCATGTTGCATAGGTGTCAAAGGCTTATACTGCATCTTCATTTCCATTGCTTTATAAATATATTTGCCTTCACTAAACCAAATAATCAGGTCGTCACACTCTTCCAGACATTCTGTAATCATACCTGCTTCTCTATACAAAGTAGCAAGTTCAAATGCCCATTTTTCAACATATTCTACCTTTTTAAAGTCCTCCAAAACAGCGATTTGCTCTTCCAACGGAGCATTCTGTGCCTTTAAAAGCTTATATTTAAAGATAAAACCATTTGGATCCTTCGGCGCCATTGTCATGAATTCTTCATAGCAATCCATTGCTTCCTTAAACTCACCCATCTTAAGCGCAAGCGTTCCCAGACGATATATAACCTTTTTGCTCTCCGGTGCACGGTCGTATGCTAAGAAAAGAATATCTCTACTCTTCTGAAATTCGCCATTTACTTCATAAACTTCACTCACGGCATTCAGAACAGATACATTCTTAACCTTCTTCCAATCCATGCTCTCTGCAATGGCAAGGGCCTCCTTATAAGACTTTTTCTTCATATATTCAAACATTTGCTCTGTTTTTAAACGAAATTCTTGCTTGTCCACAACCTTCACCTCTAAAAGTAATATTACTTTCTTCATTCTAACACACGTAAGAGGCAATGTCAAAATGCTTGTAACAAAAATGTAACATTTTTTGCACATAAAAGAGGCAGCCATCATAACTCAACTTAGAATGACTGCCTCTTAATCTCTTTTCATATTCATTTGTATTTATTTTCAATTAATTCGGAGGATATTGTGATATAAACCTGCTGCCCTTTTTCCCTGTTAAAGTTTATCAATTATCTTCTAACCTTTCTTCTGATGTTTCTTCACACATCTCCTTATTTCTTTAACAGTTCTCTTTTTTATGTGGTATCTTCTTCAATATGTCTGGCAAATACATCATCATTTCCTTTTTCATCCAGATTCTTTATACTCTCCAAATCCCTCTTTTATTTTTCATATCTTTCTGGAATTATAATCTATGGTAAAGGCTTTCGTCACAGGTCATTACATCTGCCATACCACTAACATATTGAGTTGTAAATTCTACATTGTCCACTGGATTCGAGCCTCTCTTTCTTATTTATTCCAAAATTTCTTTTGTTGAGTTTATAGTAGCACTTGGCCCGTTATTTGTCAATACTATTTTGAAATAAATTTTAAATTATTTTTCTTCGTATTTATTTTGTATAAATTGTCTGAATATTCAAAACTATTAAGTATATTCACGCAATTGTTATTTATTGTCTTTATCTCACATATCCAATATACGTATTTCCGCTACCTTTCATCATTTCATCCAACTTCTCTATCGAAGATGCATATGTTCCTCCATTCGCCGGGTCAATATATGTTGCCGTCTTAGCATCATATCCAACTAAAAGGATTGCGTTCGTACTGTTTTTAAGTCCAATCACAGGTACTCCCTTGTCAATCAGGTAGAACATATCTTTTACAGAGCATCCACGGAAACGAACCGCTTCTGTCCCGATTTGCTCACTCAATAACTGCTCTAGTGTTTTTGACTGGAGTTCAGTAACTACGTCTACGGATTTACGTTCATAGTCAAGCACTTTTCTAACACAAGCTTGCAGATTATTCTCACCGTCTTTCGCCACAAATGCGCTGACATTAAAGTTTCGATACCATGCAACACGATTATCTGCTTCCCAGACATAGTTCTGCTGTGGTGAAATTACAACTCCCGACAACTTCTGCGCAAACGCGATGGCTTCACCTGCCTCTGTAAATGCTCCTGCCAGACGTCCATGCCCATATACATGAAAATATTCTTCTTTCATTGTGCCGTCTAACTCAAGAACTAATGCGCGTTCCTGAATCGCTTGTTTCGGATGAAGTGCTTTTACCTTCGTATCTTGAATCGTTTTCGCAAAAGTAAGACGATACTGTGTCTCCTTCAAATCCGTCCAGTAAGATTTTAAAACAACCTCTTCTCCGGAAGATGTCTCATTGTTCGTAATATAATCTTCCGAAATCTCCCGATAGAGATTTCCTTCTTTCACACCCTGCTTCAGGGTAATCATATTGTTGTCAACGACTGCACGAAGTACATATACATTCGGCTGCTCATAAGTCTTTATTACTTTGTTTTTTGCATTGCGGATTTCTACTTTATACATCGCCTGCACGGAAACTCCGGAACTGTCAGTACCGGCATACTCTACCTTGGAGATTCCGTATACAAAGTCATTTCCTATAAAACCCAACGGAACAACAATCTCTTCTGCTTCCGCAAGAATATCTTTCCTACTGTCTTTCGCAAAATCCCATACCTCTGTCACGACATTACCGTCCACATTCTTCTGATATGCGAACAAACGTCCATCACTTGACGCAACATAATGTCCTTTCTCAAGACCCTCTACCAACACAGAACTCGTATTGTCAGCCATATTATATTTTCGAAGTGTACCATTCGAAAGAACATATAACACGTCCTGTTTGCTATTATAATATGCCGACTCACCTAATGTCTTTTCCAACACAGCCTGTGACTGTGTACTTGGAATAAAGGCAATTTCTTTCGTGTAGTTTTGAGTGGCATAATAATAGTAAATAGCAATTCCGGATTCACCTTCATGCTCCCCGCGATTCATATACCCCGACACGGAGAAAGTCATATTCCCATCATTCTCCATAGAAAGAATCTTAATTGTGTGCGCATCCGTCAGATGACGCATATCATACTTTTCTTCGGATGCAAAACTAAACACCAAGGACAGCGCATCCTCTTCACGCTGATAATTCCACAATTCATTTGCCTGCACAAAACTCACAATAGTTCCGTCCTTGTTTACCTTGTAAGGAATATCCTCACGTGCAATTCCAAGTATAACGCCTTTCGAACTTAGCGTAACATTGGATGTGTCAAACACTTCTTCCATTGTCCTGTCGTATTCCAATAGATAAACACGCTCTGTCCCATAAGCAACTTTAAAAAACTCTTTTACTTGATAAAGTTCCTTCTCATTATTATCCCCGGCACATTCCACCTGATAGCGAAGCAGTACTGACGTATATGCTTTTTTTACCTCTGTTATCTCATATTGCAATTCATGAACAAGCTTCGGTTCAAGACTACCCCACATCACATGCTGTAGATTGGAGTGAATCGTAACATGCTGCAAGGTGGTGTTGTCACCTTCTGCATTCGACTCCATCACTTTTTTAATAGCATCATCATTTTGTTTTGTGAAAATGTTTGTGTGAAGCTCTTCCACATAATCTACACATTCTTTCACATGATAATCCTGTTCCTTTATAATCCTTGTATAATAGTAGATCGGTGTCTCGCCACAATGCAATGTAATCTTCAAAAGAGCCTCCTGCTCTTCTGAAAGTTCAGCTCCCATCTTAAGTTTGACGGCCTCTTTCACTTTATCAAGAATCCCCTGATAAAGTTTTTCCCCTCCATCCAAGGTGTATATTTCGTAGGAAATTGCATCGACACTCTCCACATTATGATGTAGCATCATCTCCAGTTTTTCGGATTCATCATAGACAGAAATGGTATCTCTTACTGCTGCCGGATTCATCTCCCTCTTGTGCCCCACTAGCATGTTTGCCTCTCTGCCTGCAACCTTGAACGATACCGTCGGCAGAGATGCTAAGCTCATGTCTGCCGTCAAGCTTACGCTTCCCCGATTGGTCAAAAAACTAAATATAACGATAGCCAGAACAAATACAACTGATAAAACAAGAATGCGTATTGTCCGTTCCTTCATCTTCTTACTCTCCTCTTTCTTTCAACAATTTCCCCAGTGTCGGCGCGACATGGAAAAATTTTTCTAATGCCAAAATACTCTCCTGATTATTTTTCTTCTTCCCGGTCTTTACCGCACGAATCAAAATATTCTTCGGTGTATGTTCCATATCAATAAATTCTAAAATCTGCGTGTCATATCCCTCGCTTTCCAGATACTCTGCACGCATTGCATCCGTAAGCAGCGCTGCCATTCTCTCTTTAATAAGACCATACTTGAATACCGGTGCAAGCAGCTCATTTTTCATCTGTCCGTTCAACTCATGTTGACAGCATGGCACAGAAAGAATAACTTTGGCATTCCAGCTAACAGCCTTATCCAAAGCAAAATCGGTCGCCGTGTCACAGGCATGAAGTGTCACAACCATATCAACCTCATCCACACCGGTATAATCCGCAATGTTTCCTTCTAAGAATCTTAATTTCTCATATCCATACTTCTCACTGAGTTCATTGCAATGACGAATCACGTCTGTTTTTAAATCCAGACCAATAATTCGCACATCGTACTGCTTCAGCTCATGTAGGTAATAATACATCGCAAATGTAAGATATGATTTCCCGCAGCCGAAGTCTAATATCGTCACTTCTCGATTCTTATCCAATTGAGGCAAAATATCCTCGATAAATTCTAGGAATCGATTAATTTGACGGAACTTATCAAACTTGGTTCTCACAATCTTTCCCTCTGCAGTCATGACTCCAAGGTCTTGTAAGAATGGTACCACTGTACCCTCTTGTAAAATATATTGCTTGCTACGATTGTGCGACAAATCCACCTGCTTTACACAGCCTGCCTGCTGTTTCTTCTGAATGGTAACTTTCCCCTTCTTACTCACCAATACAGTATATCGATATTGCTTTGTTTCCATCTGCATCTGCTTGAACTGCTTCACATAGTCCACAAGCACATCTACTGCCGGCTCTGCTTCATAATTATTATGAAACACCTGGTTGTTCTTATGCTCTTCACATTGGAATAAAAGCACATCCTTCTTAAGTATCGGACGCACTTTTACCTTTTGGATACCACCTTTATCTTTCGGATTGCTGAGAGTGGCTCCAAGGAAATCTATATTTAAACTTTGTTCTAATAATTCTCGAATCTCTTTCATTGGATACCTCTATTAAATAATATCATTTTATATTTTACTCTATTTTAATGGAATTGGAAAGATGATTGTGATGAAATTTGACGGAAGGCATGAAATGTGATAAGGTGTAATTACATAACTTTCCATCATTAGAGGAGACAACATGCATACAAAACGACAATATATCAGTAAAAAAATATTACATATTCTTCTCGTAGGCACAGCAATCAGTCTCGTATTAGCCTTCGTAATGAGTTACATATACAAGATAGAAGAAGACGCAGCATATGAAACATTACATTTGGAGACAAGACATATAAAAGAAGATATCAATCTCCAAATTATATCAGACCGAGAAAATCTGACAACCATAGCAAAAATGATTGCCAAATTATATCAGAACAACGAATCTTATAATCTTATGTTCGAAGCGTTTGAATCCATTGGTTTGATTCAGGAGATTGAAATTCTCCTTCCTGATAATACACTTCTTACAAAGACCGGTTCCATTGATGTCCGTGACGATATATCATTTGCAGACGAAGCAAAAAAAGATACACATGTTACAGGTAAAGTTTCTTATTTACAAAATGAGAAGGAAGACGTTGTTCGTAGTGTCGTACCTGTGCTTGTAGATGACCAGACAATTGCTATTTTATATGGTGTCATGGATTTGGATGCTCTGGAAAACAGATACATTGACAACATTGAAAAATTAGGTGCGCAGCTCTTTGTTTTTGAACAAGATAGCGGAGAATTAATTATCGATACTGTAAACGATGACCTTGGAAATATTTCTTTTCTAAAGGACAGAGAATATTTGAAAAATTTTTCGTACGAAAAGATGATAACCGATATCGCGGCAGACGAACCGGGTTATTCTGCATTTGTCTCTACAGTCTTTGCGGATGATTTTTATATACACTATGCTCCAATGGCTGTTGGTGAATGGGAAATCATTCTTGGACTCCCCGGGGCAGTTGTATTTTCAAATGCGAACTATATCACAAATATACTTCTGAATGTATGTGCTACGATTATCCTGATTATGGTTGCTTACATTTTTCTTGTGTTATACGATGAACGCCAAATGACAAGCATGAATAATTGTGTTGCAAGAATAAGAAAGCTTCTATTAGAGGTCAATTATCGTGAAGACAGTATTCTAACCGCATTGGGACATATAGCAAAGCATGTGAGATCAACTTCTGTCTTTCTAAGAGATACAGACGGTGAATCATATGATTATATGACGACGGGAACAGAGGATTTTCTAAAAGATAAAAACGAAAAGAATTATTTCTCTTCCGAATTATTTGACTATGCAAAGAAACTTCATCCGAATCACAGTGTAACCATTCGTGCTACGGAAATAAAAAGTAAAAAGAAGAACGAAGATCTTTCACCTCTGTTCTGTGAATTTTTAGTGGAACATGACATTGAAAAGATAACCCTTGTTTCAATTGTTGATAAATACGAGCATTTTACGTTGCTGGGTGTCATCAACTCGAAAAAGAAACAGCTTGTCACACGATTGCTGGCAGAGCTTGCCGTATGTTTCTCAATTGCACTCTACAACAGAAGCTATCTTCTCAAGATGGAATGTGCAGTTGGAACTGATTCTCTCACAGGTGTCATGAATCGAGTTGCCTATAATAGAAATGTCAAACAAATAAGGAAACGAAAACCGGAGCAACTTGCATGTATTTATATTGATGTAAATGAATTACATGTTTTCAACAACCGTTTTGGACATGCCGCGGGTGACAGCATGCTAATCTATGTTGCAGATACAATCAAAGCTTTGTTTGAAGAACATTCCGTATATCGAATGGGCGGAGATGAATTCTTGGTTGTCGTAGAAGGTTTGACTTCTGAGGATATCCAGAAAAGACTTGATCTCTTGGATGAGAAGTTAAATGAAAAGAAATACTATATTTCAGTTGGCTTCTCCATTAATGACGGACCTTTAGATTGGGAAAACTTGCTGAAAGATGCAGAAAAGGAAATGTACAAATCCAAGGCTCTTTACTATCTGAATAAGCAGAAAGCAAATGTTTTGGAATTATCAACAGACAGCACAAGACACATTGTGACAGGCATGAAGGAATTGGATACTCTTCTTACTATAATGGGTCAGAAGTATCTGGGTGTATACAGTGTTTCACTTAGAACCGACCAATCGAAACGTATTCTTATGTCTGGATATTTGAATCATGAAGAAACTGAAGAAAACTTCAGTCAGATATTTAAAGAATATGTAAATGAACAAATTCATGCGGATTACCACAGAGAAATATTAAATCTTTTAAATTATGATATTCTTGCAGAACGAGTTTTAGATGGTGAAATCATCAAAAAAGTATATCAGAAAAACGATGGTAATATGGTTGTATTAAACATATATGTTGTAGAAAACACCAGCCATGACGTCGTAGAAACTTTATGGGTATTTGAAAATAATTAACGCAAAGAACCACATGACTGCAATATCATGTGGTTCTCTTTTTCATATAGTTATCGTAATAATCCATAGCATTTTCTTTCGGCAATACTCTTGAATAATAAAAGCCTTGTATATAGTCACATCCATTATCTATCACACGCTGGTTTTCATCTGCTGTTTCAACACCTTCGCATAACACCTGAATTCCCAGCTCATGCGCTAGGGTTACCAATCCACGGAGGAGCAGATTTGCTCTGTATGAAGATGATTTTGCAACAATGTGACGGTCAATTTTTATAACGTCAATCGGATAATCACACAAATCACTCAGCGAAGAATAACCCGAGCCCATATCATCCAATGCGATTCTAAAACCTTTTTTCTTACAAGCAAGGATATTCTGATAAGCAAGTGCCATATTATCAGCAAGAGAATCCTCAGTAAGTTCTATAATCAGTCTCTTGTGGTCGAAAGTATATTTATCAACAACAGCATGAAAACGGCTCAAGAAATCCGGCATAGAGACTGTGATTCTGGTGAAGTTACATGAAATTGACAAATGCTGATATTCACTTCGGTTCCATTCAGCCAATTGTTTACATGCCTTTTCAAGTATACAAAAGTCTAAGCGGTCAATCAGATTGAGGTTCATCATATCAGCAATATAGTGCCCCGGTGCCAGCAATCCTTCTTCCTTATTGTTCCATCTGGACAAGGCCTCTGCGCCTATAATCGCTCCCTCTTGATTTACAATGAACTGTAAAAACATCTCAAACTCATCATTGTCTACTGCATCAATAAGTCTTTTCCTGAGTCTTGCCTGGAATGCCGTGTGGTCCAATATGTCCTTATTTGTAATACAATATAACTGTCTTTTTTCAGCAGCATAGTTATAGCCTTGCCGTGCATTGTAAATAATCGATTCCAACGACTGTTTTGCTTTTCCAAGATGATAAAGCCCTGCGCGGAAGAAGAAATTCTTACTATTATTATTCAACTTACGAAGCAGTTCTTCGATACGCTCTGTAGCACGTTGTTCATCCACGCCTTGGAAAAATAGTACAAAAACACCACTGTCTATACGGGCAACAAAGTCATTATCTCCGATGTCAGTAGACAGGATATTTGCAGCATACTGTTGCGTCTCATCCAGTTCGCTAGTTCCTAAGTACTTTTCAAAATTCTCAGAATTGAGAGCAATATAAGTTGCATAATACAAATAGTACATAGACTCCGGCAAATAATGTTCGTACGCATACTTTAAGTATTCAACATTTCCTATTCCTGTCAGTGAATCCGTTTTCTTGGTTTCTTCTATCGCTTTTCGTCTTCGGCGTCCAACAACTGAAAGCGATAGAGCAATCACACCTAAGACAAGCACGTTACCCAACAAATACCAAATCCAAGGACTAATCTTCTCCGGTGCAGAAGACACCGCAAGTGTGGAAGACAACCACTCGTCCGTAGTTTTTTTCTTCAATTTATCAAGAATAACTGATTTGGTTTCCTCTGGCATAATCTCTGTAAAACCAATATTAACACTGATCTTCTCTCCATCCTTTTCATAGGTGAAAACCGTATGAGATTCTGCCAAATCAGACATTTCCTCTGTAAAAGCAGATACTAGTTCTACTTGTTTATTGGCTACAAGCCTTTTTTGTTGATTCTTCTCTCCGGCACATATATATGTCAGCTCTATGCCTGTTTGCTCTGAGAGCTGTTCATAGAAAGCCGGAAGGATTCCTTCATAGGTTTTGGATTTTTCATCATAATACTCAAACGGATAAAAATCCGGATTACCTGCAATATAGATGTTATCTCCTGCAGTGGAATTTGTTGTCGTATTCAGTGCAGCTAATGTTGTCAATGTTGTCAAACCAAACAGTAATGAAAAAATGAGTGTAGCAATATATTTTTTCATAAAAATTTTCCTTTCTTATTGGTTTGTGAATGGCGAAATAATGTTTTGAATCTGCATAACCGCATCCTGAAAGTTGTTTAATTCCTCTTGTAACGCATTCTTTTGAGCCATAAGTTCCTCGCGCTCTTTTTGGTGAGCAGATATCAATTGCTCCAACTTATCATTAAACTCCTGATTCGTTTTGGCAATGTAGTTACACACATCCGTTTTAGAATAACCAAAAAGCGCCGTTTTAAACAGTTTGTTTTTCATAGGTTCCTCCTGAAATTACTTTATATTTATTTTTTTTCTTTCGATTCTTCCCCAATTGAGTTTCTTTTTCTTATAACCGATAAAAGCAGTACTTCTAACAAATGCCAATATAAATCTAAGTACTGTTATCTCAAAAAAACATAAAAACAATGCTTTCAAAACATCGATAAAAGATATCTTCAAGTCAACCGTCTGTGTGCGGGCAAAGAATGCCGTCATAGTTAATGTGCAGCCAAACACTGCATAGATTAAAAAGAAAAGTAACATAAACGGTATATTGATTAAATCTACAGTAAAGGCAGCTACCATAGTTGCGACACCTAAGATTTCAATAAACGGTGACAGTAACTCGTAGAGCAAAAAGTAAAAATACGAAATAAAACTAATTGCACCAAATTTCGGACTGGCAAGCATGACCCGGTGCTTCCACATACTTTGAAACAAGCCTAAATGCCATCGTTTTCTTTGTTTGCACAAGTCCTTAAGACGTTCCGGTGCCTGCGACCAGCATATCGCGTCTGTTGCATACTTAATAGAATACGGAAGATTATTTAAAACGCAGTATTCATGAAGTTTTAGCACGAGTTCCATATCCTCTCCCATCGTGGAGTGATCATATCCGCCAGCTGCGATAACCGTCTCTTTTCTAAACAATCCAAATGCACCCGAAATAATCAAAGAACCATTAAACTTATCAAACAATATTCGAGATGCTAAGAAGGAACGGTCATATTCCAACACCTGCATGCATGCCAGTATGTTTTCAGGCAATTGATAGTTGACCACACGTCCTCTTTCCAATTCAACACTGTTGGAAGGTCTTACTACTCCCCCCACTGCTACTACGTTTTGATCCTCAATGAGCGGACGCACAATTCTGCTTAACGAGTCGTACTGCAGTACGGAGTCTGCGTCCATACATATGAAATACGGATATTTACAAGCATTAATTCCCATGTTGAGAGCATCCGCTTTTCCTCCATTCTTTTTTCTTACAAGAGTCAGTGGCACCTTGTACATAGATGACTCGTAGATAAATTCCTCCGGCTGACATTTTATTTTTCGATGAACCGGCCTTCGTATAGGCTCCATCTGAAACGCCTCGATTAATTTGCGAGAGGTTGCGTCTTTGGAACCATCATCTACAACAACGATTTCGTATAGAGTATAATCTAAGGCCAGAAGAGACTGAACTGTTTCCACTACAGTGACCTCCTCATTATAGGCCGGAACTATAATACTAATTGGTATGTAATAATCTCTAAGCAGAGAATTTTTAAAACGCTCCTGTCTCTTCTTTCTGTACAGTTCAGAAGAACCAATCACAACCGATAGGAACAAAAATGACGAATACCCAATTAAATAGATTACGAAGAAAACATTGATACAGTCCAAGATCTGTTGAATAATTAAAAATGTTGAATTACTCATAACGATTCCTTCTTTCTGCTAATCTCTTTTGGTCAAACCGATATCGAAGCATTTCCCCGGCATAACGATCCTTTCCTTCAAACACATCAATCAGCTCTTCATATCGAAGTCCCAACTTGTTAAGACTCTCTGCGGCATTATAACGAACATACCAATTTGGATTACACAGAAGCACTTTAAGTACACTAATTGTTTTTTCGTTTGGATAAGAAGCAAGCGCTGACGCAGTGATTGCGGTATATTCCCAAAATGGTTGCTCTTGTTCTGCAAAATCATACAAAAAAGAAAGCGCCGGTTCGTAAGGATACCTTGCAAAATATCGAATACAGTTGTATCTAATTTCATCCTCTTCCTTTTTATCAATCATGATACGAAGGATTTTTTCACAATAATCTCCGGACGAAAACCGAAAATAATTGAGAAGAGTTACACGCATTGTGGTATGAAAAGAAAAGAAGTTTTCCCAAATCTTTTCATCCAGTTCCAGACGATTGCCCTTAAATAATAGCAATCCGTCATATATCATTTTGGAATAATGATAAAATTCACTCTTATCCAATATCTTTAAAGCTTCCAAAACACTATTGGCATTTCCTATGGAATAGAGCGCCTGAAGAGCATTTTCCCGACAGTACAAGTTTTCGTCCTTTACCAATTCCAGCATCGCATCCGTAACAAGTGTAATATTCAGCCCTCGCAAAATATCATATTTATTGATGATATAAGGGAAATATGCTGCCTTAATCTTCTCTTTCTTTAGGTATTCCAAAGTTAGATACACAAATACAGAAGACAGCTGGCGGATATAAGTCTTAACTCTATCCGGATCCTTTTCATAAGCACGCTCTAAAGCCTCATCAAAAGCCATCAAATAATTCACTTTCGTCAACTTTTTAGAAAGGTCTTTCAAGTGCTTTTCATCCGGTTGCTCTAGTTGAATTTGCTTTAAAATATCCTCAACAAAACGATTGTTGCAACGAAGAAGCACCTTGTCTCGTCTATGAAAATAGTAAATGCACACTATATTAAAAATAATCATAGAAACACAAATCGCAAGATATGTGTATATGAGTGTTTCAACCATTTTTTATTCCTTCCAAATTCCTTGTAACATATAATAAGATAATTTAAGACGTTCATGATAGGTAACGTCATTTCCCCAAGGTTCCAGCTCTTTCTGGTGTAATTTGATTCTACCCTCTGTGGCGCCGTCAGTGCATCCCAGGTACATACAATCAATACCGGTGGGTTCAATACCATAATTGCCAGTATAATAATCATCGTGAATTTCCATTTTAGATGGGTCGCTGAAATTTAGCAGTTGCCACGGTAATCGTATTTCTATATAGTCACCCTTCGAGTAGAAATCACTCAGGGAATCATAATTCTTACTCTCAGGATTTGCATTTCCATAACGAAGTTTCCCGGTAGGAAATACCTCCGCCTGCAATATTTTTTCGCCTTGTATTAATTGATTCATTTGTAAAATAATGTTCACATCTACAAATTTTGGCGAATCCACATCCGGAATATTGTTTTTTACATAAGTATCAAATCCGTAAACTTCTCTCGAATAATTGGCACGCAACACCTCATAGCGCTCCTGAACCAGTAGTGAAGAGTTGTTAGAACCATTTACAAGCAGCAAAAAGTCAATTGCTTTATCAAAGAGCAGATTATAGTTTTCACAAAAACTACTTCCACTTTTCTGTGTTGTGTCAATTGGAACATAGAATATTTCCTCTTCAAACTTTAAGTTAGGTTTGTGAATCATCAGATATACGGAGGCCTCATCGTACTTCATGGATAGCGTCATTCCATTATCCTTTGCAACAATGTCTTCTTTTGTCCATTCTGAGACATCTCCATCCACATAGCATATACTCTCTTTTTCACCTGGGTCAAAGGCAAGTAATCCGAAATACTGCTCATTAGTCTGCATGTCGGACCAATAAGGTGTACGTTGGAAATTAACTGCATGGTTTGTATTCCAAGTACGCTTAAACCATTCATCCTGCCAAGAAAATACACAACAACCCGCGCATCCGGAAGATACAATATCTTCATAACAATCAACCAGTGCCTGGCCTTGCTGCTGTTCGTTCATATGTCCTTGATTTCGTCCTGTGTTCACATCTTTATGAGCAATTCCTCGTCCTGTAGGAACACCAAACTCTGAAATTACCACCGGAATTTTATGATGGGTAGCCAGTGCATCCAGATATAACTTATACGTATTCATTGTGCCATCTTGATAACAGTCTTCCGGATGAACTTCAAAATTGAGTTCTGACCAATCTTTGACATAGACAAGATAATCTCTGTAATATGGATACGCATGGTAGGATGCAAACTGTCCTGACAAGACCTTTTCCGTTGTTTTAATATTTTCTACGTCCACAGAAGCACATTTGTCAAAGAAGTCTGTAATATACTCCGGATACGTAAATGGATCCGTAATCGGCCAGTTTGAAAATGCAACTAACTTCTGTGTCTTGTAACGCTCTGATTCATATTCGAGGACCTTATCTCCTACTCGTGCAAGCATAGCTTCAAACGGAGTTGCCTCTTCGGAGGTGAACATATATTGTCCCCTGTATGAATTATACTCATCATCATTCTTGTATTTGTCATTTGTATAGGCAACCAACAAATCTTCCCATTCCACACCGAGTATGTAACCGATAACCCATTGCGACACATCGTTCATATAAGATCCATGTCCTGCTGAGGCACGTCTGCCTAACGAAAGTTTTCTGTTTCCGTGAATAATGTCAATCATGGTTTTGCAGTCTGATACAAAGTTTTCATACAAATCCGGATGATATGCATCCCGATATGAATTGTGATAATAATCATTTACCCATACGCCGTGGATAAGCCAAAGCGGATTCGGATTATTCAGATTATATTCATAAAAGGCTTCGTAGAACGTGTCGTTATGAATCGTATATATACGAATGGTGTTCGCTCCCAATTCTTGTATGTCTGCAAACCAACGGAGATAGGTCTCCTTGTCTGCCCCAAAGTTTGTGGACCATTCTCCGGGAATACCGGAACCGATATCTACGCCTTTGATTTCGAATTTTTCATAACCATCTCCTGAATCCATATAGATATAGTCATCCCGTGTGGTAATAAATGTAGTTACCGGTTTTTTCGGCTCAAAATCCATATAAATTCCCAATCGATAATAACAAGTATCCGCCAGGAGAATGAGGCAAATAATGATGGAAACTGTAATAATAAATTTCTTCATATTGCATGTTCCTCCTATTCTGTGTACTCGTTATATAACTTTGCTTTGGACTCAGCTGAAAATTGTCTAAGAATATCTATATTATCATCCATCCAATCGCCGCGCTCTTTTAAAAAGTCTTTTAGTTGAAGGACAGCTTCTTCATATCCTGCCGGATTACGGTCTGCCGGGTACAAAAGTCCCTCTTGTTTTTCAAACGCATAGCCCCATACATCATAATTCCTCGTGATGGCATCTCCCAAATACTGAATCGTTTCATCAATATAGTTGTTGAGATATTCCTCATTCAAGTAACTTTTACGAAGCTCTTTATATGTTTTTATACACTGCTCGGTAAACTCTTTGTCCTTCATAAACATAAAATACCAGATTTTATCTTGGAAGAAAAAGTCTTCTCTGTTTACCACGCTTTCCTGATAATTGTCGCAACTGTTATTATAATCCCATACACACATACGAAACAGTCCGTCCAAATCCTTATAGATATATGTCGAATAACTACCGGCATCGTAGTTGCAGGTAAATTCATTTATGATGAGATATTTTACAAAATTATCAACATCTATAGTCTCTTCATATCCATGCGATTTGCTATCATAATCAAAGGAATACATCGTCTTCTCAAATGCATTGAAATCATCCCTGATGCCTTCCGCTATCTCCGATGTAAGATTCGATGTGCCTGGATATTCAATATTCATTTGAACACCCCAAATACGATATGTATATTTCGTAAATGTTGACAGGTTCTTCAGTCCATTTTCGCTACCGCGATCCAAACGCAGACAATATCCCGCAAAAGAATTGTCTTTTTTGTCGACAGAAAGATTCAATCTGGAGCCGTTCTTTCCGGCACAAATCGTCTCTGTCATTAAGTACAGCCCCTTATATTCTCCGTTGAGTATCACCTCACAGAACCTAACATTCGGAGAATAATCCATAATCTCTCCGGCAATGTTATACCACATGTAATTGCGCAACAACGTTTTATCAAGAAACGGACCATGAAGTGCCCATTCGTGATGTGCGTCCATTCCCATTACCTCTTGTGGGTTGTTTTCACCGGATGAAGTAACGAAGTTTAACAAATACCCCTTTTTATCAAACTCTCTCGAAGAATTTCCTCGAATTCTGATATAGGCACCGCTTTCCATATCTGCTTCATCATCTATATGATGATTCACGCCTTCTCTGTCCTTGATTGCAACACGACATAATAGTTCCGATTCACCGGTCGCAGTCGTGGTATACTGCGTCTTTTTCGATATCGGGTCATGGTAAGCAGCACCCGGAATCTCTATTCCGTCCGTGTAAATCTCCACAAGTGGCAGATGGGTACACAAGGTGTTATCCATATGGTTACATGACTTTGGAACCTCTGCCTGCAAATGCTGATGATACCTGCCCTTATCCTCCGTTCGAAAAAGCGGTACAGCAATAGAGAGTATAAGAACCACTGCACATGAAATAATACCAATGATCTTATATTTCATTATTCTTTAACCTCCTCGGTTATTAGTTAGATACCTCATCATTTTGCATCACAATATTAACATAATCTATATTCCCGAGATCATATAAAGCATCTACAATATTGCCACTTTTCGCTTCTGCTTTTTTCAATACGCTGGCAGAAACTTCATAAATAAATTCAATGTTGTACTCCGTTGTGTTTCGCACACGAAGATTGACTTTTTGACGAAATACCTTAAACATATACGCCTGAATAGACGGCTGTTTATTGCGAGAAGCACGTATAATAATAAGCATTCGGTTGTCATTTTTAATACAGCCCAAGATAAAGAAAACGATAAAGGTAATCGTGCTTCCGATTGCGGCTACAACGTAATCGCCGACTCCACAGCATATACCTACAATCACAGTCCAAAATATGTATATCGTATCTCTACTGTCTTTGATAGCAGTACGGAAACGAACGATGGAAAGAGCACCGACCATACCTAACGACAGAGCAATATTGTTGCCGATAACTGTCATCACAGTTCCGGTAAGCACGGTAAGGGCAACCAGAGATGCGTTAAACTTTTTGCTGTAAATAGTACCTCTGTGTGTAATTAAATAAGAAATAAATATAACAAATCCAAGAACCGCTGACATCACAATATTCATAGCAATGTCTTGTGTTGATAAGTTTCCTGCTTCTTTAAATAATGTGTAAAGTTGTTCTCTCATGGTAAATCCTCCAATCATATATGTGTTTGATACCCCTGTTGTCTTGCAAGACAATATTTGCTGACGGATATTTCGCTTCGATCAATACTGTTGATGGCATCTCTGATATAGCCAAGTAGGAATCCATTGAATTTTACTTCCATAACTACATCATACATGTCCAGAACAGGATTCATATTCAGGTGTTCTGAAAACAAATCGAAGCAGCTTTCTGTAGCAACTATCTGATTATCAAAGGTAACACGAATCTTGTTTTCCTTTGCAATAAATGCTTTTCTGTTATACTGCACGATTGTCTTAGGGCGATAACATTTCATATGCATATATGCGTACAATTCTGCTGCAAACGGGTCTGCATATCGAAGCAGCGGCGAATAATCGCAATCTATAAGGCGGAGTGCGTCTTCCCTTGTAACCTTCAAAGAACGTTTAAGCTGCTGCGCTCCTTGTTTTTGTTTCATTTCGAGCATTGCATAATCTTGGGACGGGTCATAGCATCGAAGCCTTATTTTCCTTCGAAGTTCGATACCGGCCTGTTTCTCAAAAAAATCATCATCAAACGGCGTGTCAAAGTACAGCGATCGAATCATGTACCCATGCGTTCCATTGTGACTATCCTGCATCATGATAGATTCCAAATAATGACTTTTTTGTCTGAAGTCATCAATGCTTATTAAGAATTTCTTCTCCTCTCGGAATACTTTGTTCATAATTTGTTTCTCCCAAATAACAAAAAAGGCTGCACACCCAATAAAATTGAGAATGCAGCCGGTCAATCATACGACTTTATCGCTTAGACACCTTGGCTTTGCGTCCTTATCTTTCAATAAGTTTGCCAACATAATATTACTAATATAGTGTGCCACAAAATAGGCGGAAAGTCAAGTTCGCTTTTAAGACAACTCTTTTAACAAACACCCTACATATTATCTCAAATCTGCCAGAAACATGTCGCTTTCTTCTTATTCTACAATGAAATAGTATTCCGCCTCTGCGACAGTAACTAAACCTAGTTCTGCAAAAAGATACAGACGATAACTACCAGGATTATTACCTGCAAGGGAAATGAATACTTCTTGTGTTCCCTCTTCACCGTTAAAACTTATTTCTTCGGTGACGGCCGTACTGCTGTAGTCGCCACTTTCTGTTTTTACCATCAAAACTACTTCGAGGTTATGATTGCTTGGCAAATCATCCCACGAAACAGTTGCCTTAACTGTTTCATTTAATGCATACAACTTTTTGTCGCCGCTTATTTTAAGAGATACCGGAATGGTCTCAATTCCTTCTATAAGCAGCTCTGCATCAGCCACACAAGCAGCATTCATTGGAGACTGCTCTGCGATTGATTTTGCGACAATCCACTCAACATCAAAAGCATATTCTGTAGAACCTTCCGGCAACAAATGCGATATTAAAGTTATCACAATTTTTCCTTCAACTATATCAGGCATCGAATAAACAAAATTACCCTCACAGTTTGAATATACCACGGTTGTTGCATCCCCACATACAATTGACAAATGTGCATCCGCAGGCAGTTTGGAACGAGGTATAAACACAAGAACGTCATCTCGATTATCCCACTTCGATGCTGCACCTTCTGACTTTGTATGTAAGAAAGTAATTTCACCAATTGTTCCACTATTAAACAATTCGTATGTGCTTTCGTTTCTCAGATTGGCAACCTCGTCGTTTTCCTTTGCTGTGGCTCTCGAATTAGCTTTCGTCGCCGCCGAGATTGTTGTCACAATCGTATCACCTGTAATTTTCTCTTCAGCCTGAGAAAAATCAATCACAAGCTGTAAATCCATATTACCTTCCGGCAACACAAACTTACTCTTTGCTTGATCACCCATACGTATAAAATCTGTCAAAAGTACTTTGGTTGTACCAGGAGCAGCAATCATCATCCAATAATAGGTACCGTTCGTATTATCCTGCATGATAATTGTTGTTCCCTCAGGTAGTTCCGAGCTAAAAGAGATTTCCAACGGATCGTATTCCGTGTCGGAAAAGTTGCTCACCAAAAACGACATTGTATAGGCTGAATCACGACTAATAGTCGCCGTATTCGTAGAAAACTTTCCGAATACTTGCTTCTCTGTAATATGCGAATCAATTTCAAGATTCTTTTGAGCATCAGGAAGTGTAAGGGTTATCTTGCAGTCTTTCGGAATGTTACCTATGGAATAAGTATATGAAAAGACATTTTCAGGAGATAACTTCGCCTGAGCATTATTCTCTGCTTTCTCGGTTTGTATGGTCGCTTTATAACCAATCGGGAAGAAATATCCATCCTCTGTACTGATTGATATTTGAATACCATTGACAGTAACATCCGTTCCATCTGCTGTAAGAATGATATACTTAACACCCTCGCCACATACCACAACAAACTCTACGTTACCGACAAAGAAGTACACGCTATCTGCAACGGACTCAGGAGAAGCATTATAATTATCACATTCGCTGTAACGAGCTTGAATATAATAATTTGTCAACGCCTTATCCAAGGTAAATTGAATTGCATATTTTTCATCAATTAGTGTTTCTGCTCCTTTTGCCCATTCAGTACTCTTCTCAACTCCAGATTCATAATATACGATTCTGTATTCCGGATACGAAGTATAGGTATCATCAGTGCCCACAAGAGAAGAGTTGGCTACCGGTTTCACACTCAAAATGGAGCCATCTGCATCTTTCTTGTTCGTGTCAAACACCGGCTTCGGAGGTGCCGATTGATCTGCTTTGGCTATTGTGTAAGTAACACTTGCCGTATAACCATTTTCTGTGACACTCACTTTATAATTTCCAGCATGATATGGAAGCCCATCGACAAGAGCATCGCCGTCTAGCGCTTCATATACTATTGTCGGTTTCCACGAATCTGATGTATACACAATAGTTGCCGGATGAGTTTTCTTGTTATATGTTGTGTTCTCAGCAGACAAACGCGCTTCTTCACTATATTTACCACAAGAACATTCTCTTTTCAGTGTTTTGCCATTGTCAACAACTGAGTAACTATAGTTGTGTGTAGTAGGATTATGGTCACATTCTTTCCATTGAGCGAATAAGGTAACAACCTCACCCTTTTTTGTGGTTAAATTTGTAACCATTTCTTCATCTGCATAAACCTTTGATGAACCATCCGAATCTTTACACCATCCCACAAATTCATAGCCGGGACGTCTATACTGATTCTTACTCAATTTGATTGGCAAATCATAGGTAAAATTGAAATTTTCCATCTTGCCGGTGTAAGTCTCGCCAGACGGAACATTTGGGTTATAGACCACCGTATATCCATTGGCCTCCCATATAGCATAAATTGTCAAATCACCGATAATTGTACCATCAAACAACTTACTATCGCCAACTTTATACCAACCACGGTCATTGTTATATGTACCTTGCGGGTAGTCATCCAAATTCGGACGACCATTCGATGTATTCCATCCGGTGATAGTATATCCCGGGTGACTGTAAATGTTACCGCTGATAGTTACAGAGTCACCATGTTTGACTTCTACCTCCTTGTACTGCCCTGTTGTAACATTTGTTATCGGGTCCGTAAAGTTTTCAAAATAAAGAAGTTTATAATACTTCTCGGATTCCGGGTTCTCACGATGATCCTTAAAATAATCATCCTTTTTAGTGATATCAACAGTGATAATATCTTCCAAACGAGGATTGGTCATCGCTCCCCAAAGATCCATTTGTCCACCAGTAACATATACTTCATTTTGGATGTGTGTGTTACCATGATAAGATGTTTGATTATTCTCGTCGAGCTGCTCAGATGTTGCAATCGTAACTTTACCGCCATCCATCTTCATAAAATGGCTCTGTCCGTTATCCCCATCAGCCTGGCTTCCACTTTCCTCCAAACAGAAAATATTTAAAACAGTTGATGTGTTACCGGTCACATAGATACCACCACCCGATGCTCCGGATTTGTTTTGGCTAAGAACCGGGCAGTCATAGGCACCCTCACCCTCACTTCCATGTTCACAATTGGTAATCAATTGTCCGTTGACGTCAAAATGAGTTTCGTTGACACCTACTGTTACTGTTATTTTTTCTGTGCCATCAGATTTTCCGACTACTGCAAATGCACCGCCATTACCTTTCGCAGTATTTTTACTTACAGATCCGCTTAATACATCTACCGTAACATCATGACCATCAGCACTTACAAAAATACCGCCGCCTGCACCGTTTTTGGCAGAGTTACTATCCACGGAACCGCCGCTCATTTTATAATTACCGTTATTGACAGCAATAGCACCACCGTTGTTTACTGCAGAGTTATTGATTACGCTACCTCCGGTAACATAAACATTACCACCATCAATATAGACCGCACCGCCGTTTATCTCAGCAGCATTATTCTGAATACTACCTCCATTCACCGTCAGCGTACCACCGCCCATATAGATGGCACCGCCGTTTTCAGTAGCCTCACAGTTTTCAATAATTGCCGCATCTGAAATAGTACAGGTGCCGGCAGACATATAAATAGAACCACCGTTTTGCGCGGAACAATCCTTGATGGTGCCTCCTGAAATTTCTACAACACCACGGGAATCATCCATGTATACAGCAGCACCATTTGGCTTATATGCAAACTTAGATGTATCCGCCGTGTCAACACCGTGGAGAGTTCCACCGGTCATAGTGAACGTACAAGGATTCGTGCCGCCTTCAGCCATAAGAAACTGCCCTGTTATATCACCGCCACTGATTTCAGCTAAAGCATATCCAAGTTTTCCGGCGACAGTGTTTTCGGTATCACCACCACCAATAGTACCAGTGACGATCGTACCGTCGGTAACATACACTTTTGCTGCACCTCCATTACCTTTGGTACCTCCTGTTCCTCCGCCGATAGAAGCAGCAGACAGTTTCCCGCCATTAATATTAACGGTTGCATCGCCTCCGTTTCCGGCACCGCCTTTACCACCGCCGATGGAGCCGCCTGCAGTCATTGTACCGGAAGAAACAGTGATTGTAGCGTTACCACCGTTTCCTTCCATACTATTGCCGCCACCGATTCCTTTTATAAGGGTGATATCTGCTGTGCCGCTTACACTAACGTCTGCAGCACCACCCGTAGTACTTTTACTGTCGCCTCCACCAATGGAGCTCGCAATAACCGTGCCACCACTTATATTAATAGTCGCCTTACCTCCGGTAGACAAAGAACTATTACCACCACCAATACCATTTCCAAAGGTACCATATGCTTCTACATGACCACCGGTAATCGTAACTTTGCCTTCACTTCCCGCAGCTTCAAACGAACTACCCGAACCGATAGCAACACCACCAACCACTTTATCATAGGTCTTGTCTGCGGTCGTAATGGTACTTCCATTTACATATATTTGACCATGGTTTTTGGCATAAACTCTGCCGCCACTTATGGTTATATTAGATGTTCCACCATGACTGAACCAGCCGATGCCGCCGCCGATGGCAGTTCCGGTTCCGCTACAGTGAGCGACAATTTCACCACCGGAAATCGTCATTGTACAAGGCCCATTTCCACCAGCACCAATGGCTGTACAGTTATCAGCATAGGTAGTCAGCACCTGCAGTTTACCGCCCGCAATCTCAAAATTTGTTACTCGATCACCCGTACTGTCATCGCCGCCTATGCCGGAGTTCCAGTGGTTGTAGCTAGTGTTTGAATTGACAAACTCGTCGATTTTACTTGGTTCTACCTTAACAGGAACGTAAAGAGAGCCGCCATCAGTTGCTTTGTCTCCATTTATATCCGTAATTTTCAGCGATGAGCTCGATGCACCATTATTCGTATAATAATGAATAGCACGGACAATGTTCTCTCCTTTCAATCGAAGGATAACTTTTTTGGATTTAGTCTCATTTCCGGGCTGAAGATCTATAACACCTTCCGTATATTTTCCTGTCGCACTTGTATTCGGTTTATACGTTGTTATAGGTTCACTTCCTAAGTGAATGCCAGAAAGTGTAACATCAAAAGGATCACTAACTGTACCGGAGAATTTAATTATGTTTTTCGAGTAAGTATCCGTATTACTTTGCTTTACTACATATATGTTCGACGCAACGTGAGTACCGGTAACAGCACCATTGTTACCCGAATAGGTCGTACCAAAAGTGACACTGCCTAGGGAAAGGTCAAAAATAACAAGTTTACCAATGGGACCTATGACATTAGTTTCTGTTCCATTCGCTATTGCTTTGATATATTTTCCTTCATCACTTTCGTTTATATCATAGTGCCAACTGTCTGCACCGACAATATCTTCAAACTCACCATCTGGCGAATCCGCAACTTGCCATTGATAAGATGTAATTGTTCCCTCAGCTTTAGTAATCAACCTTGAGCCGTTCTGCTCTGCACTTACCATTGTCGTCGCTGCCACAGACGAAATAAAAACAGAGATGAGCAGAGAAACGATTAGAAAAAGTAATGCGCCAAGAAACGCGAAAGTTGTTTTTTGCTGTTCAGTTGTTTTCATTGCGCATCACTCCCTTCTATTTTGGTATACTATTCTCTGCGAGATATTTGGTACCATTGTTTTCTATAAAAACATTAAAATCGTCTACACTATAAATCTTATTTTCTGAGACAAAAAAACGATATGTGTATGACGAATATTTCTTCAAATAATTCTTGGTGTCATCAATTGCATCGTTTCCTGCCATTACTTCATAAACACCATCTTTATAATTGTACATATTCCGAAGTGCAGGATCGGTATTGTCAGGAACCAAACCGGTTTTATTAACCTCTATCTTGAGATTACCTGTAACATTTTCTGCCCACACTGTCAGCAATAAATATTTATCATTTGAGACGTCCAAATACTTATATACATTTTCATCTTTATCGGATACCTCAAACTCAGCTTTTAATGTCTGCTTATAACCGGCCTGACCTGTTGCAGTAACAACATAGGTTTTTCCCATCTCGAGACCTTTCATTGTGACGGAAGTAGTATCAACAGCTCCCCCTTTTAGAACTTTCTCGTCGTCTGCATATACGAGTGTCGGAGTACTCCCTCCGTTCTTACTCTCCACCGCAATCGAATACTGAATGTCATCTTGTGAGTAACGTAATTTATCCGCATTGTTTCCGAGAGTAAATGAAATCTCGGTTGAGGTGGAATTCAAAACATACTTTGCCTTGTCCTCTGTCAACAAATTGCTTGTAAAATAGAATTCCTTTGCGGATAATAAATTCCTGCCTCCGGTGTTAAAAATATATTTCGCAAAAACACTGCCGGCCATAATAAGCAATAGCACCACTGCTATGATAATGATATTTCGTTTTTGTATATGAGAAAATCTATCCTTTAATTTTTCTATGTACATCCACCATTACTCCTCGTTAATCCACCTGTTGCGCGCTAATAGTCAGTTTGACCAAATCTACCATGCCCATATAATTAAGGGCATCTTTTTCATCCCATATGGCAGCAATTTTAATAATGTTGTTTTCAGAATTAGGTTCTAAATAGCAAGTAACACTGCATTCGTTTAGAGTTGCTGTACTGCCATTAACGGAAAATTTGTAAGGGATGTTCTTCGTTGTGTTTTTTATAGTTACAATATAAGCAACTGCAACCTCGCTATTATTATTAACAACTATCTCTCTTTCAACGCTTCCCGGAGTACCTTCAATCAATAGTTCCTCAGAAAAGTATGCACCACTTTCTGAAATATCAAATTTTGCTACTCTCGCCTCATCACTTGCAGATGTATGAGCGGTATACTTGGCATACAGACCACCCATGAAATGAATTGAAAACAGTGTAAGACAAAACAAAACACAGGCAAGAATCATAGGAATATTCAAGCCTTTTCTATACTGTCGTTTCATACGCTTCTTGCCTCCTTTACTATTTTATTACATCTTCTTTTAAACGTCTGATTTCTTCTTTCAGACTCTCTAACTCCTCGTCATCCTGACGCTTTCCCATATATACAGGCAACTCTAAAAATAGAATTGCAAGTGCTATTGTCAGTATCGTACCAATTGGTGTCTTGATAAAATCAATTGCGGCACCGACAGATGGAATGCATGCAATTACCGTGCCTCTGACGGCATCCTGCGTAATTGGCTCATCTGCCACGTTATTGGCATCGCCTTTTGTAACAAGTGTTTCATCCTGTATATCGATAATGCGATGAACGACCAATGAACTGCCATCTTCAAAGACAACTATATCATTAATCTTCAATTCATCTGGTTCACCGACAATCAGCAAATCTCCTTTTGAGAACTCCGGCTCCATACTGCCGGATAGTACCGTTGCCATTCCATATCCAAATGGCATTGGCAATTGATTTCTCATCAGACGATTCGCATTGATGTTATATATATTAAATCCTAAGATTGCTCCACATACAATAAGCACAATCCAGCGAATAATCTTCACTCTTATTCCTCCTCGTCGTGTCTTCTCTTGCCTCCAAACACAAGTATCAGTATGACACCAAGTGTGACGCCGGACAATGAAATCCACAGGATTGCCTGACTGTAATCTCCTGTCTGCGGTACCCAGATACCTCCCTGTGCATTTGCATCAGGATTCAGAGTTGCATAAGTTTTAATCTTAACGCCGCACTCTATGATTTCTGTCTCACTCAATGTTCCAAGTAACGTATCATATACGTCTGTATTCGTCTCTGTCTCAAATGGCCAGCGCCACTCCAATGTGTAGTACTCGTAGCAGTGCTTTCCTACTGTTCCGGAATCTGCAATCTGATCCAAATCCTTGAGTGGTATCCATTCTTCGTCTGAACCCATCACATATCTCCCTTTGGAATCTGACACGCGAATCTCTATCGGCACTGTTCTATCATCTGCTACCTGCGGGAATAAATCCTGAAGAAACAATTCATAATCCAACGCACAATTTCCCGTGTTCATAACGCGGACTATATGTTTGTTCATCGTTCCAGGTGCCACTACTTTTTCTCCGCCTAGCGAACGAACCGTAATCTCGTCCTCATTATTGCCATATGTAGCACGAAAAATTGATATGTCTGCAACAACCGAACCATCTTCGTTCTGTCCAACAATGGCTATGCCCGGCTGTGGAACAAATTCCTCCTCTGCATCGCCATTTTTATCGTCACCATCTGTATTATCTTTATCCCCGTTATCATCTTTATCACTTAAGGTAATCTCGGTGTATGGTTCCACTTTTGTAAACTTTCCAAGTCGTATACCAAGAAATATTCCGCTGGCAAATACCAAGATAAGAAGCAGTATACAAAGCAGTAATATCCAATATTTTGATGTCTTTTGCCGTTCTTCTCTAGTCAATGGAACCTCTCCTTTCCTGTTTCTTGCTTTTTCTAAACATACTGCCATTCAATATGCTCAGAAAAAGTAAGAACATAATAGCCGCTGCCCAGCCACGAAGGGCAGCGACGTTAGTTATGTAATAAAAATATAATTATTTAGTTGAGTAAAAAAAATTAGTCTACTTGTGTTACTGTAATAGTAGCTTTAATAGTAACTGTCGCTGCAGTTGTAGCATTTCCAAGAGCTGTATCTGTTTCATCTGTCTGTCCAGCATGAGCACCTGGAGTTGTTCCTTCAAATACCCATCTCCAGTGAACAGTTTCCGTAGCTGTACCTGTTCCCATTGCAATATCTTGATTGGTAAGATCAGTCATGACAAGTTCAGCAATAGAATCCTTCCAAGTAGTGCCATCAACACTATACTGTAATGGAATATTCCCAGTATTTGTTTCTTCAAGCGCAATAGTATATTTTGCATTCACTTCAGATTTGTTTGCAATATCAATTGCAAAAGAACCAGATGTTCCAGGAGCGATGATGTGTTCGTCTCCCGTGCCAACTTTAACATCTGCTTCATCAGCACCGGCAGTATCCTTAACTGTTTCGAAAAGGTCAAAGGCAACTACTGGGTCACCTGCTACACCAATTTCTTCACCTTCCACTTCAATAGACCATTTTGCAACTCTTGCAGTATCTGAGTTTGTTGCATCAGAAACATACTTTGCGAATGTGCCAGAAATAGCACATGTTGTAAGGAGAACTGCTACCAAAAGACCGGAAGCAAGTCTCATTGTTTTGTTTTTCTTCATAGTAATATATCTCCTTTCTTTTTCTTGGGGATTTTCCCCAATCTATTCTTCCTCTCCCGAGAAAGCATATTATGTATTTATATATCATCCTCGGAACGTGGCTTCCGAAGGAAGAATATACACTTATTGATTATTCTGCTCGTCTTGCTTTGCTTTCATTGCACGAAGTTCTTCGAGTTCGGCAAGCAATACATCTGTGTCTTGCTTCTTAGATGCCTCATATTTTCTTCGGCGAAGCATGTCGTATCCAACTAGCAGAATGATTGGAACAACAACACATACGATAAGTCCTGCTGTACTCTGCATGAACATGGCAATGTTTCCTGCGCCTGCAATACGCATGCGGTAGATTCCCACTAATTTACCTGCAGGTACTAGATGTTTATCTTCTGTATTATTGTTATCACCTTTTGTTCGGAACATGATAGTTCCATCTTCTTCAACAATCTCAAGAACACGGTGGGTTACAATACTTGTTCCATTACCCGCCGGGTCGAAAAATGAGATAATGTCATTGACCTTTACATCCTCTGCATCAATCACATCGCAGATAATAAGGTCACCGCCTTTAATCTCCTCACGCATAGAGTCGGTCAATACAATCAGCGGAAACTTTCCGCCAAGACTTGGCACTTCATCTTTATTCGTGAAGCTTTTTATAATCAGCGTCACGTTGATGATTAATATGGGAATTAGAATGATACAAAGAATTGTACCAAGCACGGTAAAGAACTTGTGCCCCATATTATTGTTCTTTTTCTTTCCTTCTGTACTCATAGATATTCCTCTCTCTTCCTGGTATAATACCCCTTATTATGAGTAGTATAGCAGAATATATCATATCAGAAAATAGATTTTTAAAAAGATTTAAAGAATGAATTGCTTTTTTTAAGGAATGAACGGTAATTTCATGCCGTTGAATCTATTTTTTTACTATGATATAATTATATTGTTCAAATTTGCACAAAGGAGGTGCCAAAATGATTCGAATAGGTCTTTGTGATGATTCCACTGCTTTTTTAAATCAGACAAAGTTTTTGATTGAGCATTGGGATAACCACCCACAAAACACAGTTGTAACATTGTTTGAAGATGGTGATTCTTTGATTTTGGCACATTCTCAGAATCCGTTTGATATCATTTTGCTTGATGTGGTTATGCCTTTGCTTAACGGTATAGAGGTTGCAAGGGAACTTCGAGAAAACGATAAGAATGTTAAAATCGTTTTTTTAACTTCATCCCCGGAGTTTGCTGTAGATTCCTATTCGGTAAAGGCAAACAATTATTTATTAAAGCCGATTGAACCCGCCAAGCTTTTTGCCTGCTTAGAGGAATTAATATCTGAAATCATGAGTGTTTCAAAGTGTCTGACCATAAAAGGACTTGATGCCATACATAGAATTCCTCTTTCAAATATTGAATACATTGAATCACAAAGCAAGCATATTGTTTTTCATACAATCGACAACAAGGTGGTGGAATCCATCGAACCGCTTTACACTTATGGGGATACATTGCTTCTTGAAGATGGCTTTTTTAAATGTCACCGCAGTTATATTGTAAATATCCATCATATTAACTGCTATTCACACTCAGAAGTAATTATGCGCTCGAATGATCGCATTCCTATTGCACGAAGTCATCAAAAAACGTTTGAAGATATGTATTTTCGTGTGATTTTTCAGAAAGCAGGTGATGATATATGATAGATACCATTCTTTTCTATTTACATCATGCATTAACTCTGCTTTGGGGTGTTCTTTTATCTGCCGCCTTTTGCGAAGTACGTTTTAATAAAAGAAATCTTTTTATTGTTTCGTCTATCTTTGCAATATGTGCATTTACACAGGTGGCCGCGCTGATTTTTTCAGGTGGCGTAGAGCAGACCGTATGGCAGTTATATCCGTTGATCGTTCATCTTCCACTACTCGTTCTATTATGCCTGATTTTTAAGAAACGAATCATTACTGCAAGCGCCTCGATTTCATTGGCTTACCTGTGCTGCCAGCCTTCTAAATGGTTTGGTTTACTCGTGGAATCGTTTGTTCATAGCAGCACTGTTGTATGGTGCGTGAAAATCATTGTTGCCCTAATTGTTGGTATTGTGACCCTTCGTTATCTTGCCGCTTATATATCAAAAATATTTAACAAGGATACTCGCAGTGTTTTGATTTTCTGTAGCATTCCTCTGATTTATTATATGTTTGACTATGTCGTGGGTATTTACACGGATTTATGGGTGAGCCATTACCGCTTAGCGGCGGAGTTCTTATCCTTTGCTCTCTGCATATCTTTTATGTTATTTTGTACTGTCTATTACAAAGAATACGAAAAAAGAATGGAAGCGGAGCATAAAGAAGAAATTATCAAAATAGCTGTTGAACAACAAGCTAAAGAAGTGGAGACGATTAAAAAAAGTAACCTTGAAACGAGTCTGCTTCGCCACGATATGAGGCTATTACTCGGCAATTTGTCTCTTTGCATCGAACAAGACGATAAGGAACAGGCTCTTAAAACCATTTCCGGTTTTGTAAAACAAGTCGAATCTGCTTCCTTGCATAGATATTGCAAAAACGATACCATCAATTACATCCTTGCTAATTTTCAGAGTAGGTGTAAAGAACAAGAAATCGATTTCTTGATAACCATAGAGGTCGAGGATCTTCCTGTAGACGAAATTTTATTCTCTTCCATTATTTCAAATGCTTTGGAAAATGCGGTGAATGCACAGGAAGGCCTTCCTGTTACAGAACGTTTCATAAAACTGATGCTTAAGAATTCTGGTGACAAACTACTTCTTTCCGTTAAAAATCCGTTTGACAAAACGCCCGTTATTATTGACGGAATTCCAATCACTCACCAGAAGGGTCACGGATACGGCACACAGAGTATTCGGTATATGACCGAAAAACTGGGCGGCAAATATCAGTTTTCACTAAAAGACAATATGTTTATTTTGCGTGTGGTACTTTAAAAACAATCGAACCGACAACGCATTTTATAGAGAGGTCCCCGGCTTTACGAGCAAGGGACCTTTTGTTCATGGGTTCATCAATTACCAACCCATAATGCATTGGTAAATGAACTGCTGGTATCAGTAGACGCATAATGATAACATCTCACGCGATAGTAGTATCCACTTGCCACGGTAACACTCTTACTGCTTACAACCGAGTATGCATTTGTGTTCGTCTGGTTCCATGAAGTAACTCTGCCCCAACCTCCGTCTGAGTTCCTGCGTTCTAGAATGACCGTTACTTTAACCGTACATTTCACATTTGCATTTGTCACGCCACCTGCACCAACTTTGGTTGATGATATTTTGTTAATAATGGAACCTCCGTCTGAGAAATATACGCCCCATGTTTGATTCTGCGCATATCCGATTAACGCATCATCTGTCAGGAGATCGGAAAACGCTATATCTTCACTAATTACTTCTGCCTTTGCTTCTGTTCTTGGGATGATTACTCCCATAATACATAACACTATTGCCAATAATAAACTAAATATTCTTTTTTTCATTTGAAATACACCTCCCATATGTTTATTTATGCTTCTTAAAAGTCTAGGTTCATGACAACCTTTTCTACCTCTTCTTTTTGAACCTTTGAAAGTCTAATCATATATACTACATCCTCGTATGTGAATTGAACAGTCCATTTTTTTGTTCCGGTTTCCATAATAATATATTCTGTAATCTCGACATCTACATCATTTACCTCCATTTGATACTCTTGTATTCTTTCATCATCAATAACTGTACCAAACGATGCTTCGCGATAGTTAGGCCTAATGATATATGATAAACTTGTTTCGTCATTCATTTCATATACCATATTGATGTACTGTAAATTTTCATCAAACATCGCCTCATAAAACTCCGTATTCTCTGGAAGATATCCCAGTCTAACCGGTATAAAATCATACACTTCTTCTATTTTTTCATATACTTCATGTTCATTTACATAAAGAAGTGGCTCAACATCTTCTGAATCTACAGTTGTTCTGTCTCCCTCGGAAATCAGAGTGGAAAGCCAACCAAAAAGACTTTTATTCTCTCCAAAACTCACCGTTCCAAACGCCAACACGAACACCACTGCTGCCACGAGTATGATATACCGATTCAGTCGACGCCGTTTTACATATGCCTTACCGATGCGAAGATACTCTCTGTCTTCCTCCGACAATTGATCATATAGTTTCTGCTTCTCATACTCACGTATCATCTGCATGAATTCCTCATACATGCCTTCCGGAGCCTTGACGTCTTTCAAAGCGGGGTCGGCGTTCACCTCTGCCATAATCGCTTCCGCTTCCCTTTCCATCTCCTCAGCAATTATTTCTCTCCATTGTTCATTCATAGCCTTGCCTCCCTGTTTGTAAATTCATGGATGTTCTTTTTTGTCGACAGCCTCTTCGCTTGCTGTACAAGATAGGCAAAGACATGGTTATAATCGACTTCGTCCATCTCTTGATAAAGCTCTACAAAGACTTGCTTTGTGATATCTTTTGCCTTCTTTTCATTTCTCGTAAAGTGAAGACAAATCCTATAAATATCATCCCCATGCACTTTGTAGACCCTTAGAAGCCTGTCTCGCTTCATTGCTACGCCAACACTTTGCATTTCACCTCACCCCATTCTTATCTTTTTGTATGGAATCTTCTTGTCGTATAAAAACAAAAAATCCCAGTCCAAGAGCTGTGCATTGCTGCACAGTCCTTACACTGAGATTTGATTCCTCATATTTATTCTAGCACAGATTGATTCAATTGGAAAGAGTTTATTTTATTCTTCTGTAATTCCTTATTGAACTTCTGCGCAAGATATGATATATTCAAGATGTAGAAAAGAGAACAACCGCCCACAAGGGGTTGACCTCGTGATAAATAGTGAATAGCCACCCTTTTACTCGGCCAAAGTTCAAAGGGTGGTTTTTTCATGCTAAAATATTATCTCACAAACGTAAAAACGAATGTTAGCAATACTATAATGAACGTGGCAAAGGCAATTATGTCTTTGAAATCGAAACGATTATTGTTCATAAGCACCACCCCCATTCTATGTAGAATTGAGGTCCGCCACCCTGTAACACGATTGTTCTCTATGAATAGTCTAACACGGACTATTTCGTTTTTCAACTCTATTCTCATTCAAGTGTTAAATTTTCCTTTTCTTTAGGACTCTTTTTCAATTTTTCAGTCGCCCTTTAATTTTAATCTCTCGACTCAAAAGGTATCCAAGTGGATAAGCAATTACACAGTAAATCGACATCCACACAAGGTTTTTAGTATTGTTGATTGCATATAGATAGAAATATGGCGGCAATACCTGTCTTAACGGCATACGCGTGTTGAAAAACACCGGACAACATACGATGGAAAGAACCAATACAACAGGCAATGCAATGGACATACCTTTTACTGTTCGACACATAGTTCCCAAAATGCTACAGAAGGATGCCCCCACAAATATGTATAGAATCATGGCTATTATTTCTCTTCCAAAATCCGTATAGTTTCCACTCGCTAATAAAGCCACGCTGGCAGATACTGCTGCCAAAGACAACGCCGCCACATTATTTCCCCAAGACACAAAAATCCGCTTGCTTTTTGGCATCCAGGAGTACACACCTTTTTCGTCATCTTGCAAGAAATACATGGTAGCTGCCATGCCTGACAATAACATAAAACTTGTTAACAATCCCCGGAAGGTGGATGTGATATAATTCACATCGTTTACATCTTTCTGGTCTGAATCTAGGAATTCATATTCTATAAAGTCATCCTGGTCACTGATAACTTCATATTCTTCTCTCAACAATTCGTCGCTTACATTTTCGTCCGGCAACATCTCATTTTTGATATAGTCTTCATACATATAGTATGCCATATGAGGATATAAAGTAGCAAATAGCTTCTCCCTCGCCAGTTTTAAAAAGGTATTTTCTTCCGACTCATATATCTTAACCAGCGTCTGTTTTTTTTCTGCTCCGATTTTCTGGAATTGCTCCTGCATATTTTCTACAAATACCCATGCAACATCTGCTTTGGCGGCTTCTACTGCCTGTTTTGCTTGTTCCGGAGAATCATAGATGCTGAACTGAAAGACTTTGCCTTCTGTTTTTACCTGATTCATGAGTGTAACCGCCAATTTATCATCTGCATCTTCTACCGCAAGTGCGATTCGTAAAAATCCACCTGTATCATCTTTGGAACATAATTGAAATACAAGAGCAAATATCGGAATCAGGAATAAAATAACCAGGAATCCCGCCTTTTTCAACAATCTCTTGTTTAGCATCAAATACCAAGTAAACACTCTACTATTCATATCTGTTGCTCCTTAATTTGTAATAACGTGCCACATAGGAAAGAACAAGGAATGCAAAACTATATATCCATATCTGAGGTAAGGTTTCCCACCCTGTTTTGCCTTTTAATATCTCTGAAAGATATTCAAATGCAATGCCTACCGGCAATTCTCTGCTGCAAACTTGTATAATCTGCGGCAGACTGTATATCGGATAAAACAATCCCGAAGCATATGACAGAAACACTGTCACGAACAATTGCAATAAAACGGACGTGATAATATTCGATGACAACTCATATAATAAGAATTGCATTGCTGTAAGCAATATCACAGCCGGTAAAATCCGAACAAGTGTTCCTATTCCTTGATTTCCGAATAACACCAAGATTCCCATATTTATGCTCATTAGTAGCAGAAATGGAATATAGTCTCCCAAGAGCATGCCTCCCATGGAATAACCATTGGATTTCAACACTCTTAAGAGCCCCATGCTGTGTCGCGTCATTAATGAAGCGCACGCGATGCCCCAAAGAAGAATCAGCAGGATTAAAAATGCGCATATATAATAATCCTTATAAGAAAGACCGTTCCCCAGTCCCACATAAGTAGTTTCATAATATCCTTCTCTATCAAGTATCACGCTGATATACTCTATATTCATATCCTTAATCGCTTTATTATATGTTTTTTTCGAAACATCATAAAGCTCTGCGATATCAATCAGTCCGTAAATACCATTCTGTGATTGAATAACCATTTGGGAAACAACCCGAATAATTTCGTTTGCCATCATTGGTCCAAAAGACGCCGGATTATTTGCCGCAACATATGTTAATGGCTTGTTTTCACCATATACTATGGATTCTACAAAACCCTCCGGAATTAACACATAGCCGTAGAGTTCCCCGTCTAGCAATCTCTCTTTTGCCTCGTCTTCTTCCATCTCTGTGAATTCCACATAATACTGAGACGAATCAAGATTCTTTAATGCAACAATTCCTATGTCCAAATATGTTTCTGACAAATCGCCTACCAATCCGATTTCAAAGCGTTTTTTCCCTTCCTCACCATCTTTGGTTTGAAACATCACTTTCACAAAAAACACAACGCTAATGGTCAGAATAGCGGTAAAAATCAAAATGATTGGATAATGCTTTATGGCCCGAATAAATTGTACTTTTATATATCCAAAAAATCTATTCATCTTTCAAACATCCAACTAACTTGTGAATTTCTCTTTGCTCCTGATACAAATGAAGTTTGCCACCTTTCAGAATATACAAATCATCACAGATTTCCAACTCGGAAACATCATGTGTAGCGATGACAACAATTCCTCCATTTGCTTTAAATCCCTTTAAATATTCAATGATTTTTTCTTTACACACAAGATCCAGCGCTGCTGATGGCTCATCCAAAAATAAGATGGACGGCTTTCTCGCAACTGCGCAACCAATTGATAAACGTTTTCTCATTCCTCCCGACATCTTGCTGACAATCGTTTGAGAAAACTCCGGTATGCCAAGCAATTCTAGAACTCCTCCTGCGAGCTCCTTTTCCATTTCTTTTTTGGAATACCATAATTTTAAATTGTCTGTCCCCGAAAGTTCATGAATTAATGGTGGGTTTTGCGGCACAAAACCCACCATTTTACTTCTTGCTTTCGAATCCTTCATAAGATCAATCCCGTCACACCAGAAATGTCCCTCGCCCTTCTGTAATCCCAAAAGAACTGAGAACAAGGTCGACTTGCCACTTCCATTTTCTCCTAGAATTCCTACGCATTTGCCCGATTCTGCAGAAAAAGAAACATCTTTCAGAATCTCCTTTTTCCCAAAGGTTTTCTGAATGCCTTGTATATTAATTTTCATATCGGATTCTCTTTCTTTATTAATTAATAGCTACCATAATAATTTTTATATTGTTGAATAAGATTCATTAAATCTGCTTTTTTCACGCCGACAATATCTAATACACCGGATTCGTCTAAGTTGTTAACTACTTCTTCTGCGTTAACCGTCGCTATCCATTCATTGATGTTTGCAATTCCAACTTTATTAGATGGATATGAGATTACTGTTTCTTCTTTCTTTTGTTCTCCTGTAGTTTCCAAAACAACCCATTCTTTATCATTTATAATGACCTTCATTGAAAGGTTGGCTTTTTCTCCTGTTGAAGACATCTCTACTTTGAGTGTAATATCGCCATATGGAATTTCCATATCCATTGCTTTTAACATATCCTTAGTAATACCAAAACTTGCTACTAAATCAATGTTTTCATCTGTCCATTGATATTTATCAACCTTTACAGAGAACACCTCTTCTCCTCTGACATATAATGTAACTTCTCCGGCAAATACTTCCTTGTCTTCTTGTCCTTCTACAACGATTTTCGCAAGTTTTTCTTTGTTGCTTGGTTCGATAAATTCAATGTATCTTGCTACATTGTTTCCATCCTTAATACCCATAACTTCAAGAGTGTCTTCGATTTCAATACCTATGATATCATTCTTGGAATCTACCCATGTCACAACCTTAACGCCTTTTTGGAACGCTTCCTCATCGGCCATTGAATTAAGTTCTTCTTCAAGATTGTCTAACACTTCATTATAGTTTTCTTCCAGTTCACTATCACTTATGGTCTCGTCACTGAACTCTGCAATTGCCTTGGCTGCTGATTTTATGTACTCTTCCAATGCTGCATCTTCTCTGAGCTCTTGTACGAATACTTTGGCAACTTCTTTCAACAAGTTGTCGTCTAATTTTACAATCAAAGCAGTAGCCTTTTGTGAAATCTTTTCTACCTTTACGACTTCCTTTTCTCTCTCTACTTCATCAATTGTCTGTACCATAACAGCAATGTATCTTGGAATAATGTCTGCTAACAGTTTTTCACTTGGCAAGATATCATCAATGAGTTCTTCAACTTCTTCGCTCTGTCCCATAGCTTCTCTGAATTCGTCTACATCGATGCCCATATCATTTTCCATGTTAAACTCAATTGCTTTGTTACTTAATTCCGGGATGATTATCGCCATAACTCCCTCTTCCATATCCATAACTACATTCACTGACATAATCTTCGTTTTGCCTATGCCAATAGTCATATCATAAAGAAGCTGAGCGTCTTTAGAACATCCATCATATTCCAAGAAGATCTTATTTACATCGCCCAAGTCAATGTTTGCTGCTTTTTCGAGCTCTTTCTTTGCCTCATCTCCAATTGCAATGGAAATGTCGCCTGACGCAGTTCCCACTGGTGCTACTTCAATATCACTTGCATCTGTTACAAAGTCGCCTGATTTTTCAGCCCAATCTTTTGCTGCTTGCTTGAATGCTAACTGTAATTGCTTTTCAGCAGGAAGCAAGAATGCCACTCTTCCTACAATTACGTCCTTAAATGCAAAGAAACAAGCACCAAGTACAACTACAACAGCTGCCAGCACAATTAATACTTTTGATAATTTGGATTTCTTCTGGCTTGGTACAGCAACTTCCTCTTGGCTTACGGCCTCATCTGCAGATACCTCTTCGCTTACGCTTGGCTCCGCGGATATTTCTTCGCTTATGCTCGCCCCACAATTGCCACAGAATTTCTCATCCTCTTTTAATTCAAAACCACATTTACTACACTTCATAACTACCCACCCTTTCGTTCTAGTTCATATACTAATTATATTATACCTATAATTTCATTTCAACAAATTGTTACAAGTTTCGACATTAGCAAATGTAAATTATGGGTAGAAGACATAAGTAAAAAGCACAACAAAGAAAGAGGACAACTTTTCAGTCATCCTCCCGTACTTTTTACTGAAGTGGTAATATTGGCAATTCCACTCCTTTATCTGATTCTTCTTGGTTATTCTCTTCTTCCTGTTCTTCTGCATCTACACCAATTCCCATTTCCGGTGCACCGTCATCTGCTTCTTCAGAATCCTTATCATCAGAATCTCCTCCCGTGTCATCCTTCTGATTGCTTTCTTCCAAATCAATCGGATTCACGTCATGTGTTGTATAATCGTGCTGCCCTTTGAGTTTTTTGTGTAGACCAGCCGACACCAATCCAACACAAACAAGCAGAAGTGCTATAAGCAAAATAATTAGTTTTTTATGCTGTTTCATACCAGACCTCGTCCATTAAAAAGAATCAACCGGCATTTCAGGTAACTCTAAACTTTCTGTAATAATATTCGATACTTCAACGCCGATTGTTTCAAAATTCGGCTTTTCATATGTGTTCATCGTGTTCCCTCCTTGCTATGTTAATTGCCATATTCTACGGCAGCTGCGTGATACAAATAAATTGCTTTCACAAGGTTCTTTAGCTTCTCGCCTTGGCTATTATCTTCCAAAACAGTTTTGACGTACGTAAATGCACCGCATGTAGTAGAAGCAAATAAACTTCCATTCGCTTTCGAAGTGATTGTTACGGTGTACATGTTGTGCAATTCATTTGCTTCAATTCCGGTTATTGCAACATAACATTTTCCTTCTGCCATTCCGGTTGTCCACTGATTTCCTACTCCAACAACGGAGAACGAATAATCATTTACTGTCTTCCCTGCTTCCGGCGTGAAATAAATTCTCAATTCTGTTTCAGATTCCAGAAGTAAGGAAACTCCAAGTCTGTCGAGATGCTCACCTGTCGCCTTGTATGAATCCAAATTAAATGCTGTTGTCGTTAATACAGGGTCTGTCTCAGGTGTATACAGACTCGCATTTGCTAAAGTCGCCTGCTGCAATTCGATGTCTGTCAGGAAATACTGTTGTGCATAACCGCCATAATTCAGCATTGCGCGGATCATCGTCTTTTCTTTCTCGTACAAGCCTTCTGACAGAGCCAATACTGCATCTGTATATTTTTTTACAGAGTAGGAAATGCTCGTGCCTTCTTCGCCGCCAATAACCATCTGTGCCTTGATTGTTTTCGTCATTTCCTTCGAATTCACTTTGCATACGAAAACATATCTCTCTTCGCCCGTTAGACTACTTACTGTTTTCGTTGCTTGTGATACTTTGATTAAAGACTCCTTGCCATTGATAACCACTTTTAAATAATCATCCTGCGAAACACTGTCGTCTAAAGTTACCAAGAACTTCACGGCAATTTTATCCTGCAAACTAATCTTAGCACTTGCTATTTTTGCAAGAGTATCTACTGTGTTTACGCTTTCCCAGTTGATCTGTTCTGCACTGTAATTTAATTTATTGGATGCTTTCCATGTCGAATTATTCTTTGGAATCAATGCTTTCAAAGTTCCACAGCCACTGAACGCATTGCTCTGTATCTCCGGTGCATTCCCTTTAAAATAAATGCTTTTTAATCCCGTACAATTGTAGAATGCAACTACTCCGACTTTTTGTACATCGTCACATAATTCTATTTGATGAATAGATGCACAACCACTGAAAGCTCCTGTAGGTATACTTGTATCCTTTGTAATGACTACTTTCTTTAATGTGGTCGGAATCTGATATTTGTATCCGGAATATGAACCGGCGTTGTACTTATAATACTGTGAGACTCCTGCGTCCGCTCTTCCAAAAATATATCCAAAGACAGCATCATAACTCTCGTTTGCATTTACACCTGAGCCCACGAATGGGAGTGTAATGTTCTGCAGACTTCTACAACCATTTAATGCATATTCCTCTATAGAAGTCACTGTGCTTGGAATCACAATCTCTACTAGCGAAGCGCACGCTGCTATACTGTAAGAAGCAATTGTTTCAATTCCTTCATTCAAAATGATTGATTTCAAATTACTACAGTTATGAAATGCTCCTAAAGAAAGTTTATCTGCATCTGTAACTGTAACCTTCTCCAGGCTCTTCGGTATCGCATAGTAATAGGAATAATAAGATCCACCTTCTGCTTTGTAATATTGGTAAACTCCGCTTGAAGTCTTGCCAAACAAAATCCCCAAAACTGCCTCATCATCTACAGAATCTCTGGTTAGTCCCACGAACGGAATGTTTAAATTCTTAATGTTCTTATAATTAGCAAGTAATCCTTCCGGTACACACTCTATGTCTTTGCTGATTTCGACAGTTGTAATGTCGTCTTTATACTGATACCATGGTGCTCCTTCTCCTGCAAGGTAATCTGGTAATTCACCACTTCCTGTAATCGTCAGTGTCCCGTTCTTATAATTCCAGTCAAACGTATTCTCAACACCATATCCATATGTCGCGATATCCGGATATTGCAGTGTTACCACCGATGACACTTGCGGATTTGCGACATGGTCAATACTGAATGTATGACCGCTAATTCCCACCGTTGTTTTTCCACATAGGAAATATGTATCTATTATGGTTGTCTGATCATCCCATGTGGCATCGACGCCATACCAATTATTGTCCGGCATACGAACTGCATTCCACAGATGATTTTCTTGTCCGTCATCAGTAACTCCTACGCCGTCTATAAGCACACATTCCAAATCAATATCATACTGTCTTTTAATTTGGTCACACAGGATTTTATAAGTCTCTCCATATCCTTCACAAACCACAGATGCTCCCGCCTCTTCTGTGAAGACAGGATAACTTGTGTATGCTTCTCTATGAGACTCCGGTGCGTCCACTGCTGCATAATTGTATGTGATCTGCTCGCAAACCCAATCGTGAATTGCTTTATAATAATCATAAACCTCAGCATCAGTAGCTAAGCCACCTACAACCTCTGCTACCGCGGCTTGAATGCCTGTATTATATTCTGCAAGCATCGTATTATCTACAGCGATGGCATCTGCCACTTGCAGTGTTATTGTCGTCAGTTCATACTCTCCTGTTGAGTGTTTGCGGTATTGATATCCCACTCTTATTCCGTTTGTCCAGAACACTTGCGGATAATCATGTATGAGTGCCATATACCCATAGTTTGCTGCAATCATTTGCTCTCGTGCTGCCGCCTCCAATTCACCTTCTGTGTCACAGAGAACAGGCTCTGACAGTGTTATCGATATATCCTGTGAAAATACTTTTGCGAAATCACTTTCACCAATATATGCCTCTTTTAAAATCAGATAGTACTGCTTCTGTTCCTGCGTAAGCTGTTTTCCATAATAACCCTCTATGGTCTCTGCCGCTTTTATCTCCGATACAAAACAATTACCCGGAACAACACCTAAGCAAAGCACTATAATTAATAGGATGGAAATCGATTTTCTCATTTTTCTCATGGCATAACCTCCATTCTCATAGTACTTTCATTGTACGCCGTGAATTTAAGATTGTCAATCTTTCCCACCAACAGAAAAACAGCCCTATCTCTAGGACTGTTTCTCTTAGTTATCTAAAGGAATGAGGGGCGTTTGGACTAGTTTTATAAGTTGTTATAACGTGTTAAACCCGTAGAAAATGCGGGTTTATGTTTTTTGTAGTTATTGTAAGTTATTATATTTTGTTATGGGAGTTGTCCCAAAGTTGTCCCGAATCCAGAAAATATTCGGTTGTCTGGTATGGATTTTATTGGGTCATTTATTGGGTCATTATTGGGTCATTTATAGGTTCATTTTGAACCATTAAACCAAAAGAATCTGTGTAATTGCCATAATACAGGTGTCACTTTACCGATGTTTTTAATGTACATAAGTTTCCAACCTATAACAAAATACCACTCACTCTTTCGAATGGGCGGTATTTCTAATTAAATCAATGGTTAGGTGCACATTTAGCACAAAATCCATTACCCGCATCACCGTTTTCATAATCGTCTTGGTCAAATACTCTTCCACAATCTGGACATGTGAAATAGCTTCCAACACAACCCTCGCAAACATACCCGCCATCATAATGTTGGTATTCTGCACCGGTATTTCCGCAGTTAATACATCTTGCCATATTTACTCCTTTCTCTTACATCGAGAACCCTTGCAATTATAATAAACCTAAATATGCCATTTTTCAACATTAGAAAAGCACCCTAAAGAATCCTAATCATATATAACGTATATTTCGTTCGTAAATATCGCTTGCTTCTGTCATTCTCATTCCTGGATTCAATTCGCACATCCTTTTAAGCCTTGCTTCCTTGCTTTGGCCAGGAGAAGGATATGTGTTTGCAGGTATTTCTTGCCACACTTGCCTTACTAGTTTTAATTCTCTGTCCGCTTGTTTCATTTTTCCTCCGTTCCACCTTACATTAAAACCCAACTTCATAATAAAGCATTTGTAATTAAATTGCTATCTATAATTCTTAGAAATTTAATATGTAAACTACACCTAATCTACTTTTCCAAGTGGTCTGGAACTCATTCTGTCTGCATAGATATACTTATTATAACTTGGTATAATTTGTTGCGAGAGTTGTTCTAAATTTGTCCCAAGATTTCTTCAATTTGAAACTTTTCTCTATTACTTCGATGCATAAATACTTTCTGACCCACTCGAATCAATTTGAATTAATCTCACTCCTACATAATCTGGATTATCACGATAATCATTGAAAACATCCCATGCATTATCAAACCCGGATACATATCTTGAATTTGAACCATGATGCTCTGTTTTTAAACACTTTTCGTTCCAATCATAATCAACCGTTATATAATCATCCCACTCTACTCTGTACCCATAAGAATCCTCTTGTTCTGTTGCTGATGATTCTAAAAATCTTGTTCCTCTTCCCATAGTTATTCCTCCTATCATACTTTCATTTTAAAATCTTTCTAAAAGAACGGCAACAGTTTTTTTGATTTTAATTTTTAAATTAAAATATGAATTGGTTGCAATTAGCAAATACCTATTATAACGCCTTCTTGAATTAAATTTATATCTTGTATTAATACTAGTATTTTAGACTGAATCAATGTATAATATTATACACATCTACAAAGGAGGCACACAAGATGAATGAAATTACTATTGGTTCTTTTATTGAATATTTATCATATGTTGAAAAAAATTATAATAGAAACCATATCTTTCGCGGTTTAAACAATTTAGATTATTTGTTAGTTCCAAAAATAGGAAGAGATGCATATATATCTAGATGTAAAACAGATCTTATAGTTGATGAATTGCAAGATATGGAAGAACAAATAATGCTTGACTTTATAAAAATGTCTATTCCACATATGGACTTAAGAAATATAAGTTCTTGGGATCAATGGACAATTGGTCAACATCATGGTTTGCCTACCAGATTTTTAGATTGGACAGAAAATCCACTAATAGCAGCTTATTTTGCAACTGAAAATTCAAACAATAATGATGTTGCGGTATACGTTGTTGACAAAACACAATTTAATTCAAATACTGACGAAGACTTAGATGTTTTTTCACTATCCAACGAAGATGAAGTTGTGTTGTATTCCCCAAGCTATATACACCCTAGAATCATTGCTCAAAAGGGAGTTTTTACAGTACATAAGAATCCTACTATACCCTTGAATGAAATCAAAATAAACGATGAATTTTGTATTGTAGATAGGTTAATTATTCCCAAAGAAATTATAAAAGATTTTGTTAACGATTTAGATTGGTTCGGTATCAATCGTTCTTTTATTTATCCTGGTCTCGATGGACTGGCGTATCACTTAGATAACAAAGCAAAAGGAGGAATCTAAAATGTATGTTCCTATATTAAAAAATAGAACAGTTGAAATGAGTGTATTATCACAATTAGCTGAGGTTGGAGTGTTTGATAACGACTCAACCGTATTACCACTAATAGAATTAATACAGGAAAGAATAAGAACAAATAACAAAAATACCATTTTGGATGATTTAGCAGAGTTGTTGAATACCAACCCCAAAATGTCGATTATGATTGACTTTCTAAAATCAACGAAATTAAACAACACAACCGATGCCATTCGTAACTATGTCTCACTATCAACTCGTCAAGCAGATTTTTGCATAACGGAAACATATAAACTAAAGGATTTCTCCGAAAGGGTAATTCCTGTAATTTCATATTTAAGTGACAATGTTGCCTTAGATAGAATAAACTACGAAGTTGCTGAATACAGAAAGTTCTTTCCTAAAATAGCTTTTCGCATAAAAACACAAGAGTTTGAAAATATTTTTTCACATATTGAAAATTTGTTAGTCAAAAATGACATAGTATTGTTAGACATAGAATCTTCATCTCACATGAATCCTGTGTTTAAAAAAATTTACAAAAGGATTTCTGATAGCAAAAGAGAAAAAAAATTTGTTTCAATCGTTATAAATGCTAATCGTCCTGAAACATTAACAAATAAAGCTATGGCAGACGGAGAACCCATTGCGCAAATCGATAATAGTTTAAAAGAATTATATAATACTAGCATCATGAATAAATTTAATGGATTTGGAGACTATGCTTGTATTGTAGCATCACTTCCCTCAACAGGTGGCACAATAAGTCCTGCTGGTGTATTTTATTCAAACGAAAACAATTTCTTTGTAGCATACAAGGGCAGAACTGCCCAGCTCTCCGAATTCCCAGATTATATCGCACCAAGTATTGTGGAATCTGAGTATTGGGAGGAATACACACAAGAACATCATCAAATCTGTCCTGGCTGCCAAGAAATTCTCTCTATACTAAACGGCAAAAAGAGTGGCAAAAATCAGGCTCAGTGGAAAATGATTACAATGCTACATTACATTTATACAATGTTTGAAACTCACGCTTAAAAAAGAAGAATCATATGGCTAAAAAAACGCCATATGATTCTTTTCTTTTTCATATAATATTTCTGGATTCATTTTAGAAGAGAAAAAACTTTGACAATCAATTGGAAGTATTTTATCAAAATTATTTTTTAAGTAATTCCATTGTTCATTATATTTATCCTTCAGAAAACATTTATATGTTGGCCAAATGTTTTTTTCTTTTGAAACATTTAATAATAACTCGAAATTTTCCTTTTTAGTTTTGGAAGGTTTGGTATCTAGAAGTCTTAATAACTTAATTAAATCACCGCTAGATAGGCAATTTATACAAAAATCAATATCACATATATTATTTTTAGCAGACCTTTTATACGAAAAAATCATATTATCTTTTTCATCTAGTCTATATGTTATAATTCCACATTGCGGTGGTATATAATTCTTAACAACGTTTGCTTTGTGATTTGGTACAATTATGTACACTTTTTCAAAAGCTTTAAAGTAATCCTTCATTTGAGTGGTAAGTCTATCATAATTATCGTATTCTGTCTTTATTTCGTACGCACACAATTTACCATTAATACGGCAAATATCTACTCTACTGTCTCCAACTGACATTTCAAATGCTACAATATCATGAATTGCATCTTTTAAGAATTTTATAAAATGATATTTAACCACCCTTTCACATGTGTAGTATTTAAGTAAAAGTCGATTGATAAATTCATTAGAAAACGTTTGCTCCTGTAACTCACTTATTGTTTCTTTAGAGGTTTTATAAAAAGCATATCCTATTTTATCCCACCTAACATCGTCTGGTTCATATATATTATACTCTTTGTTTAAATATTTACATATTTGTATAATTTCATTTGTTGAATATTCATTAAGTAACTTTTTATACATCGCGAACTCCCTCCTCCTCTTTTTCCAACCATATAATTTTCATATTTAATACGCTTGCAATTTCTAAGATTTCAGAGTATTTGATTGTTCCACGCATGATTTTATTTGATATATTTTGTATTGTTGTCTGGTTATTGTTAGAACGTTTTAGATTCATTCTGTTAACCACTTCTGTTAACGTCATGCCGGATTGTGCAATATTCGCCTTTATCTGCCTGTGAATTGGATTCGTTCTCATATTTACACCTTGAAATATATTTTTATTTATTATAGTGTATTTTAAGAAAATTGTCAACAATAATCATCCACATAGGCAACTTATAAAAGAAAACCAAAATAAAATAGAAGGACAACTCCACGTCATCCTCCTACTAATTTTTCACAGTTTATTCTGATATGTAAATGGGTTTTCGGTCTCCATTCCGACCATTGGCTCCAGTTTAAGTTCTTTGTCCCGACTTATACCTTTATGCAAATTTGATTAGGAAACCGGTTCTTCTACATAGCATGCCGCACCGACCACAGCTTCTGTGTAAGTACCTCCCATATTTTCGAATGTTATAATCGCAAATGGTAATGCATATGCGTATATGTATGTTTCCTCGAATACATTGTCCAATGTTCCTAAATAGTACAATACATAAGAATTCCCATCGTAATCCATAACATGTACCTCTGTGATTTCACCATCTTCCGATTCATTAATATCCACGACCTCTCCATAAACCGTTATCAATTTATCCCCGTACTTTGACATACTTTTTGCTAAATGTGCATACGTTATTTCCTCATCTACGAAATCACTAATGGCACCCTGAATATTTTCATTTCCCGGAAAGAAATTTGAATGCTCTTTAATAAAATTGATTGATTTCTCCGAAATTTCAAATTCAGGATCTGCATTTTGAGCAATCCATTTATATTTTTCTACTGCATCGCTCTTTTCTGTATTGGTTGTTTCTGTACTTTCTGTCTTATCGTCCGCTGTTTCCGTGCTTTCTGTTTTAATGTCGGAATTAGTATCATTTGTTTCACTGTCATCTTCACCACCAAACATGAGCATACTTCCTAAAACAATAATAACTACCCAAAACCACCACTTTTTATAAATTGGTTTTTTTGCTTTTTTGTTTTGTCCATTGTCGCTGACGTTAATTATATTACTTTCTTTTACTGGTTCTCCGCATTCAGGACAAACTGACCAATTTTCTTCCATTTGTTTACCACATTTTTTACAAAACATTTCTCTTCTCCTTTAGTATTATATTTTCAATGCTACTATATGGTAGCATATTAGAATAAGAAATGCAACTGTTTGGTAACATATTCTTGAGGTGATTACTATGCATTTTCAACGAATAGAAGATTTAAGAATTGACAACGATTATACTCAACAACAAGTTGCAGAGTACCTTGGTTGTCAAAGAGAAGTGTATCGCAGATATGAAAAAGGCACACGCCAAATTCCGATAGACTACCTTATCCTACTTTCTCAACTTTATAATGTTAGCATTGATTATATTGTTAATTTAACGTCCCAAAAGAAAATATATCCTAGGGAATAACTATATTTCCTATAAACAAAACGGCATATTATACTCGCCTCCGCTACCCACCCGTCCATGGCAAGATACGCATTTTGTATTACAAATGCTTTCTTGTTAGGGAAATACCCCTAAAACCCCCTCATATTCATAAAGTCACATTAAAATCGAATTTTTTCACATCACTTCTGCCGATTTTTACACCACTTGTCACATCACTATCACATTAACTTCACATCACTTTTGCAACTTCCGATTTTTGTCCTAAAAACAGTCACATCAAAACCGCTAGTTTGTCACATCACTTCTTCGAATTTCCACATTACTTTTCACATTATCCTCACATCAATGTTACATCACTTTTTAAAAACACCATTTTATGGGTACTAATCTTAAAAATACACCATTTCAGTCGCTGTTCATCTTTTTCCAAACACTGTATGCTTTTATTACAACATATCGAAAGGGGAAAACATGAGCAAATGCAAAAACAGGCTTTAACAGTTAACGAGGCAGCAGAGTATTCTGGCATTGGTCGCAACACTCTCCGTGCTTTAATAGGGCATGGTAAGATTTCAGTGATTCAGATAGGCAATAAAACCATTATCCGCACAGAAACACTTGAACAGTTTCTCGTCGCAAACGAAGGAAAAAATCTAAAAAACATCCATGAAGTAATTGCAGTATAAACATCTCGCAAGGTATAATACAGGTAAACTAGACCAACGTCCCTTGCAGTGAGAAAGGAGAATTTTGAATGGGAAAAGATTTGCAAGGGAAAGTATTACCTAGTGGCATTACGCAGCGAAAAACCGGTATCTATCGTGGTCGTTTCAAATACAACGGCGAAACATATACTCGCGATAATGCCAACTTAAAAGAATTGGTACAAGAATTAGAAGACTTACGTTATGAAGTGAAACATGGTCTTAAAGGCAAAGGCGACCAAATTACTTTGGATGCTTGGTTTGATGTGTGGTTAAATGTACACAAGAAAAAGTCAATCAAGGAAAGCACCCAGGTACGCTACTATGATTTTTACCATCGTTACATTAAGAAGCAACTTGGCAAACAGAAAATAGGTAACATTGCTCCACTTACTTTGGAACGTTTGTTTCAAAATTTAGCTGACAAAGATTATAGCACCAAGACTATCCGAGATGTCTATAACATCCTGAATTCCATGTTTAAATACGCGATACATAATCGTTTGATTGCGTTTAATCCTTGTGCCGGTGTGTGTCTTCCGAAGACAAAGACAAAGGAAATACGCGTGTTAACACTGGAAGAACAAAAGGAAGTGGTTGCTCATGCCAGAGGACGATTGTATGAGAATCTGATTCTAGTCGCACTCGGTACGGGTATGCGTGGTGGTGAGTTGCTTGGATTAACTTGGGATGATGTAGATTTTCGGAAACGCGAGATCTCCATCAACAAGACTCTCGTTCATATTAAAGACACTGAGACCGGAAAGTATACGTTTAAATACCAGACACCCAAAACCAAGAATGGAATTCGCAAGATTCCTATGCAAGAGAGCGTATACAAGGCACTCAAAAAGCAACACGTGCAATTAAAAGAGATGCAACTGGCTTGTTCCAACTGGGAGCCATCAGATGGATTTGAAAATCTAGTGTTTGTCGGGAAGAATGGAAAACCTATCACAGAGCACACATTCCAAGTAGCTTTAAATTGGATTGAAAACTCAATTAACAAAGAGAGGCAGAAAGTTGCCGAAGAAACCGGAACTCCTTTTGTTCCTATTCCACACTTCTATCCTCATGCACTTAGACATACGTTTGCAACACGTTGCTTCGAAGCTGGGATTGATGCGAAGGTGGTTCAAGGGTACTTAGGACATTTTTCAATTTCCATTACGCTTGATTTATACACGCACGTAACGAACGATAAAGCCAAAACAGAAATGAATAAATTAGAAGATTTATATGAAGCAATTATTTAAAATAAACTGCAAAATTCCTTTAGAAAAGTTGTCCCGAGGGCAAAAATGGGCTAAAAAAGTTGTCCCAAAGTTGTCCCAAACAGGGTTAAATGCGAAAAAACCCTTGATTTACAAGGGTTTTTGAAGTGGTAAGCTAAAAGTAGACACCTACCCTATTTTTGTAGACAAGGGGTTCGTTTATCTATATCATTTAGATATAAGAGTAAGCACATCTACAAAAAATTACTCAGGAGGTGTTACATGAAATTCAACAAGGACG
>JAFQDE010000033.1 GCA_017416155.1 Tyzzerella sp.
ATATAATCCGGATTTGTAGCCCATACTTTGTAATGTTTCTCCTAGCATAATGCGTGTAGCCATATCAATCATCGGAACACCAGTAACCTTGCTTAAATAAGGTACGGTTCTTGAAGAACGAGGGTTTACTTCGATGACATATATTTCTCCACCACTTATTACATATTGAATATTAATGAGTCCTTTTGTTTGCAATGAAAGGGCTAGCTTAGTTGAATAATCAACGATTTTATCTGTCTGCGCATCTGTCAGGTTCCAAGCAGGATAAACTGCAATGGAATCTCCGGAATGAATACCTGCACGGTCAATATGCTCCATAATGCCCGGGAGCAATACATCCTCGCCGTCGCAGATTGCATCTACTTCCAGTTCTGTTCCCATCATATATTTATCAATCAGAACAATGTTATTACTCATATGAGAAAGAATGATTTTCATATATTCGCTGACATCTGCATCAGAGAATGCAATAATCATGTTTTGACCGCCCAATACATAGGAAGGGCGAAGGAGCACCGGGTAACCAAGTTTATTTGCAGCAACTAATGCCTCGGCCTCCGTTTGAACAGTAGTCCCTTTTGGCTGTTTGATATTCAAATCTTGTAAAAGCTTTTCAAAACGTCCTCTGTCCTCGGCAGCATCAATACTGTCCGCCGGTGTTCCCAGAATCGGAATGTTGTTTTCGGAAAGCCAGCTGGTCAGTTTGATTGCGGTTTGTCCACCAAATGCAACGACTGTTCCAATCGGTTTTTCAATCTCGATAATGTCTTTAATATCTTCTGGGGTTAAGGGTTCAAAGTATAATCGGTCAGCAGTATTAAAATCTGTAGAAACGGTTTCAGGGTTATTGTTTACGATAACGACCTCGTATCCTGCTTTCTTTAGTGAAAACACACAGTGGACCGAAGCGTAGTCGAACTCGATGCCCTGTCCGATACGAATTGGTCCGGAACCAAACACCATAACAACTGGCTTTTTGTGTGCGTTTTCAGTTACATATTCAAGGGCTTCATCCTCTTCACCATAAGTAGAATAAAAGTAAGGAGTCATAGCTTGAAACTCTGCAGCACAGGTATCAACCATTTTGTAGCTGTATGGTTTTCTAACTACTTCCTTTATGCCTCCAATACGGCAAATTGTTTTATTGCTAAAGCCGTAAAATTTTAAAGAATCAACAAACTCGTCTGTTATTTCTTCGGTAGTCAACCTTCTCTCTAAATTGCATAGGTGGAGAAGTTTGTGTAGGAACCATTTATCAATCATGGTCATGGAATGTAATTCATCCACGGAAATACCACGACGCAACGCTTCGTAGATGGCGAAGATTCGCTCATCATCTTGCTCATATATTTTACAAACCAATTCGTGGGAAGATAATTCCTTCATATTCTTATCGTCCAAATAATCATGAGAGATTTCTGCACCACGAATGGCTTTTAAAAGTGCCTGCTCAAAGTTTCTTCCAATTGCCATGACTTCGCCGGTGGCTTTCATCTGAGTTCCTAATTTCCGACTGGCATAGACGAATTTATCAAACGGCCATTTCGGAAACTTGATAACAACATAATCAAGTGCCGGCTCAAAGCATGCAGTTGTTTTGCCTGTGACTTCATTCTGAATTTCATCCATGCGATAGCCCAATGCAATCTTTGCGGCCACTCGCGCAATTGGGTATCCGGTTGCTTTGCTGGCTAATGCGGAGGAACGGGATACACGAGGATTCACCTCAATAACAGCGTATTCAAAACTGTCCGGATTTAAAGCAAACTGTACATTACATCCACCTTCGATTTCCATGGCACTGATAATTTTCAGTGCGGCGGAACGGAGCATCTGATATTCTTTGTCAGCCAAGGTAACGGCAGGCGCAATTACGATAGAGTCTCCGGTATGGATACCGACCGGGTCAAAATTTTCCATGGAACAGATGGTGATGACATTCCCTACACCATCGCGCATAACTTCGAATTCAATTTCCTTCCAACCAGAAATGCATTTTTCTACTAAAATTTGATGAATTGGGGATTGACGCAAACCGGAAGATGCGATTTTTCGAAGTTCTTCCTCAGAGTCTGCGATACCACCACCGGAACCGCCCAGCGTAAAAGCTGGACGAATAATTACCGGGTAGCCGACTTGTTTGGCAAATCGCAGGGAATCCTCTAAAGTCTGTGTCACGATAGATGGAATAATCGGCTGGTTGATGCTATCCATAGTTTCTTTAAAAAGTTGTCTATCCTCGGCTCTGTCTATGGTTGTTGGATTTGCGCCGAGCAATTGGATGCCGTATTTTTTTAAAAAGCCCTCCTTTGCTAACTGCATAGAGAGGGTCAGGCCTGTTTGTCCGCCTAAGGTGGAGAGAATGCTATCCGGTTTTTCTTTTTGAATAATCATTTTTAGATAGTCCAGAGTGAGAGGTTCAATATATACATGATCTGCGATTGTCGAATCGGTCATAATGGTAGCGGGATTGGAATTAACAAGAACAACCTCCAGTCCTTCCTCTTTGAGAGCAAGGCAAGCCTGCGTACCGGCATAGTCAAATTCAGCGGCTTGTCCAATTACGATTGGACCGGAACCAATTACAAGTACTTTTTTTATATTAGTATTCAGTGGCATGCTTTTTCCCTCCTTCCATAAGGTCTATAAATTGTTGGAATAAAAACTCGGTGTCGTGAGGTCCTCCGCAGGCTTCCGGATGAAACTGTACTGAGAATCCCGGAAATGAGTGATAGGTCAGGCCTTCACAGGTTCCATCATTTACATTTATATATGAAATGGTAGAATCGAGTGGCAGTGCATCAGTCTTAACAGTATAGCCATGATTCTGACTTGTGATATAAGTCCTTCCGGATGATACATCTTTCACGGGCTGATTGGCACCACGATGTCCATATTTCAATTTTTCCGTATCACCATCATTGGCAAGAGCCAGAAGCTGATGCCCTAGGCAAATACCGAAAATAGGAATGTTAGATGAACACAGTTTTCTTAGTTCTCTTATAATAGAAGAGTTATCTTTGGGATTTCCAGGTCCATTGCTTAACATAATTCCATCAGGCTTCAGTGCCAATGTTTCTTCAGAAGTTGTACTGGAAGGAACAACGGTTACGTCGCAATCAAGATGCAATAATGAACGAAGAATATTTTCTTTGGCACCAAAATCCCATAACACAACGTGAAACTTTGGTAAACTTACTTTATGTTGTTTCGTAGCAGTGCATGAAACGTTTTTGACAGCATCTTTTATTGTCCAATTTGCAAGGACAGCACTTTCCATATGTGAAGGTAAAGAAGTAGACAAACAACCGACCAGGACACCCTTTGATCGTATTTTTTTTGTGAGTGCACGTGTATCAATGCCATATATTCCCGGAATATTGTTTTGCTTCAGGAAAA
>JAFQDE010000034.1 GCA_017416155.1 Tyzzerella sp.
AGAATGATGAAGGGTGGCTAACACATTTATCTACGGGCGTGGTGTCCCAACTTGAAATTCCGTTAGACCGGTCCCCTTCATCATATAGGAAAAGCGAAGGCTATTAAACCCTCGCTTATATATTACCAACTTGAATTTGTCTAACTGTTAAATTCGGAAGAAAACCGCCGCCTGTCAACTGTACTGTCATCGAAAAGCATTGAATGACAGGATTTATTGCAGTTGTTTTGATAGAATCTAAAATGACAGGAGGGATATGTATGGATTGGATTACTGGTATTCAAAACGCAATCAATTACATCGAAAATAATATAACCGAAGAATTGGACTACGAGGTCATAGCAAAAGAGAGCTTTTCCTCTCCGTTCCATTTCCAAAGAGTATTCAGTATTCTTTGTGGATACACATTGGGAGAGTATATTCGCAACAGACGATTATCTCTTGCGGGTACAGAACTGGCCCGTGGCAATGAAAAAGTAATTGATATTGCGTACAAGTATGGATACGAAACGCCAGAAAGTTTTGCAAAAGCATTTCAGAAATTTCATGGCATAACACCGTCACAAGCGCGCAGTAGCGGTGCCAATCTAAAGTCTTTTTCCCGTCTGTCAATCAAAATATCATTGGAAGGTGGTAGCATTATGAATTACAGAATTGAAGAAAAACCTGCTATGATGCTGACAGGCTATAAGCGTCGATTTACTGGCGAACCTAATGACAAGAAAGACCAAGACCATTATTTTGCCTGTGAGAACCGTGTTTTGCAGTATATTCTGGAAGGAATGTCCAGAGAGCATGAGAACACTTATCAAGTTTTGACTAACTTTGATTCGGAAGGATATGACTTCTATTTCGCCTACCAGTTGCCTGGCTGGATTCTCGAGGATTTCGACGAAGATTTGGGTGAGATGGCTAAGAACTTCGAACATCTCCAAATCCCTGCTGGCCAGTATTTGGTCTGTGAAACAGAACGGTGCGAGTATCCCACTAATTTACAGGATGAACTCCGACGCAAAGCAGTTTCGGAATGGCTACCTGCATCTGGCTATGAGCTTAGAGAAGCCCCCGAAATTGGCTTGATTCATTGGTACTGGGAAGAAGGAAACGAAGAGGTAAATCATTCTCGCTATTGTGAGCTTTGGTTACCTATTGAAAAGAAGTAAAGGAAAGACAGGATACAATAACAATAAACAGTTAAACAAATTCCAATTTATCGCTCTAAAAAATCATAATTTTACTTATCTTTTACAATTTTCTGGTTTTGCATTTTACAACGAAATCGTATCATATACTTTGTAAAAAGGAGGTATTCACTATTATGAAGAAGAAAGTTATCATATTATTGTTGGTCATTGTTTCCATAGTGGCCTCCGTGATTGCTTATCATGCAGTTAATTCAGAAAAACCAGAGAACTGGACACATACAACCTTTCGTGGTACTGTTACCGATATTTGGATAGATGGAGATAACCGATATTTCACACTTAGTCCCTATCTTCTTGAAACTGAACACAACTTTATTATCAACGCTGAAACACTATATGTTATAGAATTTGATATTGGCGACGAGGTAATTGTCGAATCTGATTACAATATGAATGAACACAATGGAGATGACATTCCTTATCCAGCGGTAATGGTAACTGACCCTAATACTAAAGATAAAGAGTAAAACAAATTCCAATTTGTCTAACAGTTGAATAATTGCGCAGGAACGCGTCCCCAAAAAGTTGGGACGCGTTCCTTTTTTTATTCAAGTCCGTTGCAATTCTTATGGATAGAAAGTGTAATAATTAGAGGAGGTGTAAAATATGGAGATTTATATTTCAGAGTATAACGAAAAAATGGTTGCGGTTTTGCTGGATGATGAGATGAAGATTGTTAAACCTGTGTATGATTTTCTTAGGTTCCAGCAACAAAAGGGACGTGCAACTAACACATTAAAGGCATACGGCACCGATCTTTGCCTATTCTGGACTTTTCTAAAAAAGAATGGTTACGCTTATGACCAAGTAACCCCACGACTGATTGCTGACTTTATCGATTATCTTCGTGGAGGAGACAAAATGCTTTCGCTGTATAGGGAAAGCAATAGAAGCAACCGCACAATAAACCGGATTCTGAGCACAGTACATTCATTCTACCAGTACCAGGCAGATATGCACGAGATCGATAATCCAATATTGATGCACGAAATAAACAGACCTTTTAATATGTTCAAGGGCATTCTGGCGCACACAAGGTCAGACAACAAGATAAAGCAATCTGTATTCAAGCTGAAAGAAAGTCAGTATGCTGTTCATCTTGTAAGGGATTCTGAGATGAAACTGGTTTTAGGTCAGCTTAGAAAACGTAGAGATATCTTGTTATCCAAGATGCTTTATCTGACCGGCGCCAGAATTCAAGAAGTTTTAGATTTAGAAATTGAGGCTATTCCGGTTCCGGATATGTCCAAATCTATCTGCGTTTTGCACCAGATTCGTTCAAAGGGTAAGTGCCGAGATCTTTATGTTCCGATGTCTCTAATCGCAGAACTTGATGAATTCATAATGGAGGAACGGAGCCGGATCGCAACAGATCATAGCTATATCTTTGTGTCTGAGCAGGAACGGCAACGAGGGAAACAACTTACTTACTCAGCAGTATACGACAAGCTGAAGAAAATACAGGCCCAAGTTGGAGTGCAGTTTAATTTCCATGATTTGCGACATACTTTTTGTTCCAACCTCGTCGAGTCGGGCTTGGACGTCAGCGTTGTGAGGATTATTATGGGACATGAACATATTTCAACTACACAGAGATATACACATTTGTCCAACCACTACATTGAGGATAGCCTATCCCGATATTGGGGTCAAAGTTCTTTAATTGGAGATGATTTTCATGTTGAGTAAGCAACCCATAGGAGATATGTGGTCACTACCGGACAACGATCCACACTCTCAGCATTACGGTGAGTCTTTAGATTTTGACTTTTCATATATCCATAGCGAAGAAATGAAGTCAGTGGTTAAAGACTACATCTGGCATTGCTGGCGAGTAAATAATGGCGCATTGGCTTCACGGCAATGGCTAAATCGTTCGCTGCAGTACTTTATGGTATTTGCAAAAGCGAACAATATTTACAGCTTCAAGGAGCTTACTAACGCAGTTGTTGATTTGTTTCTGTCGTATCTACGCACTGTTATCTCCCCTGCAACAAAAAGACCACTTTCGTATAAATCTCAAAAAGGATGTTTGGATGCCGTCAAATCGGTCGTTGCATGGTGCCGAGTTCATCGTCCTGAGGCTGTTCCGGTTACAGAGATTTTCACAGGTAATGAATTTCCCGGAGTGAACCGGAACGTAAAAATAGAGTTTATCCCGGACGCTGTAATGGAGCAGATTAACAATGCGTTAAAAACAGAAGAAGACCCTTATATCAAATACGGTATCATTATTTTGGCGTCCACGGGTATGCGACAAGGAGATCTTCGGAAGCTACGGGTGGACTGCATTCAACCGCACATAATTAGCGGCTATACAATTACCTGGTATGATCACAAAAATCGGCGGCAGCGTCCACCTATGCCCGTCAGAAGTGAATGCGCTTATGCGGTGCAGAAATTGATCGAACATACAGAACCTCTTAGAGAAGATGCGGACCCCATAAACAAAGATTTTCTTTATATTTACAGATGCCCGTACACCGCCAAGGCGGGTCAGGTGATCGTGCCTCATAAGGAAACTATAAATCTATGGCTTCGCAGGTTTGTAAAAAGACACAACATAACGGATACCTCTGGCGAGTTGTTCAATCTGACATCGCACATGTTTAGACGCACTCTTGGAACAGATATGCTTTCCAAGGGAGTAGCTTTGCCTGTGATCCAACAAGTTTTGGGGCATTCCAATCCCCTTACAACCAAGCGCTTTTATGCCGATGTAAAGGACAAAGAACGGGCCGAAGTCTTTCGGGAGATTGGGATTATTGGCAACATCGAAATGATTGATGATTCCGTCTTTGAAAGTGCTACGGAGAAAGAATGGTTTCAAGAGCACAAGCACAAGGGTGCCGCGCTGTGTGATGGATACTGCACAAAACCTTTTGAGCCCGGTGCTGTTTGTGACCGGCTCCTTAAGCGGCAAAAATGTTATTCATGCAGTCGCTATATCACAACACCTGAATATCTTGACGCCCACAGAAGCCACCTGGAACGGTTAGAACGGCAACTTATAGAGGGCGCTATCTATGGGGAGCATTATGCGGAGCATTTTCGTCCAACGATAGAAGTGCTGAAAGATATTATAAGAAGATTGGAGGCATTACAAAATGAGAGTAAATAATCCGGCATTGGAGTTGCAAGTAGTAGACGCATCTACCAATTGGGAGACAGTTATGATTGGTCCCTCGCACTTTACAGATGATATATGGGATATGAGACAGTTTATGCCGGCAAAAACAACCAGCGAATGCAACAAGTATTTGAAGTTCTACTACATAAGGAACCCCAACATGAAACATATTGCAAAACAATATGCTTATTACAAACTTGGGCGAGTAAAGCCGAAGTCCGTGCAACTTTACATCAATGGTTTTTTAAGACCATTCTTTGAGTTTTGCGAAATGAATGGCATTCATAGACTTTCGGAAATGACAAGAGAGCAGTTCTTTGAATATAACCGTTGGTTAAAAGAAGATAAGAAAATAGCTATAATTTCTGGAAGTCACAGTGTACATGCGGTAGAAGAAATCATTAGAATTGGTCAAATCAAAGGGTGGGATGTCCCAAATACTAATATCCTTCGCGGATTCTCTATGACGCTACTATGGGATGCAAACCCGTCAAAGAGCAAATATAAGACAAAACCCATACCACCGGATGTCTTTGACCAAATTCTATATCATGCCGTTCACAATGAAAAGGACATACTTACTAAAGCAAGCATTATAATCCAAAGCCAAACGGGATTGCGCATCCATGAGGTGC
>JAFQDE010000022.1 GCA_017416155.1 Tyzzerella sp.
CATTGATAAGGCTTTTTTAAGTACACCTTCTTTTCCACATTTGAAGTTTCGAAGTAGATTTTATCCACACAAATGCAAAAATGAGCATAAAAAGTGCTGCCGCACTCACGAATTTTTATTCGTTAATGCGACAGCCCCTTTTTTAATGTGTCTTTATGTTGATTGTCTGTAACTTGACTTTGGAAGTTGTAATCGTCTGCTCGGAATATAGCCCTGTATACCCTGATAACATATAACTGATTGCGACACCAATCAACAGATATCTCATGGAATCAAATCCGAACATTTCGAATCCGATAATCAGAGATGTTATAGGACTATTCGTAACACCGCAAAATACAGCGACCATACCGACAGCTGCGCAGAGTGAAGGCGATAATCCGACGAGTGCACCGAACATACAGCCGAAGGTTGCACCGATACAGAACGAAGGTACGATTTCACCGCCTTTAAATCCCACACCGAGCGTGATGGCTGTGAAGATAATCTTCCAGAAGAACGCCATCATTGGCGCTTCTCCTAAAAATGCTTCTTCAATGAGGTTCACACCTGCACCGCTGTATGCAGTGGTGCGAAGAATGACAGTAAGCGCGATTATGATTGTGCTACCAGCAATCACACGTAAATAAGCGTTCGGTATGTATTTGCGGAACAGGTGCCCTGATTCATGCAAGATTTTGCAGAATATCATGCTGACAACGGCACAGAGAATACCCAGTAATACAATTAAGAGTGCCGGAATAACAGCAAACTCTATTGGCTCTGTAATAGTAAATGCTTCCGCGTGACAGCCCATCTCGTGTGCAAATGTAGAAGCAACAAGAGATGCAAACATGCAAGGGACGAATGCTGCGTAGTGCATGATACCAATACTGCCAATCTCCATTGCAAAGATAACGGCCGCAAGAGGTGTGCCAAATATTGCTGAGAAAGCGGCGCTCATACCACACATCACAATCATGCGAGTGTCTTCATCATTCAGTTTGAAACAGCGTCCAAGTTGATTTCCGATGCTTCCTCCAAGCTGAAGTGCAGCTCCTTCACGTCCTGCAGAACCGCCGAATAAATGTGTCAAAATGGTTGATGCAAAAATCAGCGGGGCCATGCGAAACGGAATTTGTGATTCGGCATGCAGGGTGGAAATGACGAGGTTCGTTCCTTTATCATTTTCATAGTTACTTACCTTATATAAAAATACAATTAAAAGTCCTGCGAGCGGCAATGCTAGTATGATCCAGCGGTGTGCATCTCGAAATGTATTTGCAAGTCCCAGTCCTTTTACAAACAGAATTCCTACACCACCAACTACGAAGCCAGTAATTATCGCAAGGATAATCCAGCGCAGGAAATCTACGGCAGTGGTGCGCGCAACTTCTAATCTTTCTTTTAGTGTATTCATCATTATTCCTCTTTTCGCAATTGATTTTTCAATAACCTCACCTATTATATATGCATTTCAAAAATATGGCAATGCAAAATCATAATGAACATTGACGAAATTTCTTGGAAGAAGTATGATAGTGAATATGAAATTTGTATAGAAGGGGACGAATACAGATGAAATTTACAAAGATGCAAGGTCTTGGAAACGATTATGTCTATGTGAACTGTTTTAAAGAGAACATAGAGAATCCGAGTGAAGTGGCTATGAAGGTCAGCAATCGTAACTTCGGTGTTGGCTCGGATGGGCTCATTATGATAAATCCATCAAAGGTAGCAGATTTTGAGATGGAGATGTACAATGCAGACGGCTCTCGCGGAGAAATGTGTGGAAACGGCATTCGCTGCGTTGGCAAATATGTTTTTGATTATGGTTTGACAGATAAAACTAGTATCTCTGTTGAGACTTTGGGAGGAATCAAATATCTTGATTTTACAGTCGAAAATGGAAAGGTAAAACTTGTTAAAGTTGATATGGGTAGCCCGGAACTTACGCCTGCAAATATTCCGATTGTAGCGGATGGTGATGCAGTGATTGATGCTCCAATTATTGTTGATGGCCAGGAGTATCGCATGACCGGTGTTTCTATGGGTAACCCACATGCGGTTGTCTATATTGATGATGTGCAAGGGTTAGAGATTGAGAAAATCGGTCCGAAGTTCGAAAATCATGAAAGATTTCCAAAGCGAGTCAACACAGAGTTTGCACATGTCATTGATAAGAATACCGTAGAGATGCGTGTATGGGAACGCGGTTCGGGGGAAACGCTTGCATGCGGAACAGGAGCATGTGCGGTTGCAGTTGCAAGTATTCTGAATGGATTTACAGACAATAAGGTTACGGTAAAACTTCTTGGCGGAGATTTGCAGATTGAATGGGATAGAGAGAAAAACAAAGTATATATGACAGGACCGGCGGAGGTCTCGTTTGAAGGAGAAATAAACATGTAGAATCAAAATGGGAGATGCTTATGCACCTCCCATTCATTTTATGTGATTATCTATTGTTGATGATTTTTGTCAATTCAACAGGGTCAACGATTTTACCATCTTTGTAAACACGCATGTTACCAGAGGCGATTTCGTCGATTAAGATAACTTCGTCATTGTTGTAACCGAATTCGAATTTGATATCCCAAAGGTCAAGACCAAGTGTCTTAAGGTCGTCAGCAACGATTTTTGTAATCTTTAATGTCTGTTCTTTCATGCTTTCGAACATTGCAGGTGTCATAATTCCAAGTGCTGCAAGTCCTTCACCTGTTACAAGTGGATCCCCGAGATCATCGTTCTTGAATGTACATTCCACATATCCACCCTCTAAAACAGTACCATCAGCGATGTATTCACCGTATCTGCGGATGAAGCTTCCTGTTGCTACAAGGCGGCAGATTACTTCAAGACCATGTCCGAATACAGTTGCAGGAAGAACTTCCATAGTAGCGTCTTCTAAGTTGGCGCCAACGTAGTGTGTTTTGATGCCTGCGTCCTTTAATAATTCGAAGTAGTGAATAGATGTTTCTAAGTTCGCTTTACCAATTCCATCGATTGTTAAACCAACTGAATTTTCGCCCGGATCAAATACACCGTCTTTTCCAGTACAGTCATCTTTGAATTTTAACATAACGTTGCCGTTATCAAGTTTATAAACGTCTTTTGTTTTTCCAGTATAGATTTTTTCCATTTTCATTTCCCTTTCCATATGTAATTGATTTGAGACGATACAAAAAAACACCTCACTCTAATTTTTTATCACAAAATAAAAAAGATGACAATCTTTTTTTTGAGTATACTCATAGATTCTGTTAAATAATAGTAATAAGCACAATTAAATAATAAGAAAACGAAAAAAAGGGTTGATTTTTAGTGAAATAATGTTATAATGTAATCTGTTCGATAAATATTGTTGCGGAATGGTGTAACGGTAGCACAGCAGACTCTGACTCTGTTAGTAGGGGTTCGAATCCCTTTTCCGTAGCTCAATTACATATTATCGGAGTGTGGCTCAGCTTGGTAGAGCGCTACGTTCGGGACGTAGAGGTCGCGTGTTCGAATCACGTCACTCCGATTTAAGGCTGAAAAAACCGGAATCCTTTAAATTGAGGACTCCGGTTTTATGCATTGCATCCACTACGTCAATTCGTCCATTATTTCCCGAATTACTTCCAAACTTTCATTTTTGATTGTAAAAAAGCAATCCACTTAGAATATGGAAAAAAACTGTTTTATGGAAAATTCAAATAAAACAATTTATTCCACATCATATTCCATGATAAAGTCATCCATCACGAAACCTTCCCCGATATCCGTAACTTCTTCGCGTGCAGTTACGAAACCAAGGTGTTTATAAACTTCCAGTGAGTTGGTATTATGTCGGTTGCAAGTAAGCCAAATCTTGTTTAATTCACGCAATTTACAGATTTCCACAAATTTTTTCAACATGTATGAAGCAATTCCTTTGCCACGGAAGTCTTTGTCCACATATAATTTGCTTAGGAACAATTTCCCGTTTTCCTCTTTAATTCCAGCAAATCCTGCAAAAGTGTAATCATAAGAGAGTAGGAAGTATTCATAGCCGGAGTTAATTTGCTCTACTAATGCATCCGCTGAGAGGAATTTTTCCAACATATATTCCACCTGTTTTTCTCCGATAATTGGTATGTAGTGTTCGCGCCAGATTTCCTCGGCAATCGGTACGAGTGAGTAGACAAGCTCCATATTTGTAACAGGAATGATTCTTAAATCCTTCATTTTTTCAAAGTCTCCTTTTGACAACTTGTATTTTGTTATTCTCTAATAAACGTATTTTAACATGGTTCATCAGATTGTGGTATAAAAAGTTTATGTGTAATTCATAAAATTTATAAAATTATTAGCACTCTAGACCAAAGAGTGCTAATTTTGTATTGACATTTGAGAGTGCTCGTACTAATATATATTTTAGTTAGAGTTTTATTTGGAAAAGGAGATGTATAACATGGGAGCAAAACACGGAAATCTTTCTATCAGCAGTGAAAACATTTTCCCAATTATTAAGAAATGGGTATATTCAGACCACGATATTTTCATTCGTGAGCTGATTTCAAATGGTTGCGATGCTATTACAAAATTGAAAAAGTTGGATATGATGGGCGAGTATCAATTACCGGATGACTATAAGCCAAGCATTCAAGTGCTTGTGAATCCGGAAGAGAAGACACTTAAGTTCATCGATAACGGTCTTGGAATGACAGCAGAGGAAGTGGAAGAATATATTACGCAGATTGCTTTCTCCGGTGCAACAGAGTTCTTAGAGAAGTACAAAGACAAGACAACAGAAGATGATATGATTGGCCATTTTGGTCTTGGATTCTATTCTGCATTTATGGTTGCAGATGAGGTGCATATCGATACTCTTTCGTATCAGGATGGAGCAAACGCTGTACACTGGACATGTGACGGTGGAACCGAATACGATATGGAAGACGGCAGTAAAGAAACCGTTGGAACAGAGATTACGTTATTCCTTAACGATGATTGTACGAAATTCTCTAATGAGTATCAAGTGCGCGATATTATTGAAAAATATTGTTCATTTATGCCGGTGCCGATTTATTTGGCTAAGGAGAATGCGGAGCAAGAATACGAGACTATTGATGCGGCAGACCTCAAAGAAGACGATGTGGTTGTAGAACACATTCACGAGGATGCTAAGATGGAGGAAAAAGAAAACGAGGATGGCACCAAAGAGATAGTGGAAGTATCTCCGGCGAAGGACAAAGTAAAAATCCATAAACGTCCAGTTGAATTAAACGATACTCAGCCGTTATGGGCAAAACACCCGAATGAATGTGAAAAAGAAGATTATATCGCTTTTTACCGTAAAGTATTCATGGACTATAAGGAACCACTGTTCTGGATTCATCTGAACATGGATTATCCTTTTAATTTGAAAGGAATCCTCTACTTCCCGAAAATCAACACAGAGTATGATTCTGTGGAAGGAAAGATTAAATTATATAACAACCAGGTATTTATCGCAGATAATATTAAGGAAGTCATTCCGGAGTTCCTTATGGTACTTAAAGGCGTAATTGACTGTCCTGATTTGCCGCTTAACGTATCACGTAGTGCACTTCAGAACGATGGCTTTGTGAATAAGATTTCAGAATATATTTCTAAGAAGGTAGCAGACAAACTCTCCGGAATGTGTAAGACAGACAAAGAGACGTATGAGAGTTATTGGGATGATATCAGCCCGTTTATCAAGTTCGGTTGCCTAAAAGATACGAAGTTCTGTGACAAGATGAGTGACTATATGCTCTTCAAGAATCTTGAACATAAGTATCTGACACTTAAAGAGTGCATCGAGAATAACAAACCTGCAGCTGTAGATAAGGTAGAAGTAGAGACTGCAGAGAGCGAAACTGTTGAAACAGGTGCAGATGAGAAGAAGGAAGAAAAAGTCGTTATTTACTATGTAACAGATGAACAGCAGCAGAGCCAGTACATCAACATGTTTAAGTCAGAAGGCAAGGATGCGGTAATTCTGACGCACAACATCGATACTCCGTTCATTTCTCAGTTAGAGCAGCGCAACGAAAATGTGCAGTTCCAGAGAATTGACGCAGACTTAACAGAGGATTTCAAGGAAGAGGTAGCCGCTGACGAGAAGGAAGCATTCAAGGCAAACACAGAAACCTTGACAGACATTTTCCGCAAAGCATTGGAGAATGAGAAACTGGATGTCAAAGTAGAGAAACTGAAAAATGAAAATGTAGCATCTATGATGACACTTTCAGAGGAAGCGCGCCGTATGCAGGATATGATGAAGATGTATGGTATGATGGGTATGGACCCTGGTATGTTCGGAAATGACGCCACATTGGTACTCAATGCAAATCATCCGCTTGTACAGTATGTGTTGGGTAACAAAGAAGGTGAGCATACGAACTTATTCTGCAAGCAATTGTATGACTTGGCACTTCTTGGAAACAAACCACTGAATCCGGAAGAGATGACAGAGTTCATTAAGAGAAGTAATGAGATTATGATGTTACTCACAAAATAAGACGGCTTAACATTTGACGTAGAGCCGACAAGATATAAAAAGGGTTGGAACTTCAATTCCAACCCCATTTTTATATAAATCATTAAATTGCTTTTGCATTTGCAAGAAGATATCTTTCAGCTTCCACATTCCAAAGTCCGTTGTGCTTTTTCACAAGCTTATCTAACTCTGCGAATAATGGATCTGTTTCGCCTAATTTCTCAAAATCTGCAATTGCTGTAAGTGGCATAGAAATGTGTGTGTAAACCAATTTCTTTCCACCTGGAATATGTGGAAGATTCAATGTTGTATCAATAACACAATCTAATCCTCCGACGTGTGTTACCATTGCAGAAGGATTAAGGCGGCCATCGCCAATCATTTCAAGAGCTTCCATAAGATCGTCATTGTTACCGCCTGAATTGCCAGCTACGTGTGTAAACAGATAATGTACGTTGTAGAAGTTAAACATTGCTTCAAACTCTGTATTAGAAGGACCTGCAAAGAAGTTGAGGCATCCGTCAAATCCAAGAATTTTGCTTGCCTGTTCAACAACCGGACGTACCGGTGCAAATACATATACATCATCATATCCGTCTCCACCTGAAAGTTCACGAAGTTTTGCAACTGCATCGCCTTCAGAAGTGTTCAAGTAGATAAGTTCTACTCCGTTTGCTTTTGCTTCTTCAACTGTGTAGATAGTTGCAGCGCGTTCCAGACGAGCACTGTCGATATCCGTCACAACCAAGAGAGATGGTTTTCTGTCACAGTGGATAGCATAGTCAATTGCTCCAAGTCCCATAGGGCCAACACCTGCTAATAAGGCACATTTTCCACCTTCTTTGATTCCCATATGGTGAATATATTTACCTGCTTCTGTGTGGTAGTTTACATGGTAACCACCGATGATACAACTAACCGGCTCTGCAAGAGAACCTGAGAAGAATGCTTCACCATTGTAATGGAGAAGACAGTTGTGTTCCATAACTGTAGCTGGAATTACAACATATGTAGCGCTACCACCAATGTATTTGAATGAATAGCCAGGAGCGGCATATACATTTCCTTTTGCATTGATTGCAGGCTGAATTGCGAATTTCTCACCTTCTTTAAATTCGTGAGCCCATTTGCTACCTACTTTTAAGATCGTACCACAGAATTCGTGTCCAATAATAATCGGATTCTCTGCTACATCTTCAGGAACTCTCTTATGTGCGGCACCTTGAATTGCAACTTTGTAAGATGACATACAGATACTGTCTGAGACAACTTCTGCTAAGATCTCATCATCTTTGATTTCCGGTAATTCGAATTCTTCCAATCTGAAATCATTTACTCCATAGAGTCTTACTGCTTTTGTTTTCATATTTTTTACTCCTTATTTTTTCCACAAGCAGAGAAGTAAGCGATTCGCTCTCCAATGCCAGGGTATTTTTTGATTGTTGTTTCTGTGAACATTCCTTGTTCTATATCTTTGGTTGCTTCTTTTTCATGACCGATTAACGTCCATGTAGCTGTGATTAGATGCTGGAATGGTTCTTCCTTAATTTTATCATTTACAAACGCCTGTCTAGGTGAGTTGATATCTTCTCCACTGATTTGGAACAAATCATTTTCCTCACAGAGCTTCATAAGTCGCTCTAACTGAGGTAATGTATTACGTGAAGGCATATAGGCAACGGAATTGAAACCTAATTCTTTTACATAAGGAATCAAGTCATCCAAGAAGTCATCTTCAAATTTCTGTGCTTTCTTGTCGCCTGTCACACTGTCGCCTACATCACCGAGGTAAGCGTAAGCACTTACGGCACCGAATTCCTTTACTGCAGCAAGGAAATCTTTTACGTCCGGACATTCATCAGTAGCATCGATATAAATCTTTTCTACCAGGGATCCTTTTAGAATACCAAGCAAGTCATATTCATAATGAGAGTATTCTAAATCCAGCATTTGCTTGATTTGCTTGTCACTTAATTCAAGTCCAAACTTATCTGTAAGGAAGTCAACGACTTTCTGTCCTTTGCCACAAAGTTCTACGATTTTAATTGCGAGTCCATAAAGAAGATGTCTTTCTGTTACAGAGCCGCCTTCCTCCCAGTTAGAGAGAGGAACGATATCTTTTTCAAAGTCAAGAGTAATCCCTGAACTTTGAATGAGTTGATTGATGTTGTCAATCATTTTTTTGTTTCTTTCATTTCTTGCCAAGCGGTAAGGCTTCATGAATTCAGCCACCTTATCGATGCTTTGGTGTGGAATTCCGTGAGCCAGAACATAAGCACATGCATTCTGGTCAGGATTGTTGAGTCTCCTGTCGCCGAATGGCGTATTCTTAAAGGAAACTCTGCATTCCATACCGATTGTGGTAATCATGCCGATAATTTTACCAGCTTCTACAAACTCTCTGCATCCGCCCACGCTGTCGTGGTCTACAATACCTGCTGTTGTCAGACCATTCACCCAAGCCATGTATACAGCCTTGGTAGGAGAGTAAGGAGAGAAGGAATATGTAGTGTGGATATGACTGTTCACATATCCGCCATCCTTCGGCATCGGAAGAACGCCACTTTTGTGAAGGGCAACCAGTTCTTTCAGGTTCGCCAATCTCTCTTCTTTTGTAGGGGCGTTTAAGCCGTTTATTAATTCTTCTGTTCTCATAAGTTGTCCCTTTCTACTTCAGCATTTCCTGTCCGCCTGTTACAGGTACAGCCTGACCGGTTTCATACTTCTGTTCAATGAGGTAAAGAATTGCTACAACAACATCTGCCTCACGACAACCACGGTTCATTGGAACCTTAGATTCGTAGAATTTCTTTACGTCTGCAACTGTCTTTGCACCAGGTACTTTTCCTGCATTCAGATATTGAACGAAGAGACCTTTTTCTGGGTCTGACCAAAGTGGGCCGTCAAGCAAATTACCAGGACAAATAGCATTTACCTTGATTTGGTAAGGTGCAAGCTCTAATGCAAAGGACTGTGTAAGACCGATACCACCGAATTTGGAACCTGCATAAGCAAAGTTTTTATTGCTTCCGGCAAGCCCTGATTTTGAGTTAATCTGGATAATATCTGTCATATAATCAGGTGCTATACGGTTCTGAATCTTCATAATCTTAGAAGCGTATTTTGCACAGAGGTAATAAGCGGTATAGTTGATAAGTGTTACGAATTCAAAGTTATCTTTTGTCATCTCATCAAGGCTTCCTGCACGAACGATACCTGCATTGTTTACAAGTACGTCTAAACCTCCGAATGTTAAAGCGGTTGCTTCGAACATTTCCTTTACGCTTGCTTCATCGCCGACATTTACTTTGATTGCGAAAGCAGTATGTGCACCGAATTTCTCATTGATTTCTTCTGCACAAGCTACAGCTCCGTCATAGTTAAGGTCAGCAATTACTAAGTGAGCACCGTGTTCAGCCATCGCCATTGCGATACCTTTACCAAAGCCTTGAGCGCTACCGGTAACTAATGAGATTTTGCCTTCGAGTCTCTTAGCAGAGCTGCCTGCTGCAGATACTTTAGAACGATAGCTCTCTACTTCCCAGTTTACAATAAAGTCAATCAGTTCTTGTGTCATATGTAAAGCGCCGCCAAATGCTTTTGCATAAACTGCAACTTTTACGCTGTCAATCAGTAATTCTTTGGCAGTCTGTGCCTGCTTCATGTTATCTCCTGAAATGAAGAAGCCAAGTTTTTCAACAGCAATTACACGAGGAGCAAATCCGTTTTTCTCCACGTATTCAGCGTATGCCTTTTTGATGGCTTCTGTTTGTTCTTCCGCATCATCATATGCTTCAACGAACAAGAAGTATGCCTTGCAGTATACAATGTGGTCTGGTGAGAATGGCTTTGAAAGTGGAGCAAACGCTTCTTTGTTTGCGACAAATTCGTTAGCAGATTTTGATGCATGGAAGAGAGTAATAGCTCCGTCTTTATTGTAAAGCATTCTTACAGTTGGTGCGAGGTAAGCAGCTCTTTCTCTGTTGAATGCCACCTCACTGAAATCAGGTTCTTCCTTAATCTGAGTCTTTAATGTAGCAAAAGTTCCTGCACAGAGCTCGTCGATCTCTTCTACTGTATCAGCAGCGAAGAAAACGCCGTGGTTTTCAAGGAACAGAATCTTTGGAGCATATCCGTTTTCAGCAGTAAACTTGTCCATAGCTTCCTTGCAAACTTTTGCCAATATGTATCCGGGTTTTGTGATTGGAATCCATACGGCTTTTCCTGCAAACAGATTTTCGCAATATTTTGCACCTTCTTTTCCACATGTCATTCCGTTAATCATAGACGGATGAAGGTGAAGTACATAACTGTAAGGGAACAGATCGTGAAGAGATGTTTCAACACTTGGACGTCTGTTCATGTGTGTGATATGGCGCGAAGCCATTAAATCCTCTAAAGCCATACTTTCACGAATAGCATCTTCCTCCGGATAGGTTTTGGTCATCATTTCTGCAAGCCCTTTCCGCTCCATCATAACGAATTCTTCAGGCTTGATGGTTGCAAGAGATGTTCCCGATCCTTTCACATATAGGTAATTTTCATCTTTGTAAGATGTGTTGCCACCGCCGGCGAGAACGCATTCAGGGTTTTTGCCGTAGCGATTTGACATTTCAGCAAGCATTTGTAAGCTCATATTATTCATCTCCTTATAAGTATAAGTATTCAACATAATATTACTACTTTTGGAAAAAATAGTAAAGATGATTCTCAAATTCTCCGTTATGGACAATAATCATATCTAAAAGTATAAAAAATTGGCAAATCGAACCAATTCAAAAATTCGATTTACCAACCTATGCTTTGAGTTTCACGACAAATGTGCATCCGCCTTCTGCATGATTCTCGGCAAAGATGTCACCTCCAACAATGGTCAAAATACGTTTTACAAGAGCAAGTCCAAGCCCGTTCCCTTCTTCTCTTCGTGTCGTGTCTGCCTGATAGAATTTATCAAACAAATGTTTCGTGGCTTCTTCAGACAACCCTGGTCCACTGTCTGTCACCGTGAAGACGACATGTTCGCCTTCCTTTTTGAGACTTATCTTCAAAATACCATATTGCGGATTGAACTTGATTGCATTTCCAATCAAGTTGTCCCATACATGATGCATGAGGGAGTCGTTGCCCGTGTAAGAGATATCTTCTAAGTCTACGTCCAATTCAAGATCCTTTGCAGTCCATGCAGATTCCAGCGCAACGATGGACTGGCGAATCTGCTCGTCCAGACGAAAAGTTGTCTGGTGCGTTTGGATCTCCTGATTCTCAATCTTAGACAATAGAAGAATATTTCCAACCAACGTAGAAAGACGTTTGGTATTAAAGAGAATCTTGTCCACATACTGTTGATGTTCTGCGTCCAAATCATCGCAACCTTGCAAAAGTGTTGTATATCCTTCAATGGCGTTAATCGGAGTCTTGAATTCATGAGATACATTTGAGACAAAGTCGCTCTGCAGAATCTCTGTCGAAGTCAGTTCATGCGCCATCAGGTTAAATCCGGAATATACTTCCTGAATCTCTTTGGAAGAGGATTTTGTCTGCAAACGAACGGAGAAATCTCCATCTGCCACTTTCCCCATTGCATTTCTAAGTTTCTTAATCGGGTCAAAGAACCATTTCGAGAAGAATATGGTTACTGCAGCACCGATAATCAAGCAAAAAATAAGTGCAAGAAGAAATATTAGGAAAAGCGAGTCAATATCTGTCACATAGAATAGGAGTGTTGCCAATCCTAAAGCAATCAACAGGCATGTGAACTGCTCCGCTGCAACATAGATCGTCATGCGCGTCCGAAGACTTAGTTTTATTTTTTTATTCCGTATCAGTTCAAAAGATTCACGAGCTCTCATAATTTAACCACCTTATAGCCAACGCCGCGCATTGTCACAATTTTAAAATCTTCATTGTCGCGGAAACGTTCCCTCAGTCGTCCGATGTGAACGTCTACGGTATGCGTGTCACTGTCAGATTCATAGCCCCATATTTCGTCCATCAGTTGCTGGCGCGTAAAGATGCGGCTAGGGTATGACGCCATTTTGTAGAGCAACATGAATTCCTTTTGTGGCAGAATAAAGGATTCTTTTGGGGTGGTTACAGTCAAAGAGTCGCATTCCAATGTTGTTTTACCAATCATCTGTTTGCGTTCGTTCATCATCTGTGCACGACGAATAAGAGCCTGCACGCGAAGAATCATCTCATTGACGTTGACCGGCTTCACCATATAATCGTCGGTTCCCGAGAGGAATCCCATTCGCATATCGTCAAAAGCATCCTTCGCTGTAATCATCAGCACGGGAGTTGTGTTTCCGTCTTCACGAAGCTTGCTGACGAATTCGTAGCCATCCATGACCGGCATCATAATATCTGAAATAATGATGTCGAAGTAATCGTTCTTAATGGCATCCAGAGCTTCCTGTCCATTGGACACATCCTTTACGGTGTATCCGTGTTTGGTAAGTACATGGGAGAAGAGCTCTAGTAGTTCGCAATCATCTTCAGCAATTAAAATCTTGTGCATAATTATTCCTCCTTATAAAATCTCATACGCAATCTCTTGTTGCGCAAAGAATCTCTGCACCATCACATCCCACGCCTGCTCTAATGATTTGTCCATCGTGAACAGATTCATAGCCGTTCCGGTTACACATTGTAAATTTTGCCCGTCGTATTTTAGATTGATGTAGAGTCCGCGTACGTCTTCCAATTCAAAATCCAATCCCTGTTGTTTGATCAACTTGTCTATATTAGATTCCGATAATCCCAACACGAACTTAAACCCAAGAGGAGTCCGTTTCCCCTTGATTAGTGAGAAGCAATACTCGCGCATATCTTTCCAAAGGGCGTACTCGCGTTCCGGAGCAGTCCCTTCCTCGTAAAACTCTTTTTTCAGATACCCATCCATCGCAAATGTACCGAAGGTCATAATCTCTCCTTCAACAAACAAAAAAGAATCAAAAGATTCTGATAATAATAATTTTGACATGCATTCTTTGACATTCGTCAGTGATAAAGCAATCATGCACGTGCCTCCTTTGTATTTTTTCTCATAAAGTAAATTGCAATAAACAGTGTTACAATCTCACCAAGTGGTACGGATGCCCAGATTCCCACAACTTCAAAAAGAGGAGCCAGTATCTTTACAAACAAAATGCTGAGCACACAGCCTCGGAGAAGACATAATGTCAGTGAGAGACCGGGCTTGACAGTGGATTGAAAATATCCAACCGCAAACATATTGATACCCATCACAAGCATTCCTGCAAAATAGATGCGGATTGCCGTCGGTGACATGGTGAGAATCTCCTCGTTTGGATTGAGGAAAATACAAGTAAACAGATTCGGAACCACAAGACCAAGGATTGTCGGAATCGAACAGATTGTAAGTGCCGTCCTGATACCAAGTCTTCTTACACCGTCAATTCGTTCGTAGAGTCCGGCACCATAGTTGGTGGATAGAATCGGTTGTGCTGCCTGATTGATTCCATTGCAGAAGCATATCACTACGATTGCTGAGTTACATATCACTCCATACATGGTGACACCGGCATCCCCTGTATATTTCAAAAGTTCAATATTAAAGACAAAGATTACGATACCGGATGTAATATCAATCAAGAAGCTTGTAAATCCATTTTTGAAAATGCGACTAATCTGAGAAAAGGTAAATCTCTCTAAAGACAACTTGAGTCCGTTTGTCTTGGAAGCAAAGTGGAATAATAAAATTATGATTGTACATAATGAGCCAAGAACACTTGCGATCGATGCACCTGCCATTCCCATGTTCAAAGGAAAAACAAAAACAATATCTAATATGACATTCAATATCCCGCCGGAAACCACAGCAACCATGGCAAGCCTCGGAGCGCCGTCATTTCTTACAAAGGTCTGGAAGAAGGACGAGAACGAAAAAGCACTCAGCCCTAAAATGACATAAGGTGCATACTCGCGGATGTAAGGCAATGTCACTTCAGTTGCACCGAGCAAATGTACGATTGGTTCCATAAAAAAATAAAGTAAAACAGTTAGTAAAATACATGTAACTGCATTTAAGAGAATGGACAATGTAAAATAGCATTGGCCAAGTCGTTCATCCCCACTACCTCTTGCAATCGACATAAGGACAGAGCCGCCAACACCAAATAGGAGCCCGGTTCCAAAGAAAATGTTAAACAGTGGAAGAATGATGTTAAGGGCCGCCATAGCGTCGGCACCGATACCTTTTCCGATGATAATCGTGTCTGCAAGTATGTATATAGATGTTACCATGTTTGCCATAATGGAAGGAAGCAGGTAACGAAAAAATATTTTTGAAACAGGTTCTGTTAATAATCGATTCGTCTGCATAAAATACTCCTTAGTATAAGAATCTACTACCATAAAACATAGTATAACAGATGTGAGAGAAAAATACATTCTCTTTTTGCCAAAAGTTGACTTTTGTGCTCCAAAACAGTATCATAAAAAGGAAAGAAAAAAAGGAGAAACGATATGAATCAGACAGATAGATTATTTCATTTGTTAGAGACTGCAACTTCTCGTTTTCACACGGTGAAAGCTGTGGAGGAGGAGCTTCGGGAAAATGGATTTGAGAGGTTATATTTGAAAGATAAATGGGAACTTGAAAAAGGCGGAAAATACATGGTGATTCACCACGGCTCAACTCTTTTTGCATTTACGGTTGGGCAGGATTTTAAGCGGGGCGACAGTTTCCGTATTGCCGCATCGCACGGTGATTTTCCGGGGTTCCAGATTAAACCGAATGCGGGCTTGGAAAACGGCGGATATCTACAACTGAATACCGAAGGCTACGGTGGAGCGATTCTATCAACATGGATGGACAGACCGCTTTCAGTGGCAGGACGTGTAGTATTAAAATCTGACGATGTATTTAAGCCTGAGGTTCGCTTATTAGATATGAAGAAACCAGTGCTGATTATTCCGAATCTTGCGATTCATTTTAACCGCGAGATGAACAAAGGTGTGGAACTTCGCAAGCAGGTGGAAATGATTCCGATTTACGGCACTGCCTCAGAGAAGCTTACAAAGGATGCTTTCGTAGAGGCTATCGCGAAGGCTCTTGATGTTGCGAAGGAAGATATTTTGGACTATGAACTGATGATTTACAACACCGACAAGCCGAGTTTTGTGGGACTTGAAGATGAATTTGTATCCTCACCTAGACTGGACAACCTCACTTCGACACAGGCACTCATTGAAGGTATCACAGCAGAGCAACGCACAAGAGGCATTAATATGATGATTGTGTTTGACCATGAGGAAGTGGGAAGTCGTTCAAAACAGGGAGCAGCGTCTACACTTGTTGCAACGTATTTGGAAAAAATCTATGCATCTCTGGGATTTGATCGACATGATGTAACCAATGCGATGGAAGAGAGTCTTTTCATGTCGGTGGATGTAAGCCACGCATTTAATCCCAATTATGCGGTGAAGTACGACATCAGTAATCGCCATGTAATGAATAAAGGATTTGCTATCAAAGAAGCATCTTCACAGAGCTACGCGACTGACAGCGAAGCGATTGCAATTGTTCAGCAGATCTGTGAAAAAGAAGGCATCGCATATCAGAAGTTTGTGAATCATTCTGATTCTGCGGGTGGTGGAACAATCGGAGCTATTTCTTCGGCCATGCTTCCGATTCGCACCGTAGATATCGGTGTACCACTTTTTGCAATGCACTCGAGTCGCGAGACAATGGGTGTGAAGGATTACGAAAGTTTGGTGGATTACATCAAGGCATATTACAGATTGTAGGGATACATTATGGAATTACGTTTGAATAAATTTTTGAGCGAGGCGGGTGTCTGCTCTAGAAGAGAAGCAGACCGTCTGATTGAAAGCGGAAGGGTCACGGTGGACGGCAAGCGCGCAGAGACCGGAATGAAGATTACAGATTCTCAAGTGGTGCGCGTTGGCAAAAAAGAGATTCGTCCGAAAAATGAGATGGTACTTCTCGCCGTGAACAAGCCGGTTGGCATTGTTTGCACGGAGGAAAAGAAAGAGAAGAACAATATCATCAATTTTTTGAAATATCCAACCCGCGTAACTTATATCGGAAGATTGGATAAGGATTCGGAAGGACTCCTTTTGATGACGAATAACGGAGATATCATCAATAAAATGATGCGCTCTGGGAACCAACATGAAAAAGAGTACAAGGTGACGGTGAACAAGCCGATTACACCGGAATTTATCGAGAAGATGGCGAATGGTGTGCCGATTTTGGATACGGTGACCCGTAAATGTAAAGTCGAAATGATTGGGAAATACAAGTTTCGAATCATTTTGACACAGGGACTCAACCGTCAGATTCGCCGTATGTGCGAGTACCTTGGTTACAAAGTCACACAGCTTCAGCGCGTACGCGTGATGAATATTGAACTTGGCAATCTGAAGTCGGGCGAATACCGCAAGGTGACGGAGGATGAGATCGCAGAGTTATATGAACTTATTAAGGATTCTTCCAACGAGACCGTGATTCCAAACGAGGAGTGAATAATATATGGAACAGAAAAAACAGCGAATGAAGGAACTGGTTGAGCTATTAAATCGAGCTTCTAAGGCTTACTACCAAGAAGCAGACGAGATTATGAGTAACTTCGAGTACGATAAGCTCTACGATGAACTGCTCCAATTAGAAAAAGAATTGGGCATTACGATGGCGAACAGTCCGACGGTTAATGTGGGTTATGAGGTCCTCAGTGAACTTCCAAAGGAGCGTCATGAGAAGCCGATGCTTTCTTTAGATAAAACAAAAGAGGTATCAAGACTCAAAGAATTTCTCGGAAATCAAAAGGCGTTGATTTCATGGAAGCTGGATGGTCTTACAATTGTCTTGACTTATAGAGATGGTGAACTTCAAAAGGCTGTTACTAGAGGAAATGGTGAGGTCGGTGAAGTTATCACAAACAATGCCAAGACATTTAAGAACCTGCCACTTAAGATAGCATATCAAGGTGAACTGATTCTTCGAGGCGAAGCAGTCATCGGTTATACAGATTTTGAAAAAATTAATGCAGAGATTGAAGATGTGGATGCCAAATATAAGAATCCGCGAAATCTTTGCAGTGGTTCCGTTCGACAATTAAACAATGAGATTACAGCAAAACGAAACGTACAGTTTTTTGCCTTTTCACTAGTAAAGGCAGAGGATGTAGATTTTCATAATTCTCGCATTTATCAGATGAAGTGGCTGAAGAAGCAAGGCTTTGAGGTTGTGGAAGGCTACGAAGTGACGGCAGATACTATTGAGGAGAAGGTGTCGTTCTTTGCAGAAAAGATTGTAACAAATGATTTCCCGTCAGATGGTCTGGTGCTTGTCTATGACGATATCTCTTACGGGCAGTCACTTGGAATGACATCGAAGTTCCCGCGCGATTCATTTGCTTTCAAATGGGCGGATGAGATTCGTGAGACAAAACTTTTAGAAATTGAGTGGAGCCCTTCGAGAACAGGACTTATCAATCCGGTTGCCATCTTTGAACCAGTGGAACTGGAAGGAACTACCGTAAGCCGCGCTAGCGTGCATAACATCAGCATTATGGAAGAGTTGGAACTTGGCATCGGGGACACCATTGAAGTCTACAAGGCAAATATGATTATCCCGCAGATTGCATCGAACCTTACAAGAAGTGGTGTGAAAGATATTCCGAATGAATGTCCGGCATGTCACGGTCAGACAGAGATACGTCAAGAGGGTAATGCGAAGGCTCTCTACTGCATGAATGAGGATTGCAGCGCAAAACATCTCAAATCATTTGCGCTCTTTGTAAGCCGTGATGCACTCAATATTGATGGACTTTCAGAGGCGACTTTAGAGAAATTCATTGCAAAAGGATTTATCAAAACATTTTCAGATATATTCCATTTGGACAGATTTGAAAATCAGATCAAACAGATGGAAGGCTTTGGAGAAAAATCCTATGTAAATCTGCAAAACAGCATAGAAAAGGCGAGGACGACAACGCTTCCGAGACTTATCTATGCGCTTGGTATCTCTGGAATCGGACTTGCAAACGCTAAGGTTATTTGCAAAGAATTTCATTATGATATTGAACGAATGATGGCGCTTTCTGAGGAAGAATTGAGTAGTATCTCCGGTATCGGACCTGTGCTAGCGGGGGCGTATGTGGAATATTTTTCTAAGGATAAGCATACCGAAGAATTAAAGAAACTTTTGGATGAATTGACCATTCCGGAAGAGGAAATAAATACAGAAGAACAGATATTTGAAAACAAGGTATTTGTTATCACGGGAAGTGTAGAGCATTTTGCAAACCGAAATGAGGTAAAGGCTGTGATTGAGGTGAAGGGTGGCAAGGTGACCGGCTCGGTAACCAATAAAACAGACTATCTGATTAATAACGATGTCAACTCTACTTCTTCCAAGAATAAGAAAGCGAAGGAACTGGGAATCCCGATTATTACGGAAGAAGAGTTTCTGAATATGATAGGACAATAAAGGAGGACATGGACATGTTAGTAGTAACGAGTGAAAATTTTGAGCAGGAAGTATTGAAGGCGCAGGGACCGGTTTTGGTGGATTTCTTTGCAGACTGGTGTATGCCATGTAAAATGTTTGCACCGATTTTAGAGGATGCGCAGGAACAACTTGGAAGCAGAATCAAAATTGTAAAAATCAATATCGATGAGTCGATACAGTTGGCACAGAAATACCGTGTCATGAGTATTCCGACACTCAAATTATTTACGGGAGAGGAAGAACCAAGAGCGACATTTGTCGGTGCAATGTCACAGGAAGAACTTGTGGATTGGCTCGCTGAAAATGGCGTAGAATAGGAGGATATCATGGAGAATAATTGTTTAGATGTAATTGTAATCGGTGGTGGCCCGGGCGGATATTGCGCGGCTCTCTATGCTGCGCGTGCAAATCTCAGTACAATGGTAATTGAAAAATTTGCACCGGGCGGGCAGATGGCGACAACCGAAATCGTGGAAAATTATCCGGGATTCGTGGACGGCATCAATGGATTCGAACTCGGTATGCAGATGAAAAAAGGTACAGAGCGTTTTGGAGTAAAGACGAAGTTTGCAGAAGTAAAGAGTGTGGAATTAGATAAGAATCCAAAACTCATTCATACAGCAAAAGAGACCTTTGAGGCGAAGACAGTCATTCTTGCACTCGGAGCATTTCCGCGCGAACTGGGTCTTCCAAATGAGAAAAACTTACGTGGTCGTGGTGTGTCTTATTGTGCGACCTGTGATGGTATGTTCTATAAAAACAAGACCGTTGTGATTGTCGGCGGTGGTAATACAGCAGTTGCAGACGCGCTGTTCCTCGCAAAGATTTGTAAAAAAGTATACTTAGTACACCGCAGGGATGAACTTCGTGCATCCAAAACATATATGGAATCACTGAAAAACGCAGAGAATATCGAGTTTATATGGAGCAGTGAAGTTGTTGAAATCCTCGAAGAGGATATGATGGTTTCAGGCGTGAAGGTAAAGAGCAAAAAGGATGATTCTATCCGTATGGTTTCCTGCGATGGTATTTTCGTTGCTATCGGAAATATTCCAAACACCAAATTGATAGAAGGACAGATAACACTCGATGAAGCGGGATACGTACTTGCAGATGAGACTACACAGACCAATATTCCGGGTGTATTTGCGGTTGGTGACATGAGACAAAAACCACTCAGACAGATTGTAACGGCAGTTGCAGACGGGGCAGTTGCATCAAAGTATGCTGAGGAGTTTTGTTTATAAAAACTTCACTTGTAGTTGCGAAACGTATGAGTTATAATGTATCCCGTATGAAAAACAAAAAGGGGAACGATATGTCAGACAGAATTGATTTTAAAGAAATAGATGATAAGATTGTGGAAGTGAAGACAAGCACAGAAGAAGATAAGGATGACGATGGATATGAGAAAATTTGTTTCTTGTGTCATCGTTCGGAGAGCACGGCGGGTAAGATGATTGACCTTCCAAACAACATTTGCGTGTGTCAGGATTGTTTGCAGAAAAGTTTTGACACGATGAACAATATGCCGATTGATTTCAGTCAACTTTCAAATACACCGGGTATTCATTTCATGAATCTCTCAGACTTCGAGAATATGATGCCGAAGAAGCAGAAGATTAAGAAGAAAAAAGAAGGTGAACCGAAGAAGCCGATTATCAATATCAAGGATATTCCGGCACCACATAAGATTAAAGCTCAGCTTGATGAGTACGTAGTGGGACAGGAACATGCCAAGAAGGCGATGGCAGTTGCCGTATACAACCACTATAAACGTGTTGCAACGGACACGATGGACGATATTGAGATTGAGAAGTCTAACATGCTGATGATTGGACCGACCGGAAGTGGTAAAACATATCTGGTTAAGACGCTTGCGAAGCTACTTGATGTTCCGCTTGCCATTACGGATGCAACTTCTCTTACAGAAGCCGGATACATAGGTGATGATATTGAAAGTGTTGTATCGAAGTTACTTGCGGCAGCAGACAATGATGTGGAGAAGGCAGAGCAGGGGATTATTTTCATCGATGAGATTGACAAGATTGCTAAAAAGAGAAATTCCAGTCAGAGAGATGTCAGTGGGGAATCTGTCCAGCAGGGATTACTTAAGCTGTTAGAAGGTAGCGAAGTGGAAGTGCCTGTTGGTGCGAACAGCAAGAATGCAATGGTGCCATTGACAACAGTGAACACGAAGAATATTCTGTTTATCTGTGGCGGAGCATTTCCGGACTTGGAAAATATTATCAAAGAGCGTCTTAATAAGCAGTCCTCTATGGGATTCATTGCAGACCTTAAAGATAAATACGATAAAGAAAAGAATCTGATTTCCAAGGTGACGGTAGAAGACCTTCGAAAATTTGGGATGATTCCGGAATTTATCGGACGTTTGCCGATTATCTTTACTTTGCAGGGCTTAGATGAAGATATGCTTGTGAAGATTTTAAGAGAGCCTAAAAATGCAATTTTGAAACAGTATCAGAAACTTCTTTCTCTTGACGAGGTAAAACTTGAATTCAGTGAGGATGCGCTTCGTGCGATTGCGGTCAAGGCAATGAAGAAGGATACAGGTGCAAGAGCGCTTCGCTCGATTATCGAGGAATTCATGCTTGATATTATGTATGAGATTCCAAAGGATGATAACATCGGAATTGTTACGATTACAAAAGAATATGTAGAAGGAACCGGAGCGCCGATGATTACCATGCGTGGTCAGGCGAAGTTGCCGGTGAATAGTTAGATATGTGAAAGGTGAGATAGATACGGGTTGTTTTGTATCTGGCTCGCCTTTTGTTGTCTCTTATGTGCCAATTTGGATGATTTGTCATATTCTAATTAAAAAAGCGAGAATGTTTATGCCGAATGAAATGTGCAGAGAACGGATTTTGTCTGAAGACTATAGAGATTTTATTGTAAGTTCACTTCAGGAGGATGTATTCGAAGAACGTTTTCCGGGCGAAGTGTGCAGGCAGGAATCCACAAACTTCTATCAAATGTTTTATGTAACCCAAGAAGATGCAGACCCAATTCGCTTTGACCGTTATCCATACAACTCGGTTCCGAAATGCTATACACTGATTGACGTCGAGGCAATGACGCAGTCGGGGATTACACAGGTGCAGAATTATCCGACGCTCAGCTTGCAGGGAAGTGGTGTTCTTGTTGGTTTTGTGGATACAGGAATTGATTATCAGAATTCGATTTTTCGAAACCTAGACGGGAGTACGCGTATTCTCGGGCTGTGGGACCAGACAATTCAGGAGGGAGAACCGCCGGAGGGGATGTTATACGGAACAGAATATGGTGAAGATGAGATTAACGAGGCGTTGCGCAGTGAGAATCCACTTATGGTTGTACCAAGTCGCGATGAAAATACTCATGGAACGTTTTTGGCAAGTCTGGCGGCAGGCGGAGTGAATGAGGAGAATCAATTTATTGGGGCAGCACCAGATGCACAGATTGCAATGGTGAAGCTAAAACCTGCAAAACAGTATCTAAAAGATTTTTATCTGATTAACACGGATGCGCCGTGTTATCAGGAAAATGATATTATGCTGGGTATTACTTATCTCAATCAATTAGCGGAAAGACAAGGGTTACCGCTTGTAATCTGCATTGCACTTGGCACGAATTTGGGAAGTCATAGTGCGAATTCACCGCTCACGGCTATTTTAGAGGTGTACGCCAATATCGCAAATCGGGCCGTGGTCATCGGCGGTGGAAATGAAGCGAATCAAAGACATCATTATCTAGGCCAGATGGAGGATACAAATGACACAGAGCAGGTGGAAATACGTGTCGGAGAGAATGTCACAGGATTCAGCACGGAACTATGGTCTGATGCACTGAATTTGCTGGCAGTTTCTATTCTGTCGCCAAGTGGAGAGGAGACATATCGTTTTCCTATCCGAAGTGAAGAGACGGATAGTTACACCTTTGTGTTGGAGAGAACCACAGTTACCATAGATTATAAGGTGTTTGTAGAGAATCTCAATGCGGAACTCATTTTCTTTCGGTTCGAGAATCCAACATCCGGCATCTGGAAGATTATAGTAGAACCGGTGCGGGTGGAAGAAGGGCAATTTCATATGTGGCTTCCGGTGACAGAGTTTTTAGAAAATGAAGTTTTTTTTCTTCAGTCTAATCCAGATTATACGATTACGGAGCCGAGTAGTGCTCTGTCCGGAATGACGGTTGCTTTTTATAATGGAGACAATAATTCTATTGATATTCAGTCTGGAAGAGGATATACTAGAGGTAACAGAGTGAAACCGGATTTTGCAGCACCGGGAGTTAATGTAACAGGAGCAGTGGCGAGGAATCAATTTGCCACGCGCACCGGTTCCAGCATCGCTGCGGGCATTACCGCAGGTGCAGCAACTCTCATTATGGAATGGGTAGTGTATCGGTTGAAACAAAAAACCATAGATTCCACACAGATTCGCAATCTTTTGGTTTTGGGGACGGATAAGAGACCAGATGAGGAATATCCGAATCGCGAATGGGGATATGGGACACTCAACGTATATAATACTTTTGAGACGATTCGACGGATATAATAGGAGGAAAATAATAATGGCAAGCTTTTTAAAAGATTTAGGAAAGATTATATCGGAAAAGGCAGAAGTGGTTGCAAAGAAGACGGGAGAAGTTGCAGATGTAGTTGTTAAGAAAACAGAACAGACTGTTGAAGTGCAGAAGATTAAAAATCAGATCTACGTGATGCAGCGCAACAATGACAGAGATTACAGAGATATTGGCAAGATGGTTTATGACAAGTTCAAAAATGGCGAAGGTGCCGATGCAGAATATATTGAACTCTGTGATGCCATTGCGGAAAGAGAAGTGGCTATTGCAAAAGCAAAAGAAGAGATGGCGAAGGTGAAAGGATTAGATGTTTGTCCGGAATGTGCATCACACATTGAGCCGGATGCAGTATTTTGTCCAAAGTGTGGGGCGAAGGTAGAAGACTGCGATTGTGAAGAAGATGTAGAGGTGGTATTTGAAGAAGAGTAAGCGGTTCGATTGGTGTGTTTTAGGTATATGTGAAAAAATGTTATGCCAGACCGATAATTCAAGTAATTTCATAGGAAAAAGTGTTGTTTGGGCATATAGAATGCTTTATGTGAATTATACCCATGTATTGATATGATTTGTGGGTATATAATTATAAAAAATTCTATATGCCCAAAGTGCGTCTTTAAAGCCGATATTGAGTCATTGTTTAGAGTAAAATGGTCTCGATAGATTAATTTATTGTATAGACCAAAAAGGTTATTGACAAATGATACTATACGCTGTATAGTATAAATATACTAATATTATATAGCGTATAATATTGTAAAAATAAAAGTATTGTCAAACTCAAGAAAGGAGTAGGAGTATGGTATTTAATACAGGAGCCACCCTTCTGGATGCCATCGTACTTGCAGTTGTGTCACAGGAGGAGCAGGGTACATACGGATATAAGATCACACAAGATGTAAGGCAGGTTTTGGACGTATCCGAGTCTACTCTGTATCCGGTTCTTCGAAGACTACAAAAGGATGAGTGTCTGGAAGTGCATGATATGGAATTTGCTGGGCGTAACCGCAGATATTATAAATTAACAGAAAAAGGAGAGGCTCAATTGCAACTGTACCGTATTGAGTGGAAATCATACACATCAAAAATCAGCAGACTGTTCGAAGGGGGGAAGAGGGATGAATAGAGTAGAGTTTATGCAACAGTTGGAATGTTTGCTTATGGATATTCCGGAGAACGATAGACTGGATGCAATTGCATATTATAATGATTATTTTGACGAGGCCGGTGCAGAAAGCGAAGCGCAGGTCATCCGAGAACTTGGAAGTCCGGAGAAAGTAGCTGCCATTATCAAGGAAGATTTGAATTCAGCAGGAAATGTAAAAGCTGAATATACAGAACATGGTTATGAAGACGGACGAGATAGTATCAATATAAATACACCGATCATGCAGGAAACAGTCTCTCAGGAGAAAAAGAAAAAACGAGATTTCCCTCTTGCTCTGATTATTATTCTGGTGATATTTGCATCTCCGATTCTTGTTGGTATCGGAGGCGGAGCGCTTGGTATAATCCTTGGAGCATTGGGCGCAGTTTTTGGGATTATAGTTGCCGTGATTGTGATTGTATTTTCATTGGCAATAGCGATGTTAGCATGTGGTATCGCATGCGTAGTTGCAGGTGCTGTACTCATAGTAGTTGGCCTTATGCGTGCAGTTATAAGTGGAGTTGAAGGATTGGTTCTTGTAGGTGTCGGAGGTATTACATTTGCACTCGGAGTTCTGTTTACCATCTTGTTTGTGTGGTGTGCATTCAAGTGGCTTCCGGCGTTGTTTCGATGGACCATTGATTTGATACAGAGACTTTTCAGTAGAAGAGAAAGGAGGAGTAAAGCATGAAGAAATTTACAAAGATAGCGTTAATTATTGCAGCAGTTGTTGGTGGTATCGGGATTTGTTGTCTGGTTGGCGCCGTAGCAAAGGGATTGACATGGAGAATGGTTGCAGACATGGCGACAGATGGAAGATTTAGCTTTGGTCCGGAGGACTTTGCAGATTTTGGCATAGGAGATGGATGGAACGAAACTAAGGATGCACAGGTGAAAGGAAGTGTCATACGGGTTGAAGAGGCTTTTGGAAGTCTTGATGTGGAACTTGGAGCCGGAAAAGTAGAAATTAGCTATGCAGACGTAGAGAGAGTCGAAGTGGAGCAAGAAGAGACACCGGGTTTTCGATGTTATGTAGAGGAATCGACGCTTCATGTAGAGGGTGGAAAAAAGTTCGGGGTGAACAATAATAATGCCAAGATTATAATACGTATTCCTCGTAAATATTCATTTGCTGAGTTCGAACTGAAAGTTGATGCAGGGAAGGCCACGGTGGATGGTATCGTTGCAAATGAAGCAAGCATCGATGTGGATGCCGGCAAAGCAACAATTAAGAAATTGGATGCAAAAAAGGTAGACGCATCTGCAGATGCAGGAGAATTATATTTAGAAGTAGTTGGCAAAAAGGAAAATTACAGTTATAATTTAGAGTGTGATGTTGGAACAATTCGAATCGGCGAAGAGTCCTATACGGGACTTGGCGCCGAGAAGAAAATTAAAAATCCGAATACTGATCGTTTTTTAGAAGCTGATTGTGATGTTGGAAACGTTCGGATTGAATTCACAGAATAAAAAGGATGGAGGAAAAGAATATGGAAAACAAAAAATTATATCGTTCAACAACAAACTATAAGTTGGCAGGTGTTTGTGGAGGCATTGGAGAGTATTTTAATATTGACCCTACATTGGTTCGACTTGGATGGGTTCTGTTTTCGTTAGTAGGTGCAGGGGTACTTGCATACATCATTGCTGCACTTGTTATTCCAAAACAATAGTATAAACAATAAAAAAGTAGCCCCTCAAGCTACTTTTTTATTGTTTGTCTGTATTGTATACAAAGTTATTTTTTTCCTTAATACAATATGTTTTAAAATAAAGATTCTCTTTTGGAATCCATTCGTCTACAAAAAGTTCAAGCATTTTTGTGCCATTTCGTTTTAAAACACGTCTTTTCTGTTCTTCCTCAGAAATTTCACAAAAGATGAGAAGATCATAAGGCTCTCCAAAATAAGGGTGCTGACTATAGACACCTTCTATGATTACAAGAGGTTTGGAAGTCATATGTATTTCCGAACTCAAAGTTTGGGTGTGACAGTCGTATGTACGATAGTGAAAACCATCTGCATCTTCAAGATGGAGAATAATCTCTTCCATAAAACGTTCGTAATCCACATTTCCGCCGATTTCGTTGGAACGTTTCGGGGTTCTTTGATATGGCTGTAAAAAATAATCGTCCATATGAAACAAGTTGGAATCCGGGAACTCGCGGTGTAGTAGTTTTCCAAGCGTTGTCTTGCCACTTCCACTCATGCCTTCGATTCCAATCACATAAGGAGAGCAAATGTCCTTTTTGAATAGCTCCTGTTCTATTTCTTTTTTTATTTTATCAAGCAAATCATTTATCATGAATTATTGTCACTCCTGATTTCTCAAGTGCTAAAATTATAATAGGAATTAGTACTACTTGAACTATAATACCAGGCATTGCGTTTATGAACGCGCCACCTACAAACATCTTCCAAGTAAAGGAAGACTTTGTGATTCCATAAACAAGTATGCTGACACAGCCCCAGACAATGCGTCCGGCAAACATAGCGGACAGGAGACTGAGGTATATTCGAAGTTTTAAAACTTTGACTGTTTGATAAATCAAACCGGAAACAGCACCATATGTAGCTAATTCAAACGCCATGCAAAAAGCGTTGACCGGTAGAGGCATTGAAAAAAGTATGCAACGAAGTAACGGTGTCATAAATCCTGCCATAAGTCCGTATTTCCATCCACACACAAACCCACAAATTAAAATAGGCAAGTGCATTGGCAATAATTTATTTCCTATGTTTTGGATCTGCCCAGTTAAGAAAGGTAGAATCAAGCCAAGTGCAAGAAGCACTGCAGATATTGTTAATTTTTTTGTAGTTTTCATAATCAACCTCTTTTCGTTGCTCTTAGTTTAGTAAAAGAATAAAGAGATGTCAATCCATTTTCTTACTTATATTATAGTAGGAAATATTGTGGTCTGGAATATGTAAAACACAATATCTAGATACCCCGTGAAAAACATGAAAAAAAGCTAGAAAAATAGGCGAAATTAGTGTTGACAAACAAAAATAAATTGTGCTATTCTTGTTAAGCACTCCCTAAAAGAAGTGTAAAGTTTTGAAATAAAAAAAATTAAAAAAGTTGTTGACAAGACAAAATGCCTGTGATATCATGAATAGGCTGTCGCGAGACAACAGAGAACATTGATAATTAAACAATAGATGACAAAACAAGCATTCCTGAAAATTTCTGAAAGCAGAGAACTGCCGAACAAGATGAAAACGGTGAAAGTTTACTTTCAAACGTTTGCATGAGTGAGGATTGGGCGAAGCCACATGAACGAGAAAGCAAAGCTTTCGAGTGCATGTACAGTTCGAAGCGAGAGAACAAATTCAAGAACAGACAGTTAATGTC
>JAFQDE010000025.1 GCA_017416155.1 Tyzzerella sp.
ACAATGAAAAACGGATTAAAGAGAAACTTGGTTGGATGAGTCCTGTTGAATACAGACTGTCCGCCTTGGCTGCATAAAAATAGCGTAGCAGCCATTAAAACTGCTACGCTTAAAAGTCTAACTTTTTGGGGTCACCTCATTGGGAGGCATTTTTGGTATCTGAAAATATGGAGATACGAGTTCGCTTGCGAACTCGCACGCGCCGAGCGCATTTGCGAAGCAATATCTACATCTTGCGCGAGTGCGCAACGCACTTTATATGCTCAGTTTCTGAGCATATAAAAAGACAACCCATGACGGTAGGTTGTCCTGTTTTATATGTTTAAAATTAAGCAATTCCGTTAACAGCTTTTGTTAAACGAGATACTTTTCTAGCACATGTGTTTTTGTGATAAACACCTTTGCTACCAGCTTTGTTGATCTCTGCGATAGCAGCCTTGAGAGCCTCAGCAGCAACCGCTTTATCGTTAGCAGCAACAGCAGCGTCAACTTTTTTCATAGCTGTTTTCACTCTTGATTTGATTGCTTTATTTCTAGCAGCTTTTGTTTCGTTAACTAAGATTCTTTTCTTTGCTGATTTAATGTTAGCCAATGTAAACACCTCCAATATCGATATATTGCTTCCTTTGATTCAGTTCGGCAGACCCGGACACGGAACGTTCCACCGATACATACTCGTATATTTTAAGATAGGAAAACTAAAATGTCAATACATATTTCTTCATTTTTGCGAAAAACTAGAGAATATCTGAAGAAAAAGTGAGGAAAGAGACGATGCTGGGAAGTTATAACATTCATACAGACTTAGCGCTTGAGGATAAAGAGCGTTTTGAGTCGGACAATGTTGAGATTTCGGGGGTGAGTGTGGAAGAGTTCTACGATGAAGAACATGAGATACGCGTCACAGAAGTTAAGATTTTGACGGAAAATGGTGCAAAGAGCATGCGAAAACCAATCGGCACTTATATTACGATGGAGATGGCGAATCTTGTGTTGCCGGATGAAGAGTATCATCATGTGGTAGCAGAGGAGTTGTCCAAATATGTTGGAAATGTGCTCCAAATGGACAAAGAAAATGAGGAATACACTGTGTTAGTGGTTGGTCTTGGTAATAGAGATGTCACACCGGATGCACTTGGTCCTCATACGGTGGAGTGTCTGAATGTGACAAGGCACATCGTAAAAGAGTATGGAAAGTATGCGATGGGTGAAGAGGCGGTCAATATGGTGAGTGCCATTGCCCCCGGAGTGATGGCACAGACTGGTATGGAGAGCTATGAGATTATCAAAGGTATTGTTGAGACAACGAAACCAGATGCAGTACTTGTGGTAGATGCACTTGCTGCTCGCAATACGAAGCGACTGAATCGTACCATTCAGATTGCTGACACTGGAATTCATCCGGGTTCCGGTGTTGGTAACCACAGAAATGAGATTAGTAAGGAAACACTTGGTATTCCTGTCATTGCAATCGGTGTTCCGACGGTTGTAGATGCCGCAACGATTGTTAGGGATACCATGGAAAACCTACTTTCAACACTTGAGACTGACGACAAATACGAGATGATGCAAGAACTGATTGCACCGCATTTATATGGGATGTTTGTAACACCAAAAGATATTGATGAATCGATAGACCGCATAGGAGCAACGATAGCGGAAGGGTTAAACATCCTATTTACAAAAGGAGCATAGGTCTAAATGATTTCACAATCACATATATTGTTAAAGTTAGAGGAGTGATCGTGTTGAGACAACGGATTTCGGGTTTTGTCATAGCTTTTTTATGTGTGATGTTGCTTGGGTATATTGGTATCTGGGGAGGAAGGAAAGTTTTGCATCAATGGGCTGCAATGACCTTCTTTCCCGGTTTAACGTATTTGGATAATAGTCAAAAAAGTAATGATTACAAGGATAGACTCGCGGAGCAACTCTTTCCGCTTTGTCATTATGTGAATTCAAATGCGCCAAAGAGTACGCAAGTAGAGGATAGTCTCACTTACGAAATGCTTCTTGTAGAGCAGGCAAGGGATGAGGAGAAAATCAGTGAGGATTTAACAACAAATGCAGATGATACACAGGTTTCTGTACAAGTGTCCAATCTGGATCTGTCGATTGAAAAATTGAGGGATTTCAATTATCTGATTAGTAAGTTCTATACGGTAGATAGCACGACAACCATTGGTGCCAATCAACTCAATGTCGATGATTTGCTCAGTCGTAATATGAAAATCAATACTTCCTCCAATGGTCCAAAGGTGCTGATTTTCCATACCCATTCGCAAGAGGCATTTAAAGATTCTAAGGATGGAGATGCAAGCACATCTATTGTCGGAATGGGAGAATATTTATCTAAGCAGTTAAATGCACTTGGTATCGAAACGATACATCATAATGGTGTCTATGATTTGATAAATGGTAAATTGGATAGAAGCAAAGCGTATCAACAGGCAGAAGTCGGTGTGAAGAAAGTTTTAAATCAATATCCGAGTATTGAGGTTGTGATTGACCTGCACCGCGATGGTGTCCCGGAAACAACACATCTCGTCACAGAGATAGCTGGAAAAAAGGTGGCAAAAATTATGTATTTTAATGGTCTTTGTCGCACCAAAAGTAATGGTAATTTAACGTCTATGCCAAACCCTTACATACAGGATAATCTAGCACTTTCACTGCAAATGCAATTGGAGTCCGAGAAACAATTTTCAGGATTTACAAGGCGTATTTATCTAAAAGGTTACCGCTATAACATGCATTTGATGCCGAAAATGCTTCTTATAGAGGCAGGAGCGCAGACAAATACAGTAGAAGAAGTAAAAAATGCGATGGATTTACTTGCCAAGATACTATCGAAAGTGTTACTATAAAATGTATGAGAGTGTGCTTTGAGGCACAAGATGTAGTAAAAGTGAGGTTTTAGAGCGAATGGCAAAGCAGAATACATATGATGCGGACAGTATTGCGGTACTGGAAGGGTTGGAAGCGGTAAGAAAAAGACCGGGAATGTATATCGGAAGTGTTTCGACCAAGGGACTTAACCACCTTGTCTATGAGATTGTAGACAATGCGGTGGATGAACATTTGGCGGGTTACTGTGATCTGATTGAAGTATATTTGGAAAAGGATGGTTCGGCTACAATTATAGATAACGGACGTGGTGTTCCGGTTGGAATGCACCAAAAGGGACTTCCGGCAGCACGTGTGGTTTATACCACACTTCATGCAGGTGGCAAGTTTGATGACTCTTCATATAAGACAAGCGGAGGTCTTCATGGTGTAGGTTCTTCTGTTGTAAATGCATTGTCTACTTATATGGACGTAAAGATTAGCAGGGAAGGCGGCATTCACCACGATCGATATGAGCGAGGAATTCCGGTTGTCAAGTTAGAGGGCGGACTTCTCCCGATTATCGGAAAGACAAAGAAGACAGGTACGGAGGTGAATTTCCTTCCGGACGATACGATATTTGAGAAAACTAAATTCAAGGCGGAGGAGATTAAGAGCCGTTTGCATGAGACTGCATACCTCAATCCAACGCTTACGATTATCTTCGAGGACAGACGCGGTGCAGAAGTTGAACGCGAAGAGTTCCACGAAGAAGATGGTATTTTAGGGTTTATTCGCGATTTAAATCAGAAGGACGAAGTGATTCATGAGCCGATTTATTTTAAAGGACAAGCTGAAGGTATAGAAGTGGAAGCTGTTGTTCAATATGTAAATGAGTTTCATGAAAATGTACTCGGCTTCTGTAACAATATTTTCAACGCCGAAGGCGGTACACATTTAACAGGATTCAAGACTACATTTACGACAGTCATGAATCAGTATGCAAGAGAACTTGGTATCTTGAAGGAAAAGGATGCGAACTTTACCGGAGCAGATATCCGTAACGGTATGACTGCGATTGTGTCTATCAAGCATCCGGACCCGAGATTCGAGGGACAGACAAAGACGAAGCTCGATAACCCTGATGCTGCGAAGGCAACCAGCAAGGTAACCAATGATGAGATTATTCATTTCTTTGACCGTAATCTGGAAACACTTAAAAAAGTCTTGAGTTGTGCAGAAAAGGCTGCAAAGATTCGTAAGACAGAGGAGAAGGCAAAGACGAACCTTCTCACGAAACAGAAATATTCGTTTGACAGCAATGGTAAGCTTGCAAACTGCGAGAGCCGCGATGCGAGCAAATGTGAAATCTTTATCGTGGAGGGAGATTCTGCGGGTGGTTCTGCGAAGACGGCCCGTGACCGTATGTATCAGGCGATTCTCCCGATTCGCGGTAAGATTCTAAACGTTGAAAAAGCAAGTATTGATAAAGTGCTTGCAAATGCTGAGATTAAGACGATGATTAATGCATTCGGATGTGGTTTCTCCGAAGGCTATGGAAACGACTTTGATATTACAAAACTTCGCTATGACAAGATTGTCATCATGACCGATGCAGATGTGGACGGTGCACACATTTCCACATTGCTTTTAACCTTGTTCTATCGTTTTATGCCGGAACTTATCTTCGAAGGTCATGTGTATCTTGCCATGCCGCCACTATACAAGGCGATGCCAAAGAACGGACAGGAAGAGTATCTGTACGACGATAAGGAACTGGAAAAATATCGTCAGCGTGTCAATGGTCCATTTACACTCCAGAGATACAAAGGTCTTGGAGAGATGGATGCAGACCAGTTATGGGAGACAACGCTCAATCCTGCAACTCGTGTAATGAAGCGCGTAGAGATTGAAGATGCGAGAATGGCATCTGCAGTGACCGAACTTCTCATGGGTACCGAGGTTCCGCCGAGACGAGCGTTCATTTACGAAAATGCAAATGAAGCAGAATTAGATGTATAGGAGGCTACAGAAGATGAAAGGACAATTGACTCTGCCTACAGAGCAGATTATTAGAACTGAATATTCCGATGTAATGAAGAAATCCTTCATCGATTATGCCATGAGTGTTATTATCGCCAGAGCATTGCCGGATGTGCGCGATGGTCTGAAGCCGGTACAGAGAAGAACGCTCTATGATATGCATGAACTCGGAATTCGCTATGACAAACCATATCGTAAATGTGCACGTATTGTCGGTGATACGATGGGTAAATATCATCCACACGGCGATAGTTCGATTTACGAAGCGTTGGTTGTAATGGCGCAGGATTTTAAAAAGGGTATGGTTATGGTTGACGGTCACGGTAACTTCGGTTCCATTGAAGGTGACGGCGCCGCTGCCATGCGTTATACAGAGGCAAGACTTGCGAAACTCACACAGGAAGTCTTCCTTCAGGATTTAGATAAGAATGTCGTAGACTTTATGCCAAACTTTGATGAGACTGAAAAAGAGCCACAGGTTCTTCCGGTTCGTATTCCGAACCTTCTTGTAAATGGTGCAGAAGGTATCGCAGTAGGTATGACCACCAGCATTCCAACTCATAACTTAGGTGAAGTTGTGGATGCGGTCAAAGCATATATGCAGAATAATGAGATTACCACAAAGGAACTTATGCAATACGTGAAAGGACCAGACTTTCCAACAGGCGGTCTAGTTGTAAATGAGGACGAGCTTCTTGATATTTACGAGACCGGTATGGGTAAAATTAAGGTTCGCGGTAAAGTCGAAGTGGAGGATATGAAGGGTGGCAAGAAACGTCTTGTGATCACAGAGATTCCTTACACCATGATTGGTGCAGGTATCGGTAAGTTCTTAAATGACGTGGCTGCACTCGTGGAAGGCAAGAAGACAGGAGATATCGTGGATATTTCTAACCAGTCTTCCAAAGAAGGTATCCGTATTGTCATCGAACTTAAGAAAGATGCGGATGTAGAAAATCTCAAGAATATGCTTTACAAGAAGACACGTCTTGAGGATACCTTTGGAGTCAATATGCTCGCAGTCGCAGACGGCAAACCTGAGACATTAGGACTCAAAGGTATTATCGAGCATCATGTGGATTTCCAATTCGAGCTTGCGACCAGAAAATACAAGACTTTACTTGCAAAAGAATTAGATAAGAAGGAAATCCAGGAAGGTCTTATCAAAGCTTGTGATGTTATCGACCTGATTATTGAGATACTTCGAGGAAGTAAGAATGTGAAAGATGCGAAGGAATGCTTGATTCACGGAACAACCGATAATATCAAGTTCAAATCAAACATTTCTAAGAAAATGGCATCTATGCTTCGCTTTACAGAGAGACAGGCAACTGCAATTTTGGAAATGCGTCTCTACAAACTCATCGGTTTGGAGATTGAAGCACTTCAGGCAGAGCATGAGACAACGCTGAAGAACATTGCAAAATACGAAGATATTTTGAATAACTATGATTCTATGGCAAATGTCATCATCGAAGACTTAGAGGCTATTCGTAAAGAATACGGAAGAGAACGCCGTACAGTGATTGAAAACGCAGAGGAAGTAGTATTCGAAGAGAAGAAGATTGAAGAGCAGGAAGTTGTGCTTCTAATGGACCGATTCGGTTATACAAGAACGGTGGAACCATCAGTATATGAGCGTAACAAAGATGCTGCTGATCTGGAAAGCAAGTATGTGGTATCTTGCCTCAACACCGGAAAAGTATGTATGTTTACAAATACCGGAAAGATGCATCAGGTGAAAGTACTTGATATTCCATTTGGTAAGTTCCGCGATAAGGGAACTCCGATTGATAACATGAGTAACTTTAACAGCGCAGAGGAAGAGATTGTCTTTATCTGCGATGAGAATCAATTCCGTATTGCTACTTTATTATTCGCCACAAAACAAGGTGTGGTTAAGAAGGTGAGCGGCGAAGAATTTTTAGTTGGAAAACGAACTATTGCCGCAACGAAGCTGAATGACGGCGATGAACTCTTGAGCGTGCAGATTATCAATGCAAAACAGAGCGTTGTCATTCAGACACAGGGAGGATATTTCCTCAGATTCCACGGAAGTGAGATTTCTGAAATGAAGAAAACTGCTGTCGGTGTAAGAGGAATCAAGTTACAGAAAAATGATGTTGTAGAGAATGTTTACCTCTATGAAGAAGGTAAAGAAACAAAAGTTATGTATAAAGATAAAGAACTGACATTGAATCGATTGAAACAATCTAGCCGTGGTGGAAGCGGTAATAAGCAAAGAGGATAAAGTGTGAAAGGTGTTGTACGAATGTACAGCACCTTTTCTTTATACAATCTTAATGTTAAGAGACTCTTCTTTACACCTTCTTAAAATCTTAAATTGTATAATAAGCGTATAAAAGAAAGGGATAATGTAATGGGAGAACATATACATAGAAAGAAGCATTTGACTTCTTTTCAGTTTATTATATTGGGATTCACGGCAGTAATATTCATAGGCACCTTTTTGCTTATGTTACCTATAGCAACCAAAAGTGGACAAGTCACACCATTAAACGAAGCAATCTTTACATCGACATCGGCAGTTTGTGTAACAGGTCTTGTCGTACAGGATACTGCAACTTATTGGTCGCTGTTTGGACAGATTATTATTTTGCTTTTGATTCAAATTGGCGGAATGGGCGTTATCACGGTTGCGGCATCCTTTGCTTTGCTTTCAGGAAGAAAAATCACTTTAATGCAAAGAAGCACCATGCAGGAGGCAATAGCAGCGCCAAAAGTCGGTGGAATTGTCAGATTAACAGGTTTTGTAATAAAAATTACATTTATAATAGAATTTCTGGGTGGTCTTATCATGTTGCCTGTTTTTGTGAAGGAGTTTGGTCTTAGAGGTATATGGATGGCAATTTTTCATTCGATTTCCGCATTTTGCAATGCAGGTTTTGATATTATGGGAACGGAGCAGTCACCATTTGTATCGCTTGCTTCATATGTTGCGAATCCGGTTATAAGTATCACAATTGTTTTGCTAATAATCGTAGGAGGAATGGGTTTTCTCACTTGGGATGATATGCGAACCAACAAATATCATATCAAACAGTATCGCATGCAAAGTAAAGTTATTTTACTGACAACGTGTATATTGATAGTAATACCGACTATCTATTTGTATTTTGCAGAATTTCAGACGTTACCTAAAAACCAACGATTACTTGCTTCTATATTTCAAGCAGTAACACCAAGGACAGCAGGTTTTAATACCACGGATTTAACATTGCTCAGTGGTGTAGGAAGAATGTTGCTTATTATACTGATGTTAATAGGTGGTTCTCCGGGATCAACAGCCGGAGGAATGAAGACGACTACAATCGCTGTACTTTTTGCAAATGCAATTTCAGTGTTTCGCAGAAAAGAAGACGCACATTTTTTTGGACGCAGAATTGAACAGAATACAGTAAAAGATGCATCTACTATACTGATGATGTATCTGACGATGTTTTTAGCCGGAGCATTTATCATTAGTATCATAGAAAAACTTCCAATTGGGACATGCTTGTTTGAAACAGCATCTGCAATTGGAACGGTGGGGCTAACACTTGGAATTACGACACAACTGGGAGTTGTATCGCAATTTGTGTTAATTGTATTGATGTTTTTTGGACGAGTAGGTGGATTGACTTTGATATTTGCCGCATTGTCAGGTAGCGGTAGAAAATTATCAAAGCTACCACAGGAAAAAATAACTGTTGGATAAGGAGAAAATAGAGATGAAATCAGTTTTATTAATTGGTCTTGGAAGATTTGGGAAACACATTGCCCTGAATTTAAATCAGTTGGGACATGAGGTGATGGCGATTGACCACAGAGAAGAACGCATCAATGATATACTTCCGTTTGTGACAAATGCACAGATAGGAGACAGTACCAATGTTGATTTTTTGGATTCATTGGGAGTGCGTAATTTTGATGTCTGCATTGTTGCCATTGGAAATGATTTTCAAAGTTCGTTAGAAACAACATCAAATTTGAAGGAACTCGGAGCAAAAATGGTTGTATCAAGAGCAGCAAGAGATGTGCAGGCAAAGTTCTTACTGCGAAATGGAGCTGATGAGGTTGTATATCCGGAAAAACAGCTTGCGAAATGGACAGCTATTCGATATACCTCCAATCATATTCGCGATTACGTCGAACTTGATGATACACATGCGATTTTTGAGGTTACAATACCAAAAACATGGATAGGAAAGAGCATTGGTCAAATCGATATACGTAAAAAATATAATATCAATATTATGGCATTAAAGGAGAATGGGAAAATGAATGTTGCGATTTCTCCTGAAACAATTTTTACAGAGGATAAAACAATGCTTGTACTCGGAGAATATAAAGCGTTACAAAAATGTTTTCATATCTAAAGAGGGTGGTGGAAGAATGAAAGAGATTTTATTAATCGTTGTTTTAGTAACATTTTTTTATATGGGATATCTTCTTATGAAAAAAATGGATAAAAAAAGACAGGAAAAAGTAGAAAAAGATATAGATGCCAGATAAATGAATCTGTGTTACAATACTATAAGAAGAGGGTGAGCAGATGAGTAAAGAAAGAATTATTCCATCCATTAAGGATATATTGATTACATTGTTGATATTAAGTTTGGCATCCGTTATTGGAAATCTATTCTGGAAGTTGGGCTTTACTGAAACGAATATCATCACTGTGTATATCCTAGGTGTGTTGTTGACATCCATATTTACAAAAAGTCAAACCAGCAGTGCCATCTATTCGCTTGCAAGTGTGCTTCTGTTTAATTTTTTCTTTACGGAGCCAAGACTTACCCTGCACGCATATGAAACGGGGTATCCTGTTACTTTTGCAGTTATGTTTTGTGCAGCACTTATTACAGGAACTCTTGCAAATCGTTTAAAAGAAAATACCAGGGAAAAGGAAATTGCTGCTGTTCTTGCAAAGAACGAACAATTGCGGGCAAATTTGCTCCGTTCAATTTCACATGATTTGCGTACTCCACTGACCTCTATATCAGGAAATGCAAGTAATCTAATCTCAAATTATGAGAAAATGGATGAAAGCATAAGAAAGCAGATTTTTCAAGATATCTATGACGATTCACAGTGGCTCATTAGTTTGGTAGAGAATCTACTTTCTATTACTCGTTTAGAAGAAGGACGTATGAATTTTAATATGTCATCCTATCTTATGGACGAAGTCATCGATGAAGCGGTGCGACACAGTAATCGCAAAAATAAGAATCATCCAATTTCCGTTGCATATAAGGATGAACTTTTATTAGCGAAAATGGATGCAAAATTAATCATACAAGTGTTGCTTAATTTAATAGATAACGCAATTAAATATACACCGGAAGGAACGGAAATTCATATAACAGCAGAGCGAATAGAACATGAAATATTAGTACAAGTCATTGATTACGGCAAAGGAATTCCTAATGAAATAAAAGCGCAAGTATTTGAAATGTTTTTTACCGGGAATAATAAAATTGTGGATAGTAGACGAAGTTTGGGCTTAGGATTACCACTTTGCAAATCCATTATAGAAGCACACGGCGGAGAGATTACGTTAAAAGACAACGAACCATGTGGTTCTGTTTTCTGTTTTACATTGCCGGCAGATGAGGTGAAAATGAATGAATAAGACGTTGATATTAGTAGTAGAAGATGATGCGCCGGTTTGCAATCTGATAACAACTACATTAAAAACACATAATTACAAATATATTGTAGCTGCAAATGGTGAAAATGCTATTGCAGAGGCTTCATCCCACAATCCGGATATTATATTACTGGATTTGGGACTTCCTGATATAGATGGGGTTGAAGTGATTAAAAGAATTCGCACATGGTCGAATACACCAATCATAGTGATTAGTGCCAGAAGTGAAGATGCAGATAAAATTGAAGCGTTAGATAGCGGTGCCGATGACTATTTGACAAAACCTTTTTCAGTAGAAGAATTGTTAGCACGTCTTCGTGTTACGCAGCGTCGACTTGTTATGATTCAGTCTGAGGTTAATGTGAATCAGTCTGTTTTTACGAATGGAAAACTAAAAATAGATTATGCAGCTGGTTGTACGTATCTTGGAGAAAATGAATTGCACTTAACGCCAAGTGAGTACAAGATACTTTGTCTTCTTGCGCAGAATGTAGGGAAGGTGCTAACCCACACCTTCATTACGCAGAATGTGTGGGGAAAAAGCTTGGAAAATGATATTGCATCCCTGCGTGTTTTTATGGCAACCTTACGAAAGAAAATTGAGTCAGAACAAGATTCATCACAGTATATTCAGACACATATTGGTGTGGGATATCGAATGTTGAAAGTAGAATAATTAGTGAATGGACGTCGCTCATTGTAGCGACGTCTCAGAATGAAGACAAAGGCGGTACTAGAATGCGAATTCTAGTACCGATTTTCTTTTCACATGAATTTTCGGCGCCCAAAATGAGTTTAACCAAGAAACAACACTGTTAAGAAGCTCCCTTTGGTGCTTCATTTTTGCTAGT
>JAFQDE010000035.1 GCA_017416155.1 Tyzzerella sp.
TATCTTGTGGCAAATACTCTAATTTGACTGGGTTAAAATTATATGTATTCTCAATTTTCTCGAATACCTGTTGTTCTTCTTCGTAGTGAATCGGCTCTACACTTCCAGAATCAGAAACAACCTGCTCACCATCTAGTAAATACCTACTTAAAATCTTGAGTATACTTTCTTTTTCACCCATACTCACTGTTCCAATCGCAAACAAGGCTACTGCCGCAGCTATCAAAACAGCCCACCTACTCAGTTTACGTCTTTTCCTATAAATCTTACCTAATCTGAGTAACTCTCTTTCCTCTTCTGTTAAATGCGCTAACTTCTGCTCCTCTTCATACTCCCGTATCTGCTCCATTAACGATTCATACATACCTTCTGGTGCTTTTACGTCCTTCATGGCCGGATCTGAATTCACTTCTTGCATAATGAGTTCAGCCTCTCTCTCCATTTCTTCTTGAATGAATTTCCTCCATTCATCGTTCATTCCTCTATCGCCTCCTCAACTAAAAGTGTTTTATCTGATTTTTTGGTAATCAGACTTTTAACTTCATGTATTAAGTACCCCAACGCATAATCAGGATTCACAGCATCAAGATTGTTATAAAGATTTAAAAATGCTTTTACGACTACATCTTTTGCTTCGTCAACATTGCCTGTTAAATAAAGAGCAACTTTGTAAACATCATCAGCATGCTTTTCATATAGTCTTTCACATTGCTTTTTCTCAAAACTTTTCATACCATCATCCTTTCATACACGAAAAAAAGAACTCAACACAAATACTGCGTCTTTCGGCGCAGTCCTTACATTAAGTCCTCATAAACATTATAGCATATCATGGATAGATTGCAAACTCTTATTTCTTGCTCAAAAATATTGATACAATACACTATTTCTACTATATTAAATTTGCATTTCTTCTTCATCTTCAAGCACCTTCACATGTGCACTAAAAGAAAATCTCTCTGGATTATTTGTGTGTATCGGAACAACGACCTTTGGTTTTACTGCCTTTATTACATTTTCTATTATCCCCATATCAGCATGCCCACTAGTATGCAATTCTTCTATTCTATATTCGCTCAGCTTTTTTGCCAATGAATCATTCTGTTCAAGATAACCATGCCACATTGAATATACTACAAGTGGCGCCATATCTTTATATTGTTCTAATAATTTATCTGACAAGTAATTTCCCGGCCTTATAAACATACAAAAGCCCCGATTTTTCATCTTTTCATCAAGTCGAGAACTATATGTCAGTATTTTAGGAAAAGCATACAATGAACTGTATTTGCCACTCTTTTCTCTTACCACGTCCAAAATCGACCGTTGATAACCATCGCAGATACAATATTTTCCTCGAGGTACAGCTGAACAAAATGCCGCAATACGGTCCACATTAGTTGAGGCACAAACAATAAAAACATACTTGTTCTCATCAAATATCGTTTTCGCTTTACAGAGCAATTCACTCTCTGCCAATGATTTAATAGTCCCTCGACCTATGGTGGTGCCCTCGCAGATAATTACATCAACTTCTCCAACATATTTCTTCAGGGTAGGTAGCAATCCTTTCCCCCGAAACCCATGCGCCCTGAAATCACCTGTATGCAATATCTTTTTACCTTCAGCTTCAATTAAAAACATATGGGAATCGAAAGCCGAATGATCCACCATATAAGGAGTTACTGTTATATCTCCAAAAATCATTTCCTTCCCAGTGATATAAGGTTTAATACGGTCAATAACCTCTTCTGCATAAATCTTCTGTCGTGCATTTTGCAATTTGAGAATATCAAGAGACAATTCTCCTATAAATAACGGAATATCCGAATTTATGCTTTCTAACAATCCAATATGGTCTCCGTGGTAGTGAGTAAATAAAACTGCTTTGCAATCACTTATTCCTTTTGTGACGCTATCTACATCCAAAGACTGATTACCATCCAGCTCGGAGCCAAAATCAATTACTATTCTACTAGTTTTTGTTGCTATTTCTGTAGAACACCCACCAATTTGATGAGTCCCCCTATGTACAATTATTTTCATTCGAGTGGTTCTTCCTCTTCGTTATGTATGCAAAATGTATTTTCATCAAAGGTAATATATAGCACCTGGAGACCTGTTTTTTCCTTAATAAATTTATAGTGTTCATTATCCTTATATTTTACATAATCAACATATTGTTTTGAAGGCTTCCCATATACATTCTTTAAAAAGAAACATATGGCCGGTGTATACGAGGTTTCTATTGTATACGTAAGAATTTCAGCAATCATACGGACAATCGTTTCTTGACTATTTGGCGGCTTTACTTCTGCTGCAATCAACTCATTCTCTCTCTTTAACAACCAATCTATGCCTCCAAGTTGTTCCATAGAGAATACTGTCGGAACTTCATAATCCACAATCTCATAATTACCCACATTTTCTTTCTTGAATGCAAAGGAGCACGAATTACACCCTTCTTTATGTTCTAGCTTATTAAAATAATTCCAACAACGACAAATTCGCTTTTCTGTAACGCGTTCTTGTGAATCAGAAGCTCTCATCGTACAATATACATGCTCGTCCTGATGCTTGCATCTCCGCCGTGGATTTGGTAAAAGAACTTCATCATAATTGTTTCCACGGACTATCTCTGCAAGTTCCTTCAAATTATCACTTATAGCTGAACGATGATTGATTCCTTCCGAATCTTTGTACAACTCCATCATGCTCTTAAACCTCCGTATACATGGTTCTTAATAGTCGCCCCATAGCATAGACTTGTTTTCATACAGAAACCACCCTTTTTTCTTTCGATCATATTCTATAAATTCCCCGGCACAATTAAGAGTAGCAATATATCTTCGTACTGTTTTTGCATTGCGCTCTATAATTTCCGCCAGCTCCGCTGTTGTAATTCCGGGTTTCTTTCTTATTTCACTTAGAACTCGAATTGTCTGCGCTATGGTATCCGAATATGTATCACTTCTTCTTTCCGCTCTCAAAGCCTCCAAAAGCAAA
>JAFQDE010000002.1 GCA_017416155.1 Tyzzerella sp.
GTCGATGTTCATTTCCTCAAAATATAAATAAGTAAAGATGTCTGCTGCTGATAAAGAGCCGCCCGGATGTCCGGCCTTTGCACTATGTACAGAGGTGATGATACCCTTGCGGACTTCATTTGCAATTTTTTGAAGTTCTAAAGTCTGCATAATAACTATTCTCCTTTGAATTGTTAATAAATGTTATAATCATAACATTCCATAACAGATTTTAAACACAAATAGAGGAAGTGTCAAGTGAAGTTTGAGATGATTGTCATATTCCTAGCATCGGCTATCATTGCCTTTCAATGAAAGATAAAAATACTCTTGATGAAAAATGCAATAAAGACTATAATCGGAATACAAATTCAAATATTCAAATATTCTTAATAACAAGTTTTGGCAGTTCGCCGATTTATTTCTATGTTTGAACAATTAAATAAAGGAATTGACACCATATATGACACCGTAATATAATAGGAGGAAGAATTATTTATGTCAAAGTGGGATAAATTATTATATCGAATCAAAAATTTGTCGTCAGATTTGCGATTCGATGAATTAAGGAAGGTACTTGAAGAGTATGGTTACATAATGAATAGCCCCCAAAGTGGAAGTAGTCATTATACATTTAGAAAAGCGGGTTGTAGGCCTATCACTATTCCAAAGCATAAAACAATAAAAAAAGTATATGTTGAAATGGTAAAAGGTATTGTTGAAAGTGAGGAACAAAATAATGAAAACAATTGATTATTATATGAATTTACCTTATAGAATGGAAATTATTCCTGATAAGGAGGAGGGAGGATATGTAGCATCCTTTCCTGACTTGCCGGGATGTATTACTATTGGCGACACAATTGAGGAAACAATACAAAATATTATTGATGCAAAAAAAGTATGGTTAGAATCAGAGTTAGAAATAGGAGCGACTATACCAGAGCCAGATGATTTAAAAGAATATTCCGGACAGTTTAAATTGCGGCTTCCAAAAAGTCTGCACAAACAACTTGCAGAAAAATCGAAAATGGAAGGTGTTAGCATGAATCAATATTGTGTATATTTGCTTTCGATGAATGACGCTTTAAGCAGAGTATAAAGAAACGATTGCCATGTATGATTTCTGAAAGCCTTAACGTATATTGTGGTTTTGATAAGTATAGGAGGAAGAAGAGTGAAGTTTGAATATGTATCAAATGCAGGAATAATGCTTGAAGTGAGCGGGAGGCAAATAGGAATCGATTGTTTATGCAAAGATTCCACAAAATTATATCAAGACACACCACCTCAAATCCGTGAGGGATTAAAACCAGACATCATTATATTCACACATGAGCATGAAGATCATTTTTGCGCGGAGTATGTGAAGGAAGTGTGGGAGAGAAATCCAAACATGCAAATCTATTCCACCAAGAGAGCGATAGAGATTATGCAAGGAGAGAATATTCCATTCACCAATCTTCATCAATTAGCAGACGGAGAGGTGCTGGAATTTGAAAGCTTATACATTAAATTTATGGAAAGTGTCCATGAAGGTGAGCAATATTCAGATGTTCAGAATTTTACTCTTCTTATAAATAAGGAAGATAAGAAATTGGTAGTAACCGGCGACGCAATGCCATGCAAGGAGTTATTCGAAAGAATCAGCAAGTGGTCATCTCGCATTGATTGGTTCTTTGCACCATTCCCGTATGTGGGCTTACGTTCGACGAGAAAGTTGATAAGTGAACACCTAGATATCGAGAATATTTTCGCCCTACATCAACCACGACCGGAGGCTGATAAGCAGGGTTGGGTAGCCAACACGAAGCGAGTGTGTGAGGTGGCTAAGGATAGCTTGCCACAGCCGATTTTCCCTGAAAAACTTGGGGAATGGTATTGTATGTAAAAAAGTACATAAATAGCAAAATAATTCTTGACAAAAGAAGGATAAGGATATACATTTGTTATGAAATGTTATAAATGCAACAAAATCTAACATTTTATAATAAAAATCATACACAAAATAAGGGAGGAACAAAACATGGCAGAAGGCGTATTAATGCCAAAGGCTGGTATCACCGTTGAAGAATGTGTGATTACCGAATGGTTGAAAAAACCAGGCGACCAAGTTGCAGTGGGCGATATTCTTTTCACCTACGAAACAGACAAAGCAACATTTGAGTGCGAGTCTACAGCAGCAGGAACATTGCTCGAAATCTTCTATAATGATGGAGACGAAGTTCCAGTATTAGTAAATGTATGTGCAATCGGAAATCCAGGTGATGATGTATCCGCATTAAAAGGAGCATCTGGGGAGGCAGCACCGGCAGCAGCGGCTCCGGCACCAGAAGCAGCACCAGCACCGGCAGCAGCACCGGCAGCACCGACAGGTCCTGTAGCACAGGGAGTATTGATGCCAAAGGCTGGTATCACAGTTGAGGAATGTATCATTACAGAGTGGCTGAAAAAAGTAGGCGACCAAATTTCAGTAGGTGATATCCTCTTTACATATGAAACAGACAAAGCAACATTTGAGTGCGAGTCTACAGCAGCAGGAACATTGCTCGAAATCTTCTATAATGATGGAGATGAAGTTCCGGTATTAGTAAATGTATGTGCAATCGGTAACCCGGGAGATTCCACAGTAGGATTAAGAGCAGGAGAAGAAGCACCTGTAGCAGCACCAGCAGAAGCAGCTCCGGCAGCAAGTGCAGCACCTGTTGCAGCAGCGACACCTGTGGCAGCGGTAGCGGCAGCAGCTAATCCAGATGCAAAAGTATCTCCAAGAGCTAAGATGATCGCAGAGACACTTGGTGTTGACCCAACTCAGGCAGCTCCAACAGGTCCATACGGACGCGTAATCGAAAGAGACGTAAGAGCACTTGCACAGGCTCAGGCACTTTCGCCTGCAGCAGCTCCAGTAGCAGAAGCAGCACCTGCAAAAGCAGAGGCACCAGCAGCGGCTCCAGTAGCAGCAGCTCCGGAAGCAGATTATGTTGATGAGAAATTCTCAGCAATTCGTAAAGCAACTGCAAAAGCAATGGTTCGTTCGCTCAGCACAATGGCTCAGCTTACACACCAGCATTCATTCGATGCAAGTACAATCTTGAACCTCAGAAAACAGCTTAAGGCAAATGGTGAAGCAATGGGTATGCCAAACATCACAATCAACGACCTTGTTATGTTTGCAGTATCTCGTGTAATCCTGAACCACCCACAACTGAATGCTACAATGCCTGAGGAAAACATGATTCGTAAATACAATAACGTACACCTTGGTATGGCAGTAGATACACCAAAGGGACTTATGGTTCCGACAATTTTCAACGCCAACAAGTTATCTCTTGCTGAACTTTCTATCGAAGCAAAACGTCTTGCAAAACTTTGCCAGGAAGGAAAAGCAACTCCGGACATGTTATCAGGAGCAAGCTTTACTGTTTCTAACGTAGGTTCACTTGGCGTAGAAGTATTTACACCAGTAGTTAACCCACCACAGGTTGGTATCCTTGGTGTATGCGGTACTACAACACGTATCAAAGAAGTGAATGGAGAAATCAAGACATATCCGGGAATGAATCTCTGCTTGTCATATGACCACAGAGCATTAGACGGAACACCGGCTTCTAAGTTCATGAAAGAACTTTGCCAGGCACTTGAAAACTTCTCATTATTAATGATGAAATAAGGAGCATAAGAAAATGGTAAAATCAGATGTATTAGTACTCGGCGGTGGTCCGGGCGGATACCTTGCAGCAGAACGTGCTGCACAGGGTGGTAAGAAAGTAACTCTGATTGAGAAACGTGCACTTGGCGGAACATGCCTCAACGAAGGATGTATCCCATCAAAAGCACTTCTTAACTCAGGAAAACTCTACGAGCATGCAAAAGAAAGCGAAGTGTTCGGTGTAACAGCAGAGAATGTAAAAATCGACCACTCAAAAGTTGTTGATCGTAAAGATAAAGTAGTAAAAATGCTTGTATCAGGCGTTGGCGCTACGATGAAAGCACACGGCGTAAACGTTGTTATGGCTGAAGGTGTGATCAAAGGAAAAACAGCAGACGGATTTGTTGTAACAGCAAACGGCGAAGAATATGCAGCAGATAAATTAATCCTTGCTTGCGGTTCTGTAGCAGTTGTTCCACCAATTCCGGGACTTCGCGAAGGTTTGGCAGACGGATTCGTTATGACAAACCAGGAAATCCTTGATATGAGAACAGTTCCAAAACACTTAACTGTAATCGGTGGTGGTGTTATCGGTCTAGAGCTTGCATCATACTTCAACATGATTGGTGTAGAAGTTGCAGTAATCGAAATGTTAGATAAGATTGCAGGACCTACAGAGAAAGAAATCTCTACAGCACTTCTCAAAGAATACAAGAAAAAAGGAATTGATTTCAAACTCTCTTGTAAGGTTACAGAAGTTGGAAAAGACTGCGTAGTTTACGAAGAAGCAGGCGAGATCAAGACTATCAAGACAGATGCAGTTCTCTGTGCAATCGGAAGACGTGCACTTACTCAGAACATGGGTATCGAGAACCTTGGTGTATACATGGAAAGAGGAGCAGTTGTTACAGATGACAACATGCAGACAAACGTTCCTGGAGTATACGCAGTTGGTGATATCAATGGTAAAATCATGTTGGCTCACACAGCATACCGTGAGGCAGAAGTTGCTGTGAACCACATCTTAGGTAAGAAAGATTACATGAGATACAATGCAATTCCATCTGTTATCTATACACAGCCTGAGATTGCAAGCGTTGGTGAGACAGAAGAAAGCGCAAAAGCAAAAGGTATGGATGTTAAATGCGTGAAGGCAACAATGAAGATGTCTGGACGTTACTTGGCAGAAGTTGAAAAAGGCGATGGATTCTGCAAACTAGTAATCGATACTAAGAAAAACTGCTTAGTAGGATGTCACATGATCGGAAGCTACACATCAGAAATGATTTACGGTGCAGCTCTTATGATTGAAAAACAGATGCCAATCGAACAGATTAAAGAATTGGTATTCCCACATCCAACAGTCTCTGAAGTAATCAGAGAAGCATTGTTTTTATAAAAACCAATAAGAAAAGGAGATTTTAGACATGCCAAAATCATTATATGTTGATCCAAATAAGATGCGTGCTGAAGGAAAAATCCAGTTTAAAGATATCCCAGTAAACGTATACAAAAAATCAGTAAAAGAAGAATTAAAAGAAGGTAACTTTACAAAAGAAGATTTAATCCGTATCTTCCGTGATATGACAATCTGTCGTGAATTCGAAGATATGTTAAATCAAATCAAAACACAGGCTAAATATGCTGATGTTGAGACTACATATCCGGGTCCGGCTCACCTTTCTCTTGGACAGGAAGCAGCTGCTGTAGGACAGGCTTATTTATTAGGAAAAGAAGACTTCACATTCGGTAGCCATAGAAGCCATAGTGAAATTCTTGCAAAGAGTTTATCATGTATTCAAAAGCTCAGCGATGAGGAACTTATGGAAGACATGAAGAGCTTCTTCGACGGAGCTACATTAAACGGTATTCTTCAAGACAGCAAAGCTGGAGATGATGTAAAAGAATTAGCAATCGAATTCATCCTTTACGGAGCACTTTCAGAGTTATTTGCTCGCGAAAATGGTTTCCACAAAGGACTTGGTGGTTCAATGCATGCATTTTTCCTTCCATTCGGTGTTTATCCAAACAACGCATTGGTAGGTGGTTCTGCAACAATCACAACAGGTGCAGCTCTCTTCAAGAAAGTGAACGACAAAGAAGGTGTATGTATCGCTAACTTAGGTGATGGTTCTATGGCTCGTGGTCCAGTTTGGGAAGCACTTTCATTTGCAACTATGGACCAATACAAAACACTTTGGGAAGAAAGCAAAAACGGTGGACTTCCACTAATCTTCCACATCAATAACAACAGTTATGGTATGGGTGGACAGACATGTGGTGAAACTATGGGTTACGGCGAACTTGCACGTATGGGTGCAGGTGTTACTGAAAGCCAGTTACACGCAGAAAGAATCGATGGTTACAATCCATTAGCAGTTATCGATGCTTACCGTCGTAAATTGCCATTGGCTAAGAGCGGTGAAGGCCCTGTATTCTTAGATGTAGTAACATACCGTCTCCTTGGACACTCTACATCTGACCAGAATGCATACAGAACAAAAGAAGAAATCGATGCTTGGAAAGAACAAGATCCATTGGTAACATACAGAAAAGCACTTGTAGAAGCTGGCGTTGCTGATGACAGCGTATTCGAAGAAATCTGGGCAAAAACAAGAGAAAGAATGGCTCGTATCTGCCGCTTAGCAGCTGATAAAGAGAAAACACCATATCTTGATTTTGTGAAAGATCCTGCAATCGTTGAACGTATGATGTACAACAACGGAAAACAACGCAGTATGGACACAACAAGAGAAGCAGCCGTAACAGGACCAAAGGAAAGCTGTAAACGTTACACAGATATTCTTAAGAAAGTTCGTACACACTACGATGCAAACGGAAAAGAAGTAAGTGCTATGAAACGTTACAACATCCGTGATGCTATCTTTGAACCAATGTTCAATAAATATTATGAAGACCCAACACTCATCTCTTATGGTGAAGATGTTCGTGACTGGGGCGGTGCATTTGCTGTTTACCGTGGATTTACAGATGTAATTCCTTACTCAAGACTATTCAACTCACCAATTGCTGAAACAGCTATTGTTGGTACAGCAGTTGGTTACACAATGTGCGGTGGACGTGCGGTTGTTGAACTTATGTACGGTGACTTTATCGGATGCTGTGGAGATGAAATCTTCAACCAGATGGCTAAATGGCAGGCGATGAGTGCAGGTATCCTCAAGATGCCATTAGTACTCCGTGTATCTGTTGGTTCTAAATACGGTGCTCAGCACTCTCAAGACTGGACAGCTATGTGTGCTCATGTACCGGGACTTAAGGTTTGCTTCCCTGCAACACCTTATGAAGCAAAAGGTTTGATGCAAGCTGCTCTTAACGGAACAGACCCAGTTGTATTCTTTGAAAGCCAGAGAATCTACGATATTGGTGAAAAATTCCATGAAGGCGGAGTTCCGGAAGGTGAATATGAAATCGAGATCGGTGATGTTAACATCGTTAAACCGGGTTCAGACATCACAATGCTCACAATCGGTGCAACTCTTTACCGTGCATACGAAGCGGCAAAAGAGTTAGAAGAAAAATATGGAGTATCTGTAGAGTTAATCAACTTACACAGCTTGGCTCCACTTGATTACACAAAGATTATTGAATCTGTTAAGAAGACAGGTAAAGTGGTTATGGCTTCTGATGCTTGTGCAAGAGGTTCATTCCTTGATGATGTTGCTAAGAACATTACAGAACTTGCATTTGATTACTTAGATGCACCTCCTGTAATCGTAGGAGCTCAGAACTGGATTACACCTCCATTCGAGTACGATGAATTCTTCTTCCCACAAAAAGAGTGGATTATGGATGCAATTAATGAAAAGATTATGCCACTAGAAGGATACAAACCACTTACAAACGTAACACCTGTAGAACAGATGAGAAAGTTGAAAATGGGTGTTTAATTGTAAGTAAGAGGTAGTAAATATGAATCAGATTCGTAGAGAAAAAATACGAAAATACATTCAAGAAAAGGGTGCCGTATCTATCAAAGAACTCACTGAACTCTTTCCAGATGTGAGTGTTATGACCATTCATCGTGACCTTGCAAAATTGGAGGAGGAGAGACTGATTATCCGTACCAGGGGAGGTGCCATGGCATTGAATTACCATGGTGTGACCGAAGGAAAGCTTGAGACCAGAATGCAGAGTAATGTTGTGGAAAAACGCGATATCGCTCAAAAGGCACTGGGGCTTATTTACACGGACAGTACGGTATTCTTTGACGCAGGGACTTCCTGCATGACATTAGCTCAGGCATTGCCTGATATTGAACTGAATATTTTTACTACGGCACCAAATATAGCAGTACAATTATCCCATTTAGTAAATCCTACGATTCATATGTGTGGAGGCACGCTGAACCGCGCAAACCAAGCGGTATCAGGTGCCAGCACACTGGCAATGTTGGAGCATATTAATATTGCAACAGCGTTTATCGGTGTTTCCGGTTATACGCCGGACGGTGGATTTACCTGTGGTAAGGAAGATGAGATGCAGGTAAAACGTCTCATTATGAAAAAAGCAGCTCGCAAGGTAATTCTTATGGACAGTTCCAAATGCGGAAAGATTTTCCCATATATGTTTGGGCAAATGGAAGATGTTGATTACGTCATCAGCGATGGAAACCTGCCAGAGGAATTTTTGAAACTTGCAGAAGAAGCGAATGTAACTGTATTATAATCGAAAGGAAATCGTATGAGGAATTATTTTGTAGAAAGCAACGAATATAATCCTTGGAAAAACCTGGCGATAGAAAAACACCTGGCTGACAGCGTTCAGTCAGGTGATTTATTATTCTATTTATGGCAAAACGACAAAACTGTTGTTATCGGACGCAACCAAAACGCACTCAGAGAGTGCAAGGCTGGGCTCTTGGAAGAAGACGGTGGCTATCTCGCTCGCAGAACTACCGGTGGCGGTGCGGTTTATCATGATATGGGCAATCTGTGTTTCACCTTTTTGGCTTCCCCGGAGCGCTATGACCTTGAGCGGCAGATGAAGGTGATTCAGATAGCATGTCGGAAGTTTGGTATTGAGACTGAGTTTTCAGGAAGAAATGATGTTATTACAAAAGATGGATATAAGTTCTCGGGAAATGCATTTTCGGTCAATAAGACATGTAAAATCCAACACGGGACATTGATGATAGATTTAGATAAAGAGAAGCTTTCGCGCTACTTGACTCCATCGGAGGAGAAGATGAAGGCGAAAGGCGTAAAATCAGTAGAGTCCAGAGTCTGTAATCTGAAAGACCTGAATGCAGAGATTACGGTTGAGGCAATGAAAATGGCACTTCTGGAAGCATTTACAGAAGTGTACGGCGAGTATGAACGAATCGGACTTGTGGAGGATGCAGATGCATGTACTTGTGCGGGATCGTGTGGTGTCGGCAATGTCAGAATATGTCGTTTAACAACGCAGGAGTTCCGTGAAATCTATGACTTATACGCATCCTGGGATTGGCGTTATGGCAAGTCGCCGGAGTGTGAAGTGGTTTACAGTAAACGTTTTTCATGGGGTGAAGTGCAGGTGCATCTGAAACTGAAAAACCTGTATATTGAAGAGTGTAAAGTGTATTCGGATTCGTTAGATGCGGAATTCCCGGATAAATTAGAAAAAGTGCTCCACAATCAGCGGTTCGACATGAAAGATGTGGAAACTGATGATGAAAAAATAAGTGAGGTAATAAAATGGTTGGCGCAGGAGTAATCCTGCGCTTTTCAAAAAGAAGAAAATTGTATACAATTATACAAACATACAAAAAAGGTATTGAAATATATGGAAAATGGTGATAGAATTTCTCATAAGATTATTAATAAAGGGAGAGATTTATTATGAAGAAGAGATTACTTTCACTTTTGCTTGTAGTTGTGTTTGTGTTTGCACTTGTTGCATGTGGTAACACAGATGGAGACGGAGAAAAGAAAAAATCTACAAAAATGACAATGGGTACAGGTGGTACAGCAGGTACATATTATGGTTACGGCGGAGTTCTTGGACAATATATTAAGAACAAAGCAGGTATCGAAGTAACAGTTGTTTCTACAGACGGTTCTAAGGCTAACATCCAAGGTATTGATGCAGGTAACTATCAGCTTGGTACAGTTCAATCTGACGTTATGGCATACGCTTGGGAAGGAACTCGTGCATTTAAAGAAGATGGAAAAGTGGATTCATTCCGCGTAGTTGCAGGTCTTTACGCAGAATCTGTACAACTTATTACAATGAAAAAAGATATTAAAACAGTTGCTGACTTAAAGGGTAAAACAGTTTCTATTGGTGCTCCTGGTTCAGGTGTGTACTTCAATGCAATTGACGTACTTGAAGCAGCAGGTCTTTCAGAAAAAGATATCAAACCACAGTATCAGTCATTCGCTGACAGTACAGATGCTCTTAAAGATGGAAAAATTGATGCTGCATTTATCGTAGCAGGTGCTCCAACTCCGGCTATCACAGAGCTTTGCACAACAAACGATGCATATTTAGTACCAATCGATGGTGCTGTTTCTAAGAAACTTATGGATTCTTGCCCATTCTATACAGAATATGTGATTCCAGCAGGAACATACGAAGGACAAGATAAAGACGTAACAACAGTTACGGTAAAGGCTACATTGATTGTAAGTGCTTCAGCAACAGAAGAAGATGTTTACAATTTAACAGCAGCTATCTTTGATAACATCGATGCGATTAAAGCAGAAAACGGAAAAGGTGCAGAACTTAGCGTCGAAAACGCTACAAGTGGTATGACAGTTCCATTCCACAAAGGAGCAGCTAAGTATTTCAAAGAAAAAGGCGTTGAAGTTGAAGCAAAATAAGCGTAGTAATGATTTCTTTGGCTGTGGCGAAATTCGTCGCAGCCATTTCAATGTAACAGGAGGTATCTATGAATTTTTTTAAGAAAAAAGTTGCCACAGGACAACCGACAGAAGCAATGGATTTAGATGCAGTAATGAAGAAATTTGACCGTGAGTCCAATGTTCGTGTGTGGGAAGGTGTTCCGAGAATTCTAGTGAGTATTGTTTTGGCAACATTTGCTCTATTCTGTATTTATGTGACACTTTTCACCAGCTGGTTGGAGGAGATTCGTCTCACGTCATTTATGGCATTTATCATACTCATCGGTTATCTTGTGTTTCCAGTGAAAAAGGGACAGCAGAAGGTTAATTCAATGCCATGGTACGATTGGATACTCATGATTCTTGGTACAGGATCGTTCCTGTATTTCACATGTAATGCAATGAGCATTATTCAGCAGGGAAGTAGATTTGATTTTTATCAGGTGATTATCGGTATTGTTGGTGTACTTTCTTTGGCAGAGGTGTGTCGTCGAAGCGTAGGACTTCCAATTTTGTTTGTGGCAGGTGCGCTCTTAATCTATGCGCTTATTGTATTGCCTAACCCAACACTTAGTGGAAAACTTACATATATGATTTCTTACTTGTTCTACAGCAAGGAAGGTATCTTATCAACACCGGTTAATGTGTGTTCGAAATTTATTGTCGTATTTATTATATTTGGTTCTTTTTTGGAGAGAACAGGTATTGCAGACTTTTTCATTAATATTTCAAATGCAGTTGTAGGTGGATTCTCGGGTGGTCCTGCGAAGGTTGCCGTAGTTGCAAGTGCAATGGAAGGTATGGTTTCCGGTTCTTCTGTAGCAAATACAGTTGGTTCCGGTTCGGTTACAATTCCTCTTATGAAGAAAACAGGATACAAACCGGAGTTTGCAGCGGCAGCAGAGGCATCCGCTTCTACAGGTGGTCAGATTATGCCACCGATTATGGGTGCTGCAGCATTCTTAATGGCTGACTATGTTGGTGTTCCTTACAGTAATATCGTAGTTCGTGCGATTCTACCGGCAGTACTTTATTTTGCAGGTATCTTTATCGCAGTACATTTGGAGGCGAAGAAAGAGGGTCTTCGCGGATTGACAAAAGAAGAGTTACCTAAGATTCTTCCACTTCTTAAGAAGGTGTATTTGCTAATACCATTGATTCTATTAATTTACTTAGTAGGAACCAGCCAACGTTCGATTCAATACGCAGCGGCGATTGCGATTGTTGCAGCGATTATCGTAAGTCTTTTTAATAAGGAAAATCGTATTACACCAAAGAAAATATTCGAGGCGCTTGCAGCAGGTGGTCAGGGTATGATTACAGTTGCGGCAGCTTGTGGTGTAGCAGGTATTATTGCAGGAACGATTACTATGACAGGTCTTGCAAACATGATGATTAACGGTATTGTTCAGTTGGCAGGAAACCAGGTGATTATTGCATTATTCCTTACAATGCTTTGTTGCATCGTTCTCGGTATGGGTGTTCCGACAACAGCAAACTACTGTATTATGGCGGCAACTTGTGCTCCGATTTTGATTCGTATGGGTGTTCCGGCATTGGCGGCACATTTCTTCGTATTCTACTTTGGTATCGTGGCAGACTTGACGCCACCGGTAGCATTGGCAGCTTACGCAGGTGCGGCAATTGCTCAGGCAAATCCGATGAAGACAGCATTTACGGCAACAAAGCTTGCAATTGGTGCGTTTATCGTACCGTATGTATTTGCACTTAACCCTGCAATGCTCTTTATCGATACAACAGTAGGCGAGGTAGCATTAATTTGTATCACCTCACTCGTAGGAATTTTTGCAGTTTCATCTGCGCTTGAGGGTTATTTCTTACATCATATGAGATGGTATGAGAGAATCGTGTGTGTAATTGGTGGCTTGTTGCTCATCTATCCAGGTATAGTTACAGACGCAATTGGTCTTGGAATGGTGGCAGTTGTTTTTGTTGCACAGATTCTGACAAAAAAGAAAAGCGTAAATGTTATGTCATAGAGATGGATTTTGTAATCTGTTAGTAGGCTTCCGCTTTGGCGGGAGCTTTCTTTTTGTGTAGTATAACTGAAAGTCCCTATTTTGGACTTTTTTCTTTTGGTTTCTCTGAAAAGTATGTTATACTACATACAAATGTTGCAATTTCAGGAGGGTATTATGAAATTAAATTATAAGAGAACCATTTTAATTGGCCTTGCATTCTTAACCATCAGTGCGTTTTGGCAAATGTACGACAACGTGATTCCATTGATTCTTAAGAACACATTCGGTCTCGGTGAGACTGTGACCGGAGTCATTATGGCAGCGGATAACGTGCTTGCGCTTTTCTTGCTTCCGATTTTCGGTGCGTTATCTGATAAAGTGAAGACCCCGATTGGTCGCAGAATGCCGTTTATTTTAGGCGGAACTGCATTGGCATTTGTATTTATTATGTTATTGCCATTCGCAGATCATACCGAGAATCTGATTTTGTTTGTAGTAGGACTTTTTGTCCTTCTCCTTGCCATGGGAACATATCGATCACCGGCAGTGGCACTTATGCCTGATTTGACACCAAAGGTGCTTCGTAGTAAAGCAAATGCAATCATTAATTTGATGGGCGCAGTTGGTGGTGTGTTTACATTAATCATGATTAAAATATTAGTGGGAAAAGGTGACAGACCGAATTACTATCCACTTTTCACGGCAGTTGGAATATTGATGGTAGTTGGTGTAATTGTGCTTTTCTTTACTATCAAAGAAAACAAATTGCGCAAAGAGGTCGGCGTAGAGAGTGAGGCAGAGATAGAAGAAGATGTTTCGGATGATGCAAAGGTATCGGGACCGCTTCCGAAGGATGTAAAGAAGAGTCTTATTTTTATCCTGATGTCTGTTGCATTCTGGTTTATCGCATACAACGCGGTTACCACTGCATTTTCACGCTATGCAACGCATGTGTGGGGATTAGAAGGCGGCGGTTATGCTGACTGTCTTATGATAGCGACTGTTGCAGCGATTATCAGTTACATTCCGATTGGTGCTATATCCAGTAAAATAGGACGTAAGAAAACCATTCAAATCGGTATTGTGTTACTCGGAAGCTGTTTCCTTGTAGCAGCACTTTATCCTACATATCATGTGACAATGGTAATCTTTTTTGCAATTATCGGTTTTGCATGGGCAGCAATCGGGGTAAACTCTTATCCGATGGTTGTTGAGATGAGTAAAGCAGGAGATGTTGGGAAATACACAGGGTTATACTATACATTTTCAATGGCAGCGCAGGTAATTACACCGATTCTCTCAGGAGCACTTTTGGAGCATGTTTCTTATAGAACCTTGTTCCCGTACTCTGTGACATTCTGTGTACTTGCATTTATCACGATGAGCCAGGTAAAACACGGCGATTCCAAACCGATTCCGAAAAAAGACATTTTGGAAAATCTGGATGTAGATGATTAAATATAGAAGGTAATTTTTATGATGATTTTGATTATTGTTTTAGCTGTTTTGGCGAGTTTATATTTGTTCTTGGTTGCACCGCGTATGTTTGGAAAACCGGACCGCAGTGTGTTGATGGGCGTACACTATGCCCATAGAGGATTATTTGACAATGAGTCAGATGCACCGGAAAATTCACTGAGCGCGATGCGGAAAGCAGTGAAGGCCGGATATGGAATCGAATTCGATGTGCAGCTTACTAAGGATGATGTTCCGGTGGTTTTCCATGACGCCTCTTTAAAGCGTATGTGTGGTGTGGATGGGAAAATTTGGGAATATACATTGGAAGAATTAAAGAACATGAAATTGGCAAAATCTAATGAAACGATTCCAACCCTGGAGCAGGTGCTTCGAGTTGTGGATGGCAAGGTTCCGCTTATCGTTGAATACAAGATGGATCGAGTGGATACCAAGGTGTGTGAATTTGGAAATGCACTGTTGGAAAAATATGAGGGCGTGTACTGTATCGAGTCCTTTCATCCGTTTGCAGTAAAATGGTATCGTAAACATCGTCCGGATGTGATTCGTGGACAATTATCGCAAGATTTTTCAGAAACAGACTATAAAGGAATTCAGTACTGGGCAATGACACATTTGTTACTTAATTTCTTGGCAAGACCGGATTTTATTGCTTACAACCATAAGGACAAGGATATTTTTTCGCGACGCCTGTGCGCGCAGTTAGGAGCACTGTCGGTTGCATGGACAATTAAAAACAGGAAACAATATGAAGAAGCAAAACCATATTTTGACTTAGTAATATTTGACAGTTTTATTCTCTAGAGGATATGTTATAATGAGACTTTAAAGAAACGAGGAGGACAACACATGAAGGACGTGACAATTACAGATTCTATTTTATATGTAGGTGTAGATGATAAGACGATTGATTTGTTTGAGAGTCAGTATGAGGTTCCAAATGGAATATCATATAACTCTTATGTGATTTTAGATGAACGGGTTGCCTTGATGGACACCGTTGATGCGAGAGGCACGGCGGAATGGCTTGTGAATTTGGACAAGGTACTGGCTGGGAGAAGCATCGATTACTTAGTGGTTTCTCACATGGAGCCGGATCATGCAGGAAATATTAAGAATCTTATTGACAGATATCCGAAAATGCAGATTGTGGGAAATGCAAAGACATTTGCCATGATTCCTCAATTCTTTGATGTGGATATTACAGACCGCAGTGTCATTGTCAAAGAAGGCGACACATTGAGTCTTGGAAAACATACACTTCAGTTCTTTATGGCTCCGATGGTACATTGGCCAGAGGTTATGGTGGCTTATGAGCAATCTGAGAAGATTTTATTCTCAGCAGATGGATTTGGTAAATTCGGTGCGTTGGATATAGACGAAGCTTGGACATGTGAGGCAAGAAGATATTACTTCAATATCGTTGGGAAATATGGTGCACAGGTACAAGCATTACTTAAGAAGGCGGCAGCACTTGATATTCAGATGATTTGTCCTCTTCACGGACCAATCCTGAAAGAAGATTTGGGATACTATATTGGAAAATACGACCTATGGAGCAAATATGAACCAGAAGATGAAGGTGTGTTTATTGCTTACGCATCTATTCATGGAAATACAGCAAAAGCTGCAAAGAAACTTGCTGAGATGCTGGAAGTAAAAGGCGCAAAGCGTGTTGCTATCGCAGACCTTGCAAGAGATGATATGGCAGAAGCAGTGGAAGATGCGTTCCGTCATGATAAGCTTGTTGTGGCATGTTCAACCTATGATGGCGGATTATTCCCATGTATGGAAGACTTCTTATCTCATTTAAAAGCAAAGAATTTCCAAAAGCGTACGGTTGCACTTTTGGAAAATGGTAGCTGGGCACCAATGGCAGCGAAGAAGATGAGAGAATATCTTGAAGGAATGAAAGAGATTACAATCTGCGAGCCTGTTGTGACGATTAAGTCTGCGATGAAAGAGGATACTTTGAAAGTGATGGAAGAGTTGGCAGAGAAGTTAGTATAAGATGAGTAAAGGTCCTGTATTCAGGACCTTTTTCTAGAGAAATTTCAAAAAAAGCAGTTGACATTTGGAATTCAGCATGATATTATTCATCTTGTGCTGAGAAACGGCAACAAAAGGATAACAAGCCCAGATAGCTCAGTTGGTAGAGCAAGGGACTGAAAATCCCTGTGTCGCTGGTTCGATTCCGGCTCTGGGCATTTAGCCTTAATTGAATAAATAGTATGCGGGTGTAGTTCAATGGTAGAACACCAGCCTTCCAAGCTGGATACGTGGGTTCGATTCCCATCACCCGCTTTTTTTATTGCTCTGCAGTAAATACGAGAAAGCCTTGTATTTACTGCATTTTTATTTTTGGTGTGTAGTTTGATGTGTGTGAAAATGGGTGAAAAAATGTTTACACTTTTTTACACTCATAGATGGGACTACATATTCAAGCATTTTTCAAGTTCTTTTCGTTGATGTTCATCTGAATACCTAGAAAAGCAATAATGCTTTATATACGTTTTTACGTCCTTGTGTCCGCTATATTGCATAGCGTCCTTCAGATTGATGTTTGGATTGTCGGCAATCTTCGTTAGGCAGGTTTTTCGTGCTTTGTGGTTACTCTTTCTGACAATGCCTAGTTTCTTGCAGTATTTCTTGTACTTGTTGGAAATAGACTTTGATGTAATACGGTTGCCACGATAGAGGAAAATATAATCTTCCGCTTCGCAGGAGTACCCATGTGCTACATTGTGTTCCTTGACTTTCGCAAACAGTTCCAATGCGGAAGAAACAACGTAGATTGTTCTGCAACCTGCTTCTGTCTTGGTATGTTCCACAACCTTTAAATGACTGTGCCATGTTCCGTCAGTTGCTTGTTCGTATTGTCTTTGTTCCATACGTCTGATATGTAAGTAGTGGTCTTTGAGGTCTTTCCATTTCAATGCGACAAGTTCGCTTACTCTCAAACCGAGAGAAAAGTTGATTGCTACTGCGATTGATGAGGAACAATGCTGATACGTTTCAAAATCGTGGATTGCAAGCGCCTTTAACTGTTGCTCTTCATTCTCATTAAACACTTCATATTCTGCGTCTTTCTGTTCCGTTGGAGTAAACAGGGCAGAATTGATTTTGAAGTTGTTAAATGGGTTTGAAGGTAGTTCTTCAAGTTCTACGAGATAGTCAAGACTTTGTCTAATGATGACAGTCATATTGTAATATAGTTTCTTCGTCAGTTTCTCTGAAACGATTTTTGCTTTTGCCCAATTCTTCAATTCAAAGGTAGTCAGTTCTACAATCGGGCGTTCTACAATCTTGTCATTTTCATAGAAGCGTTTCCAATCGTGATTGATTCGCTTCATATAACTTGAATTGTTGGTATCGTTCCACTTATAAGCAAACCATTCCGGAAATAGTGTCCGTAGAGTTAAACGTTTCCGCTTTTCTGTATAATCCTGTGCTTTGTAGAACTCTACAATCGCTTCTTCAAGGTCTTCCCATTTTCGTTTTGCAATCGGCTTCGTTTTACGAGGACTTGTATCGTCTGGTAAAAAAGAGTGCCAACGTCTGTCTGATTCATAATATTTAGTTGTATATTGCTCCATGTGTTTTTTGATGATAGTTTCTCGTTCTTTCTTTTTCATATCTTCATTTTCAATCGGAGCATTGACTTGTTGTGGAATCATCATACCTTCGAAAAGAACTTCTTGCAAGCAGTTTTTGATGGTTTCAGGTGAAGAAGTGTATTGTTCGGGAATAAAACAATCTTGGACAATCGGTCTACGTATTATCATTCTTCTTCACCTGCCTTTCTAGTTGATGCTTTTTCTTTGCTTTATTGTAGCGGTTGCGGAGAACGTTTTTTCCTGCCCCAACAATCTTTTCTAGTTTTCCGATTGTAGCCAAATCGTAATCAATGAGATACACAAGATAATCATCAGTAAGTTCTTTCCCGTCAAAGTTATAAGTTTGTTTTTTACGACCTGCTTTTTTGAGTGTTTTCTCTTCGAGAAACGCAACACGTTTTTCAAGGTTTGCAACGGTCTTTGTAAGGTCAGATATAATTTGAATCATACGTAGGTGTGATTCTTTAAGGGCAGGAATTGTGTCAGGTCGATAGACGGGGATTTTGATGATTCGTTCCAATTCTTCGTTCCTCATACTCTTGTAGCTGTCTTCGTGTTGCAATGTTGAAATATTTTCTTTTTGGTAACTTTCCATGTTAATCAATTCTCCTTTCAAAGTTACTTTGAAGATTGGTAAACAATCTCAATTAATTTATTACATTGTTTTTTAATGGATTTTTGTGTTGAAATGTGGTGTTTCTGAAAAAAATAAAAATGTAAGTCAAAAATATAGTAATTATGTGATAAGTAAATAAATGTGCGAAATCGGTTGATTTCAAGAAATAAAAAAGCAAATCAGAAAGCGGATGTGATTGCTTTCAAATTTGCTAATTGTGATTTTAAAATATAATAGTGTGTTAAATGTAAATTTATTTTGTTACTAATATTGTAGCAAATTTTTGGAAAACCGCAATAGATTTATAAAATTTTTTGAGTTTCTGTAATTTGAATTTTGTATTGCGTATGCGTGGTGTTTTTGTGAGAAAATTTTCAAAAATAATTGAAAAATAAAAATCTAAACGTTTTTTAAAAAAGTAAAAAAATTTGCACTTTAATTGGTGATGTTGATACAGATATTGAACATATAATATGCTTTTGGTATCCTATCCTAAAAACAATATGGCATTACAGAGGTGGAAAGGTCAGTTGACAGATTTTCAATAAAAAATGAAATTGAAGGTTTTAAGAAAATTCATCGATTTTTATACATCATACATACTAGTTAGAAAAATCGAATTCTGCTTGTTTTGAGATAAGTATATATTTTTTGCAACTTTGCATGAACTAGTTGGGATAATGTAGTGACTTTTTAAATTGCAGAAAGACAATATCTAAAAAATGTGTTATATTGAAAGTAAAGAAATTTGAATGGGGGTGCGTTGTTATGCCAGCATTGAAAGGATTGGGATGGACGTTTGATACGGTAGCGTCTACGTATGAGAAGTTACGCCCTGGTTATGTGAAAGAATTGTATCAGACGTTGCTTGACTATATTCCTATTAATGAAAATAGTAATGTGGTTGAGGTTGGAAGTGGTGGAGGACAAGCGACCGCTCCAATTTTAACGACTGGATGCCAATTGACAGTAGTGGAATATGGAGAACAGTTCTCTGAATTGCTAAAAGATAAGTTTAAGGAGTATCAAAAATTTTCAGTAATTACAGGTAAATTTGAAGATACAGTGTTTGAGGACAATGCCTTTGATTTGGTGTTTTCCGCATCTGCATTTCATTGGGTGCCAGAGAAAATCGGATACGAAAAGGTGTTTTCTATGTTGAAAAATGGAGGTGTTTTTGCACGTTTTGCGAATCATCCGTATCGTGATAAAGGAAATCCTACACTTTCACGAGAGATAGATGAGATTTATGACCAATATTACAATAAATATTACAATAAAGAACGTGAAACAATATCTGAATATACGGAACAACAGGCAAAGGAGCGAGCAATGATTGCAAGCAAATATGGCTTTTCAGATATTAGATACGAATTATTTTATCGGGAACGTGTATTTTCCGCAAAAGAGTATATTGAACTTCTTGGAACATATTCAGACCATATTGCAATTGAAGAAGAAATTAGAACAGAGTTCTTTACAAAAATCGAAGAAGCAATTAATAAATATGGTGGTATAATCACTATTTATGATACTATTGATTTACAGTTAGCAAGAAAACGATAAAATTCAGCTTGCGGAATAGACAAATTCAAATTTTTATTATTATGCTCAGGCATTTTAATAAATATAAGAGAAGGAAGGATGATGTATTATGAAGATTAAATTTATAGGTGTTCGGAGGATGCACAGATAAAACATTCTCCTATTTTCATTTCGGAGGGAAAAATATGAATTTTAAAACTATTACATCATCAGATGAGATGTGGAGTAGAGTAAGAAATTATGCAGAAAGTTGTTCATGGAAAGCAGGAAAATCATTAGCTAATGATATGGATAATAATGTATTTGAAGACTGGGAAAGGGTTATAGTTGCATTTGACAATGAGAAAATATGTGGATATTGTACGGTTGCAAAGACAGACTGCATTCCGAATGTATGTTACACACCATACATTGGCTATATGTTCGTTGGCGAAGAATATAGAGGAAATAGGTTAAGCCAAAACATGATTCAGTATGCAATGGATTATTTAAAGACGGTTGGTTTTGATAAAGTGCATATAGTGAGTGACCATGAAAATTTATATGAAAAATACGGCTTTCATATAATAGACCGTCAGATTGCTCCATGGGGTTCAGAAGAAAAAATTTATTTGCAGAAATTGTAATGATAGAAAAATTCAATTTGTAATGTTGACCGTTAACATTAATTTGGAACATGACTAAGTGAGTTAGTTAATACACAATTGTTTCATTTTGCAGGACAAAATATTTTTTGAGAGCATAGTGCATACTATATAACATAAAAGTTCCATATTGTTTTGAACAAGAAAAAGTGGTAGAATATAAGAACTAATATAAAAGGGAGGAATATATATGTGCATTTACATTGGCATTGAAGATTTGGTAGCAAATGCTTTGATTGAATTGGTTGAGAAATCAGAAAAAAGAGAGGTATTATTTAAGGAATTAGATGACTATGGTGCTCAAGTTATAAAATATTTGAACGATAAACAAGAACAAGCAGTATTAGTATTATCTAAAGAACGCACAAATATATTCCTGCACGATTATTCGGATTATTTTGAATTATTCACCAGCAATATGAATGAAGGAATTAGATTAAAAGAAGGTGTATCAGTAAATCAATTATGGAAAAAATTTAGAGGATATTTGTCTGTTGATGTAATGCTGGCATTTATGGATAGTGCCTCTGTTAGTGCATTGGGGGTATCGGCTTGACAAAATGTAAACGTTTCAAAGATCCCATCTATGGATATATAGATATTGATGAATTGATTATCTCTGATATTGTTGATACAGCGGGTTTTCAAAGATTGCGAAATGTTATTCAGACAAGTTATTCGCCGTTGTATTCATCGGCAGTACATAATCGCTTTGTGCATTCTCTAGGAGTGTATCATTTGGGATGCATTGTGGCTGAAAATATAGCAAATCAAGCAGGCGAATTTGAAGAAGTAGGGGATATATCTAGATATTTGAAACTATTTGAGTTAGCTTGTCTTCTTCATGATTTAGGACATGCTCCATTTTCACATACGGGAGAAGGATATTATCTTGAAAACGGAGAAAGAAGCTCTTTGCATGGAGAAATTATTGTATTGACTAATGATTTAGATTTGGAAGAGGAAATTGGAAGTAAAAATTATAAGGCTGCGGCACATGAATTAATGAGCGTGATTGTGGCATTGAAAGACTACACATTTTTGTTTGAAAATGATGAAGAGAAAAGTTTTTTCGCAAGGTGTATTATCGGATATCCTTATGCAAAAAAAGAAGGACTAAAATATTCTCTTTTGAATTGTATTATTTCATTACTCAATTCTTCAGTGATAGATGTTGATAAGTTGGATTATTTGATACGGGATGCATATATTACCGGATTTGATACAGTGTCTATAGATTATATCCGTCTTTTGCAGAGTGTGAAGTTTGTAAAAACAGAAAATATTTACGAACTAATTTTCACAAAGAATGCCATTAGTGTTATTGAGAATGTTGTTTATGCACATGATGCAGAACGTAAGTGGATACAAACACATCCGATTGTGCAATATGAATCTTATTTATTGCAGAGTGCAATTGAAACTTTGAAAAACAAATATAAGAATGTAAATCTGTTTTCTTATGATGCACTATCGGAAAAAGGTGTAGAAATTTTTGAAGGATACAAAATTTCTTTGTTATGTGATGCTGATATCTTGTTTTTGATGAAGAATTTGGATGTTGATTCTGAAAAAGAATATTTTCAACGTAAAGACAGAAGACATCCATTGTGGAAGTCGGAAGCAGAGTATAAGGCAATATTTAATGTTGGATACACAGATAAAATTTTTGAAATTGTTGAAGAAGGGCTGGATGATTTATCCAATTACCTAAATTTTGTTTGCAAATCTCAAGAAATTAATAACGAAGCTCTGTCAGCATGTGAACGAGATATTGAAAATGCTCAAAAACTTATGGAAGTAGATACAAATAATAAGGCAAATATAGAAGCTACAATCGCAGAGAAACAAAAGCACATGCGATGGTTATACGCATTAAAGCAATTTGCAGATGAGCAAAAACTGAAGTTTGATTTTGTAATTTTGAAAGCGGATCAGTTCAATAGTGGATTTGCTAAAGATGCATTTGCTAAGATAAAAATAGAATTCAGTACATTGCAGAATCCATGTTATTTTGAAAAAGTCACGAATACACTTAAGGCACAGAAGAGCGTTAGAGAAAAGTTTTTCTATTTGTTTTATCGTAGAGACAATAAAGAACAAAAAATTGATTTGAAAAAATTGGCAGTGTCTCTAGGAACAATAGCAATGGAGGAGGCTTTTGATAATAATTAATTATTGAAATGACTTGGAATTTTGTTTACACTTTGTTTACACACCCCAAGTCAATGCTCTGAAAATCCCCTTTCTATGCGGTTTGTCGGGTGATGGGTTATGGTTCGATTCCCATCACCCGCTTTTTTGTTGCTTTAAATAAAGATGTAAGGAACAAATTCTTGAAATTGGTATAAATAGGCATAATAAGTCAACACTTATTATGTCTATTTTTGTGTGTAAACCCACGCACTTTTACCAAATATTGTTCGTTGTTATTCTTTTAACAAAATGATACCATTTGGCTACATGACATATAAAGGAGGACTACTTATCCATGAAGAAGATGAAAAAAGCAGGGTTTCTGCTCTGCCTAATCATGATAGGTGCATTTGCTCTGACGGGTTGCAAAAGCACGGAACAAAAGAGAATTGTGCGCATTGGTCACAACCAGTCGACCAATCACCCTACGCATATAGGGCTTACAGCATTTAAGGACTACATCAATGAGCATCTGGGAGATAAATATGTGGTGGAGGTATATCCGAATGAACTACTTGGTTCGCAGACAGACATGGTACAACTGACACAGACGGGAGCGATTGATTTCTGTGTGGCAAGTAATGCGATTCTTGAGACTTTCAGCAAAAACTATGAAATCTTTAATCTGCCATATTTGTTTGCGAGTACAGAGGCGTACCACAATGCCATGGATGATACCGAGTTGACCGATGAGATTTTTACAACGACGAAGCAGGCAGGATTTCTGGCAGTGACATGGCTGGATGCCGGAACAAGAAACTTCTATACCTTAGATAAGCCGATAGAATCACCGGCGGATCTAAAGGGTCTTAAGATTCGTGTGCAGCAGTCACCTACCAATATTGCGATGATGAAGTTACTGGGCGGTTCTGCAACTCCGATGGGATTCGGGGAGGTATACACAGCACTCCAATCCAATATCATTGATGGTGCAGAGAATAACGAGATGGCACTCACAGACAATGGACATGGGGATGTGTGTAAGTATTATTCCTATGATATGCATCAGATGGTGCCAGATATTTTGATTGGCAATCTCGCGTTTATTGAGGAATTGAGTGATGAAGAGAGAGCCATTTTTGAAGAAGGATACAGGATCCTGAATGAAACACAGCGTAAAGAGTGGGTAGAGGCAGTTGCAGCCGCAAAGGAGAAGGCGGCGAATGAGCAGAAGGTACAGTTTATTTATCCTGATCAGGAACAATTCAAAGAGGCATGTATGCCACTTCATGAATCAGTCTTAACGAAGAATGAAACATTGAAACCAATCTATGATAAGATTCAGAAATACAATGAGATGTATCCGTCTGTGGTAGAATAGGAGGCGCGTATGAAACAGTTGAGAAAATATTTGAATTTTGCATTGAATGCGCTGGCGGGAGGTAGTTTTCTTGCGATGGTGATTCTGACGTGCTGGCAGGTGTTTACCCGATATATTTTACGAAATCCATCTACGTGGTCAGAGGAAATGGTTTCTTACCTCTTTGCGTGGATGTCGCTTTTTGGAGCGTCGCTAGTAGTGGGGGAACGCGGTCATATGAACATTCCGATTGTGGTAGAACGTTTCGGCGATAAAGCAAGAAAATTTTTTGCAATCTTTGGTGAGATTGTGGCGTGTCTTTTCGCGGGAGTCATATTAGTGTATGGAGGAATCCAGATAACCAGTTTGGCAATGGGGCAGATGACTTCATCGCTTGGAGTGCCGATTGGTATTTTCTATGTGGTCTTGCCGCTTAGTGGGGCACTCAATATTATTTACACCATATTAAATATAGTAGATATCGCCTCGGATTCCGAGGTGGCAGGAGAGGAGGCGTAGGATATGGCATTTGAGGCTTTAGGAATTATATTGATTGTGTTACTGATTTTGCTTGTAGTAGGAGTGCCGATTTCTTATGCGATTGGTATTTCTTCTCTGGCGGCGATTTTATCAGTCGTTCCGCTCGACATTTCGGTTCTGACTGCAGCGCAGAGAACTTTTGTCGGAATGAGCAAGTTCAGTCTGACAGCGATTCCATTCTTTATCTTGGCAGGAAATCTAATGAATCAGGGCGGTATTGCGAAGAGATTGGTTGATTTTGTGTTGGCTATCTTGGGGAAACTTCCGGGTTCTCTTCTTGTAACCAATGTAGGTGCAAATGCACTTTTTGGTGCCATTTCTGGTTCGGCTTCAGCGGCAGCGGCAGCAGTCGGCAGTATGGTGCGAGATGGTGAAGAGGAACAAGGATATGATCCGGCACTATGTGCAGCGACAAACGCGGCGTCTGCTCCGGCAGGTCTTTTGATTCCACCGTCAAATGCGTTGATTACGTATTCGCTTGTTTCGGGGGGAACTTCTGTTGCTGCGCTCTTTCTTGCAGGATATATTCCGGGAATTATCTGGGCGTTGTGTTGTATTGTGGTAGCTGTACTTATCGCCAGAAAGAAGGGGTATCGCGGAACAACCGGAAAATTTGATTGGAAAAATCTTGGTGTAGCAACCTTGCGCGCGCTTCCGTCTCTGTCGCTCATTGTGGTTGTCATTGGTGGAATTGTAGCAGGTGTATTTACGGCAACAGAAGGGTCTGCAATTGCGGTTGTGTATGCACTGATTTTAGGTATCTGTTATAAGAACATCACACTTGAATCTTTTTGGGAAATTGTAGTGAGCAGTGCAAAAATGAGTGGTATGATTGTATTCTTGATTGGTGTGTCAAATATTTTGGGTTGGGTGATGGCATTTACACAGATCCCTCAGGCAATTTCCGGCGCGTTACTTGGAATTACGAATAACCCGATTATTATTCTTCTGATTATGAATGTAATCTTGCTGATTGCGGGAACATTTATGGATGTTACTCCGGCGATACTCATTTTCACACCCCTGTTTCTACCGATTGTGAAGACCTTTGGAATGAATCCAATTCAGTTTGGTCTCATTCTGGTGTACAACTTGTGTATCGGAAATATCACACCGCCGGTTGGTAATACGCTTTTCGTTGCGATAAAGGTTGGCAAGACCAGTCTTGCAAAAGTTATGCCATACATGCTTCTTTATTACGTGGCGATTTTGGTTGGACTTTTGCTTGTGACTTATGTCCCATTTGTTTCCATGGGATTACCGAATCTTGCGGGTATGGTTTAAATTTTAGAATATATTGCCAATCAACCGACCTTGGTGTAAACTATATATGAAGCGAAGTATTCAGAAAGGTAATGAAGTTGACATGGCACTGAGCGGGCAGGAACGAAGAGAACAGATATTAAAAATATTAAGAAACAGTGGGCAGCCTGTTGCGGGTACGGATTTGGCGCGAAAATTGGAAGTGAGTCGACAGATTATTGTGCAGGATATGGCCTTGATTCGTGCAAATGGTGTAGATGTCATATCTACACACCGAGGATATGTGATTCAAGAATTCAATCAGGCAAGTCGCGTGTTCAAGGTGATTCACACAGATGATCAGGTAGAAGAAGAACTGAATCTGTTTGTGGATTTAGGTGCGAAAGTGGAAAATGTTTTTGTCTACCATAAGGTTTATGGTGTCATTAAAGCGGAGATGAATATTAAGTCCCGCCGTGATGTTCGCAAATATATGGAAGGCATTACAAGTGGAAAGTCTACAAACTTAATGAATTTGACCTCTAACTACCATTATCATACGATTGTGGCAGAGGATGAACAGACACTGGACATGATTCAAGAGGAATTGAGGCAGAAAGGCTTCTTGGCAAAATTGCAGGATTATGAGCCGGTAGATTTCTGGGGTGAAAAATAATAAAAAGAGAGTGTATGCTCTCTTTTTTTGTTGTATAATAGTAACAGGTGATGAAAATGAAAGTAGAATTACATTGTCATTTAGACGGTTCTTTAAACATTGACTTTGTGCAGGAACTATTAAAGGAACAGGGGATTGTTTATGAACGCGAAGAACTTAGAAAAAAATTAGAAGTAGTATCTGAGTGTACGAGTTTAACAGAATACTTAGAAAAGTTTGAATTACCACTGCGTTGCTTGCAGACAAAAGGGGGACTGCGACGTGCTGCGTACGAATTAGTTCGGGATGTATCGAAAGAAGATGTTCGATATATTGAGGTGCGTTTTGCACCGATGCTTTCTACAGAAAATGGGCTTAGTTGCAGAGAAGTGATAGCAAGCGTAGTAGAAGGCTTGAAAGCCGGTGAGCGGGAATACGGAGTATTTGCCTCTGCAATTGTATGTGCAATGCGCCATCATTCGTTAGAGCAGAATATGCAGATGCTTGTGGAGGCGCGTGAGTTTATTGGGAACGGTGTATGTGCCTTGGATTTGGCAGGAGATGAATCGGCATTTCCTACCAATTTGTTCCGAAGGCTATTTGTACAGGCGAAGGACTGGGGGATTCCGTTTACAATTCACTCCGGAGAGTGCGGAAGTGTGGATAACATTCGCGAGGCGATTATACTTGGTGCAAAACGTCTTGGACATGGAATTGCTTTGGAGAAAAGTCTGGAGCTACGCAAACTTTGTAAAGAAAAAGGGATAGGCATAGAGATGTGTCCGACCAGCAATTTACAGACAAAAGCGGTGAGTAGCTTGGAAAAATATCCGCTTGAGCAATTTTTGAACGAGGGCTTGTTGGTTTCTATTCATACAGATAACCGAACAGTAAGTGGAACTACCATGGAGAAAGAAGAGAAGTTGGTAAAGGAAGGACTGCAGATTTCAGAAGAGATGTTGTTGCAGTGTACAAGGAACGCAATTCAGACAGCGTTTGCAAGTAATGAAATTAAGGAAGAACTGATGAGGAGGATATAGAATGGAAAAATTATCTAAGAAAGCTTTGGGATGTATGTATGTGGCGACTGCCTTATGGAGTGTTATTCTGCTGGTAGCAATTATTGTAATTTATGTTTTCTGGTTCATCCCGGAAGATATTATGGTTGGGAAAGTGCTCTCCCTTGTATTTGGGTTGCTTCTTGTAATCAATTCCAGTATCAGCCCGTATTTTCGATTCCATCGCTATCGATATCAAATTGATGACGAATTTATTGATATTCGAGAAGGATACCTGTTTGTGAAGCGAGAAATTGTTCCAATTGAACGTTTACATAAAATGGAAACGATACGCGGACCAATCGATACTATGTTTGGAGTTGCAAAAGTGAAGGTAACGACTGCTGGTGGAGAAGTGGTCATTCGTTTTCTGGAACAGGAAAAAGCGGAACGAATTGCCGAAGGGCTCGGAAAATATGTCAACCACATTGTGAAAGAACAGAGGGGAAACGATGGAGAATAAAATAAGATTTCGGAATCATTTTTCAATCGTCTTACCAAATCTGAAGAAAATTATATGGATGATTGTGTTCGCGTTTGCCGGTGCATTTATGCAGGAAGATTTGACAGAAGCTATTGTAACAGTTGCCACATGGATTGCTATGATTGTTGTCATTATTGTATGGCAAATTATTGTTTGGAGAAAAACGTGGATTACAATTGGAGATAACAGCATTGTTATCGAGCGAAACACAAGGGTTAGTCGGAAGAAAAATACAATTGGAATTGCAAACATATCAAATGTGAATTTGGAGCAAAGTCTTTTTGCTATGTTACTTGGGACTTGTAAGATAAAATTGGATACAAACAGTCTTTCAACAGCCAATGCCACAGATGTAACGATTGTTCTTAAAAAGAAGCAGGCGGAGGAATTAAGAGCATTATTGATGCAAAGGATAAGAGGAGAGAGTTCACAGAATGAAGAACAGATAGAAGAGCTATGTGCTGTAGATAAAAGAATTCATGTGAATGTGGGAGATATTTTTTTGCACGGAATCTTCTCATCTCGTTTCGTGTATGCTATTTTTATTCCTTTGCTTCTTGTTTTAGAATTTGTTCCGGAAATGAGTGCGGAAGATATCGATTTTGTCATGCAAGAAGTCAATGACTTTGCCACAGCTACAATTGGTACGACATTGATTGTTTTAATTGCAGTTGTATCATGGATGATATTGAGTATGGGCTTTGGCCTAGTTAAGACGGCAGTCAAATATTGGGATTTTCATATTGAAAGAAACGAAGACAAACTATTATTACAGTATGGCTTGATGAAGAAAGTAAATTACTCCGTGCCGGTGGATAAGATTCAGGCTGTTATCATCAAACAGTCGCTTTTGGCAAGAATATTTAAGCATTACATGGTTGAAGTTGTTAATGTCGGCATGAATGATGATGAAAAAGAAACACAAAGCTTTTTACTCCCGTATGCAGGAAGGAACTTATTGGAAGAGCGCATGCAGATGCTTTTGCCGGAATTTGTGCCATGTTTACAGTTAAAAGCAAAGCCGCAACCGAAAAGTATATGGGTTGTATGGATGGTGTCTGTGCTGATTTATCTGTTTGTTATGTTAGGTATCCTGTTAGCGATAGTGGAATTTGTGCCAGAAATGTTAGGAATTACATGCAGTGGAATCATTGTTTTAAGCGTGGCATTTTTTGTGGTTAAATGGATGAGTTATAAGACAAAAGGTGTCGGATTTGATAAAGAAGTTTTGCTTTCGGTTACAGGTGCTTTTTCGAGGCAATATATCTATATGAAATATGATAATATACAGTACCTTATGTTGAAACAAAATTTCCTTGCTAAGAGATTCGGAATTCAAAAAGGTGTGGTCATGCTTTTGGCATCTCTTGCAAATCAGACACAAGAAATACCGTATTTTTTCGAGCATGAAGTGGAAAACATAAAAGGAAAATTATTGAAATAAAAGGGGAAAATTAAGATGGAACAGAAATTAGTAAGAGCACTGGAGATTATCGAATTTTCTATCCGGAGGATGCACATAGACCGGGACTTTGTGTGAATAATACACCGGGGAAGGTAAAGAAGATTTTGGCGAGGATATTAATCTGAAAAAGAAATAAGGGTGTGGATAACTCAAAATATCCACACCCTTTGTATTATCTTATTTCGTCAGGACCTCAATTCCAGTCTCTGTCACCAGAACCATATATTCGATTTGGGCTGACAATCCATCATCTTCTGTATACACGGTCCAACCATTTTCCTCATCGATAAAGAAATCAGGACTTCCTTCGTTAATCATTGGTTCTATGGTAAACATCATGCCTGGCACTAGCACCATCTCCGTGCCTTTTGGAGCAACATAACTTACGAAAGGCTCTTCATGGAATTCAAGCCCTATTCCGTGTCCGCCAATATCCTCTACAACAGAATATCCGTTTTTTTGTGCGTGACTATTAATAGCATGCGCAATATCACCGAGATGTCCCCAAGGTTTTGCGGCTGCAAGACCAAGCTCCACACATTCTTCCGTAACTTTCAAGAGCTTTGCTGCACGTTTCGAAACTTTACCAATAGCAAACATTCGGGAGGCATCTGAATAATAACCATCCAATATAGTAGAGACATCCACGTTAATGATGTCACCTTCTTGCAAAATTACATTTTCATCCGGTATTCCGTGACAGATTTCATTATTGAGAGAGGTGCACACGCTTTTTGGAAAGCCTTCATATCCTAATGGTGCAGGAATGCCGCCATGTTGTCTTGTGTAATCAAACACTAACTTATCTATATCTGCTGTGCTCATGCCCGCACAAATGTGTTTTGCAACATGGTCTAAGATGGCGGTATTGAGGGTAGCAGATTTTTTAATTGCATTAATCTGTTCCGGTGTTTTTAAAAGACTTCTGTCAGGAACGATTTCTCCCTTTGTGCCTAAGTCTATCAGTTTGTCGTAGAGTTGTTCTTGAGTCATGATTATAATCCTTTTTCATTTGTTCTAGTCTTGAATATTATAACTCTCTTCTATACATAATGCAAATAAAATAGCATTGCCACAAAACGTGAAATGGGGTATACTATAAGTTAAGGGTAAAGGAGGAAGGATATGTCATACACAGCCTTATATCGAAAGTTTCGTCCGGGGGAATTTGACGAAGTCAAAGGACAGGACCATATTAGTCAAACATTACAAAATCAAATAAAGGCCAATCGTATCGGACATGCGTATCTTTTCTGCGGAACCAGAGGAACCGGTAAGACATCGGTTGCGAAGATATTTGCAAAGGCAGTAAACTGTCAGCATCCGGTGGATGGAAGTCCTTGCGGCGAGTGTGAGATGTGTAAGGCGATTAGTGCAGGCACATCCATGAATGTGATTGAGATTGATGCCGCATCAAATAACGGCGTGGATAACATTCGTGAGATTCGCGAGGAAGTTGCATATCGTCCGACTGAAGGGAAATACAAGGTTTACATTATCGACGAGGTGCATATGCTCTCTATAGGTGCATTCAATGCATTGCTTAAGACATTGGAGGAACCCCCAGAGTATGTTATCTTTATTTTGGCAACAACGGAAGTACACAAGATTCCGATTACGATTTTGTCCAGATGTCAGAGATATGATTTCAAACGTATTACAATAGATACGATTGCAGCACGTCTGTCAGAATTGATGGATAAGGAAGGTATCGAAGTAGAAGAAAGGGCAATCCGATATATTGCAAAGATAGCAGATGGTTCTATGAGAGATGCATTAAGTCTTCTCGACCAATGTATTGCATTTTATCTAGGACAGAAATTGACTTATGATCATGTGCTTGAGGTACTTGGAGCTGTTGATACAGAAGTATTTAGCAAGCTTCTTCGGGAGATTTTGCGCAGGGATGTTGCAAAGGTACTTGGTATACTCGAAGAGCTCATTATGCAGGGACGTGAACTTAGTCAGCTTGCAACAGATTTTACCTGGTACATGCGCAATCTTCTGTTGGCAAAGAGTTCCGATAGCATGGAGGATGTGCTGGATGTTTCTACAGAGAATCTGGCACAACTAAAAGAAGAGAGCGAGATGGTGGATTACGATACCTTAATTCGATACATCCGCATTTTTTCAGAACTTTCTAATCAGTTAAAATATGCAACACAGAAGCGAGTGATGCTGGAAGTGGCACTGATTAAACTCTGCAAGCCGGAGATGGATGTGAATCAGGATAGCCTCCTTGACAGAATCCGCGCAGTTGAGGAAAAAGTTGAGAAAGGCGTTTCCTCTCCCAGAACTGAAGTAGTGTATGTGAATCGAGGCGAAGAAGCCGTGAAGCACACAAAACCGGAACTTCCGAAAGCTTTGCACGAGGATGTGCAGAAGGTGGTACAGAACTTCCCTGCCATTCGGAATCAGGCATCCGGAATGCTCAAGGTGTATTTGAAGCAGGCACGTCTCAGTGTTGGCAATCAAGACCAATTATTATTGGTGTTCGAGGATGAAGTAGCTGCAGGGTTCGCAGGAACAGAGGGACATAAGGAAGAGATTCGTTCTCTCATTGCAGATAAGATTGGAAAGACGATCGAAATCGAAGTGCGTCACGTGGAAGAAGGACGTAGATTCGAGGACAGTTTTGTCGATATAGAAAAATTAATTCAAATGGATATCACGATTGAAGACTAGGAGGTAAGAACATGGCAAAACGTGGAGGATTCCCGGGAGGAGCAATGCCGGGAAATATGGCAAATCTTATGAAGCAGGCTCAGAAGATGCAAAGACAGATGGAAGAGCAGGCAAAGGAAATGGAGACAAAGGAATTTACTGCAACAGCAGGTGGCGGTGCAGTTGAGATTACAGTTTCCGGAACAAGAGAAGTTCTCAAGGTGAAATTAGATGAGGAAGTTGTTGATCCGGACGATATCGAAATGTTGGAAGATTTGATTGTAGCTGCTACAAACGAAGCGCTTCGTAAAGTAGAAGAGGCTTCTGCATCAGCAATGTCAAAACTTACAGGAGGACTTGGAGCAGGAATGCCGGGGATGCCGTTCTAAGTCGTGTCCGACTTAGAACGCTCCGCGCGGATGCGCAGGGGCACGGACAAGGTAATTATTGCTTCGCAAACGTGCCCCGCGCACGAGTTTGCAAGCAAACTCGTTATAGGAGACCCATCAGATGGATTATTACAGTAGTCAGATTAGCAAACTAATAGAAGAATTGTCGAGATTGCCGGGAATTGGTACGAAGACTGCTCAGAGATTGGCATTTCATATTATCAATATGCCAAAGGAACAGGTAGAGCAGCTTGCCGGCACGATGACAAAAGCACGTGAAAATGTGCGTTATTGCAAACAGTGTTTTACACTGACAGATCAGGAACTCTGTCCGATTTGCAGCAATGCGAAGAGAGACTCTAAGACTATCATGGTAGTTGAGACGACAAGAGATTTAGCGGCTTATGAGAAGACCGGAAAATACGAAGGCGTCTATCATGTGCTTCACGGAGCTATCTCACCGATGCTGGGAATTGGACCTGGAGATATTAAACTCAAAGAACTTATGGAACGACTTCACGGAGAGGTGGATGAAGTTATTGTTGCGACCAACTCCAGTCTGGAAGGGGAGACAACAGCGATGTACATCAGTAAGTTGATCAAACCAATCGGAATTAAGGTTAGCAGAATTGCGAGTGGAGTGCCGGTTGGCGGTGACTTGGAATATATCGATGAGGTTACGTTACTCAGAGCTCTTGAGGGAAGAACAGAAATCTAATAAACATTAGGAGGACATCATGAACAAGTTAGAACTTCAAAAAATTGCAAATGAAGTCCGCAAGGGTATCATCACCTCTGTACATAGTGCAAAGGCCGGACATCCGGGCGGCTCTTTATCAGCAGCAGACATCTTTACTTATTTATATTTTGAGGAAATGAACATCGAC
>JAFQDE010000014.1 GCA_017416155.1 Tyzzerella sp.
ACTACTCATTACAGCTGTGAAAGATATCGATTCATTTGAACTGTATGTCTCAGATTTACGAGATGGGAAGAATGTCATCACAGCTGACAATATTGAGGTTTATGTGCAGAAGGCAAATTATTTTCACGACCATAGGTATTACGGAGATGGAAGTTTGCCGGATGCACTGATACCGATGGGCGTTGCTGGGGCATATAATGAGAATCGTATTGTGGCAGGCCAAAACGGTGGTCTCTGGATTACCATTTACATACCAAAGAATACAAAGGCAGGGATGTATGAAGGAACTTTCTTGTTAACCTTAGATGGAGAAGCGGGAAAAGAAGTAGTAGAGATTCCAGTTTCTGCTGAGATTGTGGACTATACTTTGTCTGACGATATTACCGCACGGACACTGTTCTCATGGAGATACGACCGTGTGGCAGCAGGCGAATTAAATGGCAGCCAGGAAATGATGGAGTATTATTACAATTTCTTCAAGAATTATCGTATCTCTCTACAGACATTACCGACAGGCACCGTGACCGGAGAGGCTTTTGTGGAAATGGTGGAGAAACATTATGATGAGATGACTAGTTATGCTCTCTTGGCAACAGTAGGTGAGATTAGCAACAATATGTTGCAGTATCCTGATGTTGCGAAAGAACAAGTGTTGGCAATTGCCTCACATAGTACGCCCAAACGAAATTTGTTTGACAAGGCTATGGCCTACATCTTGGATGAACCACCTATTTCTCAACCATGGGGCAGAAAAGCAGTATTTAATAGTATTGCCGGCTTGAATGCGATTTTGCAAGAATGCGTAGAAGAAATTGAAAATGACCAGAGCAGTTTGTATGAAGAATTCAAGAAAATAGAGAATTGGCAACAATCCGTTTTGGGAATTAAGAACATTATTCCAATGGATTCCTTTGACTGGCTTTATGAGAATGAGGAAACCGAAGAAGCACAAGAGATGCTCAGATTGTTAAACTGTATGTGTCCGCAATTCTGGAATATAGGGGATGACGAAGAGGGCAGACTGAAACGTATGTGTGAAGAACATAATCTTGAATTATGGTGGTATGGATGTATGGGACCACAACATCCACACCCGAACTATCATATAGGGGACAAGAGTTTATTAAGTCCGAGAACGGTATCTTGGCTGCAACGAATGCACAAGATATCAGGCAATTTGTATTGGGATGCAGCAGCTTACACGGACGAGACGCAGGCAGTTCGAAATGAATATATTAATGTGTATGAGAACCCGTACCGTATTACTTGCCAACCATGGCCGGCAGGAGATGGTTTTTTAGCATACCCGGGTGCTGCTTATGGAGTGTATGGTCCTCTTCCGTCAATGCGTTTAATGGCTATTCGCGATGGCATGGAAGAATATGAGATTATATCGGAAGTTGAGCGACTATATACAGAACTTGCGGCGGTTGACCTTACCATATCTGTAGCTGATAAGATGGATGAGTTCTACAAATCTTTGTATTTCACTGCCATGAGAATGAACGATGATGGTATGAATGGTTTGGATTTCTGGGCACTACGTTCGAAACTCCTGCGCTGTGTTGTAGATCTTACCAAGCGATTGGAGAAAGTGGATACGGTAACTTTAGATTCGGAAGAGACAGAATTGCTAATGGGATTTGATTCCTATGCAGACATCACACAGGCAGGGCTTAGAGTTAGTCCTCTATTAGGTGCTACCGAAGTGAACACAGATAAGAGGTATATCACCCAAGGGGAGGGTTCTTGGATGATTCGACCGGAGGGTGACTATGGAGACCCGAATGGTTATCCGTGGTTTAGAATGCGTTGCAAAGCGCTGGAAGGCTATACTGGAACGACTTTTCGAAGCAACGATTTTACGGGTTATCAGAAGATACGCATGGATGTCTATAATGCTAGCGATAAAGATGCCAAACTTCAATGGTTCTTTTCATTTGATGATGGTGAAGAGCATGTCGCGGATACGAGAGGTGCCATTTTCGAATTAAGGGCTCATGAATGGACAACCTGCGAGTTTGATTTAACACAAGAAAAATATCGTGCTGCATTTGATTGGTCAGATGTCAAATATATGACGATTAAGTTCTTAGATAAGAAGATGAAGGCAAACGATGAGATGGCTGTACTTTATTTAGATAATTTGAGAGGTGTAAGATATGAAAATTGAATTAATCAAGAAAAGAAGTTTCAAGGCCAGAATTCTTAGTGGATTTTTAGCAATGTCTTTGGTAGCATCTGTATTCACCAATCCTTTTTTTGAGTTTGGCTAAGGATGATACCATCACGATTTTGGCGGGTGGAGATTATCAAGACCCAGCTGGAAATGAGGCGGGAGAGTCGAAGGTGGCAGAACAGATTGGTAATTGGATGGCAGAAATGTAAAAAAATAAAAATATTCTCGTGAGAACATAATGTTCTCGCGGGAATATTTTGAATTAAGAGAAAAAGATGATTAAGAAATTCAAGAAAAAGAATATAAGCCTACTAGTAGTAATTGTAGTTCTATGTGGTGTATTAGGATGTTCTAAGCATGGTCAACAGAATGTTACGTTGGAGAATGGAGAGATTTCAGATTTGACAATTAAGGTATTATCTGGAAAAAGTGCGTTGTTCCTTGGGGATTCGATTACATATGGTATGTGTGATTATTATACCAATTTGAAGACAGGAGGATGGGCAGGACGCATTGAATATTATTGTGGAATGACAGTGAAAAACAATGGTGTCAATGGTGCTTGTATTTCTTCTAAGCGTTCAGATAATGAGGAAAAGTATATTTATAATAACCTTGCAAAAGAAAAGGGCAATACCTACGATTATATAATTATGCATGGTCTTTATAATGATGCTGGAACGGGTGTACCAATTGGTGACTCAAGTGGTCCAAACAATTTTAATCCTGGGCAAGTTGACGAGAGTACTTTTGCAGGAGGATTAGAATTATTGTTTTACACAGCCAAACAGAATCATCCATCTGCAAAACTAGGTTTTATCATCAATTATCGTACGGAGGATGGTGTGAATTGTGATGCACACGTTGCAACGGCTATTCAAATATGTAAAGAATGGAACATATCATATTTGGATTTGTATCATGATGATACAAAAATCGCACTGTTCGACGGACTGCACCCTACTGCGATGGGATATGATGAGTTGTACCCTAGAATTGCAGAGTGGATGGCAACACTAGAATAGGTTCAAGGAAGGGAGACGTCATATGAAGATTTTAGTTTTATTCAAGACCCATTTGGATGTTGGGTTTACTGATTTGAGTCAAACGGTTGTTAACAAATATAACAACCAATTTATTCCGTCTGCCATTTCGGTTGGTGAACAGCTTGCACTTGAGGATACAACAGATAAGCTTGTATGGACAACGGGAAGTTGGTTGATTTGGCAGTATTGGAAACAGGCAAACGAAGAGGAAAAATTACGATTAGAAAAAGCAATTCGTGCCGGAATTATTCGCTGGCATGGACTGCCTTTCACAACGCATTCTGAAGTGATGAACAGGGATTTGTTTTGCTATGGTATTTCCATGGCGAAGGAGCTGGATTCACTGTTTGGTGTAAAGACAATTGCCGCAAAAATGACGGATGTGCCAGGGCATACAAGAGGAATTGTTCCTCTGCTTGCTGAGGCGGGAGTTGAGTTTTTACATATCGGGGTAAATGCAGGTGCTACTGCGCCGGATGTACCGGATATCTTTCGTTGGCAGACTCCGCAAGGGCAGGAAATTACTGTCATGTACAACAAGGGGTATTATGGTGAATTTTCAAAAATAGAGGGAACTGATGTAGCACTTTACTTTGCCCATACGAATGACAATATGGGGCCACCGACTTTAAAAGAGGTTCATGATACTTTCTCGAAGCTAAGGAAAGAGCATCCGGATGCAGAGATTGTCGCAGCGGATTTGAACGATTTGGCAATAGCAATAAGGCCGATACGTGAAAGTCTCCCGGTCGTGAAGCAGGAAATAGGTGATACTTGGATTCACGGGGCTGGAACAGATCCACAAAAGGTGTCAGAATATCGAGCTTTGTTGCGTCTGGCACCAGAATTGGAAGAAGAAGAGAGACAACGCTTGTATAGCAAACTTATCATGATACCTGAGCACACATGGGGACTGAATGAAAATGAGTGGCTACGTGATTATGAAAACTATACGAGAGAGCATTTTGAAGCTGTACGCAATCAAGAAGCATATTGCAAGATGGAACAGTCTTGGGCTGAACAGAGAAACTATATATCGCAAGCCATAGAATGTATGGAAAAAGAGGAGAATCGAAAAAAAGCCATCCGAGCGATAGAAGGGTGCAATCCTGCAAGACCGGATTTCTCTATAATGACAAAGATAGAAGGAAACGATGTTGTATTAAATGGTTGGGAAATTGGCTGGGATGCAGACGGAGGTATTTCAAAATTAAGGAATCATGAATGTATCTTTGCTGATTCACAACACCGAATCGGAGCATTTGAATATGAGGTTTACTCGGAAGATGAAATCGACGGATTCATGAACAGATATATCAAACCGGATTTTATGTCTGTTGCATGGGTAGTGGAGGATAATGGCAAGCCAGGTCTTCGCAAAGAGCAAAAAGAATACAGACATTTTAAAGCTAAGTTGCAAGCAGCATATTGCGATGAAAAAGGACTCTATCTATTAATGGAAGGAGATTCAGAGGCAAATGTAATGTTCGGATGCCCAATGGATATGATTCTTCACCTCATACCGAAAGAAACTGAAGTAGAACTAGAATACTCATGGTATGATAAGCCGGCAAATCGTATTCCGGAAGGGTTATGGCTCCATTTTGGATTGCTAAAACCATTAACTTCTATCTCAAAGCTTGGACATGAAATCGATCCGTGTGATGTTATATCTTGTGGTAATCGAGAATTACATGCGACAGATGGAATCTTAAAGTTTGAAGAATATGTACTAGAAACCTTAGATGCGCCGGTGTTGGCAGTTGGAGAACCACGCCTCTATGGATTTTATAACGAAATACCGGATACAGCAAATGGTGTCTGGGTGAACTTGTTTAACAATCAATGGGGAACTAATTTCCCAATGTGGAATGAAGGTAATGCGAAATTTAGATTTGTGATTCGTACAATAGAGAAGGAGACAACGATATGATTACATTAAAGAAGACAGGAATTTTCATGCAGTATGATGAGGAACGAGCATGCATTTCCTCTTTACAAGGAAACCAAAGAGAGTTTATCGGTGAAGAATTACCTATTTTTAAGTTATTACTTAGAGACGAAGAAGGCGAGTCTCAAGAAGTGAATTTTGAGGACATGCAATTTGTGTCTGCTCATTCAACGGAGAATTCTATGGAAGCAATCTATCAGGGAGAGACGTTGGAAGTAGTTGTTTCTGCAAGTATAGGAGACTCTGTCGGCTGGAAGATTGCAGTTCATATGAAAGACAACCGAATTGTGGAATGGATAGATTTCCCGCGAATTGCTGTGCCGCATGATTTGAAAGACAACAATGGGGATTCCAAGATCCTGTGGGGCTATAATGAAGGAGCCATTGTGGATGACTTGTCATACAAAGAATCAGAAGAATTTAATTATAAGGATTTACAATATCCAAGTATTTCTTGCATTCCGATGTATCCGGCGATTGTGGAAAGTCAGTTCATGGCATACTACAATTCTAAAGAGGGGTTGTATTTCGGAGCACACGACAAGGAAGATAATATAAAGGGAATCGATTTTCTTCCATATAAAAATGGTATATTACTTCAAATGAGACATTATTGTGGCGGACACTATGGAGAAGATTATCAGATGAGTTTCCCAATGGTAATGAAATTCTTTGAAGGTGAATGGCAGGACGCGGCTCAGATTTACAAAGACTGGTTCAAAGCAAACAAAGCGGAGCCGTTTGTAAAGATTACAGAAAATAAAGAGTTGCCGGATTGGTACTCGCAATCACCTGTTATCATTACTTACCCGGTTAGAGGATTGCATGATGGAGATATTATGAATCCGAACAAGATGTTCCCATATTGCAATGCCATGGAACATGTAGAGCGACTTGAAAAGGCGCTGAACAGTAAGATTATGGTTATTCTTATGCACTGGGAGGGCACTGCGCCATGGGCACCGCCATATGTATGGCCACCTTACGGGGGAGAAGAAGAATTGAAGAAGTTTATCGATGCATTGCATGAAAGAGGGGATGTCTTCGGTGTATATTGCAGTGGTTTGGGATGGACTCAATTTAGCAAGTTGGTGGATGACTATAACAGAGAGGCAGAATTCGAGGAAAAGAATTTGCGCGATGCGATGTGCCTGTCACCAAAACAGGAACTTCCGTACTGCTGTATTGTTGATTGTATAAGAGCAGGATATGATATGTGTCCGACTCAAAGATTTACAATAGATGTCCTGAAGAACGAAGTAGAGCACATGGTTGCAGCTGGAATTGATTATATCCAGTTAATGGATCAAAATCACGGCGGAACTTCTTACTTCTGTTATAGCAAAGAACATGGACATCCTCCAGTACCTGGCAAGTGGCAGGTAGAGGCTGTCAAAGAGTTGCTTGCAGAAGTAGAGCAAGGCACTGGAAAAGTTCTTTTTGGATGTGAGTCTGCGGCGGCGGAAAGCTATATCCCATATTTGCTATTCAGCGATAATCGATATGAATTGAATTATGCAACAGGACGACCGATACCACTTTACGCATATTTGTATCATGAATATATCAACAACTTCATGGGTAATCAGGTCAGTGCACACAAATGGTTAGACCATGCGAAGTCTCCGGTTAATTTATTGGAGAGAACTGCATACGCATTCTCTGCCGGCGACATGCTTACGTTGGTGTTAAACGAAAATGGTGATATCGCATGGAACTGGGGATGGAGAGAGTTAGATGATATTCCAAATCAAGACGATATTATCACATTTGTGAAGAATGCAAACATGTGGCGCCAGGGAATTGGCAAGAAGTATTTGCATAGTGGAAATATGGTAAAACCATATAAAGTGCTTTGTGACAACAACTTGATTTATGCTCCGAAAGGGCATGAGTTTGTGATTGAGAAGATTCATACTTCGGCATGGGAGACAGAAAGCGGACAGTATGGTCAGTTCCTGATCAATTACAATCCAGAAGAGGTGGAATGCGAGATTTGCTTACCAGATGGACGTTATAAATTGTATGAAGACGACCACAATTTTGTAATGATACAGGGTGGTTGCCAAAAGATAAATGTCAAGAAACTTTCAACTGTTATGATTGAGAGGGAATAAGAATATTCTTCTTTTACCCAGATTAACAAAAAGGGGATAATCAAACTTTTTGAGGGTTTGATTTGAGAAACTATTATGGGGCTGGCGTTTGCCAGTCCCATTTTTTTAATCTGGATACCTTATTTTGTAAAGTGTTGCTTTCGATATTCATTAGGGGACACCTTCATGAATTGTTTGAATCTTCTGGAGAAATATATTGCATCATCAAATCCACAGGCTAAGCCTATTTCTGCAACAGATAGTGTGTGGCCGTATATTTCGAGAAGTTTTGCTGCATGCTCTAATCTTGTTTTTGTGAGAAATTCAATTGGAGACAGGGAGGTCACTTTTTTGAATTCTGCTCGAATATAATCTTCTGCGAAACCACTTTTGTGCAGACAAGGGGTTATTTCAAAATCAGGTTCAAAATAATTGTCTGCAACCTGAGATATGATTTCTTGTATCGCCCTATGGACTTTGTTCTCATGCATAGAATTTTGCAATAAATAATGTACATATGCATTACATAACGCAGATAAATATTCATTATCACAATATCTATTTTCGTAAATTAGTTCAGATAATCTTTGCCCATCTAATGAAGGATTATCATGCAAAACAAGGATTTCTTTTGTCATAAATATATGATCAAATTTTCCACCAATGGATATATTAATGAATGCATCTTTGGAAACAGAACCGTGAAGCATTTGTGGTGGAACAATAATAATATCTCCCGGTTTGAAAGGGATTTTCTCGTTTGCAGTAGCCATGTGTCCGGTCCCGCTCAAATAATACATAATATCCCAATAATCATGTTGGTGTAAAGGGAATTGTTTTGTCCCCGTACCTGTTTTAAATATATTATATTCTTTCATTATAATCACCAATCATATTTTATATCAAATCTATCTTTTGTGCAATAATATGGTGTTTTTATTATAAAAAAAATTGTGTTTAGCAGGTATACTTTATGTATATTAAAAGTATGAGTCACGTAAAGAGCGAAAGGAGTGCAATCAGAGTGATTTACAAAAATATTGAAATTTACAATGCAGTAGAGGTCATACATGATGAAGGACATGAGGGTGTTAGGTGGATTCGTGTTCCGCTAAGCGTAAAAAATGAACTCGAAATGGGTATGTCAGAGGAGCAGGCAAGCGGATATACAGGAGTGGAGCTGCGTTTCGTGATGAAAAGCGACAAAGTTACGATTCGTCTTGCTCAGAGAAATCCGGAGGAACATAGATTACATTGGGCACATGTATTCTACGGAGGAATTCAGGGTACACATGCCGATCATTGTATTTACCGTCATTTGCAGGGAGAGATTGATGAAATCATCATTACAAAGCCGGATAATATGGATACCTTGAAAAGAATAGCAATTGAGACAAAGGATGGGTGGGACCCGGAAGTGGTTCGAGTGATATTTAATGCAGGATATTACAGATTCTTGGATGTTATAGGAGATGTGGAGCCGCCGAAAAGGGAACAAACTCCGAAAAAGGTACTTATGACATATGGTTCATCTATTACGCATGGTTCCAATTCTTTGGATTCTTCACACGCATGGGCTAGCCTGTTAGCACATCGTTTAAAAATGGATTTGCGAAATATGGGCTTTGCAGGTAGTTGTGCTATGGAGCCGGCCATGGTAGATTATCTGGCATCAGAAGGTGAAGCAGGCAAATGGGATATTGCGGTGTGTGAACTTGGAATTAATGTTGCTGATTGGGATGAAGAAAAGATTTATCAAAGAGTACGAAACACGATCGAGCAGATTGCAGGAAGAAATCAAAATAAGAAAGTATATATTATTTCACCGTTTTTCTGTATGTATGATTATCATGGTCAACCACATACGCAAAGATGGCGTCGTGTAATCGAGCAAGTCGTAAAGGAATTGCATTATTCAAATGTAACATATATTAGTGGTTTGGATTTACTAGGGGATATTTCGTTGCTTTCAGCAGATGAAGTTCATCCTAATATTTATGGTTGTCAGGCAATAGCTGACCGTCTGATATCACGATTAACAAATGATTTATCTGAAGCATAGGAGGAAGAAAGAAATGGGGAAATTTACAGGTTTTGAACACGGAATAGGAATCGGCGGATGGTTAACTAACTATAAACGTTTTCAGGTAATACCAGTCGAAAAAAGAATGGATTTGACAATTGGAGATATTGAACATTTTCAATCTTACATTACAGAGAAGGACGTACAATACATATCTACGCTTGGGGTAGACCATATCCGACTTGCGTTTGATCAGATTGTACTAGAAGAGTCACCATATGTTTACCGGAAATGGATCTTGGACACATTGGAACAATTTGTTCTTTGGTGTCAAAAGTATGGGTTAAATGTTGTGTTGAATTTACACAAGGCAGTAGGCAATTATTGTGATATTGATGAGGACAAGAAGTTGTTAGATGACGAAGAACTTCAAGAACGGTTTATTGCATTATGGCTGAAACTAGAGGAACTGTTTGCTAATTATCCGGATGTTGCTTTTGAAATACTCAATGAAGTGACCAATGTTGATCCGGACAAGTGGAACAATTTGGCTGAAAAAACATTGTACGAAATAAGGAAGCAAAATAAAACAAGAAAAATAATTATTGGTTCTATAGAGTGGAACCATGTTAGTAGATTAGCAGATCTCCGTGTATATGATGATGAGAACGTTATATATACATTCCATATGTATGAACCAGAGGAGTTTACTCATCAGAGAGGTGTTTTACGTTCGAGTACACTATATTACAATCGTCACATGGAATATCCGGGTGATATAGAAAAATACAGAGATTACAAAAAAGTAGTGTGGAATATAGAAAATGCATATCCTGAGTACGAAAAAATGGATGAAAGTTTTGTGACTCAATTTTTGCAGCCGGCATTAGAGTTCAAGAAAAAGAATCCTGGTAAAATATTGTGGTGTGGAGAATTTGGAACAATTCGTCATATACCTATTCAATATCGCGAAAATTATATGCGCGATGTTATTCGATTCTGTAAGAAGAATGACATTCCGTATTGTGTTTGGAATTATTTGAGCACACCGAATGATGGGAACCGCTTTAGTCTTGTAGATGATGATGAACGGAAGATACTGAGCGAAGAAATGGCACGTATTATTCGCGGTGAGGTAGATTAGGATGAATTGGTTATTATTACTGTTGGCTGTTTTGCTGTCATCCGGACGTAGTATATGTTCTAAGAAGATAAAGATGGAAGGTGAGAATAAGTCTGAATTTTACTTGTCTCAGGCGATGCTGTTTTTAGCAGCAGGCAGTGCCGTTTTTGTATGTAATCCCAAGGCAATTTTCAATATTTCTGGCATGACTTTTGGGTTTGCGGTGATATATGGTATTTTACTGATTGTTTCTCAATGGTGCTATACTATTTCCCTACAGCAAGGACCGACATCTATATGCACTATGTTATATTCTTTTGGATTTATCTTTCCTACATTGTCAGGAACCCTGTTTTGGAGTGAACCATTTACTATTTTTTCTGGGATTGGACTTGCGCTAACTGTTCTCGCAATAGTAGCATCTGCATTTTCAAAAGGGGAAAAAGCAAGCGTAGACAATAAAAACTATATATTGCCGATTCTTATGGCGATGACTGCTTCCGGCGGATTAGGTGTGATGCAAAAGGTCCAGCAGTCTTCACAAGTAGCGGAACAGAGAGATGGCTTTTTGATTCTTGCATTTGTAATTGCAATGGTAATTTCTTATGGAACTGCATTGGCAAAGAATATAGATAAGTCGGGTCATAAAAGAGAAGTGCTATTTCCTACATTAGCGGGCATATGTTTTGGTGCTGCAAATTTATTAAATACGTTGTTGGCAGGAAGAATTGATAGTGCTATTTTATTTCCTATTCAAAACATAGGTGTTATGATTATTTGCGCTATTCTAGGCATTGTGCTGTTTCATGAGCGTATTACCAAGTCACAAACATTTGCGCTGGGACTTGGTGTACTTGCTATTTTAGTGCTTAGTATTTCGAGATAGAAAGAGAGAATTTTTGAATATGATTTTAAAGCAAAAAGTTTTTACAGACGTGTTAGTTCTCGGAAGTGGTCCGTCTGGATTTGCGGCAGCTTATTCGGCTGCAAAAAACGGTGCAAAAGTAGTTCTTGTGGAGCAAGGTGGCGATGTGGGTGGCATTTCCACATCAGGTTATATGAGTCACTGGACAGGGCGATGTGACAGTCCAATCTATTATGAAATTCTTCGACGTTCAGCGGATAGGAACGAAGGAGAATACAAGGGAAAGGTTACTATTACAATTGATCCGGAAAAACTTAAAACGTTATATTTGGAAATGTTAGAAGAAGTGAATTGTAAGATTATGTTATACACTTTTGCGATGGATGCAATCTGTGATGGAGACAAGGTACTAGGAGCGACTGTGGTTAACAAATCAGGACAAACGGATATTTATGCCAAGGTTACAATTGATGCAACTGGAGACGGAGATATTGCTGCCCGTGCCGGAGCGGAGTATATTAAAGGAAGAGAAAGTGATGGCAAAATGCAACCGGCTACGTTGATGTTCAAAGTTGGCGGTGTAGATGAAAAACGTGCTGTTTATATTGGTTCATTTGAGACCACATATGAAACTGATAAAGGGGAATTGCAGGCACTTGCTAAACAACACATTCCATACCCGGCTGGTCATATCCTAACATATGAGACTACATTACCTGGTGTTGTAACATGTAACATGACAAATGTGACGGAGATTGATGGTACAAATAGTGATGATTTGACAAGGGCAACTATAGAATGTCGCAAACAAATCGATGGTATTATTGAATATTTAAGAGAATATGCTCCGGGTTACGAGAAATGTTATTTGCTAAGTTCTGCCTCCCTTATCGGTGTACGTGAAACCAGACATTTCAAGGGTAAATATACTTTGACGGAAGAAGATATTTGGGAAGCAAGAGTATTTGATGATTATGTAGTGAAAGATGCACATTTTACCTTCGACGTACATAATATCACAGGAGCGGGGTTAGATGAAACAGGCGTGCAGCATAAATTTAGTCAGCAAAATGGGTATACGATACCATATCGATGCTTACTTCCGGAAGTGAAAGAAAATTTACTGCTATGTGGAAGAAACATATCCGGGACCCATATGGCACATTCTAATTTTAGGGCAATGCCGATTTGTGTGGGAATTGGAGAAGCAGCTGGTGTAGCGGCAACATTGGCTGCAAAACAAGGCGTTGGTTTAGATGAAGTAACAGCAGAACAAATACGAGAAGTGATTTTTGCGTAAATAATATGATCTTTGAAATAAAAGAAAATCAATTTTTAAAGGATGGGAAACCGTTCAAAATTATTCCTGAGGTGGAATTTGGTAGTGAACCAATCATATAGGAGGATATAAACGATGGAGATGAAAATGAGATTTCCTGACGGGAAAACAAAGGCTGTGACTTTAAGTTATGATGATGGAAGTAGGCATGATGTTCGTTTAGTTAATATCATGACAAAATATGGATTAAAAGGAACCTTTAATATCAATAGTGGTTTATATGCATCGGAAAATGAAAAAGATGCATGGAGGTTAACTAAAGAACAATGTGTTGAACTTTATAACAGTAACGGTATGGAAGTGGCCGTTCATGGTTTGACTCATCCTTTTTTGGAACAACTCCCTGCAACTGTACAAAAATATGAAGTGTTACAAGACCGTATAAATTTGGAAGAAGAGTTTAATTCTATTGTAAGAGGCATGGCTTATCCGTTTGGGACTTTCAATAATCAAGTGATTGAGACCTTGAAAGAGTGTGGAATCGTATATTCCAGAACAGTTGAATCCACAGGAAAATTTGCACTTCCATCAGATTGGTTACGTATGCCGGCTACGTGCCATCACAATGATCCGAGACTATTTGAATTAGTGGAAGAGTTCATAAAAGATGATGAATATGGAAATCCTAAGTTGTTTTATTTATGGGGACATAGTCATGAATTTGCAAAAGACAATAATTGGGATGTAATAGAAAAATTTGCAGAGTGTATAGGTAACCGAGAAGAAATATGGTATGCCACCAATATAGAAGTCTATGAATATGTTGAGGCATATCGAAATCTGATTATGAGCATGGACGGGAAAAGAGTGTATAATCCTACTGGTTGTACGGTTTGTTTTGAGAATGGTGACACTGTTTTTTGTGTTAAACCAGGAGAAATTATTAGAATATAAAATAAAATGTCAAGCACATCTTTGTTACAGACAAGTGCCTCAAAATGATGCAGGTAATATGGCAGATATTGTACTATATTACACCATGTCATCTTTTGTGGCACTTGTCAATTGTTTTCTGTATTCGATAGGAGAAAGGGTTGTTTTCTTTTTAAAAACACGTGAAAATAGGAGCGGTTTTCCCGCTCCTATGATATTTATAGCAAATATTTAATATCGTCTAAGATTACGGTCTGCATTGCCGGTATCATGACGTTTTTCTTAAAGTAATATAGGCATATATCCTTGTCTGTTGGATTGTGTATGATGCTTCCATCTACAGAGTATTCCAGACGATTATAAGCTTGTATGTAATCATAGATTTCTCCATTGGTAGCATACCAAATATCTTCGCGATTGCCTATGTATGCACCAAATTCCTCTATGATTTCCCAATTGTTATTATTATTAAATTCAAAAGAATGTCCCCATAGGTAGAAGAGCAATGGATGATTTGCCCATGCATACCCAGGCTCTTTTGCCTCTACAAAACGTTTTGCTAATTCCATGAGGCGTGGATTTTCATGATGGCAGGTAGAAGGCATACGTAGCCAGTCATCCGGAATGTAAAATTGTTCTGTAGATACACAGGTGCGAGCATATTTGATGCCGCAATTTTTAACAATATCTACAGCACCATCACTGACAGAGCCATTGGCATAAGCCATTCCTTTGATAATGCGTCCAAACATTTTTTCTAATTGTTCGCGGTCAGAGATAATATCCCTTGTAGCAACAGCTGAATCTACTTCAGCTAGCGAAAGATGCTGTGTTCCATGTATCGCAATTTCATGAGGAGAGTCGGCATAAAGAGAAAAAACTTCTTCTCTTGGCATATTTTTACACAAACACTCCAACAGTGCAGAACTAATGTTAAATGTACCCTTTAATCCATACTTGTCCATAATCTCAATTAGTCGTTTGTCGTGTATTGGACAATCGTCATAACTTAGGGTAACTGCTTTTCTTTTAAAACCCGGAAAACGTAAAAATGTATACATTATCTATATTTCCTTTCTTCTGTTCTCTTATGACATCAATGAACCCACGATTTCGTTGACTAATTTGCCGTCTGCTTTACCTTTTACCTTAGGCATCAATTCTTTCATGATGCGGCCTTTGTCTTTGCCTGTCGGAGCATTGATTCCAAGGTCAGCGAGAACGCCGGAAATGATGGCTTTAATCTCATCTGCGTCCATCATCTTTGGAGCAAATCCTTCCAACACAGCGATACGTTTTTGAAATTCTTCAATTAAATCCGTGCGGTCAGCAGGTGTCATATCCAACGATTCTTTTGTCTGTTTGATTTCCTTTAAAACAACCTGGATTTCTTCTTCCTCAGTTAAGTCTTCCCTCTTGTCGATCGCTTTATTTTTTAATGCAGCAAGCAACATCGAGAGTGTGTCCTTTGTATCTTTGTCTTTGGCTTTCATGGCCTCGACCATGGCTTTTCTTACTTCATCTGTTTTACTCATAATATAATCCCTCCTATATATTATCGGTTGATTCCCGATTGTATTTCATCAGCCCATTGTTGCAGGCTGTATGTTTGCCCATCAAATAATTTGAGAATGGCTCCGGTTGGAGCAACGTCGCTGGCAAATGCATTGGCCTCATCAGTATCTACATGCATTGCAAGTTTAAATGTAGGACTCACGCGGACAACCACGTCGGCAAAGATAAGTCCACGTTCGTAGCTTTCTGTAATAACAAACACTTCGTCATTGTCCTTCACGCGTGCACGGCTTGCTTCAAGTGGTGTCATATGTATGTGACGTTTTGCGACAATAATGCCTCTTTCAAGTTCAATGCTTCCATTTGGTCCAACCAGTGTACATCCTGGAGTCTCTTTTGTATATCCGGATTGACGAATCACACCGGGAACCCCGATTTTTCTGGTATCAGTCATGGAAAGCTCAACCTGTGTTTCTTTACGGAATGGGCCGAGGATTGCCACATTTTCGAATTTCCCCTTCGGACCTACTACAGTAATACGCTCTTTGCAGAGGTATTGTCCCGGCTGGCTGAGTTCATGTACATAATGAAGCTCGGCGTTCTCTCCAAATAATTTTTTAAAATCCTCCTCGCAGACATGGATGTGTCTAGCAGAGGTTTCGATAGGAATTTTTAGACTCATGTTTTATACTCCTGTCATAATAATGCGTATATTTTAGCATAATGAAGTGGCAAATTCAATAATAGTTTGGTATATTATTTCTCCTTTTACAGATAATACTCACAGAGTAAAAAATGTCAAAAGGAGAAATTTATATATGAAAGCAACAGGTATTGTACGTCTCATAGAGGAATGCGTTATAATAGGGCAAACCGCTTGAAACCCGCATAAACACTAGGGTTTTCGCTGGTTTTCCCCATTGAACGCATTGGTGTCAAAATCGGGTTTTTGGGCGGTTTTAGAAAGGAGCGAAAATCATTCTAAATATGCGTCAGAAATCCATACTCTGTTGCAGCCAAAATTGAATATTCACACTGTTACACAGCTGGGTGAACGCATATGTTCATCCGGCTTTCATATATACTTTAATTTTTACATTGATTTACTGTTTCAATCTTTTTTCAATCTTCCTTTGTATAATAATGTACCGTAGGATATAATTCCGAGAAAGGAAGAATGATATGTACATTATTAAAAACGCATTGAGATGTATTGGTCGTTCCAAAGGGCGAAATGTTCTAATAAGCATTATTGCGCTCGTAATTGCTGTTTCTGCTTGTTTAGGTTTATCGATCCGACAGGCAGCGGAAAGCGCCAAGAAAAGCGCTTTGGAGGAACTGAATATAACCGCTACCATATCGTATGACAGAAGTTCTATGATGAATAATATGACTGGTGGCGGAAGCGGACAAGGCAGCGGCAAGTTTGACCGTGACCAATTCAAAAATATGATGGGTAGTGCCTCTGCGCTTACTTTGGAACAATATCAAACATATGCTTCTGCAGAGTCCGTTGAGGATTTTTATTACACGCTTACCGCTTCCTTTAACGGTTCAGACGAATTGTTGCCTGTGACTGATGAAACGGAAGAGGAAACTGAATCTACCTTTGAAAGCATAGGTAGAAGTTCACAAGGTAAAGGCAGTGGCTCAACAGGCGGTCGCGGCGGCAAAGGCATGGCGTCTTCGTCAGATTTTTCTGTTATTGGATACAGCAGTGATAATTCCATGACGGCATTCGTTGACGGAACTGCTTCCATTTTAGAAGGCGGAACAATGTTTGAGGAAGGCTCGACCGAAAAGGTTTGTGTTATTTCCGAAGAGCTTGCTATCTTTAACGATTTATCTGTAGGAGATACCATTATCCTTACAAATCCGTCTCTTGAAACCGAAACCTATGAAGTAAAGATTGTGGGTTTATATACAAGCACCGCTAACAATGATTTTTCTATGTCGATGTTCGGCAAAAGCCAAGACCCTGCTAACCAGATTTATATGAGTGCAGCCGCACTGCAAACTATCCTTGATGCTTCGGATGAGGTTTCCACAACTGTTACCGATGAAAATACGGGCAGAGAAAGTGATAGTGCCGTAACAGGTTCAATCTCTGCAACCTATGTATTTGCAAATACAGAAAAATATTATGCCTTTGAGGAAGAGGTTCGCGCCCTTGGTCTTGAAGATACCTATACTGTGTCTTCTCCGGATCTTACTGCTTTTGAAAACAGTTTAACGCCCCTTAACACCCTTAGTACAATGGCGGGCTGGTTCTTGTTGGTTATCCTTATTATCGGTGCAATTATCCTTGTTGTTCTCAACATCTTTAATGTTAGAGAACGTAAATACGAGGTTGGTGTACTGACAGCAATGGGTATGAAAAAGTGGAAAGTTGCTACACAATTTATTTGTGAGATCCTTGTTGTAACCATGATTGCCGTAATTGTCGGTGCCGGTATCGGTGCAGTCAGCTCGGTTCCCGTAACCAATGCCTTGCTTGCAGGTCAGGTAGAAAGTCAGAACAATCAGCAGACTCAGATGGATAACAACTTCGGTCGTCCCGGCAATATGGGCGGCGGCAGAGGTCAAGGTGGCGGAATGCAGCAGATGCCCGATGTCAATATGGGCGGAGAAACTCCCGAAATTCCGGATGATGCTTCGGACAAGAAAAATCCGTTTGAGAATATGATCGGCGGAGCAACTGACTATATTACGGAAGTCAATTCGGCAATGAATCTGACGGTTGTATTCCAGATGCTTGGTGTAGGACTTTTGCTGACATTGGTAGCAAGCCTTGCGTCCGTACTGTTTATCATGCGCTATGATCCGTTAAAGATTCTCGCTAACAGAGATTAAGAAAGGAGAGAAAACGTATGTCTATTTTATCACTTCAAAATATTAGCTTTGCGTATGACAAAACACCCGTGCTACAGAACATTTCATACGAATTTGAAAAAGGCAAAATGTATTGCATCATCGGTAAATCGGGTGCAGGTAAAACTACGCTTTTATCACTCCTTTCCGGTCTTGCAAAGCCAACAAGCGGCGAGATTTTCTATGATGATAAAAATGTTTCAAAAATTGATAAATATAAATTCCGTTCTAAATATATCGGCGTTGTGTTTCAAAGCTTTAATTTGATTACCAAATATACCGCACTTGAAAACGTTGTTTTGTCAATGGATGTGGCTGGATATAAAACTAAAAACAAAAAACAGAGAGCTATCGAGCTTCTTCAAGGTGTCGGACTTGATGAAGATGAAGCCAACCGCCGTGTGCTCAAATTATCAGGTGGTCAGCAACAGCGCGTTGCTATTGCTCGCGCACTATCCTATGATCCGGATATTATCCTTGCGGATGAGCCGACCGGAAACCTCGATACCGAAACTCAAAATGAAATTATGAATATCTTCCGTGAACTTGCAAATCAAGGTAAGTGCGTTATTTTAGTTAGCCACTCCCCTGACGTTGCGGCTATGTGCGATGAACGATATGAACTCGTAAAGCTTGGTCGTACTAAAAAATAGATTAAAAATCGACAGCGATCTTAAAATCACTGTCGATTTTTAATTTCTTCAATCATTTTTCAATCTTTTATGGTATAATGGTTATATGTGGAGGTGTCCCTATGAGGATTTTACTCGTTGAAGATGAAAAAAGAATGGCCGAGGCGCTATGCGAAATCCTGCGTCTTGAAAAATATGAGGTTGACCATTATGCTAATGGACTTGACGGTTTGGCAGCTATAGAGAGCAATATATACGACATCATTATCCTTGACGTTATGCTTCCCGGAATGAATGGCTTTGAAATTGCAAAGCGTGTTCGAAGCCAAGGAATCGCTACACCGATCTTAATGCTCACCGCAAAAGCAGAGCTTGACGACAAAGTGACAGGTCTTGACAGTGGCGCAGATGATTACTTAACAAAACCTTTTATGACAAAAGAACTGCTTGCAAGGCTCAGAGCGCTCGGTAGAAGAACGCTTGGCACCACCGATGGCATTCTTTCTTTTGCTGACATTACTCTTGATACAAGCACACTTACATTATCTTGCACTACCAACGGTCAAAGTGTACGGCTCAGCGAAAAGGAATACCGAATCCTTGAATACTTAATTGCAAATAACGGTCAGATTCTTACCCGTGAACAGTTGGCAGTGAAAATCTGGGGATTTGAAAGTGATGCCGAATATAACAACGTAGAAGTATATATGTCATTTACCCGTAAAAAGCTGAGTTTTGTCGGTGCGAAGGCGGAGATAAAAGCTGTGCGCGGTATCGGATATGAATTGAGGTGTGACGATGTTTAAAAAATCCCGCAAAAAAATTGTTTTCGCTATTATGTCAATTCTTGTGCTTTTGTGGGTAGGAACACTTGGCGTTATTTATGCATCAAGTTATTTTGAAATGACAAAGCAAAATAAGCAAATGTTAGAGGCACATGCCGAAATGTATACCATTAATCAGTCTATAAGTGAATTCCCGTCTTTTAGGCCAAGACCGGATGGCAATCGTGATTTTAATCATAAATTCAATCCCGAATCACCGCGGTTTCAGTTGTCAACCTTTTATTCGGTAGCCGTATCCTATGATGGTGAAATCATTGAAGTGAAAAACGGAATGTCTACGGTACATACTGATGATGAATTAGTGAGTTTGACAGAAAGTATTATAAAAAGCGATAGAAATAGCGGAACCGAGAACAATCTTGCCTTTTATAAAACAGATAAAGACGGATACACTCTTGTCAGCTTTATGGATAATACCGTTATCAACGAGAGTGCGATGACCTTGTTTCGCTATACGCTGATTTTCGGTGGTGTTGCATTGGTATTGTTTTTCTTCCTGTCGGTATTCTTGGCAAGAAAAATTGTAAATCCTCTTGAAGAAAGCTATCAAAAACAGAAACAGTTTATATCGGATGCCGGTCACGAACTGAAAACACCGGTATCGGTGGTAAGCGCCAATGCAGAACTTTTGTCCCGTGAAATCGGCGACAACCAATGGTTGCAAAATATTCAATATGAAAATGAGCGACTGGGAATGTTGGTCGGTCAACTGCTTGACCTTGCCCGAACAGAGAATGTAACACCGCAAATGGAACATATTGATTTTAGTCGTCTTGTTGCCGGTGAAGCTCTGCCCTTTGAAAGTGTCGCCTTTGAAAAAGGACTCACTTTGAACACAAACATTACAAGCGATGTTGATGTTGTCGGTAATAGCACACAGTTAAAACAAATTGTATCCATACTGCTTGATAACGCTATCCGCCACAGTAAAGGCGAGGGCGAAGTTTGGCTGACCTTGACCAAAGAACACGGGGCTGCAAAACTTTCTGTCATTAACAAGGGAGATGAAATTCCCGCTGAACAGCGTGAGCAGATTTTTGAGCGCTTTTACCGTGTGGATACCGCCCGTAACGGTGAGGACAAGCACTACGGACTCGGACTTGCTATTGCCAAAGCAATTACCACCACACACAAAGGTAATATTGCGGTGCACTGCTTTGACGGATTTGTAGAATTCAGAGTACAAATTCCAACAATCTAAAAAATTAAAGAAATTCAATAAAACTTCAATCTTCCTCCTGTACAATGGTTGTATCATGGTACAGGAGGTTTTTTATGGCATTTCAA
>JAFQDE010000026.1 GCA_017416155.1 Tyzzerella sp.
CATTCATTTGAACCTTGGAAAAACATATGAAGCAGGTACCACGGTTACTTTCTGGATGAAACTTGATAGCACTAATAATGGTAATTTAAAGGTTTCTGGATACAACCAAGGACAGTCAAGTGGTCAGATTAGTAACAGTTACGTTCAAGGTGGTTGGGCATATGAGCCTAGAACAATTACGTTGAACGCGCCTTGCGATGAAATTCGTCTTGAATATTACACAATGTATAATCCAAGCGAAACACTGTATTACGACAATTTCCTAGTGATACCAAATATTACAGAATAGTTCGTTCGATGATTGATGAATGAGATGTAACATGTGAGAGGATGGTGGTTATATCCACCATCCTCATACTAAAACAAAACAAGTACAGGAGGAAAATAATGTATGAAGAAACATAGTAAATTTGGGATTGCAATGTTATTGGTGATTGTTATGTGTTTTTCTGTTATTGTTCCGAATATAGCACAGGCGAGCGGAAAGTATCAAGGGAACCTGCTTATTTTGGGAGATTCCATTGCAACCGGATATGGACTTCCAGATTATGATAGTAACGGGGAACCGAAGGCGCAGGACGCTTGGTCTACGTTGTTAGCAGAGCACTACGGTGCTAAACAGTATAATTATGCCAAGGAAGGTGCTACGACTTCTGATTTGTTGTATGAGATTAATTTTTCAGGAAATCAGATTGCCATCGCAGGTGCCAATGCGATATGCATTTCTATTGGAGGCAATAATTTTTTAGATTTATTGAGCAAATATTCACAAAACATGGAAAGTATTTCAAATATTCAGGAGGAAGTTCAAACACTGTTGACAGAAGCTTCTGATGATTTGGATGATATATTTACGGAATTAAAGTCGAAGAATCCAGACGGATTTGTTTTTGTTCAGACATTATTCCATCCGTTCCGAAACTGGACGGCTGATGCGAGTGTCGTTGGTTATGATGGGACGATTGGCGAATGGATGGAGATATATATCGATGCATATAATGAAATTTTGAGAGAGAAAACACAAAACTATGGTTTTTTATGTATAGATGTAGCGCAGAAATTCAAGGAAGAAGGGGCGCAGAATTGGATAGACGGAGAGGATTATGATACTCTGGAAGCAATATTGGCGGATGTAGATAATATTGAGCCACTTCCGACTAAGGAAGGACATCAGGCGATTCACGAGACTTATGTTCAGACAGCGAATGAAGCTTTGGCAGAAGCATTAAACAATTATTATAAAATTTCTACTTATCGTAGTGGAGAAACATATACATATCCAGAAAAGCAAGGGCTTGTATTTGCTGGGTGGTACACAGATGCAGAATACACTAAGCCATTGGCAAAGGCTGAAAAAAGTGGATACGCCTATGCTAAGTTTGTAGACGAGAAGGTACTTACTGTCAAATTTCAGCTTACGGCGAATACAACGAAGGATAGTGAATTTACAGATTTGCGTATTCTGACTACAGTGGATACATTGAATTACATTGATGTTGGATTTCAGGTTACAATCTATGGCAAGACAATTCTTTGCCATGGAGATGATGTGTACAGCACTGTTAGTGCATTTACGAATAATAGGGGAATGGTATATCAACCATCTGTTTTTTCACCGGAATCTAATTATTTTGTTACACATAGAATTACCCAAATTAGTAAGAGTGCCTTTGCAGTGCCGATTACTGTTGCTCCGCAGTGGACCACTTTGGATGGAACAGTGGTAAAGGGTAATGCAGGAAGTGAGAGAACGATCCGTGTTGAAGATTCTTTCACAGACAAGCCTGAAGAGGTTCAAGACACAGAGGTTATTTTTTCATTTGACTCTTATAAGGAGATTCTCGGAACCGAGATTTCCCTTGTGAATGATTTTGGAGCGACTCGAATTAACAAGGAACAGAATTATCTCACAGAAGGAACAGCCTCTTGGTATATGAGACCACAGGGAGATTATGGTGTAGAAGGCCAATATCCGTTCTTTAGGATGAAATGTCATACAGGGGCATTTAAGACCAACAATTTTGACAGTTATGATAAGATTCTTTTGGATATTTATAATGCATCTGACGAAGAAGTCATTGTTGAGTGGAAGTTTAAGACAAAGGTGCAAGAACAGGAAACCACGATTGATGCTAACGAATGTAGTTATACTTTGAAGCCAAATGCTTGGAACGTATTGGAATATGACCTGATGGATGCTCTTTATAGTGTCAGATATGATTTTAGTGATGTACAGTATATGACAGTCCGAATCTTATCTAAAAAGGAAACAAAAGATGATGCAATGGTTGAATTGTACTTTGATAATTTGCGAGGACATCTTGCAACCACACAAAGAGAGCAACTGGTGATGGATTCAGACTTTGAACAGGGTCTATCATTTGAAACATACAGCGACAGAGCATATTTCTGGAATGAAAACTCGTATCTGCCAAACAGTAATGTTTTATCTAGAGTTGCTTATGAAGATACGGATATATATGCTTTCTCTTTCATGGGAGAATATGCCTTAAAGGGAAAAGCAACAGACTCTCAATGGCCGAAGACGATAGTAGAATTTAACAAGACCTATTCGGCAGGCAAGTATCTGAACTTCATGATGTATATTGAGGTAGATGAAGAACTACTAAATAGTATGAATGTGCAACAGTATACGGTGTTTAGTAGTCATAGTGTGGTGGAGTCAGGAGGCGGTTTTAATCGCTGGGTGCAGATTTCTATTCAGATAAAAGAGGATTGCACAAACTTGGAATTCTATCCAGAGTTACAGTTTGCCGGTGCACCGGTTAACATATATATGGATTGTTTCGTGGTTAGTGACCAGGTGGTAGACTTTACAGATAATCTGGAATATGACTTTACGAAGGGCATTGATTTTGAGAAAGCAGAAGA
>JAFQDE010000036.1 GCA_017416155.1 Tyzzerella sp.
ATACCCTTATCTTTTGCAAACCAAGCAGGAACAAGCCCGTGTTCATCAACTCCGAAATGTTCAAGATAGATGCGTTTGGTTACTCCTTCTTGCTCAAAATATATTGAGAAATCGGGGCGATATTGTGAGTGCATCTCATCTACTAATTGATGTTCGTATGGTTCTTCATATCTGAACTTCACACCAAGTGAAGACAAAACGAAACATATCTTTTGTTCCTGCTCGCTTCTTACATATATGGCTCTGCCGTCCATGTCGGGGAACATAGCCTTTAGCTGCACATTCTTTTGCTCTGATAATTGCTCTCGCCTTTCATTTTTGCGTTGTTCCCAATCTGCTTCATTCGTCTGGTAATCAATAAAGTATTCCACGATACTTTTCTTGAAAGACGATTTATCTAACAATTTGTGATATATATCTACAAACAATGAATCTGTATTGTCGCAAATAGATGGTTTTGTACCTGTCGTTTTGCCGATAATGTCAATAGCTAACTTATGAAATGTATAACCTTTCAATCCATTGGTTGCCATTCTTTCGGTAAGTTCAGCTGCAGCCTTATTGGTATAACTGATAAGTAAAATCCTTTCGGGTACTATACCTTTGATTTCAGTGAGATATTTAACCTTACCGACAATTGAAGAGGTTTTACCACTACCTGCACTGCTGACTACTAAACAATTATCCTCCTCCGAAACAATAGAGCGTCTTTGTTGCTTATCTAATGGGTATTTTAGGCAATGGTTGAAAAAGTCCTTGTGAGTGTCAAGTAGAAAGGTTATAACACCCTCATTATGTTGTTTTACAAGTTTGCTGATTGCTCCAAAATCGTTGATGAATTTGGATATTGTTTCCGATGGAGTGATGTTAAAGGCTTCAAGTTTCTTCAGTAAAGAGTATGCTTCTTGGAAATGTGCTTTATAATGATTGATGAAATCTTTTTCTTGTGTTGCGGAGATTACTTTACCATAAAAGCCGTTGTTCAAGTCTGAGGGAATATCAATAAACACACCCTCATTAAGAGCTGATAATCTCTCCCTTGCTTGCTCATAATTTGATTTTTCGCTATATGAAGATATATGGTTTAGCTTTTCTGCAAGCTCTTTGGATTTGCTTTTTAGACGTGTTCGTACCATCACTATTATACCTATTGAAATAGCAATTATACAAATTATCAAAACAAACAATGGTTGCATATTGGAAAAAGATTTATCGTTGATAAATGCTTTTATTTATGTAAAAAGTTAGCGACCGCAAAGGTACACTAACTTTCTAATTTATTAAAAATCGCAATTATAGCAGGAAACTATTTTCCTTGAAATAATCCAATATATCTTCATCAGAAGTTGCTTCATCAACAGCTTTCAAAACATTTACAAAGTCCTCAAACTTATTAGCTTCATAACCACTACAAGTTGTAAACTCTTTATCGCAAAAGAAAATCATTTCTCCAGGGATTGTCATTGAGCCTGCACCATTTAGGCTTCTAAATCTATGGCTAACTGCCCAACCCGTAAATTCTCCTTTGTGATATTTAGCTACATTTTCTTTTAATGATACAAATTGCCCCGAAAGTTTCTTCGTGTACTTATCCAAATCTGATTTAGCTTTTTCCTTTTCTTTTTTTGCTCGTGCATATTCACCACGAGAGTATTGAGATGAATAACCATCAGGAGCCCAAATATCCATAGAAGATTCTGCGGATTCTATTTCTCTTTCACATCTATTTATTTTAGAAATCAAATCTTTGATTTCATCGCTGGTTTCCATAATAGGTTCTATAGTAGTTACATCTATGAACATACTATCAACTCTTGTTGATAGCGGCTCATAGGAATCTGGATGATAGAGATAATCTTTGAGCGTCTCTTTAACAAGTCTCTCTGCTTTTTCCTCATTAGAGAGTGTGCAAGAGGTCATAATCACTGCGAATAATACGAAAAGCTTTTTCATTATCTGTTATGTTATTATTTGACAATTAACGGATTGTATTTCTTAGTCATAATTGTACCAGACACTTTTTGAATAAATTGGATACTAAATATCCTCTAAATCTTTTTGAATTTTGGTTTCTACATTTTGAGAATCACGATAACGTATCATTACCATACCTTCATAGAAGCCAGAAGTCTTTTCTATTGACAGTTCTATGTCTCCACCTGTAACTTCCCATGCACTGCCCCATACAACCGTTCCTTGATGGACTTCTGCCATTAAAGCGGTATTGGAATCTGAATGGGCTGGGTTTTTCTCTTTTGATATAGTAGGATTGCCATATTTTCGGGTGTATAAATCTTTATAGTAGTTATAAGTATTGACAAGCGTATTCCATTCACCGCTTGGGTCAAATAACACAGCTACGGCAAATACACTTTTCCCATCATCTGTGGCTGTTACACCTATCGTTGCATTACGACCTGTAAAGTCTCCCATGAACAATGCAAGATTGTTTTCACTACCAATAGAGGTAAATCCTTTAGCTTTTAATTTTTGACAAAATTCAGTCATACTTCCCTCGATGGGAATCCCCTTAAAAGTAAGATGTTCAGAACCACCTTGAGCATACGAAGTCAAAGCAATTAAAACAAATGCGAATGATACAATTAGCTTCTTCATAATTTGTTGTATTATATTTAACAAACATTTTAGTCCAACCTACAAAAAAGCGCGAACCACAATGCCACACTCTTACTTGAAGGTCGTAGGAAACCATAGATGCAGATGTAACAATAGCAGCCCACGCTATATGCGTGAGAACCACTATGCTATCCTTGCATCTAATTGAAAATTTCCTACGTTTTCAAGTACAAGATAAGCATAACGCTTCTTCTTTTTCTCTTATGTCTTGGATAGAGTTTCCCCTAACCAACTGCAAATTTACAAAAAAGTCGTAATAATAGGCTATTATTAGGCAAATTATTACGACTTGATGA
>JAFQDE010000037.1 GCA_017416155.1 Tyzzerella sp.
ACTCCCTGCGGTCAAACAGTTGTTCCAGCCACCCACATATTCTGTCCTGCAGTTGCAAGGCTTTTCTCAGAATCTCACGAGGTTATCTCACATATATTACAGACACAGAGCGCTATTGGTTTCGAGTTTACTTTTGGCAAGCGTAATATCTTCATGTGAATGGGATTCATAGAAACTCTTGTTCCCGCAGCTCCTGCTATGATAGAAAAGAATAAGACGAAGCATATATTTGATAATGTGTTTAGTTGTCACGCAAAATGCCCTTTTGCGCACAGACCCCAATATTTGACGTAGAGCCGAAAATTTTGTATACACCAAAAAGGCTCTTCCGCTTTCGCGGCAGAGCCTAATCTTTTATATCCTTATCCTCTTTTTTTCTGGTATACTACAACACCTGAGCCCAATACGATGAGAGCCATTGCTGCATAAAGCATCCATGTAGAAGAAACACCCTGTGTTGAAGGAGATGTTCCTGATGAACCTTCTTCTACAATATCAGCATAGATTGCAAATGGAGAGAAGTCCTCAACAGTAAATGTAAGAGTACTCTTATCATAATCTACCTTAAGAGTGTTGCCAGAGAAAACTTCCCATGTTGTTCTTGCTGTGCTGTAGTGAACAACTGTAATGTTTTTCCATTTATCTGTCATTGCATCTACTTTCAATGTTACGGTATGACCATTTGTACAATTAGGATGTTGTCCTACTGCTCTCATATCAAAGAATTTTTGAACAAGTTTCTTTTCTTTGATTACTTTATCAACATCTGTTGTAACAGAAACTGCTTCGCCCTTATTTAACATTTCAAGTTGTGCCTTTACTGTAGCATCTGTCACATCCTCGAAATTTGTTGATGGTGTAACTTCATAATATCCCTTTTGTGATCCAACTTCTTCGATTGGTTTTTCTTTACTAGCTGCCGAAACGCTCATTGCAGAAGCAAGCACCATAACTGTCATCATTAATCCTGCTAAAACTCTCTTTTTCATTTTTAATCTTCCCTTTCCTACTCTTGTATAGATAATAATACTGCCTGTACCAGATATCTCTGTGCTTTATTATTGTTACACGTAGACAACGTTATAATTCTATCGTCAGCAGTAACCTCCACCTTTGTATTTATATTACTACGAATATCTCGTTTTGTCAAAACATTATTTAAATAATTTCGAAAAATATTTTTATCTTCAAAATCAAAGCTGAGCATCAGGTGCCGATTGTCATAAAGATATGCTGCAAATATCTTATATTTGAGCACTTTATCTTTCTGATAAATGTAAATCTCCGAATTATCTAACATAAATTGTTTGTCTTTGTACTTGTGCAAAGCCTTGAACATAGAGCCGTTTTTCATATTGTGTCCATAGATAATGGTATTGGCATCTTCGAAATCTTTGCTATTATAATCCTCTGTATAGATAGCACCTTCTGCTTTTCTTTTCCCGTCTATCGTATGGTTGAGATAGTAGTTATTGTCTCCTTCTCTCTGCACAATCGGATAATCAACTCTTGTGCCAGGAATACGAATCCATGCATAGATGTCCGGATATTTTGCTGTTAAACTATCAAAATCAATCGGATTCTCCATCTGCTGCGAATCTGCGGTAGGAAGCTTCACAATCGGTTCAATGTCCATATCAACTTTTAGATCTTCGTAAAATTTTCCAGCATTCTTCTCTTCTATATGATTTTTGAGACCAACTCCTCCAACAACCACTCCTATAATAATGAAGAGTGAACCTACCGTTATCAGAATCCTTTTTTTCATGATTATCACCTACACTTCTTCGTAAAACATCTGAAGTACCAGCTCATAAACTTCTAATTCATCAATATGATACTCATCATACCTCTCACCCTCGACTCCGTCTCCCGGCAAATCTACCACTCCGGTTTCTGAATCAAATTTGGCTTTCAATAAATCTACCATTACATCTTTTCCTATATTGGTAACGATATATGGCTTCAGGTTTTCGTTCATTTTTACGATAAAGTCCGTATCCTGTGTATTCATTTCTCTTGCACGTTCAGACACCGCCTTCATAAACAACTTTTGTCGATTGGTTCGTACAAGTGCACTTTGTGTTTTATCTACATCGCGATAACGAACAATCTGCTCCGCATTATCTTTCGTGACAATAATCTTCGCACCTTGCACATATTCAGAGTTTACATCTTCCAGAGAATTGTCTGCAAGCACCATCTCCACATTCCCCAACACATCAACTGCAACTGCTATTCCATCCATGTTCAACGAAAGGTATCCTTGTATCGGTATGCCATAAAATAGTTCAGATATCGTTTCTTTCATCAAACGACAACTTTCTTCCTTACCATCTCCAAATACATACTGCATATTGATATGCTCGATAGAAGTCCCCATATCTGTTCCATCCGGCGCTATCATTCGCACATTTGTCATCGTATCCCTCGGAATAGAGACGCACCTTACCGTCTTCTTCACTCTGTCATAAGACAAAAGGAAAATGGCATCCGCACGCCCAATTTCTTTATTCGTCTCATATTCTGTAACCGGTTCTCTCGTATCTACACCTATGAACACATAATTGCTGAGATGTTCATTGTAACGATACTTTTTTCCTCCATATTCAACGATATCTTTTCGTTCGTTTTCCTGATAATGTGAAGAACTTGAATTCTTCTTATCACGGAACACAAAGAACAAAATGACGCCGATTACAAAAACTGCCACGAAAACTAAGAACAGTGTCTGCTTCGTTTTTCTTTTCATTCCTACTTATCTCCACCATATCTACCATATCGGTAATACGAACGCGAATAATATTTGTTGCGATATACGTTTCTTCCTTTGACACTATCTCTGTTAAGAACTGCTCCAAGTATCTTACATCCACTTCTATCTAATTGTGCCTTCACTCTTTGGCATGCACGGTGACTGGTTGCATCACTTCGTATAACCATCAATGCTCCATCACAGTATTGCGCAATAACTGCCGCATCAACTACGGATCCAAGAGGCGGAGTATCTACAATTACATATTCAAACACCTGTCTCGCAGCTTTTAATAACTGTCCAAACTGTTCATCTCCCAACATTTCTGTTGGATTCGGTGCATAAGGTCCTGCTAAAATCATATATAAATTCTCGTAGTTTGTCTTGTATACCACCTGATCAATCTGTTCTACCTGCCCACTGAGATATTGAGAAAGTCCTAATGTTTCTTCCTTGATATCATAACGTGTCTTATATACAGACTTACGAATATCTGCATCTATCAGAAGTACCTTTTTCCCGGCATTTCCAAGTTCTACCGCAAGGTTAAAGCTGATATCACTCTTTCCTTCGTTACTATATGCACTTGTCAGCAAAATAACTTTATTATTTTTTCCTGAAAACTGGAGGTTCGTACGCAAGGTTTTGAGAGCCTCTTTATAAAAATAATCCCCAGGTTTTGAATCTGTTAATGTTATATTTTTATATGCCATATCCTACTTCGCCTTTCCTCTGGTTTTATTTTTTTTCATTTCTTTCTTGCTTTTTTTAGCTGTCTCTGTCTTGTCAGGCACAACCGCCAAAGCAGGAATTCCCAAATATCTTTCGATATCGTCTTCTGTCTGGATGGTATCATTCAGCAATTCCAATACAACAATGACTGCACATACAAAGAATGCACCCGCCATGAATCCAATGATTACGTTCTTCACAAGATTCGGCCCTGTCTTAATGCCTACAGACTCACCTTCCTCGATAATCTTTGGAGGATTAACTTCCATTTTGTCACCAATATATGCGGAAGATACGTTAGCCAATTCATCTACAATCGCCTTAGCTTGCTTTGCATTATTAGTAGTTACCGAAATAGATAAAATACGTGTGTCCTCTGCGTTCTCAATCACTACACGTTGCTTCAGTTGCTTGTAGTTCATCTTTAAATCTAAGTTATCAATTACCTCATTGAGCACAGGACGGCTAGTAATAAGCACTGCATAATCCTTTGTTAATTGACTTCCCAACTGTAAGTCAGCCAATGATGTCAATGTCGTTTCTTTTGTAAGAACCAACATTGTTGAAGTCGATGTATATGTAGGTGCTATTCTAAAATGTGTATATCCGGCCATACCACATGCACAAACGATTGCCACTGCAATAATCAGCCAAAGTTTTCTAAACAGTGCGTAAAACAACCACACTAAATCAATTTCTTCTTCAAATGTTTTGTTTTCCATTTCCTTATCCTTTCTTATACCCCTATACTGTTAATAATCCTCGATGCATTATTATATAAAAGGTCTTTTTGGTATTCAGGTCTTAATTTTTTCAAAACCCACTGTAGCTCTTCCTCCCTGATTGGAGTTCTCCGCGATAGTCCATGCATGTCCGAAGCAAGGAAATCAACCATTTCTTCTTTGAGACAGTTCTTTGCCCAACGGCTTCCACTATCTAACACTCCACCTTGAAAAGCTTCCACGTTCATTTGGATCAATGCGCCCATGTCCTTAATTACCTGAAGTCGCTCTAGCTGTCTCAAACATTTGTATCGTTCTACATGGGCAACAATAGGTATGTATCCTACTTCTCTGAACTCAGTAATCGCACGACATACAATCTGATACGAAGACTGCCATCCAAATTCAACAAGAACATATCGGCTTCCTGCCAATGTAAGCGTCTTGCCTTCTTTCAGATCACGAATTGCATCCGTAGTATAGTATATCTCATTCCCGCAGTAAATGTCCATAGTAATTCCGTTTTTTTCTAAAAGTTTTTTCTTTGCCTGAGAGCACAACTGCTCAATCTCTTTTGAGGAACTTCCTTCTTTCCAAGAAACATAATGTGGAGTTGCAATAACAGCCTTAACCCCACACTTTGCACTTCTGCGAAGCATTTCCAAACAATCGTCCCAATCCTTCGCACCGTCATCAATTCCCGGCAACACATGTGCATGTATATCTATTTTCATATTTTATTACCTTAATTCCTTTGTTACTTTCGTATTGCATGGGACAGAAGATGTAATAAATGCATTTGCACCGATTACAGAATCATGACCAATCACAGTATTTCCGCCCAAAATAGATGCTCCGGCATAAATCGTTACATTGTCCTCTATCGTAGGATGTCTTTTCTTTCCATGCAATTTTTGTCCTTCTCTCGTAGACAGCGCCCCAATCGTTACACCCTGATAAATCTTCACGTTTTTTCCAATCTCCGCGGTCTCACCGATTACAATTCCCGTACCATGATCAATGAAGAAATATTCTCCCAATGTTGCCCCCGGATGTATATCAATTCCGGTCTTCGTATGCGCATACTCTGTCATGATTCGTGGTATAATCGGAACTCCCAACAGATGTAGCTCATGCGCAATTCGATTCACCATAATTGCAAATTGTCCAGGATATGAAAAGATAATCTCCGGTTTGTTGAACGCTGCCGGGTCACCATCATATGCTGCATCTAAATCCGTCTGAGTCAATCTTCGAACTTCAGGAAGTCTCTCAAAAAATTGCAGTGATATCTTTTCCCCTTCGCTGAGCAAGGCTGCCTCGTCCACATTCTCATACTGCGGAAGATATTTAAGTACCACTGAAATCTGTTTACTTAAATTGTACAGAACATCCTCTAGTAACATAGACAGATGATTTCTCACCGTGTAAATACGATAATTCTTATTTTCATAATATCCCGGGAAAATGATGTTCCGTATCTGATAAATAATCTTTACAATATCATCTTTGTCCGGATGCATGAAGTCTTTTACTACGTCAATATCTCTTCCCTGCTCATAGTCTGTCATAATCTTGTCTACAAGATTATTAATATGACCTTCCAATCTATGCGCCATGTCTTCTTTCTCCTTCCATAACAATACTTTATTCTCTGTTAAACAGTGGCGTCGACAGATAACGGTCTCCCGAATCCGGCAAAAGCACCACAATGTTCTTCCCTTTGTTTTCCGATCTCTGCGCAAGAATCGTTGCACCTTTTAAAGCCGCTCCCGAAGAGATACCTACCAGAACACCTTCTGTAGTTGCAAACCTTCTTCCTTCTTCATAGGCCTCTTCGTTTTCTACTGTAAGTACTTCATCATAAATCTCTGTATTAAGTACACTTGGAACAAAACCTGCTCCAATTCCCTGAATACCATGTGATCCTGCTACCCCTTTTGAAAGTACCGGACTATCTGCGGGTTCTACTGCTACAACTTGAATCTTTGGATTCTGTTCTTTTAGATACTCTCCGATTCCGGTAATCGTCCCACCGGTTCCTACGCCTGCAACGAAAATATCAATCTGCCCCTCTGTCTGCTTCCAGATTTCCGGACCTGTTGTTGTGCGATGTGCAGCAGGATTCGCCGGGTTATCAAACTGTCCCAAAATAACGGCACCCGATATTGTCTTCTCCAATTCCTCCGCTTTCTCGATAGCCCCGCGCATTCCCTTGCTTCCCTCCGTAAGTTCCAATTCTGCTCCGTAGGCTGCAAGCATATTTCTTCGCTCCACGCTCATCGTCTCCGGCAAGGTAAAAATAGTCTTATATCCTTTTGCTGTCGCAACTGCTGCGAGACCGATTCCCGTGTTTCCGGAAGTTGGCTCAATTATGGTAGCGCCTTGCTTTAAAATCCCCTTTTCTTCTGCATCCTCTATCATTGCCAACGCAACCCTGTCCTTCACTGAACCTGCCGGATTCAAGTATTCCAACTTTGCATATATATTGACATTTATTGCATTTGCCTGCGCGGCATATCTACTTGCCTTTAAGAGTGGTGTGTTCCCCACCAGTTCCAATGTAGTCTCTATTATTTTATTCATAAATTTCCTCCTGTTTTGCAATAACTCTATTAGATATAAAAGGCAGGCACCAATATGGTACCTGCCTTGATTAAAAACCAATTCGGTAATTTTTTCTTTCTATATTATATTCGCGACATTCCAAATTGTCAACGTAATATCAACAACTTATAGATACGCGTACAGTTTTTTACGAAGTTCATCCTCAATAGAAATCAGTCGATTACAAATATCTTTGGCTGATTTGTCTGATGCCGGGTACTTATTAAGATACCTCTGGAGAGACTTAATTCCCATATCACATCCGTCTACTATTAAATCCGCAATTGTTTCATCAGAGTGATCCATACCCATTTTCATATTGGTCTTCATCTTGGACATACCTTTCGCAATCATGGATGGCTCCTTTTCGTCTGCCTGATGCTCATTTAACATAGAATGAAGATCATTTCCCAACTTTTCATGATGCTTTTTTGTCTCCTTTAATAATTCAAGTAGTTCCTTGCTTTCCACGTTATCCAATACGTCATCAATGGAGCTGACCGCCATTTTACTTCCTGCGTCACACTCTTTTAAAAGCTTAATTGTATCATCATTTCCCATAACTAAGTTCAACCTTTCTGTTTTTTCTTAGTATCTGTAGAAATTAGAATAATATGTCAATATCCAGTTTTTTCTCAATCATACCATTCTCATACATGAAATCTGCCGTTCTCTGGAAGCCGTTTTTGTCACTGCTTGTAATCTTCGTAGAAAAATCATAGTATCTATACATCTCTTTTACTGCTTCCACATCTAAATCCAATGCTTTTGCTGTCATTGCAAATGCCTCGTTCTCATTTTGTTTGATAAATTCATCGATTTCTTCCTGTGCATCCATGAGTTCGTCTATCAGTTCAGGATATTTTTTATAAAACTCATTCGTGACTGCTACTACAATAATGGCGTCAATAAGGCCCTCGCCATCGGCAACCTTATGATATCCTTGTTGTTCTGCCTGATAAGCTGTTGCACCTGCCAAAAGCGCCACATCAATACTTCCTCCATCCAGTGCGACCTTGGCATCCGGTATAGGCATATTGACATAATTCACATCTTTGATTGTCATATCTGCCTTCGCAAGAAATGCAACCAATAGCTCATGGAGATTTGTTCCTGCAGGTCCTGCAATGGTTTTACCTCGCAAATCTTCAGCAGATTTGATTGTATCACCTTTTGCATATAGGCAAAAAGCTTTCGGTGAACGACTGTACATATTTAACACCTTAATATCCGCTCCGTTTGCGGCTGACAAGATAACAGAAGAAGCTCCTACACCATAGAGTACCTGCACATCCCCTGAGGCCAATGCCTGTGTCTGGTCGGCACCTGAAGTGAGTTCTGCATACTCCACCTTAATTCCATCATCCTCAAATTCTTCTGCAAAAATCCTCTCTTCCCTCTCAACAATGGACGGAATATTAAGAGGCGCTGTCACATAAGTAAATGTTAATTTTTCCGGAAGCTTCTCCTGCTTATTTTGTCCACAACCCACAACGGCTCCTGTCAACAGGCATGCCACCATAATCAAACTCATTATTTTCTTTTTCATCGTTTATTCTCCCAAATCATTCTGTATCTGTTTCTTTCGTTCAATGAATTCCGGCTCCAGCAAGTTTCGTTCTTTTGAACCTGCCTCTATCGTGAGCTCGGATTTTATCTCTCCGTCCTCAATCATTACAATCTTGTCTCCGAGAAGCAGCGCCTCATCTATGCTATGCGTGACAAAAAGAATGCTCGTGCCTCTCTTCTGCTGTAAATGTTTCAGTTCCCTCTGCATCTGACTACGTGTAAAATAGTCGAGCGCAGCAAATGGTTCATCCATCATGATAAACGAAGGCTCATAGGCAAGAGCTCTGGCAATTGCAACTCTCTGCTGCATCCCTCCGGACAATTGGTGTGGGTATGCTTTTTCGAATCCTTTTAACCCAACCGTATTAATGGAATTCTGAATAAATACTGTATTGTCCGCCTTGTTATTAAGACCAAACTTCACATTATCCCATACATTTAACCAAGGCATAAGTCTGGATTCCTGAAAGACAAAAGCTGTTTTATGCTCTGTGTAAAATTGTATCTCTCCTTCATCCAGTTTCTCCAGTCCGCCAACCAATCTAAGAAGTGTTGTTTTCCCACATCCGCTTCGACCGAGAACCACGGTAATAGTATTCTCCTTAAGATGCAGGTTAATACCTCTTAAGACCGGAAGCAATGTACCATCTACCTCGTAGGACTTTTGTACATTTCTAAGCTCAATTCCACCCATGCTCCTCGCTCCCCTTCCATAGTTTTTTGAGAACAAATACAAAAACTCTGTCCGTCAAAATCCCCACAATTCCAATCACCAGGATACCGACAATTACCTTGTCTGTTCGTGACATCTGTTGTGAAAACAAAATCTGATGTCCTAGTCCTGTAGACGCCGCCACCATCTCTGCACCGATAATTGCCCTCCAACTATACCCCATGCCAATACGCATACCGACAATGATATCAGTCATTGCGGAAGGAAGTATAATGCGTGTGAATTTTTGAAAATCAGTATATCCAAACACGTTGCCCACTTCTAGGAGCCGTCCGTCACAACTCGTAAATCCTTTTACAATGCTAAGATACATTGGAAAGAAAGATGCGAGTACAATAATGACTGTCTTTGTTGTCTCACCGATGCCACACCATAAGATGAGAAGCGGTATCATACTGAGCGGTGGCACATTTCTAAGGAACTCCAATATGTGTTCATAATACGCCACACTGCTTGGCACAAGCGTACGGAATGTCCCCATAACAAAAGCCAATATAAATGCGATGGAAAAACCTTTCAGAACACGCATCAGACTAATAAATATATCCTCGAAAAGTTCACCGGATTCAAGCATTTTAAAGAAACTCTCCAATACTTTTGTAGGTGTCGGTAGCACATAAGAGTTAAAGATTTCAAACTTTGTCACAAAAACCCATACAATAAGGACTATACCGATTCCTATAAATGGTTTTGTTTTCTTTATCGTCCGCATATACCGTCTCCATTATGGCAACCATATTTGCAGAACAACATCTCCACAAGTTGCACATTATTCGGTGTGTCTTTCGCAAAGCATGCTTGAAAATACTCTCGAATTTCATCGTCTCCTGTGAGGGATACTGTTTTTAATTCTAACTCTTCAAAAAATCCCGGTGGGATTGGACTTTCCTTTAAGGTCTGTGGTGTTAGTGTCTCCCCATCCTTCAGGGGCGCATCATCAAAGGCTTTAAGAAAACGACTCCATGGCACAAAGCGAGTATCCGGAAGATTCAACGCATTTCCCATATCTGCAAGAGCCTGACATGGTGTCGTAATCACTTTTTCTTCTCCTCGTAAATCCTCTCGCTCACTGATTTCTCGCGCACAATGAATCAATATCGGTTCAACTGCCGGAAATGTAACCTCTGAAGTGGTGCCTACAGCGTCCACTACTTCTCTTGACTTCGGACATCGCATATCCATCACAGGACTTTTTGCCTCATTCACTGCTGTATGGTATTTTTGCTTCACAATATATAGCCAATCCTCAGATGTTTTGACCTGTTTATATTCATGTTTTCTCAAGAACTTGTCTAGAGTTTGTGGTTCATACATATTTGCTACCACCGGATTGATCCATATATATGCCATAGATTATCACCTTTCCTTAGTATTGTTTTGAAACTGCATTTTATTCTCCAGTTAGTTTTTTCTAACCGTGCAGGGCAAAGCGTAACATAGAGATATGTGAGATGTCAACGAAATAGAGGGTGGATGTTTTTGGAAATAAAAACATCCACCCTCACTATTGAATGAAACCTTGCAATTCATTATTATATAACTCGCTGAAAAAAATATGCTTTTCCCTTCCACTTAAATTAATAGACAAAAAGTCATCATCATCAAAATCAATATATTCTTTTTCATCGCCCGTTTTGACAACAAAAGTGTCCTCGTCCACAAACTCTATAGAATATGTATTAGAATACTCTTCAATCGGCCCATCCCAATAACGATACTTCAGCAGCCCCAGTTCGAGTAGTGCTTCATCCTGCGTATCATAGGGCGTTCCATGATAACTCACAACAATATGCCAATCTTCTTTATTTGAATGAAATATGAGTTTCCTTGTATTTTCTTCTGTCCGGCAGGCTATACGAACTTCTTCCGGCAACACAGATTTGTGTCCGAACATATAACTTGAAATACCATATGATATTGTCACCAAAATACACACTACAACTGCAACTGCTAAGATAGTTTTTTCAAAATTTACTCTTTTTATTCTGCGTATCATCTGCATAAATGAAGTATCTTCCAACTCTACCGCATTAGTTGCTATACTTTTTTTCATTCCCTGTAGGAAACCTCGACATGTATCACAATGTTCTATATGTTTTTCAATTTCCTGGTTGCTGGCTTCACTAGTCAGTCCGTCAATATAACTTGGTAATAAATCTTGAATAATCTCACACTTCATACCTATTCCCTTCCTTCCATAATTTTTTGTTTTGCCCGGTAAAATGTCACTCGTGCCCAATTCTCACTTTTCTCCAAAATCCGTCCGATTTCTCTGAAAGAAAAATCACCCATAACTCTCAGATAAAACACCTCTTTTGACAACTCGTCCAAAATATGTACTTTTTGAAAGATTTCTATAAGTTGCTCCTTCTGACAAACGTGTTCCTCCATATCAACACCACTAAACACATCATTCTCGGACAATTCTGTGATATGATGTTTCTTCCTTCGTTCCAGTTCTTTGTACCATAAATGTTTTGCAATCTGACATAACCATGTAGTTACCTTGCATGTTCCATCATAATTACGCGAACATCGAATCGCCTGACAAAAAGTCTCTTGCAGCAGTTCTTTCGCTGTCTCCTCTTCATGACATAGCGAATATATATACTTGCATACGAACTTCGCATGTTCGCGAAAAACCGTATCCATATCCAGCAAGTTATCACCTTCTTTCTGTACTATATATACCAAAAAAGCATAATTCGTTACAAACAAATTTCTTTTGGTGTAATCCTCTCTCCTAACGCACATAATAACATTGCCACTTTTGAAAATTTTCATTTGGAGTTATAATTTATTGTAGTATATTGACTTTTCCAACAAAAATGCTATAATTGAAATGAAAATAAGTTATCTAGCTTCGCGAGAAGCATTGGCCATATGGCTTTTCTAAAAAAAGAGTTGTGTTATACAACTCTTTTTTATGTTACGCATATAATATATAAGTGATCTAGTCTGTTTTACAGGCATTGGCACAACTTTTTCTAAAGGTTCTCTATTCAACTAGGGGACCTTATTTATATCTTTTTGATAGCAGACACACTGTCTCTATGTGAATTGTGGAAGGGAACTGATCCACAGCCCTGCACCTTGTCATCTCATACCCACTCTCACACAAATATTTCAAATCCCTCGCAAGCGTCGCACTATCGCAGCTCACGTACACAATTTTCTCCGGCTGCATCTGTACCATTGTCTGAAGCAGAGTCTCATCGCACCCTTTTCTCGGAGGATCAACAACAATCACATCCGCATACGCTTTCGTGCCATGCTCACGTTCATACTGTGCATAGTATCCCGGCAACACTTCCTCGGCTTTCCCGACAAAGAACTCTGCATTTTCAATGCCGTTTATCTTCGCATTGTTTCTCGCATCATCAATGGCCTGTGGCACAATCTCTACTCCGTAGACCTTCTTCGCCTTCTGAGCAAGGAATAAGGAAATGGTTCCTATTCCACAATAAAGGTCCCAAACGGTTTCTTCTCCTTTCAAATCTGCATACTCAAGTGCCAAACCATAGAGTTTCTCTGTCTGAACAGGATTCACCTGAAAAAATGAAAGCGGAGAAATCTGGTATTTCACATCACCGATATAATCAGTGATATAGCCTTGCCCCCAAAGTATCCCGATTTGTTTTCCCATTATCACATTCGTATTTTCACGGTTCACACTGTAAGTGATGCTCGTCATGCCTTCTATTTTAATCAAATTGTCCACAAGTTTTTCGAAATGTGGCAAGTTATCCCCGTTTATCACAAGACAAACCATGATTTCCTTAGTCTTAAATCCATAGCGAATGAGCACATGACGCACAAGACCGCTTCCCGTCTCTTCGTTATAAGCCGTCACGTGATTTTCATTCATATAATCCAAAATCATCTGCAGGATTTCTTGGTTGACAGGCACTCCTAGTGCACAGTCTATATTGGGTATAATCTGATGCGTTCTTCCCGCATAGAATCCGGTTACAATCTTGCCCTCTTTGTCTGTTCCTATCGGAAATTGCGCCTTGTTACGATAATAAAACGGCTCTTCCATTCCGCAGATTGGCTCCATAATCTCATCCAGTAGTTCTGGTGAAAAGCCTCCGATTCGTTCTAGATTACCTCGCACCTTTTTGTTTTTAAAATCCAATTGTACCTCATATGAAAGCTCCTGAATCTGACAACCACCGCACTGACGTGCCACCGGACATCTTGCAGAAACTCGATGCTTCGACGGTTCTATATTATTTATCATCTTCGCATATGCATAGTTTTTCTTTGGTTTCGTAATGACCGCTTCTACAGTATCTCCGATAATGGCATCCTTCACAAAGAGGGTATATCCATCCACTTTGCCTATTCCTTCGCCATTCACACCAATATCGTCTATTTTCACTGATACCTTTTCATTTTTCTTCATAAGACTCCTTCAAAAAGAGGGCGTTTTGCACGCCCTTCTTTTATAAACTGCTCTTTCTAAGGTTTGAATCAAACAATTTGTTGAATCCTAACCATTCATCACTGTTTTTATCTTTGAATATCTCTGCCAATGTCTGCATTTTGGCATCGGTTGCATCTGCGTAGTGAAGTGCCACAGCCTCCGGAATTGCCGGCTTCTTCGGCGAACCGAATTCCAACTCTCCGTGATGTGCAATCACGCAGTGTTTCAATTCATTTGCAATCTTCTCCGGAAATCCTTCAATCATACGGACTCCGTCGCTAATCATCTCCACACCCATCACAATATGTCCCAAAAGCTGACCTTCATCTGTGTAATCATTTTCCGGGAATGAAGAAAGCTCTTTTGTCTTTCCAATATCGTGGAACAATGCTGCCGAATAAAGTAAGTCACGGCTTAATAGTGGATACGTATTTGCATAGTATTCGCAAAGCTTCATAATGCTGAGAGTATGCTCCAACAGACCGCCCGAAAAGCTGTGGTGTACACTCTTTGCTGCCGAATGTGTTTTGAAAACTTTAACAAATACTTCATTCTGAATAAAATAATATTCTGCCAACTGACGAAGATATTTATTCTCAATCTGTTTCACATAAGAAATAAGTTCGTTATACATACCTTCCACATTTTTTTCACTAGTCGGCATGTAGTCTGCTGCATTGTATTCGTCTTCAAACGGCTTGCGAAGTTGTTTAATGTTAAGTTGCAAATTGTTGTTGTAGCTCACCACTTCACCGAACACCTCTATAAAGTCCATCTCGTCGTAATCCGCGATTCCACCCGAATTCGGGTCCCACACCTTCCCATCAAGTGTTCCTGTCTTATCCTGAAGTGTCAGATTGTCATAAGGTTTCCTGTTACGTGTCTCTGCTGAACGCTTCGTTTTGCAAAGGTAGATAGATCGAATTGTATCCCCTTCGCGCAATGTATTGATAAATCTCATCCTATGATTCCTTCTTTCTAATCAAAATCCTCCTTCAGTATACAACATTTCCCCTTTTCTTTGCAACTCAAATAGGGTAAAATGTAAACAGATTGAAAGGTGAATAACATGAATCAAAAAACTTTAACAAAATTAGAATACATTAAAATTATTGAATTATTAGAAAATCAAGCTTCATCAGAATCAGGCAAAACGCGTTGTCGCGAATTGAAACCTATGATAGATTTGGAACAAATCAATATCGCACAGGAGCAAACTGCTGCTGCGTTTTCAAGAATTGTCAAAAAGGGAAGGCTTTCTTTTAGTGGTTGTTATTCTGTGGAGGATTCCATGATGCGTCTGGAGGTAGGCGCTGCTCTCAGCAGCGCAGAACTTCTTCGCATTTGCAAACTTTGCGAGGTGGCGAATCGTGCAAAATCCTACGGAAGACACGATACGGTAGAGGAACTTGCAGACTGCTTGGATAGCTACTTCGAACAACTATCTCCTCTCACACCTCTTTCAACGGAAATCCGCCGTTGCATTATTGATGAAGATGAGATTAGTGATGATGCCAGCAGTAACTTGCGTCAGATTCGCCGTAGTATGAATCAAATCAATGACAAGGTTCATGCAACATTAAACGGTTTGGTAAATGGTCCACTAAGAACCTATCTGCAGGATGCAATTATTACCATGCGTGGCGATCGCTACTGTATCCCTGTAAAAGCCGAATACCGTAGCCAGGTAAATGGGCTAATTCATGACCAGTCTTCTACCGGTTCCACACTTTTTATTGAGCCAATGGCTGTTGTGAAATTAAATAACGATTTGAAAGAACTCTACGCGAAGGAACAGGAAGAGATTCAGGTAATCTTAGCAAGACTCAGCGTGGACGTTGCTGAATATATTGATGAAATTCGCACGAATTATCAAGTACTTGGAGAACTTGATTTTATATTTGCAAGGGGTTCATTAGCATTGGATATGAACGCAAGTAAACCAATTTTTAATATCAATGGATTCCTTCATATTCGAGAGGGACGACATCCTTTATTAAACAAGAAAAAGGTTGTACCGATTACAATTACTCTTGGTGGCGATTTTGACCTTCTGATTGTCACCGGACCAAACACGGGCGGAAAAACTGTTTCCTTAAAGACAGTCGGTCTGTTTACTTTAATGGGGCAGGCCGGACTTCATATACCTGCATTAGACCGTTCAGAATTAGCTGTGTTTGAAAGTGTTTATGCAGATATCGGTGATGAGCAGAGCATAGAGCAAAGCCTCAGTACTTTCTCATCTCATATGACAAATATTGTTTCGTTTTTGCAGGAAGTGGATGAACGCTCACTTGTCCTTTTCGATGAACTTGGCGCAGGAACAGATCCAACAGAAGGTGCGGCTCTCGCCATTGCAATTCTCTCTCATCTGCATGACCGAGGAATTCGAACAATGGCAACCACTCATTACAGTGAACTGAAAGTTTTTGCTCTCTCCACTCCAGGAGTGGAAAATGCATGTTGCGAGTTTGACGTAGACACCCTTCGCCCAACATATCACCTGTTAATCGGTGTGCCGGGTAAGAGTAATGCATTTGCCATCTCCAGCAAACTCGGGCTTCCGGATTATATTATCGAGAGTGCAAAAGGACATCTGTCTGAGCAGGATGAGTCCTTTGAAGACTTGTTAACAGACCTTGAAACCAGTCGTCGCACGATAGAAAAAGAACAGGCTGAGATTGAGGCTTACAAACGGGAAATCGAGAACTTGAAGCGCGATTTTCATCGCAAACAAGAACGCTTAGAAGAACGTAGTGAACGAATTATCAAAGAAGCAAATGAAAAAGCGAACTCTATTTTACGCGAAGCAAAAGAAGTTGCAGATGAAACGATAAAACAGTTCCGCAAATTCGGCAAAGAAAATCTTTCTGCAGCGGAAATGGAAAAAGAACGCGAGCGTCTGCGCGAAAAAATTGTCCAAACACAAAATGGCAACAAATTAGAGGTGCAAAAACCTCACAAGCAACATAAGCCGAGCGATTTCCGTCTTGGAGAGTCCGTAAAGGTTCACAGTATGAACCTCAAGGGAACAGTGAGTTCTCTCCCTGATGCCAAAGGAAATCTTTTCGTACAGATGGGTATCCTTCGCTCTCAGGTTCACATTTCAGACCTGAGTATTATTGAAGAACCTCTGACCGCAACAGAACGTCAACGTCAGCGTACTTCTACCGGTAAGATGAAAATGGGTAAGGCTATGACTGTCAGCCCAGAGCTGAATCTTCTCGGCAAAACTGTCGATGAGGCCATTGCAGAACTCGATAAATATCTAGATGATGCGTATTTGTCACACTTAAGTCCTGTACGTATCGTACACGGAAAAGGAACCGGTGCACTTCGTACAGGAGTTCACAATTACCTCAAACGCCAAAAACATGTTAAGTCTTATCGTCTTGGAGCGTTTGGTGAAGGTGATGCCGGCGTAACAATTGTGGAATTTAAATAGAATTATGACCCATATAAAAATGGCTACCATAATCATACGGTAGCCATTTTATTATCTTACTTATTATTCTTCTACGATAGCTCCAACTGGGCACTGAGCTGCACAAGCTCCACACTCAACACAAGTGTCTTGATCGATTACGAATTTGTCATCGCCTTCAGCGATAGCTTCTACTGGACATTGTGCTGCACAAGCTCCACAGCTTACACATTCATCTGTAATTACATATGCCATGATATGTATCCTCCTTTTCGTGATTGTCAGACGCTAGGCCTGTCATTTCCCTTATTGTAATACAAAACAGGTGAATATACAAGAGGAAATGTTGTATTGAGTGAAGTACAAAAAAGGCAGTTCTTCGAACCGCCTTTGTACTACTATCTCTCTTTCGCTTTCTTATAAGCCCCCAATATAATCTGCTTCGCTGCTACAGCCTCTTGCTTCGTCGCCTCTCTCGTATCTCCAAGCGGATACTCCATACCGAGACTCTCATACTTCGCTTTTCCCATGGTATGATATGGAAGTACATCAAGTGCCTTCACGTTAGTGAGTGTCGCCATGAATTCACCAAGTCTTTCCAGATACTCTTGATACAAAGTAACTCCCGGAACTACCACATGGCGAACCCAGATTGGAATTCCCTTCTTGTCCAGGTATCTTGCAAAGTCAAGAATACGCTTGTTAGAGTGAGCCGTAAGTTCCTTATGCTTCTCATCATCAATGTGTTTGATGTCAAGCATCACAAGGTCTGTCACATCCATCAGCTTTTCAATCTTTTGCATCATCTTTTCATTATCCGGCTGAAACATGATTCCGGATGTATCGATGCATGTATGAAATCCACCTTCATGAAGTTCTGTGAACAACTCAATCAAGAAGTCCATCTGCATCATTGGCTCGCCACCGGTTACGGTTACTCCACCTGTTTTGTAGAATGCTGTATTGTGATAAAAACTTTTCAGAACTTCTTTTACCGTCATCTCATCGCCTTTGTTCGGTTCCCATGTGTCTGGATTATGACAGTATTGGCAACGCATCGGACAGCCCTGTAAGAAGATTACATAGCGAAGTCCCGGTCCGTCGACGGTTCCACAAGATTCAATTGAATGAATATAGCCTTTTGTCATGTTTCTCACCTCATAGTTACAAATAGGAGATGGAAAAGCCCATCTCCTACCTTTTTCTTACATGCCTTCGTGGAATGTACGTGAAATTACGTCATCTTGTTGCTCTTTTGTAAGCTTGATGAAGTTTACAGCGTATCCTGATACACGCACTGTTAATTGTGGGTAATTTTCAGGATGTTTTTGAGCATCCAATAAAGTTTCTCTTGTGAATACGTTTACGTTAAGGTGATGTCCACCCTGTTCTACGTATCCATCTAACATATTAACTAAGTTATCAATCTGTTGTTGATTTACTGCCATGTGAGTTTCCTCCTTATAAATTATTATTCGTTGTCAATGCTTTCCATAATGTTTGGAATATTAGCACATGTTGGGCATTCGCCTGCAATTCTGTCTACATCCAAATCACCTACAAAGATTTGGTCTTCTTTACCTAGTGCTCCAGGGATGATTGAGAATGTGTTAGAGATACCATCCTGAGCATGTCTGAATGGAATCTTAGCAACCGATGCAAGTGAAGCTAATGCTCCGTGTGTATCACGTCTATGCATTGGGTTTGCTCCCGGTGCTAATGGTTCTCCTGCTTTTCTACCATCCGGTGTGTTACCTGTCTTCTTACCATATACTACGTTTGAAGTAATTGTAAGGATAGAGGTTGTTGAAACACCATGACGGTATGTGTGATGTTTACGGATCTTATCCATAAATGTACGAACAACCATAACTGCCAATTCATCTACGTCATCATCATCGTTACCATATTTCGGAAATTCACCTTCTACTTGGTAATCTACTACTAAACCATCTTCATCACGAACTGGTGTAACTTTTGCAAATTTGATTGCGCTGAGTGAGTCAGCTACTACTGAGAGACCAGCGATACCTGTTGCGAAGTAACGTTTTACTTCTCTGTCGTGAAGAGCCATCTGAATCTTTTCGTAGCAGTATTTATCATGCATATAGTGGATGATGTTAAGTGTGTTAACATAAAGTTCTGCTAACCATTCCATCATTGCATCGAATTTTTCCCAAACATCATTGAATTCGAGTACATCACCTTCTACCGGACGGTATTTTGGTCCAACCTGAGCTTTTGATTTCTCATCGATACCACCATTGATTGCGTATAACAAACATTTTGCGAGGTTAGCACGAGCTCCGAAGAACTGCATTTCCTTACCTACTCTCATTGAAGATACGCAACAAGCAATTGCATAATCATCGCCGTGTGTTGCACGCATCAAATCATCATTTTCATATTGGATAGAAGATGATTTGATTGACATTTTAGCACAGTATTCCTTGAAAGCCTTTGGAAGTCTTGTTGACCAAAGAACCGTAAGGTTTGGTTCCGGTGCTGTTCCAAGGTTGTCCAATGTGTGAAGGTAACGGAAAGATGTCTTTGTTACAAGCGGACGTCCATCAACACCAACACCACCGATTGACTCCGTTACCCATGTCGGGTCACCTGAGAACAATGCGTTGTATTCCGGTGTACGAGCAAATTTTACAAGACGAAGCTTCATAATAAAGTGGTCAATGTATTCCTGAGCTTGTTCTTCTGTAATTACACCATTGTCTAAGTCACGTTTGATATAGATATCAATAAATGTAGAAGTACGTCCAAGGCTCATTGCAGCACCGTTTTGTTCTTTAACTGCTGCAAGATATCCAAGGTACATCCACTGGATAGCTTCTTTAGCATTTGCTGCAGGTTGAGAAATATCGAATCCATAGATATCACCCAATTGTTTTAATTCTCCAAGTGCGCGAATCTGCTCTGATAATTCTTCACGAAGACGGATGTTTTCACCTGTCATTCTCTTAAGAGATGTTGCAAGCTGTTGCTTCTTATCTTCAATCAATCTGTCTGTTCCGTAAAGAGCCACACGACGGTAGTCACCGATGATACGTCCACGTCCGTAAGCATCCGGAAGACCTGTAATAATACCAGATTTTCTAGCTGCTCTCATCTCTGGTGTGTAAGCATCAAATACACCTTGGTTATGTGTTTTTCTGTACTGTGTAAAGATTTTTACAATCTCAGGGTCTACCTCATAACCATTCTCGCTACAAGCGTTCTGAGCCATACGGATACCACCATATGGTTGAAGAGAGCGTTTGAAAGGCTTGTCTGTCTGGAAACCTACGATTGTCTCTAAATCCTTGTTGAGATATCCCGGACCATGTGATGTTATTCCTGATACAATCTTTGTATCCATATCTAATACACCACCGGCTTCACGTTCTTGCTTGCTGAGTTCCATTACTTGTGCCCAAAGCTTTGTTGTCGCTTCTGTTGGTCCTGCCAAGAATGAATCATCACCTTCATATGGTGTGTAGTTTTGTTGAATAAAGTCTCTGACGTTTACGGATGTGCGGTTCCAACGACCTGGCTTGAAACCTTCCCAATTTGCATGCCATTTTCTTTCCATGGTATGTCCTCCTCTTTGTTGTATATGTTATTTTTTAATACTATCTTTCGTTGCTCATTTATTATATCTCAGATAATTTTTTAACGCAATAGTTTGGATTGTACTAAATTGAATACAGTATACAATTATCTTTTGCAAAAATTAAGAAATTATTCACCCTTTTTTCTATAAAATGGTGTATAGTATATTTATATCTTATCTATGCTATAAATAGACTGGAGGAAAGATGATGAAAAAGAAGATATTTTCCATTGTTGCAGTTTTGCTCAGCATCTCGCTTTGTCTTGTTGCTTGCAGTGATTCAGGCAAGAAAAATAACAAACCATCAACCAATGCAAATAAAGAAAAAGATGCTATCCAGAGCAAATTAGAAGCCTTAAAACCAACCGCTTACAGCAGTGTCACTGGCTTAGCATTAGAACCAGGCTCATACATTTCTATTATAGGCCGATTCTCGGGCGACAGCTACTGGAAAGAGGTGGAAGAAGGTGCGAAAAAAGCAGTTTCGGACCTCAACGCAGCTCTCGGTTACAAAGGTGGCGACAAGATTAAATTGAGTTATAGTTCCCCGGAAATCAGGGATGATGTTAATGAACAGGTAAATCTACTTGACGAAGAGCTTGCAAGATATCCTGTGGCAATCGGTATTGCTGCTATAGATACAACGGCATGCACCATTCAATTTGACTTAGCTTCAGAAAATGGAATTCCAATTATTACATTTGACTCAGGAAGTGATTACAAAAATGTTGGCTCCCATATCTCGACAGATAATTTGGCAGCCACTAAAACTGCAGCTACTCAACTGGCATATGCAATAGAAGAAAATGGAGAAGTTGCCGTATTTGTACAGGACTCCATTTCTATGACCGCCAAACAGCGCTTACAGGGATTTCTAGATACGATGAAATCTGATTTCCCTAATGTTTCTGTCGTAAGTGTGTATCACATGGATGAACTTCAAAGCCTGCAACAGACAATAATCGCGGAAAAAAATGCAACACTTGGCGAAGGCGAAGATCCTTATGTTGCGGAAGATATTTCTCAAAAAGATGTGGTAACATACATTTTAGAAAAGTATCCAAACCTCAAAGGTATCTACACAACAAACTTGGATACAACACAATTAGTTGCTGATGTCCTCAAAAAATCAGAAAAAACGGATTTAAAATTTGTGGGCTTTGATGGTGGAGAAGAACAAATGAAGTTATTGAAAAACGGCACAGTAAGTGGTTTAGTTGTACAAAATCCTTATGCAATGGGATACGCCGCCGTAGTTGCTGCTGCAAGGATTGCTCTCGGACTCGGTAATGAATCGATTGTGGACAGTGGTTATACTTGGGTTACACGTGATAATATGGACAAAAAAGAAATTAAAAAAATGTTATACTAGACTGCTCACATGGATGGCTTGAAGTATTTGTTGTAATGGATGACTGTCTATAGAATGTATTGTGCGAGTTGTTTATACCCACACTTTCTATAGAAGATAACTGGCGTGCTTCCTATACCCACATTCTTTGGAAAAATGCCGGCAATTCACCGTTTTATAGAACAAGTTTCTATAGGATGTGTTGTAGGTCGTTGTATACCCACAGTTTTGCGAAATTGTGGGTATAGAGTAAGCAAGTTAACAGAATTATAGAAAATTAAGTTGATTTTTAAGGAATTTTAATGAATGGAACATAGAAACTGGGTATGAGGAGATGATTTGAAGTGGTAAGCTAAAAGTAGACACCTACCCTATTTTTGTAGACAAGGGGTTCGTTTATCTATATCATTTAGATATAAGAGTAAGCACATCTACAAAAAATTACTCAGGAGGTGTTACATGAAATTCAACAAGGACGAACAATTAGACATCGGGCGCCGTATGTACAACAAAGAAATCACTTATCGCGAGGCTATGGAGTTGTATGACATTAGTGAATCGTGTGCACACAAATATATGACTGATTATAAAAGGTCACAAGGCATACCACTACAGTCACATAAC
>JAFQDE010000038.1 GCA_017416155.1 Tyzzerella sp.
ATGATGAAGAACAAAAGCTATATATGAAAACCATTCTTGAATTGGTAGAAAAATAAGGAGGCGATTTTATATGTTGGAAAAGATGTTCACAACCAAGATGAGTGCAGACAAAAAGAAATTACAAAGCAGATTTTCAAAAATTCGTTCAAAAAACGGAAAACTTTCTAAAGTGATTGGTGGCATTCTTTTTGGAATTATCATAGTCGCAATTATTTGTGTTGGAGTAATGATTGCTGTAAATAACACCAAAGATTACAGAATGACCGATGATGAATTTTCCGACTATATACATCGTCCTATCGGCGCTATCATGGCAGACATAGATTATGTTGATGGTGAAAGGCTTGTATTCCACTACCTTGAAGGATTTTTCGTTATTGACCAACAGAATAATGAGATAATCCATAGAATCAATTTAAGTAAACTGAATATTGCAGGACACACGCAGGGCGATTGCTTTACTGTTTTTAAGATTGACAAAGATGGTAACTTTGCATATTTAACAAATGAAGGACTCCATGATGATAGAGTTGCAAAGTATGATAATTATACTATTAACCTAAAAACTGGAGAAGTAAAAATCGGTAATATGCCTGACGGAACAGAATTGTTTACAAATTATGCTGAAACAACTTCAGTGGTTACCGGTATTTATGGTTGGTGCAGTGACCACTGCATCCCGGATGGCGACCAGAGAACATATTATCTAACGACACAGGATAGCATTATTGCTTCTATTCAGCTTGTGACTGTGCATCATGAGCCGGAAGATAATATTGAAATGCGATATGTGTTTGGCAGTGATTATGTAAGCTTAGCACAGCTAAAGGCTGATATAATTAACAAATCTTTACATGGTGACGAAGAAATACTTGTAAATAGTGGATTTATATGGGAAGTTAGTGATGATACCGTAGTAGAAATACTTAATAAACTCAGTGAAACAAGAAATATGAAGCACATAGATATAAAACATGGCAATTATGATGTAAGAATATATAATATTTGGAACAATGCCAATGAAGAGAATCATTTGAGGATTTTTGTTATCGATAATTACAAGCTTGAAATTGTTTTTTCTATGGACATAACGCTGGATGAGCAAAAGTATTTGGTAAATATGCTAAACAATCCAGAAATGCCACAAAAAGAGTTTTATCCGCAGGATATAAAGAACATAACCCACGCAGAGCTTATGATAAATGGCGCGGTGTATCCCATTTTAGTGCGAAGCGATCTTGAAAAGATAGAAGAAACGCTCTCTAATGCAAAGATAATCAAGGGAGCTACAGATTGTCCGATCAAAGGTATTCTCGTCTTAACGAATCAAGACGGAGAAAAGGGCATGGTTACACTTGCAACTGACAGTTGTGCGGTGTTTGTAACAAACGGAACTTACTATGATTATAGTGACGGAGATAATTCTGAGATGTTTGGTTATTTTGGAATTGACTCCGAAAAAATACTTGATTTGACCACCTAACGATAAACAAGGAGGCGAATAAGATGCTTGAAAAAATGTTTACAACAAAAATGAGTATGGATAAGAAAAAACTGCAAAACCGTTTTTCAAAGATTCGTTCTAAAAACGGCAAGACATCAAAGTTTATTGCGATGGCTGTGTTTGCTGTTATAATAGTGTCAATAATCTGTGTTTCTATTTGGGTAGCAGTCAACAGACAGGACGACACAACAGTTAATAGTGACATAAAGCTTACATTTAACGGAAAAATTATCAGCTTCCAAAATGATCCTTATATATTTTCGGAAACGCTACCGACAGGGTTTAGCACTCAAACAATGGCATTCTTCCCGTTAGAAGAACTATGTCAAAAACTTGGTGCAGAATGTGAAAAAAACTTTAATGAAGCAGTTATTAAAATTCCGGGGGCAAATGACAATTACAGGATTAGCCTTGGAAAGAATGAAATTTATTATGAATCGTTGATTGGTGCAAGTGCAACAAGAGAAACTAAAACTGCACCTGAAGCTAAAAACAGCACACTCTATATCCCGTATGAATTTATAGAATATATCTTCATAGATGCAAATAACTACGATATCTTCGGAAGTACACTATATAAGAACGAAACAATGAATATTCAGTTTGAAATTCCTATGTATTGGCTTGGGAAATATGTTGCTGATGAAACAACTGTTAATGACGGCTATATAGCGTTCAAGCATAAAGAAATTGCAGAAAAGCATGATGGTATGGGAACATTATTTTCGGTTATGAAAATTTCCGATTCTGAAATTCAAGAACACATCGGAATGGTTGGTGGAACAATTGTATGGCAAAATCAGGAATATGCATATTTAATTGGGAGACCAACTGATGTTCAAGTGCCTATATGGGCAGGTAACGATAAGGAAGATATTGTTTTTGCAGATGAATACGAGAGAATGTCTAATGGGATAACTCATATTAAATCAACCTTTTCGTTAATAAATGATATTGACACCCCGCTTATAACTAATGCAGAAAATATGTCGTATGCTCAAATGAAAGACCTGCAAAGACAGGTAGATAACGGGCATTTTCCTTGGAGATTAGATTATGAGCAAGTTATGCAGATGTACCTATCTGGCATGGGAGAATCTGTTGAGAATGGAAAATTGACTTATTTTGCAGGCGATGGAGAAGATTGCGTAGGAACATACGATATAGGCGATAAGCGATACACTGTAGAACTTTTTAAACCGGAAGATAAGAGTGAGCATGGAATTTGGATTGTGCGTTCTGTTAAGGAAATAAGCAATGACATCTTAAAGGAAATATTTTTCTATGATTGTACCCCTTATGAGAGGATGATTGAAAAATTAGGTAACTGGTACAGAGTTCCACAAACAATAAATGCAAGTTTTTCTTGGTTTGAGGTTGGTAAAGAGCCTTATCCAACTGCCGTGACAGCATATTTTACTCCAACGGGGACTGAAACGGATGAGCACAAAAAACAAATAGGGAAAATTAAAGCACCTTTCACATATCGTACTATGGCACAGGTTTTAGGAATGAAGATTCAATTCCCGAATGATGCCACAACAGGACATTTGCAGTTTGTGTTTGACTACAAGGACGGAACAAGTGAAACATCTGAGTATTATAATATACTTGTTGATAAAAAGGTAGAATATAATGGTCAAACCGGAATTCTAATCAGCGATGAAGTTCTTTATGCTGACGAAAATCACAAAGAGAAAATAACCAATGTTAAAACAAATGATTTGGTGTATGTCTTCTATGAATCGAACGACAGTTATTATGTTCAGTTGCCGGTTATGAGCATTCCCCCCACAGAGGGATATATAAAATTAGATAGTGTTTCGTTTGACGAAAAACTTTTTTTGACTGCTAATCACGGTAGAGTAGCAAGTGGCTCCCATTTGTATAACTCAGCATCGTCAAATAGCAAACATTCTGTTCAGGAGTTCAGCGAAGTTGTAGAAATTCTTGAAAGAAAAAATGGATTTGCTCTTTGTAGTTTCCCCGGGGGAAAAGAATCTAAGTGGGTTGAATTAAGAAATATTCAATTTAAACTTAAATGATATTGTTATGGATATATGATGTAAAAGGAGGATTGTTTAATGAAAAAAAGATTATTGTCAATGATTTTATGTATAGTGGTTTTGGTTACGAGTGGTATATCCTGCTTTGCTGCATCAGTCAGTGAAACTTCAGATACGCCAAATGGTAACACGATCAAATATCTCAAATCAGAGGAAGGCTATGATTATGGTAATACTGCTTATATTATAAGGGATAAAGAAACGAAGCAAATTATTCCTCTTTCGGTAGGTCCTCTTGATGGATATAGTTATGCTTATCTTCCGGAAAATAGTGATTTTACCGTAGAAAAAGTAGAGAAATATACAACGCCTTTTAATGACTTGGGTGAGAAATATAAGTATGATTCATACATAAATGAAATTACGGCAAGAGAAGTTGTTGTAGGATTTGAAGATGGTAGCTTTAAGCCCGATAAAGAACTGACAAGAGCAGAAATGGCAACCATTTTTACAAGAATGTTTAGTGTTCCCAAAACACGCTCTGCATCTTGCTTTGAGGATATTCCTGAAAACCATTGGGCAAAAGAATATATAATGGCACTTGTGGATAAAGGTGTGTTTATGAAGGATACAAACTTTAATCCTGATTCAGTCATTACCCGTGAACAACTTGTAGCTATGACCTTCCGTATGCTTTTGGATATGGGGAAAATTGAACCTCAAGAAGTTGAAATGGATTTCTCTAAATATAAGGATTTGGAGAAAGTGTCTGACTATGCGAAAGTTGCATACAAAGCATTAACCAAAGACAATTATCATCTCTTAGTAGAGCTTGTTGACCATGAGTTTATGGACACCGCAGATGATGAATTATTTTGGTATCCGCAGCAGGCTGTAACAAGATTGGAATGCTGTGAGTTCTTATATCAGTTTATCCGAACTTTCTTTAATAATCATGCTCCTGCTATTTTGAAAGATACGGCTCCACAGATAGAAATACCTGTTTTGGATGGTTCAACATCAACTTATGCAATAACACAAAACATATATAGTGCATATTATCAGAATTATGATAATCACCCGGACTTTCCTAAA
>JAFQDE010000039.1 GCA_017416155.1 Tyzzerella sp.
TTGCTAATTCGTGAGTGCTTCCTCTTCCCAGCAGATATTCTTCCACAACCTTCTTCTTAAATTCAAAACTGTATTTTGCCATTAAAAAACCGACCTCCCAATCGTTAGATTTTTTGGTCTAACTTTTGGGGGTCGGTTCATCCCGTGGCACTGTTTTAATCATTCCGCTGTTTGCATATTATTAAAATTTGTTATATAGTGTGGATATTGGCTTGAATTCGTTTATCCGATATGATAAACTAAATAAAAGCATTATATTTCTTAAATCGTATGGTGAACGCCATGTCAAAAGAATCTTTTTCAATTCTAACAAGAAATCTCGATGCTTTCAGATTATTTCAATTAACGAAGCAGAGAGGTTTTAAGAATGAAAAAGGAACCTCCTGCACAATTACAAAGGAGGTATACTATGTGTATGACAAAACAGACAGAGGATAAGTCTGTCAAAAGGGACTATAAGTCTCGCATGTTCACTATGATTTTTAGGGACAAAAAGGAACTGTTGCAACTTTATAATGCAGTAGCACAAAGAAACTATGACAATCCGGAACTTTTAACAATCAATACGTTGGAAAATGCTATTTACATGTCCATGCAAAACGATTTGTCGTTCGTTATTGATTCAAGGTTATCTTTGTATGAACATCAATCCACCTACAACCCAAATCTTCCGTTGCGGTTCTTGTTATATCTTTCTGACTTATATCAGAAAATGATAACAGGAAGGAATGTATACGGAACAAAGATTATTCAGATTCCGGCACCGAAATTTATTGTGTTCTATAATGGTAAAGAGGAACGCCCGGAGAAAGAAGTAATTAAACTTTCCGATTCGTATGTAACACAGGGAGAAGAAGTATCGTTAGAACTATTGGTGGATGTGTTGAATATCAATGTAGGACATAACAAGAAACTGCTTCAGGCATGTAAAACTCTTGGTGATTATTCCGAATATGTTTATCGGGTGAGGGAGTATGCAAAGGAAATGTCTATTGGGGAAGCAGTAGACAGAGCGATTGATGAATGTATAAAAGATAATATCTTGCGGGAGTTTCTGGAAAGGAATCGAACGGAGGCGAGAGCGATGAGTATATATGAATATGACCAAGAAGAACATATTAGACTGGAGCGCGAGGATGCGTTTGCGGATGGCCATAAATTGGGAAGAGAAGAAGGAAGAGAAGAAGGAAGAAAACTCGGGGAATACAAGAAACTAAAAGAATTAGTGGCGAAGAAAGTGGAGAAAGGTCTTACTGTTCCTGAGATTGCGGAAGTGCTTGAGGAGAGCGTTGGCAGAATCCAAGATATTGTGGAAGAGTTGGGCAAGAGAATGATATGAATATAAGAACAATAAACGGGATCATATCCTATGAGGTATGCTCTCGTTTTTTTTAAGCAATATGTTGACAAAATGGTCTACTAATGATAGACTAAAGAAAAGGTCTATTGTGTATAGACTTATAGAGCGGAGGTGCACAAATGACAGATATGAAACTTGGAGTGGTAGAAGCACATTTTGCAGATATTATCTGGAAACACGAACCTTTAAGTTCAGGAGAGCTAGTCAAGATATGTGAAATGGAATTGGAATGGAAGAAATCTACCACATATACAGTATTAAAGAAACTTTGTGAACGTGGTTTGTTTCAAAATCAGAGTGGAGTAGTGACATCACTTATTTCAAAAGAGGAGTTTCACAGTCTTCAGAGTGAACAATTTGTTACAGAAACGTTTGAAGGTTCTCTTCCGGCTTTTATTGCTGCATTTACGAAGAGAAAGCGTTTGACAGAAGGAGAGATACAGGCAATTCGTGAGATGATTGATAGCATTGGGGAGGACTAGATATGGAAGCTGTATTTTTGAAAATTTTCAATATGAGCATTTCAGCCTGTTGGTTGATTGCAATTGTTTTTTTATTAAGGCTTTTACTTCAAAAGGCACCAAAATCATTCAATTATGTTTTGTGGACACTTGTAGCAATTCGACTAATTTGTCCGTTTACCCTTGAAAGTGTGTTTAGTCTCGTACCGAGTGCTGAGACAGTTCCGACGGATATTTTGTATTCGTATGTACCTGAAGTACAGACAGGAATCGAGGCAGTGGATACAGTAATCAATCCTGTGATTATAGGGAGTATGACACCGGAAATAGGAGCAAGTGTGAATCCGATTCAGGTCGTTACATATGTGGCGTCTGTCCTTTGGCTCTTTGGTATTGTCGGAATGCTTTTATACATGGGAACCAGTTATCTGATGCTTCGATGGAAAGTTGGAGCATCTATGCATCTGCAAGAGAATGTATGGATTTGTGATTCTATTGATTCTCCATTTATTTTGGGGGTCATTCGACCTCGTATCTATTTGCATTCTAATATTGAAAAGGAGCAGATTCCTTATATTGTGGCACATGAAAAAGAACATTTGAAATACCGCGATTATTTGTGGAAACCATTTGGCTTTCTTATCTTGGCAATTCATTGGTTTAATCCTTTGGTATGGCTTTCTTATATCTATATGTGCAGAGACATGGAATTGGCTTGTGATGAACGTGTGATACGAAGAATGGATACAGATGAAAAGAAGATGTACTCCAATGTTTTACTTGCATGTGGCGCGAAGAAACGTGTGATGTCCGCATGCCCGGTTGCATTTGGAGAAGTCGGTGTAAAACAAAGAATCAAATCTGTTGTGAATTATAAAAAGCCTGCATTCTGGTTTGTATGTGTTGCAATTGTTGCCTGCGTAGTTTCAGGAGTGTGTTTTCTCACAAATCCGAAAGAAGATGCAAAGATTTCACACAAAGAATCACAAGGAAGACTGCCGGAAGGCCCAGAAGTGTATTTTCAGTATCAAAGTGATGTGCTTGGTTTTGCATACGTAAAATTGGATACCTATAAACAAACATATACCTTCAGTGTTTCACCTTTAAGTAGTCAATCTCCGCATATGGGGAATTATGCGTTAGAAGATGATCGTCTCATTCTTAAAACAAGCAATTCAGATGAGTTTGTGTTTTATGTGGGAAATCAATGTTTAGTTTTTGATAAAGAGAATTCTGCCGCAGTGCCACGTTATCAATATTTTCCGGATGGAGAGAAAGCTTATTTTGACTCGGTTCCGGACAATGCAAAATTTGAATATATTAGTGAGGATCAAAGAGCTGCGACGGAGTATTTGCGTAAATTATTTAGTTCAGATCAAGAAAGATACCATAATTATTTAACAGCATCCGGAGGTAAATATACCCCGTTATTGATTGACCAAGACTTTTTAAATAGAGATTATAATCAAGGTTATGTTCATCTATACAGTCAATATTGTACGCAAAATGGACTTTCTAATATGCAAACTACAGGGTTGTTCACGATTGTAGATTATTTTGCGAATATTGCGAATAGCAAAGTTACATTTAAAAGCGTTAAATTTATACCTCAGGAAGTAAAGATAAAATTAAAGAATACAGAATTATATTATTTTGTAGTTACACTTAAGAATAAAAAGAATGGGGAGTCAGAGGAATTTACGTTGAATGGACAGATATCTCTTCAAAAGAATAGTGGTGACTGGAAGGTGTCATCAATTTGGCTGAATGATTATATGCCACTTAGCATTCATGTTACAGGTAAGAACATCTATGCAAGTTCAGGTGATGTTCCTATGCAGCAGAAAGCAATTACAAAAGCAAGTATTATAAATGTAGATGGCGTAAAGAAGGTTAGAGTACATGCTACAGAAGAGAATGATGGAAAAGAATATGAATGCGGCATTGAATTTCCACTGGAATATGCTGCTAAGGAAAAGCGTGGACAAATCAGAGAGCATGTGGAATATTATGTAAATACAGAGAATGCGCAACTTGGCCATGGATATGTGGATTTGGAGTCAGAGGATACACTTTGGGTAACGATAACGTTATTTGATAAGGATATATACGAACAAACAAGAAGTATGGATGATTCGGAGAAAAGAATCAATTTCTATATACAAAATTGGGATGATTTCTTTTGATAAGCGGGCCTATGCAAGTTTATTATATGCATAGGCCTTAAATCAATCGCGAGTATCTATAATCTCATAATCTTGAGTCACAAAAATTGCATCAATATCCTCCAAAGATTCAATTAATTTCTGTCCTTCTTCTAATCCAAGAGCAAAGCAAGCGGTACTCAGTGCATCTCCATCAATTGATTTTTTAGATAGAATGGTGACACTAAGTAATCCGTTATCACAAGGATATCCTGTCTCTGTGTTTAGGATGTGGTGATATATGGTGTCATCAACTTCAAAATATCGTTCGTATGAGCCGGAAGTAACCACAGAGGAATCTTTGACAGATACAGAGGTAATGGTTGCATTCTGCTCGTCAAAAGGCTTTTGAATTCCAATGTTGAAGTTTTTTCCGTCCGGTTTTTTCCCGATAGTTAATACATTTCCACCGAGATTAATAATTGCGCTGGTGACACCTTCGCGAAGCAAGTAATCTTTCAATTGATCAGCCATATATCCTTTTGCAATTCCGCCGAGGTCAATAGCTGATTTGTGGTCAGTTAATTTCACAGTATTTCCATCTATTACAATATTTTTATAATTTACATGGGATAGTGCATCTGTAATATCAGCTTCAGATGGAACATTTCCGGGATTGTTTTTAATATCCCATAATTCCACAAGAGGTGCAATTGTGATATCAAAAGCACCATCTGTCAGTTCTCCGAATTCAATTCCTTTTTTTAATAGTTCAATGGCTGTATCCGATACCTCTACAGAGGAACCGGCCGCTGCATTGATACGAGATATATCACTAGTTGAAATTGTGCGGCTAATCAGATTCTCGAAGTCCTTACAATAATCAAAGCATGTGTCAATTAGTTCTTTATCTTTCGAATCGTATAATGTAATTGTCATTACAGTATCAAAATAAAATCCTGTTTTAGAAAACGGTTCTTTTATAGTGATAGAACAACCACAAAGAAGAATCAATATAAAGCATAACAAGATAAGTCTACTCAATCGTTTCATACAAAACCTCCACAAAATATGTAATAGTATAGCATGCTCAGTATGTTTCGTGCAATCGAACAAACAATCGAACATGTGGTTGCATATTAAACTTTGGTGTGTTAAAATGAGTTGAAAAGAGGTTTTAAATTATGAAAAAAAACGATTGGATACTTGTGGCGGTTATCCTTGTTTTAGCAGGAATTGGATTTTTAATCTACACAAATCTAGGAAGACAGACTGCAGGTATTGTGAAAGTAACCGTTGACGGGGAACTGTTTGGGACATATTCACTGGAAAAAGAACAGAAAATAAAAATTAATAATTCAAATCAATTATATATCAAAGATGGTCAGGCCGATATGATAGAGGCGAACTGTCCGGACCAGATTTGTGTTGACCATAAAGAAATTTCAAAAAACAAAGAAACAATTGTCTGTTTGCCAAACAAAGTCATTATAGAGATTGTCGGCGGTGAGCATGTAGAGATGGATGCAGTGGCGAACTAGGAGGCTGTTTTGAAAACAAGGGTAGCGTATTTTGGTGTATTCACAGCGTTGGCGCTTATTTTTAGTTATGTTGAGAGTTTGATACCAATTCAACTCGGAATTCCCGGCGTGAAGCTTGGGCTTGCCAATCTGATTATTGTGATTACACTTTATAAAATGGGTATAAAAGAGGCTTATATACTGTCGATTGTTAGAATTGTACTTGCAGGATTTATGTTTGGGAATCTTTTTGCAATTCTTTATAGTCTGGCAGGTGGAATACTGAGTTTGACAATTATGTGTATTCTGAAGAAGACAGAACAGTTCAGCATATATGGAATTAGCATGGCAGGAGGTGTCTTCCATAATATCGGTCAGCTTATTATGGCAGCAATTGTGCTGGAAAGTATAAGCATTGGATATTATTTTCCTGTGTTACTCATTTCCGGTTTAGTAACGGGATTCGTAATAGGTGTTGTTTCTAATGAGATGCTAAAACGATTGAAAAAGTTATAAAAGAAGCGATGTTGGAGGAACTATGGTTTCATATGTAAGAGGCGAGTTGGTCGCTATTGAGGAAGAAAAAGTAATTATTGATGTGAACGGTGTTGGTTTTGGTGTGTTTATGCCGGCACAGTCTATGAACTATTTGCCACAGATTGGTGAGGAAGTCAGATTACATACGTATATGAATGTACGTGAAGATGCGATTCAATTGTTTGGATTTCTAACAAAAGACGATTTAAAAGTTTTCAAGTTGGTAATTGGGGTGAGCGGAATCGGTCCAAAAGGTGGACTTAGTATTTTGTCGCAACTATCACCGGACGATTTGCGTTTTGCAGTGATGGCAAATGATGCGAAAGCAATTGCAAAAGCGCCGGGAATCGGCAAGAAGACAGCAGAGAAACTTATTATTGAATTGAAAGATAAATTGAGTATTGAAGACGTACTGAATAAATTGGATGACAGTGAGACAATTGTTGCAAATACAGGTGTTTCCAATGAGATTCAGGCAGAAGCAGTACAGGCGCTTGTTGCACTTGGATATGGTAATACTGAATCCATGAAGGCAGTGAAAAAAGTGCTGACAGACGAACATACTACAGTGGAAGAACTACTTAAATTAGCCCTCAAGAATATGATGTTCTAATATAGGCGGAGATTGAGATGAAAAAGAGAATCATTACAACAGAGAATTTAGAAGAAGATTTGAAAATTGAAAATCATTTGCGTCCGCAGCTTTTGAAGGATTACATTGGACAGGAAAAGGCGAAGGAGACATTAAAGGTCTATATTGAGGCGGCAAAATCCAGAAAAGAATCCTTAGACCATGTGTTGTTCTATGGACCACCGGGGCTTGGCAAGACAACGCTTGCGGGCATCATTGCAAATGAAATGAATGTGAATCTAAAGATTACCTCCGGTCCGGCGATTGAGAAACCGGGTGAGATGGCAGCAATACTCAACAACCTTCAAGAAGGCGACGTGCTTTTTGTCGATGAAATTCATCGATTAAATCGACAGGTGGAAGAGGTTCTTTATCCAGCCATGGAGGATTATGCGATTGATATTATGATTGGAAAGGGTGCCAATGCGCGTTCGATTCGATTGGATTTGCCAAAGTTTACGCTTGTAGGCGCAACAACAAGAGCAGGTATGTTGACAGCACCTCTTCGTGACCGTTTTGGTGTTGTGCAACGCTTAGAGTTCTATACCGAAAAGGAATTGCAGACCATTATTCTTCGTTCTGCAGAGGTGTTGGATGTCGAGATTGAGCCAAACGGAGCTCTTGAGATGGCAAAGCGTTCCAGAGGAACGCCGCGACTTGCGAATCGTCTGTTAAAGCGTGTGCGCGATTTTGCCCAGGTTAAGTACGATGGTGTGATTACAGAAGAAGTGGCAAACTATGCATTGGATTTGTTAGATGTTGATAAATTCGGACTTGATCATAATGACCGTAATATTCTGCTCACAATCATTGAGAAGTTTCAAGGTGGTCCGGTTGGACTCGATACACTTGCAGCTTCAGTTGGCGAGGATGCTGGAACGATTGAGGATGTGTATGAGCCGTATCTTTTGAAGAACGGATTTATTCAGAGAACGCCAAAGGGAAGAGTTGCAACAGAAAGAACATATCATCATTTGGGAATTCCTTGCCAAAATGAATAAAAGAAGTTATAATGGTGAAAGAATTAGAGAGGGTTTAGGTGGTTTCCATGGCAACTTCAAAGAATAGTACGGAAGTACTGATAGGTGGAAAAGTAATTACGTTAAGCGGATTTGAAAGTGAAGATTATTTACAGAGAATTTCTACATATCTGAATCATAAGATTGCAGAGTGTACAAGCATAGAAGGATATAACAGGCAGACAGCGGAGACAAGAAGTACATTGTTGGCACTGAATATTGCAGATGATTATTTTAAAGCGAAAAAACAGGGCGCTGTCTTGGAAAATGATGTGCAACAAAAAGATAAGGAAATGTACGACCTTAAGCATGAGTTGATATCAACACAAATTCGCTCGAGTAATCTGGAACAAGAGATAGAGCGATTAAAAGAAGAGAATCAACAATTACAGATGCAGATTGTCAAATTAGAAACAGAAAAGAAAAATCATTGGAAATAGAATCTCGTATGCGGGATTCTATTTTGATAATTAGGAAAAATGGAGTGTGGCATGACAAAAAAGGTTGAAATTCTATCACCGGCAGGTTCATATGAAAGTTTAAAAGCAGCCATTGCAGCGGGCGCGGATGCAGTCTATATTGGCGGCTCTCGTTTTGGTGCAAGGGCATTTGCTGATAACCTGCAAGAGGATAAGTTGTTAGAAGCAATCGATTATGTTCACTTGCATGGCAGAAAAATATATTTGACCGTCAATACCTTGTTGAAAGAAAAGGAATTGCAGGAAGAACTCTATGAATATCTGCTACCATATTACAGACAGGGACTGGATGCGGTTATCGTACAGGATATCGGCGTTCTTCAGTTTGTGAAGGAACATTTTCCAGATTTGCCGATTCACGCAAGTACACAGATGACGATTACGAATGTTCTCGGTGCAAAAATGTTAGAAGAACTTGGCGTGGAGCGAGTTGTAACTGCACGAGAATTGCAGTTGGATGAAATCGCTGAGATTAGTAGGCAGACGAATGTCGAGATTGAGAGTTTTGTCCATGGGGCACTCTGTTATTGTTATTCCGGACAATGTCTGTACAGTAGCCTTTTGGGCGGACGAAGTGGTAATCGTGGTCAGTGTGCACAGCCGTGTCGTTTACCATATAAAGTAGGTAACGACAAAGAAACACAGTATGTTATGAGCCTTAAGGATATGTGTGCACTTGAATACATTCCGGAACTTGTGGAAGCGGGTATCTATTCGTTTAAGATTGAAGGTCGCATGAAGAAACCGGAGTATGTGGCATTAGTGACAGCCATGTATCGAAAATATGTGGATTTATATTTAGATAAAGGGGAAAAAGGGTTCCGTGTTGAGCCAAAAGACCGTGAGATGTTAATGGACCTCTATAATCGTGGTGGTTCTCATGGCGGATATTATCATACAAAAAACGGAAGAGACATGTTGTCTCTTACAAGGCCGAATCACGCAGGTGTTGCTGCGCTACAGGTTCTTCGTAATAACGGAAAAAATACGTCTGTAAAGGCACTTGTGGATATTCACAAAGGAGATGTCATCGAATTTCCGAATGGAGAAGAGAATTATACATTTTCAAGAGATGTAAAAGCAGGACAAAATGTGAACATCATCACACACAAGAAGCAATTTTTCCAAAAGGACGCAATTTTAAATCGAACAAGAAATGAACAGTTGATTACAGATATTCATGAAAATATCATTAGACGTGAAGTGAAAGAAATGATAAATGGGAAATTAATTCTTTCTTCGACAGATTTCGCTAAAATGTCAGTGTCGTATGGTGATATCATCGTGGAAGTGACAGGTGATGTTGCACAAGAAGCAATCAATCAACCAATGGATGTGGTACGAATTGAGAAACAGATGCGAAAGACTGGAAACACACCATTTAAGTTTGAAACTTTAGACATCAAATTGTGTGGTAATCTGTTTATACCAATGCAAAGTCTAAACGAACTTCGGAGAAAAGCCTTAGAGGAATTGGAAAGAAGAATTGTTCAGCTATACAGAAGGGATGGAGGAATCGAACCCTCATCAAAATCACAAAAAGAAGATTCCAAAATCGAAAAGAAATGTTTACTTCATGTTTATGTGGAAAATCATGAGCAATTCAAAGAAGCGTTGGAACATTCTTGTATTCATCGAATTTACTTGGACTGTAACGCCATAAATTATGTTTGGAAAAATGATTGTTTCCATGATTTCATTGAAAAAGCACATCAAATGAATAAAGAAATTTATTTTGCCATGCCTCATATTTTCAGAAAAGAAACAGTTCGAAAATATGAAGAGAATTACAAACACATTTTTGAAGCAAACTGGGATGGAGTGCTTATTAGAAATTATGAGAGTTTTGAATTCTTGAGAGAACACGGATTCAGGAAAAATATTGTGACAGATTATAATCTCTATCAGTTTAACCAATATGCGAAAGGATTTTGGCTGAAGAATGCTGTGGAAACCACAACAGCTCCGTTAGAGCTCAATTACAGGGAATTACAGGATGTTGGAGTCGAGAATAGTGAACTGATTATATATGGACATCTGCCTATGATGGTTTCTGCGCAATGTATTCGTAAAACAACGGAAGGGTGTAAGAAGGAAAAAGGCTTACTTACATTCAAAGACCGTTATCAGAAGACATTTTTTGTTAAGAATCATTGTGATTACTGTTACAATATGATATATAATACGGCACCGCTTGTTTTGACGGACCAAAAGTCAGAGATAGAGAGTTTGAATCCAAAATCATTGCGGCTTCATTTTACAATAGAAAATAGAAAAACAATGAAAGATATCTTGCGTTTGTATGAAGATGTATTTGTGAAGGGTGCTCATTTTAATGAACCGAATTTTGAATTTACAAGAGGACATTTCAAACGCGGTATTAAGTAGGTGAAAATTTGGCTAATATTATAGTAGGGGTTGCAAAATACATGATGATCCTGCTGATTGCATTATACACGTATCATTGCTTTGCTGTCTTTGCCTATGCAGATGACAATATGAAGAAACGAGTATTGCATAATCAGAGAGTTCTAATGTTTATGATTCATTTCATGGCATTTGCGGGTATGTATTTTAAGACTGACGAAAACAAAATTTTAATATTTTATTTTGCACAAGTAATCATGCTAGGGTTAATCATGTGGTTATACGAAAAGTTTTATCCAAAGGTTTCAAGACTCATTGTTAACAATATGTGTATGCTTCTTAGCATTGGATTTATTATGATTACAAGATTGTCATACAATAAGGCTGTGAAGCAATGTATCATTGTTGCAGGTGCTATGTTACTTAGCTATCTTGTACCGATTGTAATTCAAAAAACAAGGCGTTTATCAGAACTGAAGACCTTGTATGCATTGATTGGTATTGTTGCACTGAGTGCGGTTGTTGTAGTTGGACAGGTTTCAGGTGGTGCAAAACTTGGATTTGAAATTGCCGGATTTGGTATTCAACCATCAGAGTTTGTGAAGATTTTGTTCGTCTTCTATGTGGCATCCAGTTTTAGGAAGAGTTCTTCGTTCAAGGACGTTGTATGGACAACGCTTGTTGCAGGCTTTCATGTGTTGATTTTGGTGATATCAAAAGACTTGGGAGCTGCGTTGATTATTTTTGTTGTATATTTAGTAATGCTTTATGTTGCAACAAAGCAACCATTATACACAATTGTCGGTATGATAGCGGGAAGTGTTGCAGCCGTGGCAGCCTATCATCTGTTTAACCATGTAAGAGTACGTGTTCTTGTTTGGCAGGATCCTTTTGCTGTATATGACAGGGGTGGGTATCAGGTTGCACAGTCTCTCTTTGCAATTGGCACTGGCAGTTGGTTTGGAACAGGGCTTTTTCAAGGAAAAGCAAATGCGATTCCAGTGGCAGATGAGGATTTTATTTTTTCCGCAATTTCTGAAGAGATGGGGCTTATTTTTGCACTTTGTTTAGTTTTGATTTGTGTGAGTTGCTATATTATGTTTTTGAATATTGCAATGCAACTTCGCAATCGCTTTTATAAATATATTGCACTTGGACTTGGAACCAGTTACATTTTTCAAGCATTTTTAAATATCGGAGGTGTAACGAAGTTCATTCCATCTACTGGTGTAACATTACCACTAGTCAGCTATGGTGGAAGTTCTGTTATGAGTACGTTGGTTATGTTTGCAATCATTCAAGGATTGTATATTTTGAAAGAAGAAGAGGAAGAAGATATTGAAAGGAAGAGAAGACAGAAGGAAGCGAGGGAGCTCAAAGAACGACGAGATAGACATTATATCGCTCAATCTGGAAGACGAGACCCGAGTTCGAAGAAGCAAACCCGCAACACAAGGCCGCAAAGCGCCGAAGGAAACCAACAAAGAACTCGTTAGAGTCACCTATTTTTTTGTTGGAATCTTTCTTGCTATGATGGGATATATCGTGTACTTCAATGTAATTCGTAGCAAGGATATCATTAACAGTTCCTATAATGTTCGTTTGGATTCTATGGCGGATCGCGTGGTTCGAGGAAAGATTTTGGACAAAGACGGTAATGTATTAGCGGAGACTGTGGTAGATGAAGACGGTAATGAACAACGTGTATATCCTTATGCTGAATTATATGCGCATGTAGTGGGCTATGATTCGAAAGGAAAGTCTGGATTAGAATCTATAGAGAATTTTAACCTTCTTACATCAAATGCTTTTTTTGTTGAAAAGATTGTTAAGGAATTTCAAGAAAAAAAGAATATTGGAGACAATGTAGTTACAACTTTGGATACGAGATTACAACAGACCGCTTATGACGCGCTGGGTAATTATAAAGGAGCTGTCATTGTTATGGAAGTTAGCACCGGAAAAATCTTATCTATGGTTTCAAAACCGGATTTTAATCCAAACACCATTGGAAAGGATTGGGCGAGCATTACGACGGGCGAAGAGAGTGTTCTGTTAAATCGTGTCACCCAAGGTGCTTATGCACCGGGGTCGGTTTTCAAGCTAGTGACAACACTTGCATATATGCGAGAAAACAATGCGTATGCCAATTACAGTTATACGTGCGAAAGTGAAATTGTGCACGAGGGTACTACGATTCACTGCGCAAAGAACCGCAAACACGGTGAAGAAGATTTGCAGACTTCGTTAGCAAAATCATGTAACACGTCATTCAGTAATATTGGATTGTCGCTGAATATATCAAAATTTCAAAACACGGCTAAGGATTTGTTATTTAATTCAAAATTGCCGGGGGCATTGCCATATTCCCAGAGTAAGTTTCAACTTACAAAAGATGCTTCAGATGCTGAGATTATGATGACTGCTATCGGACAAGGTAAGACACAAATGAGTCCATATCATATGGTACTTATTACATCTGCCATTGCAAATGGTGGAATTTTGATGGAACCATATTTGGTGAGCCATATTGAAAATTATACCGGGAATGTCATTGAAAAGAACATGCCTCATAAGTACGCACAGTTAATGACATCGGAGGAGGCAGCACAGTTAAAAGAATACATGAAGGCTGTTGTGACTTCCGGTACAGCTACTGCATTGAATGGTCAAAGTTACAGTATTGCAGGAAAAACAGGAACAGCAGAGTATAGTAGTGACAAAGAAAAGGCACATTCTTGGTTCGCAGGCTTTACGAATGTTGAAAATCCGGATTTGGCAATTTGTGTTGTAGTGGAAAGTGCGGATAATTCGGGAATGAGTGCAGTTGCAGTCACAAAAAAAATTCTGAATTCTTATTACAATTAAATTTGGAGAAAACCTATGAATTATTATCATGCGCTCTATATGAGTGAAGAACTGATTTTAAAAAAAGCAGAGATCATAGAAAAAATTGAGAAAGATAAATGGCAGATGGAAAAATATCTGATTGTTCTTGCCAAAAATGAGAATAATCATTTGGAATATTTTCATTCAGTTCTTCTGCTTCAAAAATCTATTTCCAAGGATGATTTATTTGTTGTCGGAATTGCAAATGGGGAAATAGGTGCAATGGAACTTGTTGAAAAAATTACGCAGGAAGTGTATGATGAAACAAAAGGCACAGATATCAGAAAATATATCTTGCAAAAACAAAAAGAGTTTGAAGAAGGAAATGTATAGGTGTAATGATGCTACATATACTATTTTTGATTTTGAAAATAATAGGTATGATATTGCTTGTAATATTAGGAATGCTAATATTGGTTCTTTGCACTGTTTTTTTAATACCTGCGAACTATCTGATTCAGGCGGAGACAGAAGATGGTATCAAAGCACTATCATTTGAAGCAAAAGCACATTGGTTTTTACATCTGTTTACAGCTTATTATAGATACAAAGATAACCAGTCAGATTGGCAGGTGCGGATTGGATGGAAGACGTTAAATCACAAAGACCATGCGTTATCTACCCGCTCTGAAAAGAAAGATAAAATAAAGAAGATAAAATGTACAAATTTAAAAATATGTGATAAAATAAAGGCGTTCTGGGAAACAAAGGAAAAAGTAACGTCATTTCTCACGGATGATATTCATGTGGAAGCATTTCAAATTGTTAAAAGAGAGATAGGAATACTTGCAAGACATATGCGTCCACGTAGAATCAGAGGATTTGTTAGATTTGGATTCGAGGATCCATATCGAACCGGACAGGTACTTGCAGGACTAAGTATTCTATATCCGTTTTACGGAGAGCATGTTGAGATATATCCGGATTTCGCACAGAAGATACTAGTAGGTGACTTATATGTGAAAGGACATATACGAATGGTCCATCTTGCGACACTTTTGAGGCGTCTTTTCTTTAATCGATATGTCAGAAAAACATATATGGATTATAAAAAAATAAAATAAAGGAGTAAATTTAAAATGGCAGAGAACAAATTCAATTCGACAGTGGCAGCATTATTTACAGGAATGGATAGTGTGGTTTCATCAAAGACAGTTGTGGGGGATGCAATTCACATTGGAGAAACGATTATTCTACCACTTGTAGATGTGTCATTTGCGGTTGGCGCAGGTGCATATAATGAAGAGAAGAAAGAAAAGGGTGCAGGCGGTCTTGGCGGAAAGATTTCTCCAAGTGCTGTTCTTGTGCTTCAAAATGGAAAGACCAGACTTGTCAATATTAAGAATCAGGATACCATTACAAAACTTCTTGATTTGATTCCGGATGTGATGGATCGTATTTCTGATAAAAAAGATGGAAAAGTTACAGAAAAAGATATTGATGAAATGTTAAATGAAATTGACGGGAAATAAGGTCAGGCTATCTGCATATAGTATAGTAAAAGATTATATTGGAGTCAGGCATGAAACGAGTTTGTGGTTTTGCATTGTTTTTTCTTGCATTGGGGATTATCTTTAGCATGATACTTCCGAAAACATTTATAGAAGTGCTGATTGCAATAATATGTCTGATTCTAGGATATAATTTATTTTGCTGTTAATTAGGAAATAAAAAAACGAGATGTCTCCACACATCTCGTTTTTAATATGTTCTGTAATCCATTAAGCACGTTCCACTTTGCCTGATTTTAAGCAAGAAGTACATACATACATTTTTTTAGAACCACCCTCTGTTTTAACTCTTACAGATTTTACGTTTGATTTCCACATTTTTGGTGTTTTTCTATTAGAGTGACTTACGTTGTTACCAAAATGAGCACCCTTTTCACAAATAGCACATTTAGCCATGGTTGCACCTCCTAACGATATTAATGTCTTATCAGACTCACAACAAAGGTATTTTAACAGATAAAACCAAATAATGCAAGTACAATTTTTATAAAAAATATTATTGTTGTAAAAAGGTAAAAAATAGAGTATAATACATACGTTAAGTATGCGCAAATGAATACTAATCCATTATAAAGAATTGGAGGAAACGATATGAAAGGTAGCATGACAACGGATTTGGGTATCATTACTATTGAACCTGATGTAGTTGCAAAATATGCAGGGACTGTCGCAGTGGAATGTTTTGGCATTGTCGGTATGGCAGCTGTAAGCATGAAAGATGGTCTTGTAAAATTACTGAAGAAAGAAAGTTTGACACATGGAATTCAAGTTGAAATTTCAGACGATAATAAACTTAAAATCAATTTTCATGTAATTGTGGCTTATGGTGTTAGCATTTCAACTGTATGTGAGAACCTTGTAGGCAATGTAAAATATAGAGTAGAAGAATTCACCGGTATGGAAGTGGATAAGATCAACATTTACGTTGAAGGCGTAAGAGTGATTGATTAAGGAGGAAATTATTTTGGCAGTTAAGACAATAAATGCGGAATTGCTTTTAAAAATGTTTTTGGCCGGTGCCGCAAACATTGAGGCAAAGAAAGAATTTATTAACGAATTGAACGTTTTTCCTGTTCCGGATGGTGATACTGGAACGAACATGTCATTGACAATTATGGCAGCTGCAAAAGAAGTGGCTGCTCTTGACAAACCGAATATGGAAAGCTTGGCAAAAGCGATTTCTTCGGGTTCGCTTCGTGGTGCACGCGGTAACTCGGGTGTTATTTTGTCTCAGTTGTTCCGTGGTTTCACAAAGGTTATAAAAGAGACAGATGAGATTGATGTTCTTGCTCTTGCAAGTGCATGTGTAAAAGCGAAAGAGACTGCATATAAGGCAGTTATGAAGCCTAAGGAAGGAACAATTCTTACGGTAGCAAGAGGAATTGCTGATAAGGCTGTTGAACTTGCCGGAAAAGTAAAAGATCTGGACGAATTCATTCCGCAGGTAATTGCTCATGCGGAACAAGTGCTTGCAAAGACACCGGAGATGCTCCCAGTATTAAAAGAAGCAGGCGTTGTGGATTCCGGCGGACAAGGACTTTTAGAAGTTCTTAAGGGGGCCTATGATGCATTCCTTGGCAAAGAGATTGACTATACTCAGATTGCACCAAGCACATCTGTAAATGTAAAAGTAAGTGCAGAGACAAACGCTGATATTAAGTTTGGATACTGTACAGAGTTTATCATCATGACAGAAAAAGAATTCACAGACAACGATGAAAGAGAATTCAAGGCTTATCTTGAATCTATCGGTGATTCGATTGTATGTGTGGCTGATGATGACGTTGTTAAGATTCATGTTCATACGAATGATCCTGGTCTTGCAATTCAAAAAGCATTGACTTATGGTCAGCTTACCCGTATGAAGATTGACAACATGCGTGAAGAACATGAAGAAAAAATAATTCGTGAAGCAGAGAAGCTAGCTGAAGAACAGAAAGCAAAAGAGAAAGAAGAACAAAAAGAATATGGCTTTATTGCAGTTTCAATCGGTGAAGGCCTCAATGAAATCTTCAAAGAATTGGGTGTTGACTATATCATCGAAGGTGGTCAGACTATGAACCCAAGTACCGATGATATGTTACAGGCAATCGATGAAGTAAATGCGAAGCATGTATTTATCTTCCCAAACAACAAGAATATTACGCTTGCAGCGAATCAGGCGAAATCTTTAGTTGAAGATAAAGATGTAATTGTTATTCCGACAAAGACGGTGCCACAGGGCATTACAGCTATCATTAATTTTGTTCCTGATATGTCTTCGGAAGAAAATGAAGAAGCAATGATGGATGCCATTCAATATGTAAAGACCGGACAGATTACTTATGCTGTTCGAGACACTTGTATTGATGACAAAGAGATTCACAAGGATGATATCATGGGAATCGGTGACAGTGGAATTCTTGCAGTTGGAACTGATATTGCAGAGACAACAAAAGAAATGCTTGCAGAATTAGTGGATGAGGATTCAGAACTTATTAGTGTTTACTATGGATCCGATATATCAGAAGATGACGCAATGCAACTCACAGAAGAATTGGAAGAGTTATATCCAAGTGTGGATATTGAGACTCATATGGGTGGACAGCCGATTTACTACTATGTAATATCTGTTGAATAAGTATAACAAAAGAGATTGCGAATTACGCAATCTCTTTTGTGAATCAGAGGAGCATGATATGAACGAATATTCCAAGATTCGCGAATTAAAGGGTATTGGCGATAAAACGGACAAGTTGTTTCAAAAATTGAATATCCATACAGTCGGTGATTTGCTTCATTATTATCCTCGAAGCTATGATATCTATGAGTCTGCAATTCCAATCAGTGAGATACAGGAAGGTACTGTGGCGACGATTACAGGCACTATCTATGGAAAAGTACAGGCGAATCAGGCAAAGAATCTACATATCACGTCAATTCATGTAAAGGATTTGACAGGTGTTGTGAAAGCAACGTGGTTTCGTATGCCGTTTTTGAAGAACACGCTTGGAAGAGGCGGTGTGATTACACTTCGTGGTCGTGTTGTGGAACGGCGAGGAACGCTTTGCATGGAACAGCCGGAGATATTCTTTCCGAGTGCGACATACAATGCAAAAGAAAACACCATGCAGCCGATTTATCCCTTAACAACAGGGCTTAGTAACAATATGATTATGAAGGCCATGAAACAGGCAATTGATTACTTGGACTTAAAGCGAGAATTTCTCCCTCCGAGTATTCGTTTAGAAAATCATTTGGCTGAATACAACTATGCGATTCGTCAGATTCATTTTCCAAAGGATAAAGAAGCATTTTATCATGCGAGAGAGAGACTTGTATTTGAAGAGTTCTTAATCTTTATTCTTGCACTAAGACGACTGAAAGAGACGAACGAAAAGACAAAGAATACCTTTTCTTTTCCAAAACATGATGCTGTCGATTGTCTAATCAAGAGTCTTCCGTATGACTTGACTAATGCGCAGAGGAAAGTGTGGAAAGAAATTCAGAGTGACATGAGCGGGGAACGTGTAATGTCACGCTTGGTACAGGGAGATGTGGGATCCGGTAAAACGATTATAGCATTGCTAGGACTTGTACTTTCAGGAACAAATGGTTATCAGGGCGCAATGATGGCGCCGACGGAAGTCTTGGCAAAACAACATTATGTGTCTATAACAGAACTTTTTGAAGAGTACAATATTCCGTTAAAAGTGGAACTTCTGACTGGCTCTATGACTGCAAAAGAAAAACGGGAAAGCTATGAACGAATTGCATCAGGTGAGTCAAATATTATTGTCGGAACACATGCACTTATCCAAGATAAGGTAGAATACAAGAATTTGGCTTTGGTTGTTACAGATGAACAACACCGATTTGGTGTCAAGCAACGTGAGAAACTGGCTGAAAAGGGACAGACTCCACACATTCTTGTTATGAGTGCGACACCGATTCCGAGAACTCTGGCAATCATTTTATATGGAGACTTAGATATATCAGTAATTGATGAACTTCCGGCAAACAGACTGCCGATAAAAAATTGTGTGGTTGATACCAGTTATCGAAACACAGCTTATACATTCATCAAAAAACAGGTTGCAGAAGGAAGACAGTGTTATGTTATCTGCCCAATGGTGGAAGAAAGTGAATTTCTAGAAGCAGAAAATGTCATTGACTATGCAAGAATGCTTCAGGATGAATTAGGACAAAGTATTATTGTAGGACATCTTCATGGAAAAATGAAACAGTCCGAGAAAGATGCAATCATGGAACGGTTTGGAAAAAATGAGATTCAGGTGCTTGTCTCTACAACAGTTATTGAAGTCGGCATCAATGTGCCGAATGCAACGGTAATGATGGTAGAGAATGCCGAACGATTCGGATTGGCACAACTTCATCAGCTTCGTGGCCGTGTTGGACGTGGAAAACATCAATCATACTGTATTTTTATGAGTGCATCAAAAACGAATGATACAAAAGAACGTCTTTCAATCCTTAACAAATCAAACGACGGTTTTTATATTGCAAGCGAGGACTTAAAACTTCGTGGGCCGGGAGATTTGTTTGGAATCAGACAGAGCGGTGTTTTGGATTTTAAGATGGCGGATGTATTTCAGGATGCAAAGGTTTTACAACGTGCAAGTGAGGCGGCAGCACAGCTTATGAAAGTTGACCCACATTTGGAACTAGAAGAAAATCAAAACTTGAAAAATTACTTAAATTTTTATATCAAAGAAGGTTTGCTTGAAACGACATTATAACATTTCAAAAAATGGAAAAAGATGAAACAACTGCTAGTGTATCTTTTTCAATTCATCACATACTAGAGTTGTAACATAAAGTTACGAAAAAAGTAATCGATAGAATGAGGAGGAAAAGAACATGTCAAGTCGTTCATCAAACAGAGCAGCTGTTCCAGAAGCAAAAGCTGCATTAGACAAATTTAAATATGAAGTAGCAAGTGAACTTGGAGTACCTTTGAAAGAAGGATACAATGGTGACTTAACATCTAGACAGAACGGTTCTGTTGGCGGTTATATGGTTAAGAAAATGATCGAACAACAAGAAAGACAGATGTCAGGTAAATAATCGAGAGATTAGATAAGGTAGGAAAAGGGTGTGACTCGAAAGAGTTGCACTCTTTTTCCATTCCTTGACAACAAACTCTGCTCTTTGTATAATTTACAAGAATAAACAAAGGAGGCATTTCTATGCGTGTCATTGCAGGAACTGCGAAGCGTTTACAACTGAAAACAGTAGAAGGCATGGATACAAGGCCTACCACTGACCGAATCAAAGAGACTCTTTTTAATATGATTTCGGAATACCTTGCTGATTCGAACTTTTTGGATCTCTTCAGCGGAAGCGGTGCAATTGGTATTGAAGCATTAAGTCGCGGTTCGGCTCATGCAAGCTTTGTGGAACACAGCAAAAATGCCATGGATTGCATTAGAGAGAATCTTGCATATACCAAGCTTGCTGACAGGGCAGATGTGTATGAAACGGATGTGATTAATGCACTTAGCCGTATGGAAGGCAGAAAAGTCTTTGATTATATTTTTATGGATCCACCGTATAATCAACTTCTTGAGAAAAAGGTGTTGGAATATTTGAGTACATCAAAGTTACTTTCAGAGGATGGACTGATTATTGTTGAGGCATCTTTGGAGACGGATTTTTCTTATGTTGATGAATTGGGATTTGTAATTATCAAAGAGAAAGTGTATAAGACGAATAAACATATTTTTTTAGAAAAAGTATTGTAAAAGATTCATTAATCGAGTATACTATGTATAAGAACAAAGTTCTTCTTCATCAAAGATGAGTCCTGTGACGGTTCTGACAGGACGGTAAAATAAAAATTGACCGAGTGATGAGTCCTGTGACGGTTCTGACAGGACGGTAAAATAAAAATTGACCGAGTGATGAAGTTCCTAACGAGAGGCTATCAAGCCTCTCGTTTTTAAACTAAAGACAAGGAGTAAATATGAAACTACCCGAAAATGATTATCAGATATTGAGGTTAACGGATGCATTTTATCAACAATACCCCAATCCACCATACAAAGAAATTCTAAAAAAACAAAAACGAGCATATAATTGTTTGCTTTTTCAAACTCATTATAATTATTTTATATGCATTCCATATAGAAGTGAAATTGCACATTCATTTGCATATCTTTTTAAGAAATCAATTCGTTCAAAAAAACACAAATCAGGTTTGGATTACACGAAAATACTCATAGTTAATAAAACTGAATATTTGGATAATACAGAAGTTATTATTGATAAAGATGAATATAAAGAAACCATAATGAATCTTGATAAAATAAAAAAAGATGCCTTAGAATATGTTGAAGAATATGTTGCACACATGAATAAAACCAACACATTACATCCAGTATTTTTCAAAAGAAAATACTGCTTTTCAACATTAAAATATTTTCATGAAGAATTAGGATTAACGAAATAAGGCTTTGCTTTCGTTTCTTGACAATTACATATCTAATTTGTATAATTTACAAAAGAATACTTGGGGGGCGTTTTAAACTATGCTTAGAGCAATTTATCCGGGAAGTTTTGACCCAGTTACTTTTGGTCATATTGATATTATTGAGCGAGCAGCACGCATTTCAGATGAATTAATTGTCGGTGTATTGCAAAATAAAGCAAAAACGCCGTTGTTTTCTGTCGAAGAACGTGTTATAATGTTACGCGAAGTTACGAAACATCTAAAAAATGTGAAGATTATTCCGTTTGAAGGTTTGCTCATTGAGTTTGCCAAACAGATGGATGCTAAGGTGATTGTCAGAGGTTTGCGTGCAATCACGGATTTTGAATATGAATTACAGATGTCGCAGACAAACCGCAAGCTGAATTCCGATGTGGAGACATTATTTTTAACTACCAGTCTTGATTATTCGTACTTGAGCTCTACAACAGTAAAAGAGGTCGCTAGTTTCGACGGCGATATTACACAGTTTGTACCGGAATTTGTAGCGGAGAAAGTAACAGAAAAGATAAAAGAAAGAAGGAGAATATAAGAAATGAGTAGCCGTATCGAACAAATTATTGAGGAAATCGAAGAATACATTGATAGTTGTAAGTTCCAACCATTGTCAACAACTAAGATTATTGTGAACAAGGATCAGATGGATGAATTGCTTAGAGAACTTCGCATGAAGACACCTGATGAGATCAAGCGCTATCAGAAGATCATCGCTAACAAGGATGCTATCTTAGCTGACGCACAGGCAAAAGCTGAGAGCATGATTGAAGAAGCTCAGATTACAACAAAGGAATTAGTAAGTGAGCATGAGATTATGCAACGCGCTTATGCACAGGCAAATGAAATTGTACTTGCAGCAACAGAGCAGGCGCAGCAGATTCTTGACAATGCAACAAACGATGCAAACGATATTCGTATCAGTGCAATGCAGTACACAAATGATTTGATGGCAACTGCAGAAGGAATTATCGGACATACATTAGATAGCTATACAACAAAGTATGACGGTTTGGTAAGTTCTCTTCAGGAATGCTACGAAATCGTTCGTGCGAACCGTGCAGAGTTAGAGATTCCTGACAAATCTGACCGTGGAATGGAAGCAGAGTTTGGCTTGGATCTTATTGATGAATAAATTGAAGTTTTATGAGAGCAAAATCTATATGGGTTTTGCTCTTTTTATGTCGTGTTTATGTTTTGCCTTAGAGGATTGGATCTGGGAATGTTTTTGAAAGATATAGACCCAAACCTAATTTAATATATATAGTTAATGTATATAGAAGCCAATAAATATGTGAGAAAAGCAGTGATCAGCTTTTGTGTTATGTAAGGGAGTATAGATAACTTGCTTTCCTGTATCATGGAGTTTGTCTGAGCAATTGCGCAGAATCCGCCGAATGACGTCAGTGCTAATACATAGGGATAAACTGTGGCAAGTGGAATAGCAAGGCTGGTAATGTAAGAAATGCCGCACGAAATTTCCAATGTTGGTATGAGCCACACCAGTGGAAATTGTTTGATTAACGCAAACAATATAGAAAAAAGAATAATGTATCCTCCAACTTTAGTGATTGTTTCAAATCCGTTCATAATACAGTTGTCTAACAAATTAAAATCAAAAAGGAAAGCCTCTTTAGAATGATTCGTTTCTGAGTATGAGTGTTTTTTTACTTGGTAAAATCTTCGAAACACAAAACTACACAGCACTGGTGCTAGATATAGAATCATAAGTGTACCAAGTAGCAACGACTCATTCTTAAACTGTTGCATCACAATAAAACTGATGATAAACATCGGGCTCGTATTATTACAGAACGACAGTAGATATTGTCCTTCTCTTTGTGAAATCTTCTCAGTTTGAATCAAATCTGCAACAACCTTTGCGCCCATTGGGTATCCGCAAAGAAATCCCACAAAAACAGCATAGCAACCGTAGTCAGACACACGAAACAACCTTTGTACGAAAGGTTTCACAATCGATGAGATATAGGTCACCGCATTGGTATGTATCAGCAGGTTGGATAGGATGATAAACGGAAGCAGTGTGGGTAACACAATCTGGAACCAGAGAAGGAGTCCATTACTTGCACCTTCAAAGGTTTGGCGTGGAAATATAAGCATAATCACAAAGAAGCCAACAATGATGAACAATGAGACAATTTTTTTCATAATGGACCACCAAATGCATTTTTATTAGTTTATTGTGAAAACGAGTGCATTATGACGCATATAGTAAAAGAAAAACGAGGTTTTGGTATGAGTAAACAAGCGTGTTATCTGTCTGTTTGGATAATTATCATTGCGTTCTTTGTGTCTCTCTGGAGTGGCAGATTGATGAAGCAAGGTCAAATTCAACGTCTCAGTGAAGGTGTTATTTCAACAGCAGAATTTCGCGAACAAAATATTGGTGAAGAGATGCTTGATTTTTTGAAAGAACTCTCCGAACCTGGTAAATATGTTGGAATCTATCTTCTGGAGAGCAAATTCGGTTATCAAGAGATTACGAACGAACTTTCTGAAGAGGGATTTTTAAAGATGAGCAAGAGGTGGGAGAAGAAGAAAAATTTTCATACATACCTTAAGGTCATGCAAGCTATATGGGATGATGTCAAATATTTTCCGATTGCAAAATCTACTAACGACCCAAAACTTACAGTGTCATACACTAACAGTTGGATGGGAGAACGTAATTATGGTGGAAAACGTGGACATGAGGGGTGTGACCTTATGGCAAATAAGAATCAACGTGGATTATATCCGGTTCTCAGCATGACAGATGGTATTGTGGAAAAGAAAGGTTGGCTGGAAAAAGGGGGTTATCGAATCGGTATTAAAGCACCTGGCGGTGCGTACTTTTATTATGCACACCTGGATTCTTACGCTGAACTTGAAGTGGGTGATGAAGTAAAGGCAGGAGATATACTTGGATTTATGGGAGATAGCGGTTATGGACCTGAAGGGACGGTTGGTCAATTTGCCGTACATTTACACCTTGGAATCTATATTTATCCTCACGATATAGAAACCAGTGTAAATCCATATTGGGTGCTAAGATATATTGAAAAATCCAAGGTAAAATGTTATACTGAAGAATAATGCGAATACGGAGGATAAAGATGAACTTACCAATTGCATTTGTTGATAAAATGAAGAAATTGCTCGGAGACGAGTTTAATGATTATATAAGCTGTTACGATGAAAAACGTCTGTACGGACTTCGCGTGAATACGAAGAAAATCAGTGTTGAGGAATTTAAACGCATCTGTCCTTTTGAGATAGAACAGATTCCTTGGATTGAAAATGGTTTCTACTATGACGGGGAAACAGTTCAGGCGGCAAAGCATCCGTATTACTTTGCAGGACTTTATTATCTTCAGGAACCAAGTGCGATGACACCGGCGAACCGACTCCCGATAGAACCGGGAGACAAGGTACTTGACGTGTGTGCTGCACCGGGTGGTAAGGCAACTGAGCTTGGAGCAAAACTCGATGGAACAGGCGTCCTGATGGCAAATGATATCAGTAATTCCAGGGCAAAAGGCCTCCTTAAGAATATTGAAGTGTTTGGTATTGGAAATGTGCTTGTGTTAAGTGAAGAGCCCGGCAAGCTGGAAAGTTATTTCCCGGAGTATTTTGATAAGATTTTGATTGACGCACCTTGTTCCGGAGAAGGTATGTTCCGCAAGGATAAAAAGATGGTGAAGGCATGGGAAGAGCATGGTCCGGAATTCTTTTCCAAGATTCAGAGAGGCATTGTAACACAGGCTGCAAGAATGTTGAAACCGGGCGGTATGATTCTATATTCTACCTGTACATTTGACCCGGAAGAAAATGAAGGTACCATCGAATATTTACTAGAGCAATATCCGGAGTTTGTAATTAGAGAGATTCGTCCATACGAAGGATTTGCTTGTGGCAAGCCGGAAGTAACAGAGTCAAAAGACGGGGCATTTTCTAAGACAGTACGTATTTGGCCACACAAGATGCATGGAGAGGGACATTTTCTTGCACTGCTTCAGAAGGGTGAGTCATTACAAAATAATAAAATAGATAAACCGAAGAAGTCGAACAAAAAGGTTCCGGAAGAGGTTCTCGAGTTCTTCAAAGATATCTCATGGGAGATGGATTGGAATCGATTAGAGATATATAGTGAGAAGGTATACTACATGCCGGAGGGCGTTCCGGATGTAAAGGGGATTCGTTTCTTGCGTACCGGTTTGTATCTTGGTGATTTGAAAAAAAATCGTTTTGAACCAAGTCAGTCACTTGCAATGTGTCTGAAAAAAGAGGAGTACAGTCGCTGTGTCAGCATACACGCAGACGATGAACGCATCATTAAATATTTGAAAGGTGAGACTATTGATGTCGATGATTTGGTCACAGCAAAAGACAAGGGGTGGTTCCTCGTTCTTGTGGACGGTTATCCGCTTGGTTGGGGCAAACTTTCGAATGGAACTTTGAAGAATAAGTATTTGCCGGGATGGAGATGGATGTCGTCATGATTCGTTTAGATAAATATCTTGCTGATATGGGTATCGGCACAAGAACCGAAGTGAAGAAGCTGATTCGACAGGGAAAAGTGAAAATAGATGATGCCATTGTAAAGTCACCGGAGCAAAAGATAGACACTGCCACGCAAAAGGTTTTCTGTGAAGGACAGGAAGTTGGTTATGAGGAATATGAGTACTATATGCTGAATAAACCGGCAGGGTATGTGTCAGCAACAACCGACGCAAAAGACAAGACGGTTCTCGACTTAATTACTGAGAAGAAGAGAAAAGACTTATTCCCTGTGGGACGCCTTGATAAAGACACAGAAGGACTTCTTCTCATTACAAATGATGGTGACCTTGCACACAGACTCCTGGCTCCGAAAAAGCATGTGGACAAGCTCTATTATGCGAAGGTTGAGGGCGTTGTGACGGAAGAAGATAGACACGCATTTGCAGAGGGTGTCAATATCGGAGAAGACGAGAGGACTCGTCCTGCTGTGCTTGAGATATTAAAGTCTGATGAGGTTTCAGAGATTCATCTTACCATACAGGAAGGGAAATTCCACCAGGTAAAGCGTATGTTTGAGGCTGTCGGAAAAAAAGTGATTTATCTAAAACGTATTTCGATGGGGTCGCTTCAATTGGATGAGAATTTGAAATTGGGTGAGTATCGTCCGCTCACTGAGGAGGAATTAGAACATTTATGTTAACAAACATTGATGCAGTTATTTTTGATATAGATGGCACGCTTGTGGATTCCATGCATGTTTGGACAGACATCGATGATATTTTCTTGGAGAAATATCATTTGGTAGAGCCGGAGAATTTTCACGAGGGCATGGAAGGTAAAAGTTATTCGGAGACGGCACAATATTTTTTAGATTTGTTTCCGGAACTCCCCCACACGAAAGAGGAATTGGAAGCTGAGTGGCATGAGATGGCTTTTGAAATCTATACCAAAGAATTACAGTTGAAAAAAGGAGCCTATGACTTTATCCTTGATATGCACAAGGCGGGAATGAAACTTGGAATAGCAACCAGTAATTCCAGGGACTTGGCAGAGGGTTTGCTTATGAATACGGGTGTGTGGCAATATTTAGACGCTGTGTGGACTTCGGATGAAGCGAAAGCAGGAAAACCGGCACCGGATGTCTATCTGAAGGTAGCTGAAAGCCTCAGTGTAAAGCCGGAGAGATGTTTGGTATTCGAGGATGTGCCAAACGGAATCCTGGCAGGTAAGAATGCAGGGATGAAGGTATGTGCGGTGGAGGACCCATTTTCAAATCCGCAGATAACACGCAAGAAGGAACTTGCAGACTACTATATTCAAGATTACGATGATATAAAAAATAACACCTACGAGGAATTATGATGGAAAATAGATTTTTACCAATTTGCAGAGAGGATATGGAAGCACGTGGATGGGAGCAGGTGGATTTCGTCTATGTAACTGGGGATGCCTATGTGGATCATCCTTCATTCGGTCATGCTATTATTACGCGTATTCTGGAATCTCACGGCTATAAGATTGGTATCATATCACAGCCGGATTGGAAGGATAAGGACAGCATCACAATATACGGAGAGCCGAGACTTGGATTTTTAGTTTCCGGTGGAAATATGGATTCGATGGTGAATCACTATTCGGTATCCAAGAAGAGACGTGCAAATGATGCATTTACACCAGGTGGTGTGATGGGAAAGCGTCCGGATTATGCAACAACTGTATATTGCAATCTAATTCGCCAGACTTACAAAAAGACACCGATTATTATCGGTGGAATTGAAGCCAGTCTTCGAAGAATGGCACATTATGATTATTGGTCAAACAAGTTAAAACGTTCTATACTATTAGATTCAGGAGCTGACCTGATTTCTTATGGGATGGGTGAGCGTTCAATCGTTGAGATTGCCGAGGCACTGGACAGTGGACTTGCAATTGAGGATATCACTTATATTGATGGAACTGTCTGCAAGGTAAAATCCTTAGACAGTGTATATGATGCGATTACCTTGGAGTCCTGGGATGAATTAAATGCAGATAAGTTGAATTACGCGAAAAGCTTTTACAAGCAGTATTGCAACACAGATCCATTTTCCGGGAAACGATTGGTGGAGCCATATTCGGATCATCTCTATGTGGTTCAGAACCCACCTTCAAAACCGCTTTCGCAGTCTGAGATGGACCGTGTGTACAGTTTACCGTATATGAGAACCTACCATCCGTGCTACGAGGCACTTGGTGGGGTTCCAGCTATAGAGGAAGTGAAATATAGTCTGATTAGCAATCGAGGTTGTTTTGGGGGATGCAGTTTCTGTGCACTTACATTTCATCAAGGAAGAATTATTCAGACGAGAAGTCATGAGTCTTTGATTGCAGAGGCAAAAAAATTTATTTGGGATAAGGATTTTAAGGGATATATTCATGATGTAGGAGGACCGACGGCAAACTTTAGAGCGCCTGCATGTGAGAAACAACAGACCAAAGGAGCATGTGTGAACAAGCAGTGTCTCTTTCCGACACCTTGTAAGAATATGAAAGTAGACCATAAAGACTACTTAAAATTACTTCGTAAGCTCAGAGAATTGCCAAACGTGAAGAAAGTATTTATCCGTTCCGGAATTCGATTTGATTATCTGATTGCGGATAAGGATGACACCTTTTTCCGCGAACTGTGCGAGCATCATGTCAGTGGACAACTGAAGGTCGCACCGGAGCATGTGGCAGACCCTGTTCTTCAGATGATGGGAAAACCGGAAAACAGTGTATATCAGGCATTTTGTAAGAAATATAAACAGATTAATGAGAAACTTGGTAAGAATCAGTTCTTAGTTCCATACCTGATGTCTTCGCATCCGGGTTCTACGATGAAGGAAGCGGTGGCACTTGCGGAATATTTAAGGGACTTGGGATATATGCCGGAACAGGTGCAGGATTTCTATCCGACACCATCGACGATATCTACTTGTATGTATTACACAGGTGTGGATCCAAGAACCATGAAACCGGTCTATGTTCCGAAGAATCCACATGAGAAAGCGATGCAGAGAGCGTTGATTCAGTATCGAAACCCTAAGAATTATGAGTTGGTTTTGGAAGCTTTAAAAATAGCTGACCGCATGGATTTGGTTGGGTTTGATAAACAGTGTCTGATTCGCCCTAGACAGATGAAGCAGAATCAGAACTCTTATAAGCCTTCGAATAAAGCAGATACGAAAAGTCCAGCCCCGAAAAAGAAAAAAGCAATTCGAAATGTACACAAGAAAAAGAGGTAATAACATGAAAGTGTTAAAAGGAGACGCGGGATATATTCGCAAACGAAAAAGAAAAATTTTATTAAAAACTATTTTAGAATTTGGAATTGTTGCAGCTCTTCTGATTCTTGGAATCATTGAGACGGGAACCAGACAAAACCTTCTGACAGTAGTCGCTATTCTTGGATGTCTGCCGGCATCTAAGGCACTGGTTGAATTGATTATGGTGCTTCCACATCATTCTATTTCTGAAGAGATGGCTGCAGAGATAGAACTGAATGCAGAACTTCTTACACGAGCATACGATATGGTTTTTACAAGTGAGAAGGTGATTATGCCTGTAGAGGCAATTGTAATATCAGGAAACACAATTTGTGGATATTCGTCAAAGTCTAAAGTCGACATGAATGTGATTTCGAAGCATTTGAAACAATATTTAAATGCAAATCAATTCGATAAAGTATCTGTGAAGATATTTGATAATTACACCTCATTTGTCACAAGAGCAGAAGGAATGAATAACATTGCCTCTATCGAAAAAGAGGATACGAAACGGCATGAAGATGGAATTAAACACATCATATTAAACATTTCATTATAGCGGAGAGACTATGCAGGAGATTATAGTAACAGCAAATGAAGCTGGGCAGCGTTTTGATAAGCTTCTTGTGAAATATTTGAACGACGCTCCGAAAAGCTTTATTTATAAAATGCTTCGAAAAAAGAATATTGTGCTCAATGATAAGAAAGCAACCGGAAATGAGAAGTTAACCATTGGAGACAGTGTGAAACTCTACCTGGCAGATGAAACGATTGCAAAATTCTCGAGGACAGAAGTTATCACAACGAATGCCAAATTGGATATTATCTATGAAGATGAAAATGTGATGATACTTAACAAGCCGGTTGGTATGCTGTCGCAAAAGGCGGAGGCAAAGGACGAGTCACTTGTGGAGCATATCATTTCGCATATGCTTTCAACCGGTGAACTTTCACCTGACGATTTGAGAAAGTTCAAACCATCCATCTGTAATCGTTTAGACCGTAACACCAGTGGTTTGGTTGTGGCAGGAAAAAGTCTTGTCGGACTTCAGAAGATGGGAGAATTATTTAAAGACCGTTCTCTTCGTAAATTTTACCGTTGTTTTGTGCTTGGAGAGGTATCAAATAGAATTTATATCAAAGGATATTTGACAAAAGACGATAGAACGAATAAAGTATGTATATTAGAAAAAAAGGTAGAAGGTGCTCTTCCGATTGAAACAGAATACGAACCGATATGGACAAATGGTGCGCGTACGCTTTTGGAGGTGCATTTGATTACAGGAAGAACGCATCAGATTCGCGCGCATTTAGCATCTCAGGGCCATCCGATTATCGGAGACTATAAATATGGCAACCGAAAAGTAAATGACGAATACAAGACGAAATACGGCCTGGAGAGTCAATTACTTCATGCATACCGCATGGAACTTCCTGTATTGACAGGAGAATTGGCTAATATCAGCGAAAAACATTTTGTTGCACCATTGTCGGCATTATTTTCAAAGATTATACAAGTCGAAAAACAAGGAAGGTAATTCTTATGGGAACATGGAATTCAAGAGGACTTAGAGGTTCTACTTTGGAAGAATTCCTCAATCGCACAAATGAAAAATATTTGGAACAGGGGCTTGCTCTCATTCAAAAGATTCCTACACCAATCACACCTGTGAAGATTGACAAAGAACATCGACATATTACGCTTGCATATTTTGACCAGCGTAGTACGGTAGATTACATTGGTGCAGTGCAGGGGATTCCGGTATGCTTTGATGCAAAGGAATGCCATGCTGACACCTTCCCGCTTCAAAACCTGCATGAACATCAGGTAGAGTTCATGAGAGAGTTTGAAAAGCAGGACGGAATTGCTTTTTTAATTATCTATTACAGTATGAGAAATGAACTCTATTATATGCCTTTTGAGGAGATTAATAAGTTTTGGAAACGTGCTCAGGAGGGCGGACGCAAAAGTGTCCGCTATGAAGAATTGAATCCAAAGTATTTTATGACATTAAAAAATGGATGTTTGGTTCCGTATTTGGATGCCTTACAGATTGATATAGAGAACAGAGACTAGAAGGAGAAACAATCATGAAAAAACAGATGCTACATACGCCGGAAGGAGTAAGAGATATTTACAGTTTGGAATACGGCAAAAAATCCGTTTTAGAGGAGAAATTACAAAATGTATTTCATCTTTACGGCTATCATGATATACAGACTCCGACCTTTGAATACTTTGATGTGTTCGGGAAGGAGATTGGAACAACCTCAGTAAAAGAGTTGTATAAGTTTTTTGATCGTGAAGGAAATACGTTGGTACTACGTCCGGATATCACGCCGTCGATTGCAAGAGCGGCAATGACAGTATTCGACAGTGAGAATCTACCAATTCGTCTTTGTTATAAAGGAAATACATTTGTAAACCAATCAAGTTACCAAGGACGACTTCATGAAAACACACAGGTTGGAGCGGAATTTATCGGTATTGATTCTGTGGAAGCTGACGCAGAGATGGTTGTTATGGCAGTAGATTCTCTGAGAGAAGTTGGACTTCAGGAATTCCAGATACATATCGGAAGTGTAGACTTCTTTGAAAGTTTGATTGAAGAGACAGGTCTTTCGCCGCAAGAAGAAGCAAGGCTTCGTGAACTTATCAGCAATCGTAATTACTTTGGTGTAGAGGAACTTTTGGAGCAAGCACAGGCAAAAGTGACCACAAAGACTGCACTTGTTGTTCTTGAAGAACTCATTGGTGGTGCAGAGGTGTTAAAAGAGGCGAAGAAGATTGCATTGAATAATAAGATTTTAGATGCTGTTAAAAGATTAGAAGAACTTCATGCCCTTTTAGTGTATTACGGCGTAGATAAATATATTACATATGATCTCAGTATGCGAGGTAATTTTGACTATTATACCGGCATTATTTTCCGTGGCTATACTTATGGAACCGGTGATGCCATTGTAAAAGGTGGACGATATGACCATCTGATGGAAAAGTTTGGGAAGGCATCGCCATCTATTGGTTTCGTTATTGTTGTAGATGAACTAATGAATGCGTTTGCAAGACAGAAATTAGAGATTCCGTACAAACTCAAAAACACGATGATTCTCTATGATGAAAACAGACAAGCAGAGGCAATTAAACTTGCAAAAGAATTTAGAAGCAGTGGAAAACGCACGGAATTAACAAGGAAACGTGTGGATAAATCGTTGAAAGAATATATTTCTTATGCGAAACAGAACTTATGTGTAAGCATGCTGTATCTTCGTGACACAAAAGACATTGAGATGGTGAATCTGGTTACAGGGACAGGAAAAACCGTATCAAAAACCATAAAATAAGACCGGAGGATAAGACATGAGATATTTGACATTTGCATTGACGAAAGGTCGTCTTGCAAGGAAAACAATGGAACTCTTGGAGCAGCTTGGAATTACCTGTGAAGAGATTAAAGATAAAGATTCGAGAAAACTGATTTTTGTCAATGAAGAATTAAAACTTAAATTTTTCTTAGCAAAGGGACCTGATGTGCCGACCTATGTTGAGTATGGTGCGGCAGATATCGGTGTTGTTGGAAAGGATACAATATTGGAAGAAGGCCGTAAGGTTCATGAAGTGTGTGACCTTGGCTTTGGAAAATGCAGAATGTGCGTCTGCGGACCGGAATCTGCGAAGGAACTTTTAAAGCATCGCGAACTGATTCGTGTTGCAACTAAGTATCCAAAGATTGCAAAGGACTATTTCTTTAATCAGAAGCATCAGACGGTGGAGATTATCAAACTTAATGGCTCGATAGAATTAGCACCGCTTGTAGGGCTTTCGGAAGTAATCGTGGACATTGTCGAGACGGGTTCCACTCTTCGTGAAAATGGTTTGGGGGTGCTTGAAGAAGTATGCCCGCTTTCAGCACGTATGATTGTGAATCCGGTGAGTATGAGAATGGAGAATGAACGAATCAAAGAATTGCTCACAAAATTACGCACCGTGTTACAGGAGGGATAAGGATGAGAATTCAAAAACTAGATGAAAACAGCAAGAAAAATCTTTTGGAAGATTTGCTGAAGAGAAGTCCGAATCAGTATATAGAATATGAAGAACGCGTGTCTGCAATTTTAAAGAGTGTGAAAGATAATAAAGACAAGGCCGTTTTTGATTATACGAAACAGTTTGACGGTGTAGAAATCTCTGCAGACAATATTCGTGTTACAGATGCTGAGATAAAAGAAGCTTATGAAAAAGTAGATACTTCTCTTGTAGAGATTATTCGTAAAGCAAAAGAAAATATCAAGACATATCATGAGAAACAGCGTCAATTCAGTTGGTTTGACAGTAAACCGGATGGAACTATGCTTGGGCAGAAAGTGACAGCATTACAGAGAGTCGGAGTGTATGTACCGGGTGGGAAGGCGGTATATCCGTCTTCTGTACTGATGAATATTCTTCCGGCGAAGGTTGCAGGAGTGGATGAGATTGTTATGGTGACACCTCCGGGAAAAGACGGAAAGGTGAATCCGAACACATTGGTTGCAGCCCATGAGGCAGGAGCAGATGTTATCTATAAAGTTGGCGGTGCGCAAGCAATTGCAGCGCTTGCTTACGGAACAGAATGTATTCCGAAAGTTGATAAGATAGTGGGACCGGGCAACATCTATGTGGCACTTGCAAAGAAGGCAGTGTATGGACATGTAAGTATTGATTCAATTGCAGGTCCAAGTGAGATACTTGTAATCGCAGACGAAACAGCAAATCCAAGATATGTTGCTGCAGATTTATTATCGCAGGCAGAACACGATGAATTGGCTTCCGCAATTCTGGTAACAACCAGCGAGACACTTGCAAAAGAGGTTTCCGAGCAGGTAGAAAACTTTGTGGAAGAACTTAGTCGCACAGAGATTATGAGAAAGTCCTTGGACAATTACGGGTATATTCTCGTTGCAGATACGATGGAGGATGTGATTGATATTGCAAATGAAATTGCGTCCGAACATCTTGAGATTATGACAAAGAATCCATATGATGTGATGATGAAAGTTCGCAATGCCGGAGCAATTTTTATCGGTGAATACAGCAGCGAACCTCTTGGAGATTATTTTGCAGGACCGAATCATGTGCTTCCGACAAACGGAACAGCAAAGTTTTTCTCGGCACTCAGTGTGGATGACTTTATAAAGAAATCCAGCATTATTGCATATTCAAAAGAGGCATTAGAAGCAATTCATGCAGATATAGAGCATTTTGCTGAAGCAGAGAAGTTGACGGCACATGCCAATTCTATAAAAGTACGTTTTGAAAAGTAGGAGATTACAGATGAAAAAGAGAATTGCAAAAATCGAAAGGAAAACAAAAGAAACAGATATTAAACTTACCATCAATCTGGATGGAGATGGAAAAACAGATATTCAGACAGGGGTCGGTTTCTTTGACCATATGTTAGATGGTTTTGCGAGACATGGATTGTTTGACCTAGAACTATCTGTAAAAGGTGATTTGAATGTGGATTGCCATCACACCATTGAAGATACCGGTATTGTGCTTGGAAAAGCCATTGCTGAAGCTCTAGGTGAGAAAAAAGGAATCAAACGTTATGGAAGTTTCATGCTTCCAATGGATGAAACCTTGGCACTATGTGCTATTGATTTGTCGGGTAGACCGTATTTGAATTTTCAGGCAGATTTTACAGTAGAGAAATTGGAAGAATTTGATACCGAGATGTTCCGTGAATTTTTCTATGCAGTATCTTACAGTGCAGGAATGAATTTGCACCTTAAGATTATGGATGGTGGCAATAACCATCACATGGCAGAAGCACTTTTCAAAGCATTTGGAAAAGCACTTGATATGGCAACAATGGAAGAACCACGTATGAAAGATGTATGGTCGACGAAAGGAAGTTTGTAAAAGTGAACACTTATAAAAGATTGACGCCTTGTATTTTTATACATGACGGAAAAGCAGTAAAATGGTTTGATAATAGTGAAGTTTTATCGGATGATGTGGTAGGACTTGCAAAACAATATTGTGAGTCTGATGCAAAAGAGTTGGTTGTGTTTGATTTGTCTGAAACAGATGAGCAACATGATGTGGCAATTAATTTGATGAAACAAATCAATCGAGAGATTCATATACCAATGTTAGCCGGCGGAAACATTAAAAGGCTTGAGGATGCTAAGAAGATTATCTATGCAGGCGCAAAGTATGTTATTTTAAATCCTGCGAAAGACAATTTTGTGGACATGTTAAATGAAGTGGGGATGCGCTTTGGCAAAGATAAAATCGCAATTTCTGTTGATAAAATAGATTCTTCAGTAGTAGAAGAATACAATGAATCAACGATTGTTCTGATTGAGGATAAGATTTATCGTTTATCTAAATCAAAAGATATGTTTGATAGTAAAATTGATTTTTCTGAATTCAAATTAAATACAGACGGTCTCATTCCTGTAATCGTGCAACATTACAAAACAGATGAAGTTCTTATGCTTGCATATATGGACAAAGATGCGTATGAGCATACTTTAGAGACAGGGAAAATGACTTACTACAGTCGTAGCAGAAAAGAACGTTGGGTAAAAGGTGAGACATCCGGACATTATCAGTATGTGAAGTCATTGATGTTGGATTGTGACAACGATACTATCTTAGCAAAAGTGGATCAAATCGGTGTTGCATGCCATACTGGTTCTCCTACATGTTTCTTCCAAGCATTAGCAGGAAACAATTCGAAAGAATTAAATCCTCTTCAGGTATTTGAAAGTGTTTATGCGACAATTGAAGACCGCAAATTACATCCGAAGGAAGGATCTTACACAAACTACCTCTTTAATAAAGGAATTGATAAAATTTTGAAGAAAGTAGGAGAGGAAGCAACGGAACTTGTAATTGCTGCAAAAAATCCAAATCCGGAAGAAATTAAATATGAGTTGTCGGATTTCTTGTATCATGCAATGGTACTTATGGTGGAACGTGGAGTGACATGGGATGATATTGTAAAAGAACTGGCTGATCGATAAGTCTAAACAAGTAAAGAAAAGCATATATTATACCAAAATGTATAGTATATGCTTTTTGTTATGAATGATGTTGAAAAAAGAAGACTACAACTTTTACAAGAGACACGAAAAAACTACAGCGATAAGTATTCCCCTCCGGCAATTCATCCGAGATTTCAATCTACATATGATTCCCTGTATCGAGATTGCCAAAATGAGCAGAAAGAGGAACATGGAACTTTTTTTGTTCGTGCAGTGATTGCAGTTCTTCTGTTCGCATTATTTTTTCTAATGGATTACAGCAATGAGAAGATAGGTACTGTTGACAGTCAGATTGTCATTTATGAAGTAGAGCGCAATCTACTCGGCAAGTGATTCCCATTGCTCGTAAAGAGTTTCTAATTCAGATAAAATGTCAGCTTTCTCCTGTGAAAGCTCTTGGCACTTTACACTGTTTGTAAAAATGTCCGGGCTGGACATTTCTTCATCGATTTGTCCATCCCGTTCTTCCAAAAGATTGATTCGTTCTTCTACTTTTTTTAAGTCATTCTGTCTTTTTCGTTCTTTTGATTGGGCCTCCTTCTGCGCTTTCCAGTCCAATTTGGTTTCCGACTCCGTTTTCTTTGTATTTGCTGTATTGAGAGAAGAAATTGATGTAGTATAAGCAGCCGTTAATTCTTCTTTCTTTTCCAAATAATAGTCATAATTTCCAATGTAATTTACAAAGGTCTGATTGACAAGTTCCATAATGCGGGTAGCCGTCTGGTTAATGAAATAGCGGTCATGAGACACATAAAGTACCGTTCCGGTATATTCATTCAGGGCTTTTTCTAAGATTTCTTTTGATGCAATATCTAAATGGTTGGTAGGCTCGTCCAAAATCAAGAAATTAGCTTCGGAAAGCATGAGCTTCGCAAGAGACACGCGTCCGCGTTCGCCGCCGCTCAAGTCACCGATTAATTTGTAAACATCGTCGCCGGTAAACAGGAATGCTGCCAATGTATTGCGAATCTGTGTATTCGTAAGGGTTGGGTATGCATCGGAAATCTCATCAAAAATTGTTTTATCCATATGTAAAATATGGTGTTCTTGATCATAATATCCAATCTGTACTTTGGAACCAAGGCGGAATAATCCTGCATCGGCAGCAACAACTTCGTTTAATATTTTGAGAAGCGTTGTTTTCCCGGTTCCGTTATCACCAATGATTGCAATATGTTCCCCGCGTTTGATTTCAAAAGAAATATTGCGGAACAATACCTGAGAACCGAAGGATTTGCTTAAGTTTTCTACAGAAAGTACATCATTGCCGCTAATGCACGATGGTTCTAAAGTGAAATGAAGATCGTTCTTGTCTTCAATCGGTTTTTCAACCAAATCCATCTTCTCAAGCATTTTTTCACGACTTTCAGCACGTTTTATAGATTTTTCACGGTTAAAGGATCGAAGTTTTTCAATGACTGCTTCCTGGTGCTTGATTTCTTGCTGTTGGTTCAAATATTCTTTAATTTTTGCTTCGCGAATAATTTTTTTCTTTTCGGCAAATTCACTGTAGTTTCCCTGAAACATCATAATATTGCCATGTTCAATCTCGACAACTTTTGACACAACACGATTTAAAAAGTAGCGGTCGTGCGATACGATAAGTACTGCACCATCATAATTCAGTAAATGATTTTCAAGCCATGAGATGGAGTTCATATCCAAATGGTTGGTCGGTTCGTCCAAAAGAAGAATGTCCGGTTTAGTCAATAGAAGTTTACCAAGTGCAACGCGTGTCTTTTGTCCACCTGAAAGAGTATCTACATTTTTAGAAAATTCATTCTCACGGAAACCAAGGCCCTTCAGGACACCAATTAATTCGCTTTGAAATGCATATCCGTTTTCTTGTTCAAATTTCTCAGTAAGCAGATGGTAGGAGTGAAGACGAGATTCCAATGCGTCATCTTGAAGATGTTTCATCTCTAATTCCATTGTTCGAATCTGTTTCTCCATAGCAATCAAATCAGCTTTCGCAGATTTTAATTCTTCAAGAATGGTATGATGGCTACTAAGGTCCTGATGCTGCGAAAGATATCCAATTGTTTTTCCCTTGGTTAAAATGATATCACCTGCATCGGTGTCGATTTCTTTGACAATCATTTTTAAAATCGTAGATTTACCTGCACCATTTAAACCAATCAATGCAACTTTTTCTCTATCCTCTATGTGAAAAGAACCCGATTTTACAATTATTTGTTCTCCAAATGCCTTTGAAATATTATGGCAAGCCAGAATCATTTCCTACCTCCTAAATGCGAATAAAAACTATACTTCTTCATTATACTGAAAAAGAAACAAAAAACAATGAAAAGTTTGACTTTATATTAACAATTCTATATAATGAAATTTAGGTAATATGCGAACAGGAGGGTGAAAGAAGTGGAGGAAAGAAACATTTCACAGGCGGTCATAAGAAGACTCCCAAGATATTACCGTTATCTCGGAGATTTACTGGAGAACGAAGTAGAACGTATTTCATCCAATGATTTGAGTAAGCGAATGAACGTTACAGCATCTCAGATTAGACAGGACTTAAATAATTTTGGTGGATTCGGGCAGCAAGGATACGGTTATAATGTCAAATATTTGCATACGGAGATTGGTAAGATTCTCGGACTGGATAATACACATAATTTTGTGATTATCGGTGCAGGTAATCTCGGCCAGGCGCTTGCAAAATATGTTTCCTTTGAAAAAAGAGGATTCATTATAAAGGGCTTGTTTGATGTGAATCCGCGTTTAGAAGGAATGTCAATACGTGGCATTCCAATTCGTAAAATGGATGAACTGAAAAATTTTATTAAGGACAATAATATTGAAATAGCTGTGCTTACTATTCCAAAAGAAAAGGCTGTAGAGGTGGCAGATATGCTTGTAGACACGAAGATTAAAGGAATTTGGAATTTTGCACACACAGATTTGAAACTTCCAAAACATATTATTGTTGAGAACGTACATTTATCAGACAGTTTGATGAGCCTTTCTTATCGAATTGGACATCAAGGTCGAAAAATGCCACAAGATTAAATGTGAAAATGTGTAGGAAAACATGATCCTACACATTTTTTAAAGACTAGATAAAAGTTTGAGGTGATTTGTGTGAAAACATATAGCAGAGTATATGCACGTATTGATTTAGATGCTATTGCATCCAATATGGAGCGCATGAAACGAAATTTAAATCAAAACACAAAGATAATGGCTGTAATTAAAGCAGATGGTTATGGGCATGGTGCAGTTCAAATTGCGCAGATGTTAGAAAATATTGATTATATTTGGGGTTATGCAGTTGCGACACTAGATGAGGCTGTCATGTTGAAAACGGAAGGGATGACAAAGCCGGTATTAGTTCTTGGATGCGTGTTCCCGGATCAATACATGGAAATGTTAAAATATGACATACGTATGAATGTCTATACAGAAGAGATGGCAGAGGCAATTTCGCAGATGGCTGCGAGAGAAGGTGTAACAGCCTACATGCATATTAAATTGGATACTGGTATGACAAGACTTGGATTTGATACAAGCGAGGAATCTGTGGCAGCAATACATAGAATCAGTATGCTTGAAAATGTGTGTATGGAAGGAATATTTACTCATTTTGCAAAGGCAGATGAGTGTGATAAATCATTTACACAAAAACAAATTCAGGATTTTGTTTGGATGACGAATCAGTTGAAAGACAAAGGTGTAATATTTGAATATGAGCATTGCGCAAATAGTGCTGCAATCATCGATGTTCCGGAAGCCAATTTTGATCTGGTGCGCGCAGGAATCTCTACATTTGGTCTTTATCCATCAGAAGATATAAACAAAGGCAATGTCAGATTAAAACCAGCTTTGGCACTTAAGAGCCATGTTGCGTTTGTCAAAGAAATTGAAGCAGGAGTTCCAATTAGCTATGGGGGTACTTATGTTTCAGAGAAAAAAATGAAAATTGCAACTATTCCGGTAGGTTATGCGGACGGTTATCCGAGAAATTTATCTAATACAGGATATGTGTTAATCCGTGGGAAAAAAGCGCCGATTATCGGACGCGTTTGTATGGACCAGTTTATGGTTGATGTCACAGATATTGATGGTGTAAGCTTCGGTGATAACGTGACACTAATCGGAAGAGATGGAAATGAAGTAATAACGGTTGAAGATTTAAGTGAATTATCAGGTAGATTTAATTATGAATTTATCTGTGATTTAGGGAAAAGAATACCACGTGTTTTTGTACGTGATGGAAAAATAGCAGAACAAGTTGATTATTTTGCTTAAAAAATAGTGCACTGAATAGAATACATCCGAAAAAAATGGAAATAATGCTTTTATCTAAAATAATCGGAGTGTGAAGAAAGTGCAGATTAAACGTGGAGATATATTTTATGCAGATTTGAGTCCGGTAGTTGGTTCCGAGCAGGGCGGTGTTCGCCCGGTTCTGATTATTCAGAATGATGTTGGAAATCGACACAGCCCGACCGTCATCTGTGCAGCAATCACTTCAAAGATGAACAAGGCGAAGTTGCCGACGCACATTGAGATAGATGCAACAAAATATCAATTAGTTAAAAACTCAGTGGTTTTGTTGGAACAAGTAAGAACAATTGATAAACAAAGGCTGAAAGATTATATCTGTCACGTAGATAAAAAATTGATGTGTCAGATAGATGAAGCATTGAGAATTAGTTTGGAACTACATACATAGTAGGAAAACAATGCTTTTAGAACTGTACAAAATGGAAAAAGAGTGCTAAAATGTACGAGTATTTTAGAGAAAACGAAAAGAGGTAAGAAAAATGTCAGGACATTCAAAATTCGCGAACATAAAACATAAAAAGGAAAAAAACGATGCTGCAAAAGGTAAAATCTTTACAAAAATCGGTAGAGAGCTTGCGGTAGCTGTAAAAGAAGGTGGCGGACCTGACCCGGCAAATAACAGCAGACTTCGTGATGTTATTGCTAAAGCGAAAGCAAACAACATGCCAAACGACAATATTGACAGAAGTATCAAGAAAGCGGCAGGAGATGCAGACGCATCTAACTATGAGCACGTTACATATGAAGGATACGGTCCAAACGGAACGGCAATTATTGTTGAGGCATTAACAGATAATAAAAACCGTACAGCTTCTAATGTACGTAACGCATTTACAAAAGGAAGCGGTAACGTAGGTACACCGGGATGTGTATCATTTATGTTTGATAAGAAAGGCCAAATCATTGTCGATAAAGAAGAATGTGATTTGGATGCAGATGAACTTATGATGACTGCTCTGGATGCGGGTGCAGAAGATTTTGTGGAAGAGGAAGACAGTTTTGAAATTCTGACAGACCCAGATGAATTTAGTGATATTCGTCTTGCATTAGAAGAGGCCGGTATTCCAATGGTAAGCGCTGAGGTTACGATGATTCCGCAGACTTATGTGGAATTGACAGATGAGAAAGATATTAAAAATATTCAAAAAACATTGGACCTTTTGGAAGACGATGATGATGTTCAGGAAATCTATCACAATTGGGATGAATAAGATGATGGAGGTTAGAGAAGATGAGTGATTACAGAATAGAAACAAAATGTATTCAATCAGGATATACACCAAAGAATGGAGAACCGCGTGTAATTCCGATTTACCAGAGTACTACTTTTAAATATGAGAACAGCGATGCAATGGGAAAGCTCTTTGACTTAGAGGATTCCGGGTATTTTTATACAAGACTTCAGAATCCAACCAATGACGCAGTTGCTGCAAAGATTTGTGATATGGAAGGCGGAGTGGCTGCAATGCTTACTTCTTCCGGTCAGGCAGCAAATTTCTATGCAATTATGAATATTGCTGAGTCAGGAGATCATATTATATGTTCTTCAGCTGTTTATGGCGGTACATATAACTTATACGCACATACAATTCGCAAGATGGGTATCGAGGCAACTTTCGTTGATCCGGATGCTTCTGAAGATGAGTTGAATGCTGCATTTAAAGATAACACAAAGGCAGTAGTTGGAGAAACAATTGCAAATCCTGGTCTCAATGTGCTTGATATTGAAAAATTTGCAAAAGTTGCTCATGCACATGGTGTTCCATTGATTGTTGATAATACATTTGCAACACCAATTAACTGCAGACCATTTGAATGGGGGGCAGACATTGTTACACACTCTACAACGAAGTACATGGATGGCCATGCAACTGCAGTGGGTGGATGTATTGTTGATAGTGGCAACTTTGACTGGGAGGCTCATGCTGAAAAATTCCCAGGACTTACCACACCGGATGAGACTTATCATGGCCTTGTATATACAGAGCGTTTCGGAAAAGGTGCTTATATTACAAAAGCAACTTCACAGATGATGAGAGATTTGGGTTCTATTCAGTCTCCTCAAAATGCTTTTTTATTAAACATTGGTCTTGAGACGTTGCATCTTAGAATGCCAAGACATTGTGAGAATGCATTAAATGCAGCAAAATTCTTAAAGAGTCATGAGAAGGTTGCATGGGTGAACTGCCCAGCACTTGAAGGTGACAAATATTATGATTTGGCACAAAAATATATGCCAAATGGAACCTGCGGTGTTATTACATTTGGTGTAAAAGGTGGAAGAGATGCATGCGTGAAGATGATGGATGCACTTAAAATGATTTCCATCGTTACACATGTTGCTGATTCAAGAAGTTGTGTACTTCATCCGGCAAGCCATACACATCGTCAGATGAATGAGCAGGAACTTTTGGAGGCAGGTGTTCAGCCTGATTTGATTCGTTTCAGCGTTGGAACAGAGAATATCGAAGATATTATCGATGATTTAAAACAGGCGTTGGAAATTGTTTAGTGATTTTGGGTCTATAGAAGTGGTGTACTTCTGTAGACCCATTTATTCTAATATACTAATATTTTTTTCAAAATATGAAATACTACAATCATTACACAAAAAGGAAGTAGTGATCATCATGGAAATGAAAAAAAATGAAGAAATCAAAGAAACCGGTACTATAGAATTAACAAATCAAAATAAAAAGCACACTATTAAAGTGTTCACAATTATTGGAGAAATCGAAGGTCATGAAGCTGCAAGCAATAATACAAAATCAACAAAATACGATCATTTGTTGCCTCAACTAGCTGAATTAGAGGAAAGTGATGAAATTCAAGGTGCATTGTTTTTGTTAAATACTCTTGGTGGCGATGTTGAAGCCGGCCTTGCAATCGCAGAAATGATAGCATCTTTAAGCAAGCCGACCGTATCTTTAGTGCTTGGCGGAAGTCATTCCATCGGTGGTCCATTAGCAGTTGCAACAGATTATTCTTTTATTGTTCCAAGTGGAACAATGGTTGTTCATCCCGTGCGTTCATCAGGAATGTTTATTGGTGTAAAACAAAGTTATTTGAATATGGTAAAGACACAAGATCGTATTACAACTTTTATTTCTACACATTCTCGTATTACCAAAGAACGAGTAGAGCAACTCATGTTAAACCCAACTGAGCTTGTAAAAGATGTTGGAACAATGCTTGAAGGCGAAGAAGCAGTAACAGAAGGGATTATCGACGAAGTCGGTGGAATTAAAGATGCGTTGAAGAAATTACACAATTTAATAGACGAGGGAGAAGGGTAAAGTTTGCAATATAAACTTGCAAACTTACCACAATTATGTTTTAATCATAATACAATTTTTGGAAAGGAGAAATTATTACGAACTACGAAAAAATGAAACATGAGCAAATGATGCTCGACAAAAAATCCGTTCTATCAAAGAACATCTGAAGCATTTGCCGTCTGGTAAACTTGTCTGCTCTCAAAATGGAGAATATCAAAAATGGTATCAAAGTGATGGTCACAAAAAGATTTACATCCCCAAATCAAACAAAAATCATACATAGAGCCAAAGCGAATCAAATCATGTCAAAAACACATCAAAATTGTTTAAAAATGGGTCTTCAACAAAAAATGCATTGCATAGGGCCCGGCAACACCAAACAAATTTAAATATTAGTGAATATATCATTTGATTTTCAAAAAAATTAGTGATGACATGAGTTTCCAATAATGTTATAATTATATAGTTAGGAGAAAAGGAGGATTCTCATGGCAACATCAAAGAAAAGAAAAAGAAAAAGTACAAAGTCTGCGACTCAATCAAAACGCACGACTAATGATAATAAGAACAACCAGGAGTTCCTGAAAAAAGAAATTGTAACACTGGTATCTTTGGCAATCTGCATCTTTTTACAGATTAGTTTGTTTGGAATCGGTGGATTTGTCGGAGATGCATTAGCTGGTGTCCTTTTTGGAACATTTGGATTTTTGGGCTACATAGTTCCGATAATGGTTTTTGTTGGAATTGCTTTTCTGGGACAGAATAAAGGCAATGCCAACGCATACATAAAAGCAGGTTCTGTTTTGGGATTGTTTTTTATGTTCTGCACTTTATTCCAGTTGATTATATATGGTTATAAAGACAATTTAAAACTATTATATAGTTTATCTAATACGCATAAAGATGGTGGCGGGATCTGTGGAGCTGCAATTGTAAAATTACTTGTTCCAGCCCTCGGAATGGTAGGGACGTATATTGTTGTAATATTAATTTGTATCATTTGTTTTGTATTATTAACAGGCAAATCATTTATTGGAGCAGTTAAGAAAGAAAGTGGAAAAGTATATGAGACTGCAAAAGAAAAAGCAGAAGAACAACGAGAGAGACGTGCGATAGAGAAGGAAAATCAAAAGAATGAGGAACAAGCCCCTGTCAAAAGAAAAGATAAGCTTGTTTCGGGCGTTTCTTTCAATACAACATTAACTCACGAATCTAGTGACGTACATGAAATTATGCCACCGGAAGAATCATTGTTCAAAGCAAGCAAGCCGGAGGATATTGTGATTAAACGTGCAACACCGCTTGCAGAAGCGACAACTGAGGAGAATTATTCAGTAAAACCGGAAGTTTATGATGGACAACCGGAACAAGTTTTGCCGGATGCGGTTTCAAAAGAGGATGCAATTACTCGCAAGAGAAGAAGCACAATAGAAAGTCGTGAATCTGCTGCAAATGAAGCAATCAATGTTGAAAACGAGATTAAGAAAAAAGAAGAAAAACCAAAGAAAGCATATAAGTTCCCTTCGTTGAATCTATTAACCAGAGGGCGTGCAAGTGGTGGCGATTCTGACGATCATTTGCGAGAGACAGCAATGAAATTAGAACAGACACTTCAGAACTTCAATGTAAATGTTACAGTTACAAATGTAAGTTGTGGACCATCTGTTACACGATATGAACTTCAACCGGAGCAGGGTGTGAAAGTAAGTAAGATTGTTGGTTTGGCTAATGATATCAAATTAAATCTTGCAGCTTCAGATATTCGTATTGAAGCTCCAATACCTGGAAAAGCGGCTGTCGGTATTGAGGTTCCTAATAAAGAAAGTACAGCTGTTATGCTGAGAGATATACTTGAATCCACAGAATTCAAGACACATCCATCCAAATTAGCATTTGCAGTTGGACGAGATATTGCCGGTAAAGTAGTTGTTGCAGATATAGCAAAGATGCCTCATGTACTTATTGCGGGTGCCACAGGTTCCGGTAAATCGGTTTGTATCAATACTTTAATCATGAGCATTTTATTTAAGGCAAGTCCGGAAGAAGTGAAACTGATTATGATTGACCCTAAGGTAGTTGAATTAAAAGTTTATAATGGAATTCCTCATTTATTGATTCCGGTTGTAACAGACCCGAAGAAAGCGGCCGGAGCTCTAAACTGGGCCGTAGCAGAGATGACGAGACGTTATCAAGTATTTGCAGAATACAATGTGCGTGACTTAAAGGGATATAATACAAAAGTTGAAACGATAGAAGACATAGAAGATGAAAATAAACCACAGAAATTACCTCAGATTGTAATTGTTGTTGACGAACTTGCTGACCTTATGATGGTTGCACCGGGTGAAGTCGAGGATGCAATCTGTCGTTTGGCACAACTTGCAAGAGCTTGCGGAATTCACTTGGTTGTTGCAACACAACGTCCGTCTGTAAATGTTATTACAGGTTTAATTAAAGCAAATATGCCTTCGAGAGTTGCATTTGCAGTATCTTCCGGGGTGGATTCCAGAACCATTATTGATATGAATGGTGCAGAAAAACTGCTCGGAAAAGGTGATATGTTATTCTACCCGGCAGGTTATCCAAAACCGGCAAGAATACAAGGAACGTTTGTATCGGATGGTGAAGTGCAAAGTGTTGTTGATTTCTTAATCAATCAGGCAGACGGTGTTACATATAATGAAGAAATTACAAAACAAATCAATTCTGCTCCAATCGGAAACGCAGCAGTTTTCGGTGGTAATGAGGCAGATGACAAAGATGAATATTTCATCTATGCGGGTAAATTTGTAATTGAAAGTGATAAAGGTTCTATTGGTATGCTACAGAGAAAATTCAAGATTGGATTTAATCGCGCAGCAAGAATTATGGATCAACTCTGCGAAGCAGGAGTTGTTGGTGAAGAAGAAGGCACTAAGCCGAGAAAAGTGCTAATGTCGATGGAAGAATTTGAACAGTACGTCGATGAGTATGTATAGAATACAATTGGAAACACGAGGAGGATTATAGACATGAAAACAGATATTCAAATTGCACAGGAAGCGGTAATGGCGCCTATTAAAGAAGTAGCAGCAAGTATTGGAATTCAAGAAGAACATTTGGAGTTATATGGTAAATACAAAGCGAAATTAACAGATGAACTTTGGAATGACATTAAAGACCGTCCAAACGGGAAATTAGTTCTTGTAACGGCAATCAACCCAACTCCGGCAGGAGAGGGTAAGACAACAACAACCGTAGGCCTTGGTCAGGCAATGGCAAAATTAAACAAAAAAGCAATCATTGCACTTCGTGAGCCTTCACTTGGACCTTGTTTTGGTGTAAAAGGCGGAGCAGCAGGCGGTGGATATGCACAGGTTGTACCAATGGAAGACTTAAACCTTCATTTTACAGGTGATTTTCATGCAATCACATCTGCAAACAACCTGTTGGCAGCAATGTTAGATAACCATATTCAACAAGGTAATGAACTTCAGATTGATCCAAGGCAAATTGTCTGGAAACGTTGTTTAGATATGAACGACCGTGTTCTTAGAAATGTTGTGGTCGGTCTTGGGAATAAGATGGACGGAATGGTACGTGAAGATCACTTCGTAATCACTGTTGCATCTGAAATCATGGCAATTCTTTGTCTTGCAAGCGATATCAAAGATTTAAAAGCAAGACTTGGAAAGATTGTTGTTGCATATAATTTTGCAGGAGAACCTGTAACCGCAGAGCAACTTAATGCAACAGGTGCTATGACAGCACTTCTCAAAGATGCAATCAAACCAAACCTAATTCAGACCTTGGAGCATACACCGGCACTTGTACATGGTGGACCATTTGCAAATATTGCACATGGATGTAACAGTGTAACGGCAACAAAGATGGCTCTTAAATTGGCAGATATTGCAATCACAGAAGCAGGATTTGGTGCAGACCTTGGTGCTGAGAAGTTCATGGATATCAAGTGCAGAATGAGTGGATTAAAACCGGATGCAGTTGTTCTTGTGGCAACAGTTCGTGCACTTAAATACAACGGTGGTGTTGCCAAGAAAGATTTAAACGAGGAGAATCTTGAAGCGCTCGCAAAAGGTATTGTGAACTTAGAAAAACATATTGAAAACATACAAAAGTTTGGAGTTCCTTGCATTGTTACACTCAATTCATTTGTGACTGACACAGAAGCAGAATATGAATTTATCAAAAACTTCTGCGAAGAGAGAGGTTGTGAATTTGCACTTTCTGAAGTATGGGCAAAAGGTGGCGAAGGCGGAGTTGCATTAGCTAAAAAAGTGCTTCATACATTAGAGACAAAAGAAAGCAACTTTAAGCCAATCTATGAAGATGAATTGTCATTGAAAGAAAAAATTGAGACAATTGCAAAAGAGATCTATGGAGCAGATGGTGTTGAGTTTGCACCGACAGCCGAGAAACAATTGGATAAGATTACAGATATGGGTTATGGTAATCTTCCAATCTGTATGGCAAAGAATCAGTATTCATTATCTGATGATGCAACACTTCTCGGAAGACCTATGAATTTCAAGATTCATATTCGTGAAGTATATGTCAATGCAGGTGCAGGATTTGTCGTTGCGCTTACAGGTGCAATTATGACAATGCCGGGTCTACCAAAAGTACCTGCAGCAAATGGTATTGATGTAAATGAAGACGGTGTCATCACCGGATTATTCTAGGAGAAGATTATGGCTAGGTTAATAGATGGAAAACTTATTTCTACACAGATTAAGGATGAATTAAAAGCAGAGGTTGCAGCCTTAAAAGAAAAAGGGATTGTACCTTGCCTGGCAGTAATCCAGGTGGGAAATGATCCTGCATCCTCTGTGTATGTAAATAACAAAAAGAAAGCATGCGCTTATATAGGAATTGAATCCCTTGCATATGAATTAGAGGAGAATATTTCACAAGAAGAGCTTCTTGGTATTATTGATGAGCTGAATCACAATGATATGGTAAATGGAATTCTCGTGCAACTGCCACTGCCAAAGCACATCAATGAAGAAGCAGTGATAAAGGCAATTACTCCTAAAAAAGATGTTGATGGCTTCCATCCGGAGACGGTTGGTAATATGTGTATCGGAAGCAAAGGATTTCTTCCTTGCACACCGGCAGGAGTGATTCAACTTTTGAAACGCTCCAATATTGCAATCGAAGGCAAAGAATGTGTAGTAATCGGAAGAAGTAATATTGTCGGTAAACCAATGGCGCTTCTTTTACTTCGTGAAAACGGGACTGTAACAATCACACATTCACGTACAAAAGATTTAAAAGAAATCACCAAACGTGCAGATATTTTAGTTGCAGCAATTGGAAAACCAAAATTTGTCACGGCAGATTATGTCAAAGAAGGTGCTGTTGTAATTGATGTCGGCATTCACAGAAACGAAGACAATAAGTTATGTGGCGATGTTGATTTTGATGATGTGGTTGATAAAGTCAGTGCAATTACACCAGTTCCAGGTGGCGTCGGACCAATGACAATTGCAATGCTTATGAACAACTGTGTTGAAACAGTACGATAAGTGATTGATATTCCGAACAAGTGGAGTTATCATAAAAACAAGAATAATGAGAAATGTGATAAGGAGGCATAACATGTATAAGATTACAAAAGCAAAATTATTAGCAGAGAATATCTATCTTATGGATGTCGAAGCGCCACGTGTTGCAAAACATTGTGAACCGGGGCAATTCGTTATTGTTAAGATTGATGAGCACGGAGAGAGAGTTCCGCTTACCATCTGTGATTATGATAGAGAAGCAGGTACAGTTACGATTGTGTTACAGACAATCGGTGCATCTACAGAGAAGATGGCTCATTTAAAAGAGGGAGATTACTTTGGAGATTTTGTAGGACCATTAGGATGTCCTTCAGAATTTGTTCATGAAGATATAGAAGAATTAAAGAAGAAAAAGATTCTATTTGTTGCAGGTGGTGTTGGTGCAGCTCCTGTATATCCACAGGTAAAATGGTTGCATGAACACGGTGTAAAGGCTGATGTCATCGTTGGTTCTAAGACAAAAGATTTATTGATTCTTGAAGAAGAAATGAAGGCTGTTGCAGGCAACTATTATCCATGTACCGATGATGGCTCTTATGGTCATGCAGGTTTGGTAACTACTAAAATAGAACAGTTAGTAAACGAAGAATGTAAAAAATATGACCTCTGTGTTGCTATTGGACCAATGATTATGATGAAATTCGCATGCCTCACAACAAAGAAATTAGAGATACCTACTATCGTTAGCATGAATCCTATCATGGTTGATGGAACAGGTATGTGCGGTGCATGTCGTCTTCAAGTTGGAAATGAAGTGAAATTCGCATGTGTAGACGGACCGGAATTCGATGGACATTTGGTTGATTTTGATCAGGCAATGAAACGACAACAGATGTACAAGTCAAAAGAAGGACGTGCATTGTTGAAAGTACAAGAAGGTGACACACATCACGGCGGATGTGGACATTGTGGAGGTGACGAATAATGGCTGATGTATTAAAGAAAGTCCCTGTTAGAGAACAAGAACCAGCAGTTCGCGCAAAGAACTTTGAAGAAGTTTGTTATGGATACAATAAAGAAGAGGCTATGGAAGAAGCTTCCAGATGTATTAACTGTAAGAATGCAAAGTGTATCGAAGGATGCCCTGTGTCAATCAACATTCCTGCCTTCATTCATGAAGTAAAAGAAGGAAATTTTGAAGAAGCTTATAAGATTATCGGTAAATCTTCAGCACTTCCTGCAGTTTGTGGACGTGTTTGTCCACAGGAATCACAGTGTGAAGGAAAATGTATTCGCGGAATCAAAGGTGAGCCAATTTCTATCGGTAAATTAGAGAGATTTGTTGCAGACTACGCATTGGAAAATGATATCAAACCAGAAAAGGCTGAAACAACCAATGGACATAAAGTGGCAGTTATCGGTTCCGGTCCTGCAGGTCTTACCTGTGCAGGAGATTTGGCAAAATTAGGATATGATGTCACAGTGTTTGAAGCATTGCATGAACTTGGCGGTGTTCTTGTATATGGTATTCCGGAATTCCGTCTGCCAAAGAAAAAGGTTGTTGCAAAAGAGATTGATAAAGTAAAAGAACTCGGTGTTAAATTCGAGACAAACGTAGTTATCGGTAAATCAACTACTATTGACCAATTGATGGAAGATGAAGGATTCGAGGCTGTATTTATCGGTTCGGGTGCGGGCCTTCCGAAGTTTATGGGAATTCCTGGAGAAAATGCAAATGGTGTTTTCTCAGCAAACGAATACTTAACACGTAACAACCTGATGAAAGCATTTGACCCATCTTATGATACACCAATCGCCGCAGGAACCAAGGTGGCTGTAGTCGGTGGTGGTAATGTAGCGATGGATGCTGCAAGAACGGCACTTCGTCTTGGCGCAGATGTACATATTGTTTATCGTCGTAGTGAAGAAGAACTTCCTGCACGTGTGGAAGAAGTACATCATGCAAAAGAAGAGGGTGTAATCTTTGATTTACTTACAAACCCTACAGAAATTCTTGTGGATGATAATGGTTATGTAAAAGGTATGAAGTGTGTGAAGATGGCGCTTGGTGAGCCGGATGCATCAGGAAGAAGACGTCCGGTAGTTGTAGAAGGCTCTGAATTCGAGATGGAACTTGACACAGTTATTATGTCGCTCGGAACATCTCCAAACCCACTTATTTCTTCTACAACAGAAGGTTTGGAAGTAAATAAGTGGAAATGTATTGTTGCAGAGGAATCAAATGGAAAGACAACCAAAGAAGGTGTGTATGCCGGTGGTGATGCCGTTACAGGTGCAGCAACTGTAATTCTTGCTATGGGTGCAGGAAAAGCAGGTGCAAAAGGTATTCATGAATACTTAAGCAACAAATAAACGAATATAATTTTGTTTGGGACAGAGTCAATTTACTTTGTCCCTTTTTTAATTCATTGTCACAAAATCTAATATTTGTGATATAATATAACATCGAGGTTTTTATACAGGAGGATTCTTGCATGCAATTAGCGTTAATCACAGCTTTTGGTGTTGGCGGAGCCACCATCATTGGTGTTTTGATAGGATTTATATTTCAGAAGGTTCCACATAAATTTAATGATGCTATCTTAGGATTTGCAGGTGGAATTATGCTTGCTGCGGCCGTACTAGGTCTTATTTTACCGTCCATGGAGGAAGGAAATATTTGGATAACTGCAATCGGTATCTTGACAGGAGCGTTGTTCCTTAACTTTGCAGATAAAATCACTCCACATTTGCATCGTATTACAGGAATTGACCAGGAGACGCATACAGAGTCTCAAAATTCCATAAACAAGGTTATGTTATTTGTTATGGCAATTGCAATACATAATTTGCCGGAAGGAATTGCTGCAGGCGTAGGTTTTGGAAGTGATAATATCGGAAATGCTGTTACGGTTGCACTTGGTATCGCCTTGCAAAACATTCCGGAGGGTATGATTATTGTATCACCGCTTATTATGGCAGGTGTATCTAAGTGGCGTGTATTTTTGATCGCAAGTTTTACAGGTGTGATTGAGATAATAGGAACTTTGATTGGATTCACAGCAGTATCTGTTGCGACAGTTATTTTACCATTTGCATTAGCATTTGCAGGAGGAACCATGATCTATGTTGTTAGCGATGAGATGATACCGGAGACACATAGTCATGGATATGAGCAGATGGCAACATACTCATTGCTTTTTGGATTTATCACAATGCTGATTATGGATTTCTATATAGGGTAAGACGGAGAATAAAAAATGAAGATTACAGTAATTACTGTTGGAAAGATAAAAGAAAAGTATTTAAAAGATGCAATTGCTGAGTATAGTAAGCGATTGAGCAAATATTGTAAATTGGAGATTGTAGAAGTTGCAGACGAGAAGACTCCTGACAATGCGAGCGATATCGTAGAGGATGTAATTCGTTCCAAAGAAGCGGAGCGCATCTTGAAGTATTTAAAAGATGATGCGTTTGTTATCACGCTTGAAATCAATGGAAAGCAGCTCTCATCAGAAGAACTGGCAGATAAGATTCATAAATTGGGTGTGCAGGGAACCAGCCATATTATTTTTATCATTGGTGGTTCTATCGGATTGGGACAAGAAGTTCTTCAGAAATCAAACTATGCGCTCAGTTTTTCAAAGATGACATTTCCACATCAGTTGATGAGAGTGATATTATTAGAACAGATTTATAGAAGTTATCGAATTATTAATGGTGAACCATATCACAAGTAAATGTTTTTAATGAAAATTAGTGATATCGAAATTAATGATAAAAAATTTGCTATTGTTTGTATAATATTCTATAATATGTATGAAGAATATAACAAAATTTAGTGGAAGGAACGTGATTATTATGATGTATCCGTTTATGACATTAGATGATAATACGGAAATAGTACATTCAGATGTTTTGATTGATGGTAAGGTAAAAGTATATATTGAAAAACCTAATCCAAAAGATTGCTTTCATCGTCTGACTTGTTATTTGCCAATGTATGAATTGGATGATGTATATGGTTTTAACGAAGATGAAGTAAATAAATATCTTGATATTATAAAATCAACAGCACACTTAATTATTGAATTTGCAAAAGGAAAGGGGTTTGAAAATGCCTCAAGTTTTTAAAATAGGATCTTATTGGGTGTTCTTCTGGGCAAATGAAGGAGAGCCAATTGAACCAATTCATGTACATGTGGCTGAAGGTTCACCACAAGCAAATGCAACAAAAATATGGATAACAAGCGCCGGAAAATGTTTACTTGCCAACAACAACTCTAATATTCCTAAAATAGCATTGCGAAATATCATGCGAATTATTGAAGCGAGAAGTGGGGAAGTAATTGACAAATGGTACAATTTCTATGGAGAAATAGAATATTATTGTTAATTATTATTATTAATCAAGTGAGGCAAATAACCTCACTTGTCTACGTTATGGAGAACCATATAAAATACAAAGGAGAAGAAAAAATGAATGATATTATTTTGCATTTTTTGGAAGCATATAAATACCTTGATGAATTATGTAAACAAATTTTTTCTAGTGATGTTGGTGTCACAAAATATATTGAAGAGATGGAAAAAGAAACACAAGGTCATTTTCTCATAAAAGATTGGGACAATGATTATAAAAAATTAAAACATATGAGATGGCTTCGTAATCAATTGGTTCATGATGCAAATTCTTTTCAAAAAAACATTGTTTGTACAGATGACATTGAATGGTTAAAACAATTTGAATCAAGAATCATTAACTGTACTGATTCGTTTAGTTTACTAAATCAATCTCGTAATCAAAATAATGAGATAAATACAGTATATAAAAATACCACTGAAATAACAAATGATGATGACAAAGAAAAAATTCAGGACTTTATTTTTTTGGTCATTATGATTGTAATCGTAGTATTAGTTTTAGTATTTGTTAATATTATGTGTTTCTAATTATATAATACGTTATGGAAAATCATATCATAAATAGAAAGGATTACATAAGATGACACAAAAATATACTCGATTAAAATGTGCATGCTACACAACAAATATTACAATGTCAGTTGTGGGGAATTTATCACCGATATTGTTTCTGACATTTCGTTCTTTGTATGGAATTTCATATTCATTATTAGGACTTTTGGTTTTGATTAATTTTTCTACACAACTTACAATAGACTTAATATTTTCATTTTTTTCACATAAGTTTAATATACCTAAAACAGTTCAAAATACTCCGGCCATAGGAGTGGTAGGACTTGTGATTTATGCGTTATGGCCATTTGTTTTTCCGGAAAATGTATATTTGGGTTTGGTAATTGGAACAATTATTTTTTCTGCATCAAGTGGGCTTGCTGAGGTTTTAATGAGTCCCGTTATTGCAGCAATTCCTTCGGATAATCCGGAGCGAGAAATGAGTAAACTTCACTCCATGTATGCGTGGGGTGTTGTTGGAGTTGTTATATTTAGTACAATCTTTTTATATATTTTCGGCAAAGAGAATTGGCAATGGTTAGGACTTATATTTGCGATTATTCCGTTTGTTTCTACGGTATTATTTCGATTTTCTAAAGTCCCTACGCTGGAGACACCGGAACGTGTGTCAGGAACTATTAGTATGCTTAAGAATCAAACATTGTGGTTATGCCTCATTGCTATATTTATCGGCGGTGCAGGTGAATGTACCATGGCACAGTGGAGTTCAGGATATATTGAGCAGGCACTTGGAATACCAAAGGTGTGGGGAGATATCTTCGGTGTTGCATTATTTGCAATGATGCTTGGCCTGGGTAGAAGTCTTTACGCAAAAATTGGCAAGAATATAGAACGAGTATTGTTTTGGTGTATTGTCGGCACAACGTTATGTTACTTTGTTGCGTCTATTTCTAACATTGCATTGGTTGGTCTTTTGGCATGTGGCCTGACCGGTTTATGTGCGTCTATGCTTTGGCCGGGTTGTCTCCTTGTTGCATCAAGTCGAATCAAAACAGGCGGTGTATTTATCTATGCAATGATGGCTGCAGGCGGTGATTTGGGTGCATCTATTGGGCCGCAAATGGTTGGAATTATTACAGACGTTGCAATGCAGTCGAATGTTATTATTCGTTTAGTGGATAAATATGGATATACAGCAGAACAGTTAGGAATTAAATGTGGTATGCTAACGGGTATGATATTACCATTTGTAGGGATTTTTATTTTCTTATATATTTTGAAGTCGAAACACAAAGCACAAGGAGAGTAGTTTCATGAGTAAAGGTTATGCAGTGATTACAGGCGCAAGTTCCGGTATAGGAGCGGAGTTTTCCAAACGTATTGCGAAGGAAGGATATAGATTAGTTCTTGTTGCTCGAAGAAGAGAGCGATTGGAGCAATTAGCACAGGAACTGGATACAGAGTGTATGATATTGATAGCAGATTTGTCGGATGTGGATGAATGCAAACGTATCATGAATGAATTGAATTCTATTGATATAGATGTGTTTATTAACAATGCAGGGTTTGGCTATTGCGGCGAAACACTGACAATAGAAAATGAAACAGAACTCAATATGATTGATTTGAATGTGAAGGCAATGCATTTACTTACAAAACTTGTATTGGACAAGATGATAGACAAGAATGCAGGTTATGTTTTAAATGTTGCGTCATCAGCAGGACTTCTCCCGGCAGGGCCATACATGTCCGCTTATTATGCAACAAAAGCATATGTAACAAGCTATACACAAGGTGTAGCAGAAGAACTGCGTCGTAAACACAGTAACGTATATATTGGCTGCCTTTGTCCGGGGCCGGTCGATACCGAATTTAACAAGGTTGCAAATGTAGAGTTTGCCCTCAAAGGCATCTCTTCGAGTTATTGTGCAAATTATGCAATTACACAGATGTTTAAAAAGAAGATTACAATTGTACCGACATTCAAAATGAAAGCATTAGTGTTTTTTGCGAGATTCCTTCCAACGAAGCTTTATATTAAAATTGCAGCAAAACAACAACGCAAAAAAATCTACAAATAATGGAGAAGTTTTATGAATAAACAAAAGACTGCACGACTGATGTTAATTGCATCAATGGCTATCTTTGGTACGTTAGGATTGTTTGTGCGACACATCAGTGTTTCATCGGGAGAATTAGCATTATATCGTGCTGTTATGGCAGCAATCCTAATTGGTTTTTATCTTCTGATTACAGGTAACAAGATTCCATTCCGAAATATTAAAAAGGATGTCCCTCTATTGCTTGCATCTGGTATGGCAATGGGTATCAACTGGATTCTTTTATTTGAAGCATACAAATACACAACAGTTTCAGTTGCAACATTAAGTTATTATTTTGCGCCTGTTATCGTAACACTTGTCTGTCCGATTCTTTTTAAGGAGAAGATGACTATAAAACAGGTTATCTGTTTTGTGATGTCTACATTAGGAATTGTAATGATTACAGGAATTGGCGATGTCAGTGTATCAGGGAAACATGTTGTTGGAATATTATTTGGCTTGGGTGCTGCAATGTTCTATGCAACAGTAATTTTGATTAATAAATTTATTAAAGGAGTAGAAGGATTACATCGTACCTTTTTACAATTTATTGCTGCCATTATGATACTACTGCCATATGTAATAGCAACAGGTGGAATGAATCTACATTTGCTAGATGGTATTGGCTGGGGAGCATTGCTTGTTGTGGGGATTGTACATACCGGAATTACTTATTGTCTTTATTTTTCATCATTGAAGGAATTGTCTGGACAGAAGGTTGCGATTTTAAGCTATATTGATCCGTTAGTTGCAATTGTTATATCAGTAACTTTGCTTGGTGAAAGTATGACAGCAATGCAGTCCATCGGTGGTGTATTAATACTTGGATTTACATTATGGAACGAAAGGAGGTAATAGATCATGGTTCATCATATTGTTATGTGGAAATTTAAACCGGAAATTGAAGAAACTCAAAAACCGAAACTTAAAAAAGCAATGGGAGATAATCTTTCGGCTCTTGTTGGGAAAGTTCCTGGACTTTTGACAGTGAAATTTGTAGAGAATCCAATTCCATCAAGCACACATGATATTGCACTTGTAACAACATTAGAAAAAGCAGAAGATATTGCAGTTTATGCGAAACATCCGGACCATGTATATGTTGCGAATACGTATGTAAGACCGTATGTAATAGAGAGGGCATGTCTCGACTATGAATAAAGTGTAAAAAAAAGGAAGATTCGTCTTCCTTTTTTGAATTTCATGTGCTATAATGTTTATTGCGTTGACGCGTTAAAGTCAAAAAGAGAGAAGAAAGAGGTATTAATATGCCAATTACAGAAATCTTAGAGAGAAATTGTAAATTATATGGGGATGAGGTATGCCTTGTAGAAGTGAATCCTGAGATAAAGGATAACCGAAGAGTAACGTGGAAGGAATATGAATTAATTGAATCCAATTCACCATCTTATTATCGCCGTGAAATCACATGGAATGTATTTAATGAAAAAGCAAATCGTTTTGCGAATCTTTTGATTCAAAGGGGAATAAAAAAAGGAGATAAGGTTGCAATTCTTCTAATGAACTGCTTGGAATGGCTCCCAATTTATTTTGGGATCTTAAAGACAGGAGCATTAGCGGTTCCGTTAAACTTCCGTTATTCTGCGGATGAGATCAAATACTGTGTGGAACTTGCTGAAGCAGATATTTTGGTTTTTGGTCCAGAATTCATCGGCCGTGTAGAAGAGATTGCAGATGAGATTATGACAAATCGTCTGTTATTTTTTGTAGGTGAGCACACACCAATCTATGCAGAAGATTACTTATCACAAACGATGAACTGTTCCAGTCAGTCACCGATGATTCGTGTGAATGATGAGGATGACGCTGCTATCTATTTTTCTTCAGGTACAACTGGTTTTCCAAAGGCTATTTTACATAATCATACAAGTCTTATGCATGCATGTAAGGTAGAACAGAACCATCACAGCACCACAAAGGATGATGTGTTCTTATGTATTCCGCCACTTTATCATACGGGTGCGAAGATGCATTGGTTTGGAAGCTTCTTAGAAGGCGGAAAAGCGATTCTATTAAAGGGAACGAATCCAGAGACAATTATCAGGACGGCTTCGGAAGAGCATTGCAGTATCGTATGGCTCCTAGTACCATGGGCACAGGATATTTTAGATGCACTTGATCGTGGCGATATTAAATTGGAAGATTATGAATTGAGTCAGTGGCGACTCATGCACATTGGTGCTCAGCCGGTTCCGCCTAGCCTGATTAAGCGTTGGAAATCATATTTTCCACATCATCAATACGATACCAACTACGGTCTCAGTGAATCCATCGGACCAGGTTGTGTACACCTTGGAGTAGAAAATATTCACAAGGTCGGTGCGATTGGAAAAGCCGGGTACGGGTGGAAAACTAAGATCGTAGATGAACATAGAAATGAAGTGGCACAAGGTGAAGTCGGTGAATTGGCTGTTTTTGGACCTGGCGTTATGACTTGTTACTACAGAGACCCAAAAGCAACATCTGATGTAATGGATGAAGAAGGTTGGCTTTACACCGGCGATATGGCACAAGAAGATGAAGATGGCTTTATTTTCCTTGTAGACCGAAAAAAAGACGTTATTATCAGTGGTGGTGAGAATCTTTACCCTGTACAGATTGAGGACTTTATTCGCGAATACAATGCGGTAAAAGACGTTGCTGTGATTGGTCTCCCTGACAAACGTTTGGGTGAGATTGCAACTGCGATTATTGAGATTAAAGAAGGTTTTGAGTGTACTGAAGAGGATATCGAGAAGTTCTGCATGAAGATGCCGAGATACAAACGTCCGAAAAAGATTATCTTCGCGGATATACCGCGTAATCCTACCGGTAAGATTGAGAAACCAAAGCTTCGCAAGATTTACTGCGGAGAGAGTCTGGTTGCGGCACAGAATCGAGGATAATAATTGATACAAATAAAAACTGCGAGTTCAGCATTGTACTGTTCTCGCAGTTGTTTTATTTATCTCTCTAACGGAGCGGAAGAGCGTCCTTCACTTTTTCGACTCCTGCACCAATGATTTCATTTGTGCGTTGTAAGGATTCTGCTATATCTTTAGATAATTCCGGCAAATCCACCTCTTTTAATAATTTGTCAGGATTATCCAACGGCATGATGTAAAATTCCGGGTTTCCCTCATCAGGTTCATTTGGTGTGCGATATACCCAGGTTGGAATAAAGTCTACTTCTGTAAGTGATACTGTACCATCATCGGATTTTTCTAACACCAGTTTTACAAGCAATCCGTCCTCTGTGTGTCCGGTTGGTTTTGTAGTGACCATACGTTCCTTATATTGATTTGACAAATGATTGCCGAGAGAGTAGACGCAGAGCATTCGATGGTCACCAGCCGTATTAGTTAGTAAATCTACAGGCTGAATGACATGAGGATGTCCGCCAATCAAAGCATCTATACCCAGTTCACAAAGCTCTTGTGCAATTTTGTGCTGTCTTGTATTTTCCGTTGTTTTATATTCCACACCCCAATGAATATAGGCAATTGTGTATTCCACACCGGCTTCCTTCATTTCTTGAAGTCCTTTCTGAATCTCATCATAGAGTTTTTGTGTGTTACCATAGTTAAATGTATTGATCAGGGGAACAGTAGCATTATTTACCGGAATTGAGTTGATAGATATATCCTTCCCTTCCTTTGCACCGGTGTCAAATACATAATTAAAAAAACCAATTTTAATTCCGCTGACTTCCTGAATCATATAGGTCTTTTCAGAGATTGATTTTCGTACACCCATGTACTGCATACCATTTGACTCAACTGCATGTATCGTCATATTAAATCCAGCATCATAATTGTCGTAAATATGATTGTTTGCAAGTTGACATATATCTGCACCGTTTTGTGAAAGTGCAGTAGCGATAGCAGCCGGAGCTCGAAATCTCGGATACCCTTTGTAGTTGCCGTCAGATATCGTGGATTCCAAATTCAGAATCGTCAAATCAACATTCTCGTAGTGACCTTTGATATATTTAAAAATACTATTGTAATCGTAACTTCCGTCATCTTTTTTGTAGTGATTAGATGTTAGAAGTGGGTCGTGCATGATAATATCTCCGCCGGTTAGGATAGAAGCGGTAATGGGCTTGGGCTCGTCTTTTTGAATCTCGATAGGAGCAAGTGTTTCAACTGAATCTTCTTTGTATTTTTCAGTTTTATTTTTCTTGATTATCCAAGACGCCAATAATATTAGTACAACAATCGGTATTATAAGTATGAACAACCGAAGGAGACGTTTGATGAACCGTCGTCTTTTGTGGCGTCTTCTTCTGCGCAGTTTATCTGTAGTCTTTTCCATATTAGATTTTCTCCTTTGTACAGTCTATTCAAATTGTACCGAACATAGTATTTTCTGTCAAATAAAAACTGTGGAGAAGTATATTCTCCACAGACTTATGTTTTCTATTGATTTATCAAATTTGCAACATCATTTTTATTCAAATAAATATCCATATAACGTCTGTCACCATGTAACACATATCGTACAGTACAGTTAACATAATCTTCCCCGTAATCCTTATGGTAGCGCATGAAATCAGAGAGAATCATGTATTGCTTTAATTCTTTTAACAGCACTTCATCGTTGATGTATTCCTGTTGCATTTCACCATATTTATCGGAGTAGAATTCCAAATATTCGATTTTTATATCCTTTGATTCTGCAAAACTTACTACATCAAACTGTTTTAAATACGAAATCGTATTAGTGAAATCTGAATAAATCGTATAACTTTCATTACCCGAAAAATCTTTCCCTTCAATCGGATATTCAACAATCAACATAAATACTTGTTTCTTTGAGATAGAATCCGAAAGAGTAATCTTACTGTATTCCTCCAAATATATTTCACACAGTTCCTGCATTTGTTCTTTTGTCAGGTCAAGTTTGAATTGTTGCGGACCGTTTGTTACCTGAAGCGAAGTTATCTCTATTTCATCAGCATGATACAAAATGCAAAAATCATCTTTAAAATCATCCGTGGCAGACAGTTTGTCTAAACTTTCCGGGAATTCATTTCCGTAGTATGCATAGCATCTCTGTTTTTCAATGCCTGATTTGAGTTTATATGTCACAGTAAAATCATTCATATAAGTATAATCTGAATTATCTGATGGATTACTTGATGCTTTAATATCTTTGATGGCGTTTAGCGCTAGTTCAACAGAATCTCCGGTCAGCCAATCTTTGTGTTCTTCCCAATTGTATTTTCCTTCATCAAAAATATAAGAGTCTATCTGAATAGATTTCACATCTTTTTCATTTGGCATGTATGCATCATATTTGAATAGGTCAGCCCAGAAGACAAATACAAATGCAAGGCAGAATAGGATTGCAAACAATAGTTGTTTTTTCTTGCCTAAAAGCGCTTTAATGTCAAATTGGAAAATACATTCCATGATACCATGCATTAAGAATGCCACAAAAACAAGTCCAAATATCAGCCATGCTGTATTTGCGTAAGCAGCTATTTCGTTTAAGAGAAGACCAGCGTACAACGCAGCTGGAATTACAAGCATAAATCGTATTACAGGGTTAAATTTCTCAAAAGCCATGGCGCGTCCTGCTGTCTCAGACGGCCTGCGCAGGAAGAGAAGATAAGCAACAACACCAATTACAAGTGAAAACACAAAGCATCCAAGCAAATAGGTCCAATGGTCTTTTATGTTCCATATTTCCGTATGATAATTCCAATGATATGTTGCCTTGTATGCAAGGGTTACCGGTGAAAAATAAAAGTACTTTTCGCTAATTTCACGGTGCACATAGGTTTTAAAGAAAATATCTGCATACAGCGGAACAAGATTGCTGATAATCAGCGGAATATAACTAGCAAAAACGCCCAATCCTAAAAACGCGATGATGTTGTGCCCTGTCATTACCATGGCAAGTACGGTAGTTGTAAAACATGCAAGGAATGCTCCAATCATACAGACAAGACTCCACAACATGTTTTTGACAATAATTGTAGAACCGTAACCGAATCCGTAGATAATTGCAAGTTCTATACCAAGTGTAATGGCAGTAAACACAGTAAATACTCCAATGCAAGCAATGAATAGCATTTTGAATCGTGTCTGTTTACGAATCGGCATAGATTCATAAAAATCCGTCTCTTTTTTTGAGTGAAGATAACGGAAGAAATCAAATGCCAAATATACGCCAATTGCCATTGCAAGAATCATATTCCAAACATTCGGAGAGCAAAGTTCTGTCAAATGTTCAATTACATACTCTAAATCTCTCGTTGGAGGATAGTAGGAACTTGATAGCACCATATTTATATCTTCAATAACTCTGGTGTTTATCAGATTCTGTACGTTTAAAAAAAAGGAAATGATGTGTATAAAAAAAGCTAACACCATAATCAAAACTGCAACAACATGTCTGCGCAGTGTTTCCATAATCAACTTAGGAAATGAGACTCTTAATGTCATATCCGGCCACCTCCGTTTCACTGATAAAGATTTCTTCTAGCGTGAGTGGAATTGACTCACAATAAATAGGATTCAATGTATTAAGCCACCCGACAACCTTTTCTGATTCGCCGCGAACGGTCATTGTCAAAAGTTTGCCGTGTCGTTGCATCTTCATTACAAGCAGTGCATTCTGAATTTTTTGGTCATATTCTTCCGGAAGCACACATTGAATTTTAGTAAGGTTGCATCTTAATTCTTCCAAATCTTGAGACAGTAGCACTCCGCCTTTGTGAAGAAGCCCAATGTGATCACTGATGTCCTCGAGCTCTCGTAAGTTATGTGAGGCAATTACAGGTGTGAAGCTTCGCTCACTCATTTCTTGGATAAAGAGTGCTTTAATTGCCTGTCGCATCACAGGATCAAGACCATCAAAGGTTTCATCACAGAACAGATATTGTGTTTCAGCACAGATTCCAATCAAGATAGAGAGTTGTTTCTTCATACCCTTGGAAAATGTACGGATTTTTCTGCTGGCAGGTAAATCAATCTTATCTAAAAGAGTGTGAAAACGTTCCGTATCAAAAGCAGGGTAGTAGGTCTTATAAAATGCTCCAAATTCCTTTGGAGTAGAATTTGGAAAATAAAACTGGTCATCTGAGATATAGAAGAAAAGTGATTTTGCCTTTGGATTATTCCAAACTGGTTCTCCGTTTATCAAAATATCTCCGTGTTCCGGTTTTAAAATTCCTGCCATGCTGCGAAGAAGAGTACTCTTTCCCGCACCATTGGTTCCGAGAAGCCCCATTACAGCCCCCTCTTTAATTGTCAAACTAATGTTGTCTACTGCAACAATATCACCATAACATTTACTGACATTTTTTAATTCAATCATGACTTCACCTCCTGAAAAATTTCTTTAAAACAGTCTAAAACATGAAGAGAATCAATGCCTGATTCTTTACATATTTTCAAATGTGTTTTCAAATCTTCTAATAGAAGTTGCTGTTGTTCTTTTACAACGTCTTTTTGCGAAGAAACAAAATTACCTCGTCCCTTAATTGAATAGATAAGTCCACGTCGTTCTAGTTCAGTATATGCTCTTTGAATAGTATTCGGATTGATTGACAAATCTACCGCTAATGAGCGAACAGAGGGGAGCTGCGAATCCGCTTCAAGAGCACCGTTCAATATTAGCATCTGGAAACGCTCAATCACTTGTTCATATATTGGACGCTTATCATGATAATCTATCACAATCATACAAAAACTCCTTTCTTCAAAGTGTACTATCTGTATTAATACACTTATTATTGCATGCATTTTTTACCATGTCAATAGTGTTAAGAAATATATAAGAAATTCTTAATGTTATTTATTATTAGATTTACTTAATAAACCTGTTGACATTATTAAGAATAGTGATAGAATAGACACATCAATTGCATATCGGCCAAGTGAAGCTCGCAGGTAACACTGTGATTGGATGGCACACTGGAGAATCCCAATTAATGGGTGCCGAAGGTGATAAGTGAAGGTGACACTCGCGAATCTCTCAGGCAAAAGGACAGTGATAACTTTTATTTAGTTATTGTTAACGTTGGGTTCAAAGGTTTCTTTGAATCCATTTTTTATTCCTTGGGATATGCACATACATAAGGAGGAGCATAAAATGAATCTTGTAGAAAAGATTACAGAAATCAACAACGTAATTAACACATGGATATGGACAGATTTTGGTCTGTATCTCTTACTTATCGCAGGTGTAATTATGACAGCTGTAACAGGCGTATTCCAGATTACACACTTGCGTCATTGGTGGACTAAGACCATCGTAACTGTATTTAAGAAAGACAACACATCAACCAAGAAAACCGACAAGAAATCAATTTCTCAATTCCAGGCACTCTGTACAGCTCTTGCAGCAACAGTAGGTACCGGAAACATCGCAGGTGTGGCTGCAGCTATTTGCATTGGTGGTCCTGGTGCAGTTCTCTGGATGTGGATTGCAGCATTCCTTGGAATGATGACAAACTTCTCTGAAAATGTACTTGGTATCTATTATCGCCGTAAAAATAGTGATGGCGAGTGGTCAGGAGGTGCAATGTACTATCTGAAAGATGGTGTTGGAAAAATGAAGGGTATGAAAATACCTGCATCTATTTTAGCTGTATTATTTGCAATTTTTGCTATCTTGGCTTCATTCGGTATCGGAAACATGGGTCAGGTTAATAAGATTACGCTGAACATGGAATCCGCATTCTTTTCAAATGTAGATTGGCAAATTGGCAATGTTAATATGATTAACTTAATGATTGGTCTTGCACTCTTAGTAGTCGGAGCTCTTATCATTATTGGTGGTCTGCAGAGAATTGCAACTGTAGCAGAGCGTGTAGTACCATTTATGGCTGTTGCTTATGTTGTGTTTGGTCTGATAGCTGTATTTATGAATTATGAATTGATTGGTCCAGCATTTAAATCTATTTTCACACATGCACTCGGTGTAAAAGCCTTAGCTGGTGGTGCAACCGGTGCGGCACTCAAACTTGTAATTGTTCAGGGATGTAAGCGTGGTGTATTCTCAAATGAAGCAGGTCTTGGTTCCTCGGTAATGGTTCACTCATCATCAAACGTTAAGGAACCTGTAAAACAGGGCATGTGGGGAATCTTTGAAGTGTTCTTTGATACTATGATTGTTTGTACGATGACAGCTTTGATTGCATTGACATCAGGTATGATCAACTTAGAAACAGGTGTCGTAAATGCAGGTGTTAGTGATGCTACTTTAATCAGTGAATCATTTGGTAATGTGTATGGTCAGCCGGGAGAATGGTTTGTAGCAATTGCAATGTTGCTCTTTGCATTTACAACTGTTCTTGGATGGTCACAATATGGTTCAAAAGCTGTAGAATATTTATTTGGCGAAAAAGTCGTAAAAGTATACAAAGTGATTTTTGTATTAATGATCGTTTCCGGCGCAGTTATGACTTCATCTTTGGCATGGGATATCTCTGATACATTTAACGGACTTATGATGATTCCAAACTTAATTGCCGTTGTACTTTTAAGCCCATTGGTATTCAAGATTACACGCAATTATGTTGACCGCAAGATTAAAGGTAAAGATGTAAAACCAATGTTCTCGTTTGATGCAGACATTCAGGCAGCTGCTGAAGCAAGTCAAAGCGAAGATATTATTGAATAAATATTTGCGTAATTGAAGCCCATGAGTTATAATTGATTCATGGGCTTTATTAAGATAAAAGGAGAGAAAACTTATGAAGAAATTTTTTGACGAATTCAAAGCATTTATCAGCCGTGGAAATGTAATGGATATGGCAGTCGGTGTTATTATCGGTGCTTCTTTTAAAGCAATCGTTGATTCACTCGTTGCAGATATTATTAACCCGGTACTCGGACTTTTCGGAGGAATGAATTTTTCTGAATACAAGCTTGCGCTAAAGGGCGATGCAACATTAAACTATGGTAACTTCATTACAGCAATTATTAATTTCGTGATTATGGCATTTGTGATTTTCTGTATCGTGAAGTTTATGAACGGTGTATCAGCAAAATTTACAAAGAAGAAGGAAGAAGTACCTGCAGCACCAACAACAAAGGCTTGTCCATTCTGTAAGTCTGAGATTGCAATTGAAGCAACAAGATGTCCACACTGTACATCCGAATTAGTTGTAGAAGAATAATTACATATTAAAGAATGTGCTGTTGCATTGGCGAAAATAATGAACCGACCCCCAAAAGTTAGACCAAAAAATCTAACGATTGGGAGGTCGGTTTTTTAATGGCAAAATACAGTTTTGAATTTAAGAAGAAGGTTGTGGAAGAATATCTGCTGGGAAGAGGAAGCACTCACGAATTAGCAA